>NZ_LT629749.1:2695722-3369652 GCF_900105065.1 Friedmanniella luteola
GCGCTGCGGGCGCAGCTGGAGCGGATCCGGGAGCAGGTGGGCACCGAGCCGGCCGGCCGGCACCAGCAGGAGGGGGCGGCGACCGCGGCCCGGCTGGCCCGCCGGCTGGCCGACGTGCGCGACAAGGCCGGCCGCGGCGGCGACGTCGACGGCCTGCTGGGCCCGCTGGAGATCGAGGCGTCCACCGCCGAGCGCGACCTCATCGTCGGCGCGGCCCGACGCCGGGAGGCGGCCTCGCGGCTGGAGCGCGCCCGCGGGCTGCGCACCGAGCTGGAGGCCCGGGAGGCCGCCCTGGCCCAGCTGGTGCAGCAGTGCGTCGCCACCGTCGACCCCGCCCCCCGGTACGCCGTGCCCGACGTCTCCGTCCTCGGGCCCGTCCCCAACACCCCCGCCGCGCTGGACGCCTACCTCGACCGGCTGGAGCAGGTCTCCCGGGCGATGTCGGTGGTCCAGGGCGCCTACGGGCAGGCGCTGCGCGACCACGAGGAGCTGGTCGCGCGGCTGGACGCCCTGCGGGCCAAGGCCACCGCCCTCGGCGTCGCCGAGCAGCCCGACCTCCGCCGCGGTCACGCGCTGGCCGCCGAGACGCTGGAGCGGCGGCCCTGCCCGATGGGCATCGCGCAGCAGCTGGTGGCCCTCTACCTCAGCTACCTGGGTGCGGCGACGGCCCCGCCGCGGCCCCGCACCGCCACCCTGGACCGGACCCCGCGACCCGAGGAGCGGCACCCGTGACCGCCTGCACCCAGCCCGGCTGCACCGGCAGCTACGCCGACGGCTACTGCGACGTCTGCGGCTCCCCTGCGGCGCCCACCGCCCCCGCGGCGCCCGCACCTGCGACCACCGCCCCCGCGCCGACCGGGGCCGCTCCGGTCGCCGTCGGCCTGGCGCCGGGCCGGTGCACCCAGCCGGGCTGCACCGGGTCCTACGTCGACGGCTACTGCGACGTCTGCGGCTCCCCGGCCCCGGCGGGGGTCGCCTCGGCGGCCGGCCCCGGCCCGCGGCCGGCGACGGCCGACGGCACCGCCGCCGCCGCCGGCGCAGGCCACCCGCTGGACGACGGCGGCGCCACGGGACCGGCCGGCGCAGCGTCGACCCGGACCCGGGGCTCGAGCCGCCTCGACTCCACCGCGCTCGGCTCCCGCCGCGCCGCCTCCGCGGGCTCGACGGTCACTTCCCGGGTGCGGTCCAGCTCGACGCGGATGCGGGCGGCGCGGCTCGGCGCCGGGCTGACCCGCGTCCCGCCGGCCCCCGTCGTCGACGCCTCGGCGGCGGTGATGACGGACCCGGTCGTCCCCGAGGACAAGCGGAGCTGCTCGGTCTGCGGCAACGCCGTCGGACGGACCCGCGACGGCCGGCCCGGCCGCCCGGAAGGCTTCTGCCCGCGCTGCGGCAGCGCCTACTCGTTCACGCCGAAGCTGGGCCCCGGGGACGTCGTCGCCGGCCAGTACGAGGTGGCCGGCTGCCTGGCGCACGGCGGGCTCGGCTGGATCTACCTGGCCCGCGACCGCAACGTCTCCAACCGCTGGGTGGTGCTCAAGGGCCTGCTGAACACCGGCGACGCCGACGCGCTGGCGGTGGCGATCGTGGAGCAGCAGTTCCTGGCCCAGGTCGAGCACCCGCTGATCGTCGAGATCTACAACTTCGTCACCCACGACGGCGCCGGCTACATCGTCATGGAGTACGTCGGCGGGGTCTCCCTCAAGCAGATCCTCAAGGCCCGGATGCGCGCGAACGGCGGGAGCTTCGACCCGCTGCCCGTCGACCAGGCGCTGGCCTACATCCTCGAGGTGCTGCCGGCCTTCAGCTACCTGCACGAGCTGGGCCTGGTCTACTGCGACTTCAAGCCGGACAACCTCATCCAGGTCGGCGACGCGGTCAAGCTCATCGACCTCGGCGGCGTCCGCCGGCTCGACGACGACGACTCCGCCATCTACGGCACCGTCGGCTACCAGGCCCCGGAGGTGGCCCGGCTCGGCACCAGCGTCGCCTCCGACATCTACACGATCGGCCGCACCCTCGTCGTGCTGATGACGGAGTTCCGCGGCTACCAGACCCGCTACGTCGCCAGCCTGCCGCCGGTCGAGGAGACCCCCCTCTTCGTCGAGCACGACTCGCTCTACCGGCTGGTCGCCAAGGCCTGCGCCCCCGACCCGGCCGACCGCTTCGCCTCCGTCGACGAGCTGCGCGTCCAGCTGCTCGGCGTGCTGCGCGAAGTCGTGGCCCAGCAGACCCCGGGCACGGCGCTGACCTCGGCGGCCTCGGTGCTGTTCGAGGCGCCGGCCGTGCTCGGCTCGACGCTGGCCTGGGACACCCTGCCGGCGCTGCGGGTCGACACGAGCGACTCCCAGTACGGCCGGCTGGCCGATGCCGCCGTCGAGGACCCGGCCGAGCGGCTGCAGCTGCTCGCCAGCGCCCCGCAGGACTCGCCCGAGATCTGGCTCGCGCGCGGCCGCGCGGCCCTGCAGCTCCGCCGACCGCAGGAGGTGGAGCGCTGCGTCGAGGCCATGCTGGCCGACGACCCGTGGGAGTGGCGGGCCGTCTGGCTGAGCGGGCTGTCCGCCCTGCAGCGCGAGGACTTCCCCGCCGCGCAGGCGGCCTTCAACGCCGTCTACGGCCAGGTGCCGGGCGAGCTGGCGCCCAAGCTGGCGCTGGCCGTCGCCTGCGAGCGGGGCGGGGAGTCGGTGGTCGCGGAGAGCCTGTACCGCACCTGCGCCGGCACCGACGCCAACTACGTCGCGCCCGCCGCCTTCGGGCTGGCCCGGATCCGGCGCGGCCGCGGCGACGTCACCGCCGCCGTGCAGGCGCTGGACCTGGTGCCCTCCACCAGCCGCGGCTTCACCGACGCCCGCCGGCTGCGCGCGTCCTACCTGGCCGAGGACGGCGAGGGCCTGCCCGCGCTGGGCCAGGCGATGGCCAGCCTCGGCGGGGTGCGGCTGGACCCCCAGGAGGAGGCGCAGCTGAGCGTGCAGATCCTGTCCCGGGCCCTGACGCTGGTGGACCAGGGCGGGCCGCGCGACGACGTCCGGATCGGTGCCCACGCCGCCCGGTCGGAGGAGCTGCGGGACGGCCTCGAGGCGGCCTACCGGCGGTGGGCGGCGACCGAGGACGACGAGCAGCGCCGGTGGTCGCTGGTGGACCAGGCCAACGAGGTGCGAAGGTGGACCCTGCGATGACCGAGACCTCTCCCCCGGCACCGGCTGCCGCCCGTCTGACCTGCCCCTCCTGCGGAGCGGAGGTCACCGACGCCGAGCGCTTCTGCGAGGCCTGCGGCGCCCCGCTCAGCCCCACCACCGAGGCGGTGACCGTGGTCGAGACCGGCGCCGAGAGCCCCGTCGAGCTCAGCCGGCCGGTGGGGGCGACGGCCGTCACAGCCACCCCGGAGCCCGCCGCCGCACCGCCCTGCACCAGCTGCGGGGGTGTCGTCGGCGAGGACGGCTACTGCACCACCTGCGGCACCCTGGCCCGCAGCCCCCGCGACCACTACGTCGAGCAGCCCGCCGCCTGGGTCGCCGCCGTCTGCGACCGCGGCGTCCGCCACCACCGCAACGAGGACGCGACCGCCGTCGCCGCCGACCCCGAGCCCGGCTCCCGCGCCGTGCTCGTCGTCTGCGACGGCGTCTCGACCTCCACCGACTCCGACGTCGCCGCCCTCGCCGGAGCCCGGAGCGCCCGGGACGTGCTGGTCGCGGCGCGGGCCACCGGCCTCGGCGTCACCGCCAGCCGGGCCGCGGCGCTGGCGCAGTCGTTCGGCGTCGCCTCGGCCCAGGCCAACGAGGCCGTGATCGCCAACACCGCCGCGGACAGCGACAACGCCGCCTCCTGCACCTTCGCCGCCGCGGTGCTCGAGGGCGAGCTCGTGGTCTTCGGCACCGTCGGCGACAGCCGGGTCTACTGGCTGCCCGACGCCGGCGCCGGCGACCCGCTGCAGCTCAGCGTCGACGACTCCATGGCGCAGGTGCGGATCGAGATGGGGGTCGACCGGGTCGAGGCCGAGAACGGCCCGCAGGCGCACGCGATCACGAAGTGGCTGGGCCGCGACAGCACCGACGTCGTGCCCCGCACCGGCTCCCTCACCCTGCAGGCGCCGGGCTGGCTGATGGTCTGCTCCGACGGCCTGTGGAACTACTGCTCCGACGCGGGCGAGCTGCAGGCCCTGGTCGCGGCGACGCAGGCCACCACCGGTCCCGACCCCCTCCCGCTGGCCGCGGCCCTGGTCGACTGGGCCAACGCCCAGGGCGGTCGGGACAACATCAGCGTCGCCCTCGCCCGGCACGCCTGAGCCCACCCGCGGCCTGAGCCCACCCCCCGCGGCCCGAGCCCACCCCCCGCGGCCTGAGCCTGTCGAAGGCCCCTCGACGGGCTCAGGGCGCGGGACCGGACGTGCGCGCCGCCGCTCAGGGGGTGCCGGGCGGGCGGCCCTGGGTCTGCCACCAGTCGCGCACCCGGGTGGCCGCGAAGCCCCCCACCGTGCCGACGGCGGCGCCCAGCTTGCCGACCAGGCTGACCAGGGGGTCGGACGAGCTGGCGAAGGTCTTCTGGTAGGACGCGGCGGCGGCCCGGACGTCGTCGCTGATCGGCGCGCTCGCGTCGTCCTCGCGGCGCAGGTAGTCCCCGCCCAGGATGGCGCGGTACTCCCCGCCCGCGGCCCACTGCTGCAGCTCGGCGGCGCGGAGCGCGGCCATCGGGTGCGACTGGCCGGAGATCTGCAGCAGCTTGAGCACCGAGTCCCGGACGTCGCCGCTGGACTGGTACTCCCGGGCCTGGTCGAGGAAGCCGGCGACGTCCATGTCGTCGGGGTCCAGGGCCCCGGCCAGCGCGGCGTGCACCTTGAGGGCCGCGGCCGGGTCCTGCGTGCAGAGCAGGCCGGCCCGGTCGGCCGACAGCTCGGCCTTCCGGTACCACTCGTGCAGGGCCAGCACGATGGCCCGCAGCCCCCACGCACCCAGCGGCAGCCACTGCACGTTGGCCGAGATGGCCACCAGCTGGGTCAGCACCATCCGGTACAGCCCGTGGCCCGACAGCACGTGGCCCACCTCGTGACCGATGACGAAGCGCATGCCGTCGGAGTCGAGCAGCTGGAGCATGCCGGTGGTGGTCACGATGATCGGCCGGTCGGTGCCGAGGGTCATGGCGTCCGGGTGCGGGTCCTGGGTGACGTAGAGCTCGGGCACCCGGGGCAGGTCGAGGGCGGTCGCGCACTCGGCGACCATGACGTGCAGCTCGGGGTACTGCCGCGCCGAGACGCGGACGGCGGTGGCCAGGTGGAGCAGCCGCTCGCTGCGCTCGCCGACCGCGCCGAGCACCGCCTTCAGGACCGCGTCGAAACCGGGGACGGCCCGCAGCGCCACCAGGGCGCCGCGGTCGGCCGGGTGCTCGTAGGCGCGGGGGCTGATGCCGGCGAAGCGGATCCGGCCCGGACGCAGCTCGCGGTTGCTGGCGTAGCTCATGGCCGCGATCGTAGGCCCGACGCGCGCCGGCCGCGGCGTCCCGCACCGGCTCCGGCGGGCACCTCGACCGGCATACTGAGGCCACGAGCCGGACCGAGGTCCGGGACCCAGCCGAGGAGGACCTCACCCGATGGCCGAGTTCAGCGCCAGCGTCTACCAGAACGAGTTCCTGCCCGACGGCGGCACCGACGTCAACGCGATCGTCACGCTGACCTGCTCGGGCGCCGGGGCCGCGGGCCAGACGGGCGGCGGCGACGCGGGCGAGATCATCATCGTCGACACCTCCGGGTCGATGGGCCGCACCAAGCTGGAGGCGGCCAAGATCGCCGCCGCGGCGGCCGTCGACCAGATCATCGACGGCACCTGGTTCGCGGTGGTCGCCGGCAGCCACCAGGCCTACCTCGCCTTCCCGCCCGTGCGCAGCGGCGCCGGCCTGGTCCGGATGGACAGCGCCGCCCGGCACGCCGCCCACCAGGCCATCGCCCAGTTCCGCGCGGACGGCGGGACCGCGATGGGCACCTGGCTGACGCTGGCCGGCCGGCTCTTCGACTCCGTGCCGGCCCTCGCGCAGCGGCACGCCATCCTGCTCACCGACGGCGAGAACCACAACGAGACGCCCGAGCAGCTGAGCACCGCGATCGCGGGGGTCGCCGGCCGGTTCCAGTGCGACTGCCGCGGCGTCGGCGTCGACTGGCAGGTGGCCGAGGTGCGGCGGATCGCGCAGGCCCTGCTGGGCACGGTCGACATCATCCCCGACGCCGGCCAGATGCAGCAGGTGTTCGCCGAGCTGATGCAGCGCTCGATGGCCCGCGGCGTCGCGGAGGCGCAGCTGCGGGTGTGGGCGCCGCAGGGCGCGGAGGTGATGTTCGTGCGGCAGGTCGCGCCGACGGTGGAGGACCTGTCGTCGCGGCGGACGCCCGTCAACGCCCTGACCTCCGCCTTCCCCACCGGCTCCTGGGGCGACGAGTCCCGCGACTACCACGTGAGCGTGCGGCTGGCCGCGAAGGCGATCGGCCAGGAGCAGCTGGCCTCGCGGGTCCAGCTGGTGGTGGGCGAGCAGGTCGTCGCCCAGGGCCTGGTCAAGGCCCGCTGGTCCGACGACGACAGCCTCACCACCCGGATCAACCCCGAGGTCGCCCACTACACCGGGCAGACCGAGCTGGCCGACGCGATCCAGGAGGGGCTGGCCGCCAAGGCGGCCGGGGACACGGAGACGGCGACGACGAAGCTCGGCCGGGCCGTCCAGCTGGCGGCCGCGACGGGCAACGCGGAGGCCACCAGCAAGCTCCGCAAGGTCGTCGACATCGACGACCCCGACACCGGGACCGTCCGGCTGCGGCGCGCCGTGGACAGGGCGGACGAGATGGCGCTCGACACCGCCTCCACCAAGACCACCCGCGTGCGGGCGCAGGGATGACCGCCGTCTGCCCGGCCGGGCACCAGACCGTCGCGCAGGACTACTGCGACGTCTGCGGCCTGCCGGTGACGGCCGACGCGGCGCCCGCGGGCAGCGGGCCGGCCTCGGTCCGCGACGTCCCGACCGGCTCCCGGGTGCCGGTCTCCAGCTCGGCGCCGGGCGCCGCCCAGTCCTGCCCGAACTGCAGCGCCCCGAACCCCGAGGACGCGCTGTTCTGCGAGGCCTGCGGCTACGACTTCACCACCGGCAGCATGCCGCGCCCGCTCACCCCGCCCGACGGCCCGCCCGCGCCGGAGGCCCCGGCCGCACCCGAGGCGGCGGACGCCGCTCCCACCGCGGCGCCGGCCCACCTGCCCGACACCGCGGGCGGCGGCTCGGCGTTCGCCTGGGTGGTGGAGATCTGGGTGGACCCGTCCTGGTACCAGGAGCAGGAGAGCCCCGACCCGCTGCCCTCGGCCGGCCTGCCGGTCGTGCGCCCGCTGCGGGGCCGCTCGCTGCTCGTCGGACGGGTCTCCCAGAGCCGCAACATCCACCCCGACGTCGACTGCGGCACCGACTCCGGCGTGAGCCGTCGGCAGTGCCAGCTCACCACCGACGGCAGCCGCTGGTGGGTCGAGGACCTCGACTCGGCCAACGGCACCTTCGTCGGCCCGGCGAGCGGCGCGCTGCCGCAGGCCCCGGTGCCCGTGGGCACCCGGCAGGAGCTGAAGCCCGACGACCGGGTCTACGTCGGCGCCTGGACGCGGCTGGTCCTGCGTCCCGCCACCGAGGACGAGCTGACGACGCTGGCCTGACGGGTCCGCACCGGTCGGCGCCGCCCGGCCACGCTGTCGGCGAACACGGCGCGGGTGCCGCGGTGCGGTGTGGCACGGTGGAGGCGCACGCGCTGACCCCGCACGCCCCGGGCACGTCCGGGACGAGGAGGCAGCAGGACAACCAGGAGGATCTGTGGAGATCAAGGTCGGTATCCAGCACGTCAACCGTGAGGTCGTGGTGGAGACCACCGAGACGGCCGTCGACGTCGAGCGCGCCTTCAGCGAGGCCGTCGAGAACCAGGGCGTCTTCACGCTCGCCGACGAGCGCGGCCGTCGGGTGCTCATCCCCTCGTCGAAGATCGCCTACGTCGACCTCGGCGAGGAGCACGCCCGCAAGGTGGGGTTCGGCACCCTCTGACCCGGACCCCAGCCGCGCCCTGAGCCTGTCGGAGGGCCTCCGACGGGCTCGGGCCGCGGTGAGGGGCTCAGGGCGCGGTGAGCAAGCTCGGGCCGCTGGGGCGGGTCGCTCAGGACTGCAGGCCCAGCGTGGCCATCCGCCGGGTGTGGTTCTCGATGAGCCGGGAGAACATCCGGCTGACGGCCGCCAGGTCCAGGCCGGGCCGGTCGACGGTCCCGGTCAGCAGGCTGGTCAGGGCGTCGCGGTCGGCGGCGACGCGCTGGGCCTGGCTGAGGGCCTCGCCGACCAGCCGCCGCCCCCACAGCGCCAGCCGGCCGCCCACCTTGGGGTCGTCCTCGATCGCGCCGCGGACCCGGCCGACCACGAAGTCGCCGTGCCCGCCGTCGGCCAGCACCTCGTGCACGAGAGCGCGGGTGTCGGCGTCGACGAAGGCGGCGACCTCGCGGTAGAAGTCCACCGCGATCCCGTCGCCCACGTAGGCCTTGACCAGTCCCTCGAGCCAGTCCTTGGGCCGGGTGTGCTCGTGGTAGCCGTTGAACGGCTCGTGGAAGGGCTGCATGGCCGCCATCACGTCGACGCCGGACTCCGCCAGCCGGTCGCGGATCCGCCCGAAGTGGTCCACCTGGCGCCCCGCCATCGTGGCCAGCTGCACCTTGTCGGCCAGCCCCGGCGCCATCCGGGCGTCCTCCGCCAGGCGGTCGAACGCCGTCAGCGCGCCGTAGGCCAGCAGCCCCAGCAGGTCCAGCGCGCCCTCCCTGTAGGCCGCGTCCGGCCCGGTCACCGCCGGCTCCGGCGTCGTCTGCTCGTCCACGTCGGCAGCCTAGCCAGCGGGCACGTCGGCGCGTCGGCGCGCGCCGGTCATTCGGTCCGGGGGCCCCGCGGGTCTACGATGGCCGTGCACGCATCAGGTGATGCGTCCCTGGTTAGTCGTCCGTGCTCCTCGACGCGCTGCTCCGAAGCGGTGCGAGAGGCCTCGGCGGAGAGCGCCGCACCAGCGCGCAGCGACCCTGACGGGTCGGGTCGCGCGACGCGGAACCCGCTCCTCGCCGGGACGAGCTCACCGGGTCATCCCCAGCATTGCTCATCGAAGGCGACCATCCTGACCAGCGACAGCACCGAGACGCCCACGACGGCGTCCACCGCTCCCCTCCTGCCCGACGACGACAGCTCCGCGACGGAGGCCCCCGTGGCCGCCGAGGAGCTCCCCACCCCGCTCCCCCAGACCTTCCGCGACCTCGGGGTGGTCGACCCGATCGCCGACGCGCTCGACGCGGTCGGCATCAGCCACCCGTTCCCGATCCAGGCGATGGCCATCCCGATCGCGCTGACCGGCACCGACATGATCGGCCAGGCGCGCACCGGCACCGGCAAGACGCTGGCGTTCGGCATCCCGCTGCTGCAGCGGGTCGTCGTCCGCGAGGACCGCGACTTCGAGGCCCAGGCCAAGCCGGGCGCCCCGCAGGCCCTCGTCGTCACCCCCACCCGCGAGCTCGCCAGCCAGGTCAGCAAGGACCTGGCGGTGGCCGCCACCCAGCGCAAGGCGCGCGTCGTCACGCTGTACGGCGGGATGGGCTACGAGCCGCAGCTCGACGCGCTCACCGCGGGCGTCGAGGTCGTCGTCGGCACCCCCGGCCGGCTGCTCGACCTCGCCGACCGGCGTGCGCTGGACCTCAGCCACATCAAGGTCCTCGTCCTGGACGAGGCCGACGAGATGCTGGACCTGGGCTTCCTGCCCGACGTCGAGCGGATCCTCGCCAAGACCCCCGAGCTCCGGCAGACGATGCTGTTCTCGGCCACCATGCCGGCGGCGATCGTCACCCTGGCCCGCCGCCACCTGCGGCACCCGGTGAACATCCGCGCCGAGTCCGCCGAGGACTCGACCACGGTCCCGGCGACGGCGCAGTTCGTCTACCAGGCGCACGACCTCGACAAGCCCGAGGTCGTCGCCCGCATCCTGCAGGCGGAGAACCGCAACCGGGTGATGATCTTCTGCCGCACCAAGCGCTCGGCGCAGCGGGTGTCGGACGACCTCGCGGAGCGCGGCTTCAACGCCACCTCGATCCACGGCGACCTCTCGCAGGTGCTCCGGGAGAAGGCGCTCAAGCGCTTCCGCGGCGGCGAGTCCGACGTCCTCGTGGCCACCGACGTGGCGGCGCGCGGGATCGACGTCACCGACGTCACCCACGTGATCAACTACGAGTGCCCCGACGACGACAAGACGTACGTGCACCGGATCGGCCGCACCGGCCGGGCCGGCGCCTCGGGCATCGCGATCACCTTCGTCGACTGGGCCGACCGGACGCGCTGGAAGGTCATCAACAACACCCTGGGCCTGCCGTTCGAGGAGCCGCAGGAGACCTACTCGACCTCGGAGCACCTCTTCCACGACCTGGGCATCGACCCGGCCGCGAAGGGCCGGATCGTCGAGCCGAAGGCCGAGGAGCACGTCGCCGGCCCGTCGTGGGAGGAGCGCCGCACCCAGCGGAAGAGTGCCCCGCGCGAGCGTCGTCGCACCCGCCACGGTGCGACCGACGGTGACGCCACCGCCGCGTCGCCCACCCCGATCAGCGAGCCGGTCGTCCACCAGCCCACCGACGAGAGCGGTCCCGCCGAGAGCGGCTCGGGTGACGCCCCCCGCCGTCGGCGCCGCCGCCGTCGTTCCGGCAGCGCGGCCGGGGCCGGCACGGCGAGCTGACCGCTCGCTCCCCCGCAGCACCACCTCTCGGGCTCGTCCGCGTCAGCGGGCGAGCCCGACGGGTTCTGCGGTCACCACAAGGTTGCTGTCGTACCCGCCGCGCTCGGGCCGGTAGTTCCCGGCGCAGGTGATCAGCACCAGCCGGTGGTCGCCGTCCTGGGCGAAGGCCGCGCTCGTCGTGGCCAGCGCCTGCTTGGTCACGGTGCGCACCGAGACGATCCGGTACGTCTGCCGGTGGTCGCCGCCGCGCAGCGTCACGGTCTCCCCGCGGTCCACGCGCAGCAGCCGGGCGAAGAACCCGAGCCCCTCGGTCTTGGAGTCGACGTGCCCGGCGATCACCGTGGCCCCGAACGGGTCGCCGGCCCAGGCGCTGCCGTCCCACCAGCCGACGTGCCGGACCTCCTCGGGGACGACCAGCTGGCCGTCGACGGTGGAGGCCGGCTCCACGGCGGCCGCGGCCCCACCCGGCAGCTGCACCGAGGTGGGCACGAACCGCACGCGGCTGCTGGGGGCGGGCTCGCCGACGCGCGCCGAGGGGACGGGTTCAGCCGTCGCGGGTGCGGTCGCCGCGGGCGCGGCTCCGCCGCCGGCCGCGGCCGCGGGGGCGGCCGGTCGGGCGCAGCCGACGAGGACGAGCGGGAGCAGCAGTCCCAGCAGGACCGGGACCGCTGCGGCCCGCGCGCTCCGGGTCAGGACCAGAGCGCGGTCTCGGAGCGTTGCAGCCGCTCAGCCTGCCCGCCCGTCCCCGTGTCGACCCGGCTGGGCTGCTCCGAGCCGCTGGTGCCGGTCTCGATGACGTGCACGGCGACGTTCATCGTCTTCTTCGACGGGTCGCCGATCGCGTAGACGCGGTTCAGCGCGCCGCCCTGCACGGTGAGGTCCACGGGGCCGAGCACCACCGGGGAGGACTTGCCGGCCGGCACGATGGCCACCTCGTAGGTGGCGACGGGGACGACGAGGTTGAGGGACTCACCATTCTCGATGTTGGCGAACAGCACCTTGTCGTCGACCCGGACGTCGGCCTCGCCGACCCGGGCGGTGTGCGCGACCGTCAGGGACGCCTTGCCGCGCGGGACGTCGGAGAGGTCGTTCCGGAAGACGGTGACGGCCGGGTCCGCGTCCTGGCCGGCGTCGGCGGGCAGGTGCACCACGACGTCCCAACTGGAGCCGGCGGTGACCTTGAACATGCGCTCCAGCAGCACGTTGCCGTCGTCGCTGAAGGTCACCTTGCGCGAGCCCGCCTCGACGGGGAAGCCCTTGGTCACGGCAGCGGTCTTGACGTCCTCGGCGACCGTCTTGCCGTCGACGGCCACGTCGACGGTGCGGCCCGGCAGGCCCTGCACCACGTAGATCTTGGCGTCGTCCGCGGCCTGCACCGGTGCGACGGTGAGACCGGCCAGGCCCAGTGCAGCACTGCCGAGCAGCACGAGTGCCGTCCGACGACGGGCAACAGCTCTGTTCATGTGATCCCCCGATCGACTGCCCCTCCCCCGAGGAGCAGGAGCAGACTACCCCGCCCCGCGGACGGCCACCGGCGGTGCGCAGTTCCGGTCTGACCAGGGCGGGGAGCGCGGGGACCCGACCGGGCCGCTCAGCCGTCGTCCAGCTGGCGACGCAGCCGGGCCGGTGCCTTGAGCCGCCAGGCGTCGGTGACCAGCTCCGCGAGCTCCTCCGCGTCGACCGCCGCCAGCTGGAGCAGGACGACGGCGTGCCCGCCGTAGTGGGGCAGCGTGCTGAACACCGCCGGTCGCGCGCTGAGCAGGGCCTCCTTCTCGCCGACGTCCGGCACCGGCAGCACGAGCAGGCCGCTGCCGTCCTCCGTCCGCAGGCGCAGGAACCCCTTCCCGGCCACGCGGTAGCCGGGGGTCCCGTACCAGGTGCCCTCGGTCGTCCCGGGCAGGGCCAGCGCCACGCGTCGGAGGTCCTCGTCGGTCGCCACGGGCCCACGCTAGCGGCGGCGCTGGGGCCGGGCGCTAGGTTCGGCGCATGACCGACACGACCTTCTCCGACGCGACCGTCGCCCTGGGCCCCCACGCGGTGCACCGGCTGGGCTTCGGGGCGATGCAGCTCCCCGGCCCCGGCGTGATGGGTCCGCCCCGCGACCGCGACGAGGCGCTGGCGGTGCTGCGCCGCGCCGTCGAGCTCGGCGTCGACCACATCGACACCGCGCAGTACTACGGGCCCGACGTGGCCAACGAGCTGATCCGCGAGGCCCTGCACCCCTACCCGGAGGGCCTGGCCCTGGTCTCGAAGGTCGGCGCGGTCCGCGACGCCAAGGGCGGCTGGCCCCCCGCCCAGCAGCCGGCCGAGCTCCGTGCCGGCGTCGAGGACAACCTGCGCACGCTGGGCGTCGAGCAGCTGGCCGCCGTGAACCTGCGGGTGATGGACCCGATCCGCGGGTACACCCCACCGCCGTTCGAGGACCAGCTGGCCGAGATGGTCGCCCTGCGCGACGAGGGCCTCATCGCCGGCATCGGGGTCTCCAACGTGGACCTCGACCAGCTCGACACGGCGATCCGGCTGGCGGGCGTCGTCTGCGTCCAGAACGCCTACAGCCTGCTGGACCGCACGCACGAGCCGGTGCTCCAGCGCTGCGAGGCCGAGGGCATCGCCTTCGTGCCGTTCTTCCCGCTGGGCTCGGCCTTCCCGGGCATGCCGAAGGTCACCGAGAACGCCGCCGTCGTCGCGCTGGCCGACGAGCTCGGCGCCACCGAGGCGCAGGTCGGGCTCTCCTGGCTGCTGCACCACAGCCCGAGCATCCTGCTCATCCCGGGCACCAGCTCGTTGGCCCACCTGGAGGAGAACATGGCGACGCTCTCCCTCCCGCTCACCGAGGACCAGGTCGCCGACCTGGAGAAGGCGGTCTGAGCCCGGCGCAGGCGACGCAGAGCCGGGCCTCGGGCCGGGCCCGGAGCCGGGCCTCGGGGATCGGACGGCCGCAGCGCTCGCACACCCCGAAGCGGCCCGCGGCCAGCCGGTCGCGGGCCGCGACGAGCTCGGCCAGCGTCTGCTCCGTCCGGACCAGCAGGGCGCTGTCGCGGGCCTGGTCCAGCGAGACGGTGGAGCCCTCCGGGTCGTGCTCGTCGTCGGCCGACGTCAGGCTGCGGGCCACCCGCATCTGCTCGATCGCCGACAGCAGCGACGCCCGCTGCTCCGCCGCCTGACGGAGCCGGTCGTCCAGCAGCTCGGCGTAGCTCGGGTCGGCCTCGGGCCCCGGGTCCCCCACGTCAGCGGACCCGCGCGGCCATCCGGTCGCTGATCTCGGCGAACACCGACGGGTCGGTGGTGTTGACGCCGAGGTCGTGGTCGACCTTGCCGGTCCCGTGGTAGTCGCTGCTCCCCGTGGCCAGCAGGTCGAGCTGGCGGGCCAGCACCCGCAGGCGGTGCCGGGTGGCCCGGTCGTGGTCCTGGTGCTCCACCTCCAGGCCGTCGAGGTGGTGCTCGGCGGCCAGCACGGCCAGCAGCTCGGCCGGCAGCACGTGCTCGCGTCCGCGGCCCCACGGGTGGGCGATCACCGCGACCCCGCCGGCCCCGCGCACCAGGTCGATGCCGTGCGCGAGATCGATGGCGTAGCGGTGGACGTGCGCGGGGCCGCCGTCGTACAGGTAGCGGTCGAAGGCCTCGGTGCGGTCGTGCACGTGGCCCGCCTCGACCAGCGCGTCGGCGATGTGCGGGCGCCCGACGGACGGGCTGTCACCCACGAAGCGCATCACCGCCTCCTCGCTCACCCCCACGCCCAGGGCGTCCAGCTTGGCCAGCACACCGGTGAGCCGGCCGGTCCGGCCGTCGCGGACCCGCGCCATCTCCCGCGCCAGCTCGGGGTCGGCCGGGTCGGCGCCGTAGCCGAGCAGGTGCACGCTGCTGCCGCCGTGGGTGCAGGACAGCTCCAGGCCGCGGACCACCTGCACGCCGACCCGCTCCCCCGTGGCGACCGCGGCGTCGAGGCCGTCGAACGTGTCGTGGTCGGTCAGCGCCACCACGTCCAGCCGGGCGCGCACCGCCTGCTCGACGAGCTGCTCGGGGGTGTCGGTGCCGTCAGAGGTCGAGGAGTGGGTGTGGAGGTCGATCCGCATGCCCCACACCTACCACGGCCCGCGGCGAGAGCCTTCCCCGTCCGCAGCAGCGGCCAGGTCCCGGTGCAGGGACCCGGTCAGGCACACGGACGGCCAGGAGCGCGGTCCGCGCCCGAGCGGAGCGAGGGCCGACAGCTCAGGGCAGCAGGGCCTTCGCGACGCGCAGGCCCACCGAGACCCGGGCGAGGTCGGCGCGCACGCTGCAGATCTGCCGCAGCGTGGTCACCGACGTGCCGAGGCCCGGGACCGAGCGCTCCCACGCCTTCACCACCTGCTCCGCATCCGACGTCACCCCGTCCCCGCCGTGGTCGGCGTGCCGCAGCGACTCCGCGGTCAGCGCCGCGTGCACGGCGTGCAGGTCGTCGCGGAGCGCCGCCCGGGCCATCGTCTGCCAGCGGTCGGCGCGCGGCAGCTCGAGGACCCGGCCCAGCAGCCGGTCCAGCCCCAGCCGCTGGCCGAGGGTGAAGTGCACCGCCGCGACCTGCAGCAGGTCGTGGCCGGTGCGGGCGGCCGTCTGCACGACGGTGAGCGCCGCGTACGCCGGCGGCAGCACGGCCACCTGCAGCGCCAGGTCCTCCGGCACGCCCGCGTCGCGGTAGCGGGCCAGCCGCTTCTCGAAGGCCTCCCGCTCCCGGCCGGCCAGCACGTCGGGCAGCGCGGCCCGGAGCGCCGTGACGCCCTCGGCCATCTCGTCGACGCAGGCCTGGACGTCCACCCGCCGGCGCCGGTTGAGCAGCCAGCGGGTGGCGCGCTCCACCAGCGTCCGGGTCTCCAGCCGCAACGTCGTCTGCACCGACGCGTCGACCTGGTGGTCGAGGGCCGCGACGGCGGCGTCCAGCTCGGCCGCCCCGAACACGGCGCGGGCCGCGGTGTGGGCCAGGATCACCTCGGCGGCCGTGGCCCCGCTCTCCCCCGAGAGCCGGTGGAAGCAGGTGATGCCGGCGGTGTCGACGAAGCGGTTGACCGCGACGGTGGTGACGATCTCGCGGTGCAGCCGGTGCCCGCGCATCTGCTCGGCGTAGCGCTCCCGCAGCGGGCGCGGGAAGTAGCCGACCAGGTCGCGGGCCAGGTACGGGTCGTCGGGCAGGTCGGAGCGCTCCACCTCGCTCTCCAGCACGATCTTGGTGTAGGCGAGCAGGGTGGCCAGCTCCGGTGCGGTCAGCCCGCCCTTGTTCTGCCGGCGCAGCTCCAGCTCCTCCTCCGAGGGCAGGGACTCCAGCTGGCGGTCCAGCAGGCCCTGGTCCTCCAGCCGCTCGATCCAGTCCTCGTGCACCCCGGCCATCGACGCCGCCTGCTGGACGCTGTTGGCCAGCGCCAGGTTCTGGGACCGGTTGTGCGCCAGCACCAGCCGGGACACCTCGTCGGTCATCGAGGCCAGCAGGGCGTCGCGGTCGGGCGTCGACAGCCGGCCCGCCGCCACGTCGGCGGCCAGCAGCACCTTGATGTTGACCTCGTGGTCGGAGGTGTCGACGCCTGCGGAGTTGTCGATGAAGTCGGTGTTGATCCGTCCGCCGGAGGCCGCGTACTCGATGCGGCCGCGCTGGGTGAGGCCCAGGTTGCCGCCCTCGCCGACGCAGCGGGCCCGCAGCTGGCCGCCGTCCACCCGCAGCCCGTCGTTGGCCTTGTCGCCGACCTGGGCGTGGGTCTCCTGCGCCGACTTCACGTAGGTGCCGATGCCGCCGTTCCACAGCAGGTCGACGGGCGCCCTCAGGCAGGCGCTGATCAGCTCCTGCGGGGGCAGCGCGGTGACGCCGGCGTCGAGCCCCAGCACCGCCCGCACCTGCGGGCTGACCGGGATCGACTTGAGCGTGCGGGGGTAGACCCCGCCCCCCTCGCTGATCAGCCCGGCGTCGTAGTCGGCCCAGCTGGAGCGCGGCAGCGCGAACAGCCGCTCGCGCTCGGCGAAGCTGGCCTCCGGGTCGGGCTGCGGGTCGAGGAAGACGTGCCGGTGGTCGAACGCGGCGACGAGGCGGAGGTGCCGGCTGAGCAGCATGCCGTTGCCGAAGACGTCCCCGCTCATGTCGCCGATGCCGACGCAGCTGAAGTCGTCCACGGCCGGGTCGAGGCCCAGCTCGCGGAAGTGCCGGGTGACCGACTCCCAGGCGCCGCGGGCGGTGATCCCCATCGCCTTGTGGTCGTACCCGGCGGAGCCGCCGGAGGCGAACGCGTCGCCCAGCCAGAACCCCGCCTCCACCGAGATCGCGTTGGCGATGTCGGAGAAGGTGGCGGTGCCCTTGTCGGCGGCGACGACGAGGTACGGGTCGTCGCCGTCGTAGCGGACCACGTGCTCGGGGTGCACGACGGCGCCGTCGACGAGGTTGTCCGTGAGGTCCAGCAGGCTGGTGATGAACAGCCGGTAGCAGGCGGTCCCCTCGGCCAGCCAGGCGTCGCGGTCGGCGGCCGGGTCGGGCAGCTGCTTGGCGTAGAAGCCACCCTTGGCCCCCACCGGCACGATCACGGTGTTCTTCACCATCTGCGCCTTGACCAGGCCGAGGACCTCGGTCCGGAAGTCCTCGGCGCGGTCGGACCAGCGCAGCCCGCCACGGGCGACGGCCCCGAACCGCAGGTGCACGCCCTCGACGCGCGGGGAGTAGACGAAGATCTCGAACTGCGGCCGCGGCTCGGGCAGGTCCGGGATCTGCCGGGGGGCGAGCTTGACGGCCAGCGCGCCGCGCCCGGGCACGAAGTGGTTCGTGCGCAGGGCGGCGGTCACCACCGCGAGGTAGGAGCGGACGATCCGGTCGTGGTCGAGGCTGGTGACCTCGTCGAGCGCCGCGGAGATCTCCGCCGTCAAGGTCTCCACCCGGGCGGTGCGCCGCTCGTCGGACAGACCGAGCCGCGGGTCGAACCGGGTCTCGAAGAGCTTCACGAGGCGGCGGGCCAGGTCGGTGTTCGCGGCCAGCGCCTGCGCCAGGTAGGCCTGGCTGTACGGGCTGCCCGCCTGCTGCAGGTAGCGCCCGACGGCCCGCAGGACGCTCACCTGGTGCCAGTCGAGGCCGGCGCCCAGGACGAGCGCGTTGAAGCCGTCGGACTCGCTGCGGCCGGCGTAGGAGGCGGCGAACGCGTCCGTGAAGCGCTCGCGGGCCTCCAGGGTCCAGTCCCGGCGGACGGTTTCGCGACCGCCGGGGACGCTGAGGCCGAAGTCGTAGACGAAGGCCCGGTCGCCGCGCAGGGTCAGCTCGTAGGGCCGCTCGTCGATGACGTCGACGCCGAGCCGGGTGAGGTGCGGCAGGATCCGCGAGAGCGACATGGACGCGTCGCGCCGGAAGATCTTGAGCCGCAGGTCGGCCTCGTCGTCGGTCCGGACGGGCCGGTGCACGGCCATCGACATGCCGTCCCGCTCGCCGAGGGCCCCCAGGGCGGTCAGGTCGTCGAGGGCCTGCCCCGGCGCGTAGTCCTCCTTGTACGCCTCGGGCAGGGCGCTGGCGAGCAGGCTGAGCCGCTCCGCCTGCTCCGACGCCCCGACGAGGTCGGCGAAGGCGTCGTCCCAGGACCGGGTGGCGAGGGTGAGCTCCTTCTCCAGGCCGCGGACGTCGATCTCGCCCAGGGGCCGGCCGACGGGCATCCGCAGCACGAAGTGCAGCCGGGCCAGCACCGACTCGGTGACGCGGGCCGTGTAGTCGACGCTGACCCCGCCGAGCCGGCTCAGCAGCAGGTCCTCCATCCGCCGGCGGACCGCGGTGGTGTAGCGGTCCCGCGGCAGGTAGACCAGGCAGGAGAGGTAACGGCCGTAGGGGTCCGGGCGGACGAACATCCGGACCTGGCGGCGCTCCTTGAGGTGGGCGATCTTCTCCACGGTGCCGGCGAGCTCGTCGATCGGGGTCTGGAACAGCTCGTCGCGCGGGTAGGTCTCCAGCACGTCGACGACGGCCTTGCCGCCGTGGCTCTGCTCGTCGTAGCCGGTCAGCCGCAGCACGGCCTCGGTCTTCTGGCGCAGCACGGGGACCCGGGCGATGCTCTCGGAGTACGCGCTGGAGGCGAACAGTCCGAGGAAGCGCCGCTCGCCGACGACGCGGCCCTCGGCGTTGAAGGTGCGCAGCCCCAGGTAGTCGAGGTAGGCCGGCCGGTGCACCCGGGAGCGCTGGTCGTCCTTGGTGATGATCATCAGCAGGTGGTGGGTGCCCGGCTGCGGCAGCGCGTGGAAGGCGTCCGGGGCGTCGACGTCGCCGCGCAGGATCCCCAGGCCGGTGCCGGGGACGACCTCGTAGTGCAGGTCCTCGCCCTCGCCGACCGCGACGTGCTCGCGGTAGCCCAGGAACGTGAAGTGGTTGGCGTTGAGCCAGCCGACCAGCTCCTGGGCCAGCGCCGCCTCCTCCGTCCGGCCGCCGGTGAGCGACGGGTCGCCCAGCAGCGCGGCCGTCTCGGTGGAGCGCTCGAGCATCGGCCGCCAGTCCTCGACGGCGGCCCGGACCAGACCGAGCACCTCGCGCAGGCCCCGGTCGAGGGCGGGCACGAGGGCGTCGGGGTCCTCCGGCCGGGCCGGCGGCAGGATCTCCAGGTGCATCCAGGACTCGGCCAGCACGCCGGGCTCGGCGGCCGCCTCCCCGCGCTCCACGGTGACCAGGGCGCCGTCGGCGTCGCGCCGGACGAGGTACTGGGGGTGGAAGACCTCGCGGACGCTCCAGCCCTGCCGGAGCACCTCCATGGTCACCGAGTCGACGAGGAACGGCTGGTCGTCGGTCACGACCTGCACGACGGTCGCGCCCCCGGCGGTCCAGCCGTCGTCGCCCTGCCGGGGCGTGCGGACGGTGATGACGGGCTCGCCGGGGCGGCGCTGCACCGCGGCCCGGTAGTGGCTGGCGACGAGGCCGAGCAGGTCGTCGGCGGTGCGGGAGTCGACGTCGACGGCGTCGACGTGGCGGAAGTAGTGCTGCAGGAAGCCCTCGACCTGCGCGGGGTCCTGCCCCAGCTCGGCCGCCAGGGCGGCCCCGCGGCTGGCCACCGTGGCGATCTTCTCGTTCTTGTCCTGCTCCAGCTCCGCGTCCGCCACCGTCACGTCAACCATCCTCGTCGAGCCCCGCACGCCCTCGTGCGCCGGCCTCTCGACCCTAGTACCGGGGGGCCGGCGCCACGGCTCAACGGCACGGCTCGCCAGGGGGCGCGGGGCGCGCTGCCATCATGGGCGCATGGACATCACCACGCGCCTCGAGTTCGCGGCCGCCCCGCCCGAGGTCTACGCCATGCTGACCGACGCCCAGTACCTCGACGAGGTGTGCCGGGCCACCGAGTCCAGCAGCTACGACGTCGACGTCGCCGGCTCCACCACCCGCACCACCCGCTCGTTCCCGGCGCCGGAGGCCGTGGCCCGCTTCGTGGGCGGCACCCTCACCGTGACCGAGCAGACGGCCTGGGGTGAGGCCACCGCCGACGGCGCCCGGAGCGGTGACCTGGAGATGACCGTGCAGGGTCAGCCGGTGAGCATGAGGGGCCGGCTGGCGCTGGCGCCGGGCGGGCCGGGCACCGTCGTCGAGCTGACGGGGGCCCTCAAGGTGGCGATCCCGCTGCTGGGCAAGAAGCTGGAGCAGTCCTCCGCGCCGGCCGTGCTGGCCGGGTTCGAGAAGCAGCAGGAGGTCGGCAGCCGCTGGCTGTCGCGCTGACGCCGTGGTGGACCTGAGCACGGTGGAGGCCGACGGCCCCCGGCACGGGATGGTGGACAACGCCATCTACGTCGGCGGCCGGCGGACCGACACCCCCGTCGACCTCGAGTCGACGTTCGCGCTGCTGCGCCAGCGCCAGGGCATGGCCTGGATCGGGCTGTACCGGCCGACGGCGGACGACATCCGCTCCGTCGCCGGCGAGTTCGCCGTGCACCCGCTGGCCGTCGAGGACGCCATCGCCGCGCACCAGCGGCCGAAGCTGGAGCGCTACGGCGACCTGCTGTTCGCCGTGCTCCGGCCGGCCCGCTACCTGGACGCCGTCGAGAAGGTGGAGTTCGGGGAGCTGCACGTGTTCCTGGGTGCGGACTTCGTCGTCACGATCCGGCACGCCGAGTCCCCCGACCTCGCCCGGGTCCGGCACCGCCTGGAGGCCAACCCGGACCTGCTGCAGCTGGGTCCGGAGGCGGTGCTGTACGCGATCCTCGACCAGGTCGTCGACGAGTACGCACCCGTCGTCGCGGGGCTGGAGAACGACGTCGACGAGATCGAGGACCAGCTGTTCAGCAACGATCCGGCGGTGTCGCGGCGGATCTACGAGCTGAGCCGGGAGGTCGTCGCGTTCCAGCGGGCCACCCGGCCGCTGCTGGAGATGCTCGACTCGCTCAAGGCCGGCTACGCCCAGCGCGAGGTGGACGTCGAGCTGCAGCGGCTGCTGCGCGACGTCGCCGACCACGTCATCCGGATCGCCGAGCGGGCCGACGGCTTCCGGACCCTGCTGCAGAACGCGCTGACCGTGCACAGCACGCTGGTCGGGCAGCAGCAGAACGAGGAGATGCGCGCCCTCACCCAGACCAGCCTGAACCAGAACGAGGAGGTCAAGCGGATCTCCGGCTGGGCGGCCATCCTCTTCGCCCCCACCCTGGTCGGCGGCATCTACGGCATGAACTTCGACCACATGCCCGAGCTGCACTGGCGCTACGGCTACCCGGCGGCGCTGCTCGCCATGTTCGTCCTCGGGCTCGTGCTGTACCTGGTGTTCAAGCACAAGCGCTGGCTGTAGCGGTCCGGGCGGGCCCACCGCCGGGCGGGTCGGCCGGGTCAGCCGCCCGGGCAGTCGGTGTCGCCGCCGCTGTGCTCCTGGCAGCCGGTGACCGGGGCGCGCGGCTGGGGCTCCCGCAGCCGGGCCCGGTGCCGGTCGGCGGCCACCAGCCCCGCGGACGCCAGCCCGAGGACCAGCAGCACCGTGAACAGGACCGTCGCGGCCCGCCTGCGGGTGAGCACGGCGAGGACCAGCCCCAGCACGGGCACGCCGGCCGCCACCCACGCCGCGGCGGCCAGGGAGCGCGCCGACCGCGCCAGCTCCTCGGCCGTGGGGCTCTCGCCGAGGAAGGTCAGGCTCTCGCCGACGGCCCGCAGGACCAGCAGCCCGCCACCGACGAACCAGCCGAGGCCCAGCAGGGGCAGCAGGACGCCCGCCACCCGGTGGGCCGCCGTCGGGGCCGGCAGCGGCGTGCGCGCCGGGGGCGGGGGGTGCGGGATGCGCTCAGCCCGTCTTGGCCTGCGCCGCTGCCTCGCGGCGCTTCTTGGCCGCGTCGACCGACGCCCGCAGGGCGGCCACCAGGTCGACGACCTCGGCCTCCTTCGGCGCCTCCGTCTCCTCGGGCGGGGCGACACCCTCGGCCTTGCTCTGCACCAGCGCCTCGACCGCCTCCCGGTAGGAGTCGGTGAAGTCCTCGGGGGCGAAGTCCCCCGAGAGGGCGTCGATGAACGACTGGGCCATCGTCACCTCCGCGTCGGAGACGGTGACGCTGTCGGGCGGCGCCGCGAAGGAGCCGTCCCGCAGCTCGTCGGGCCACAGCATCGTGTGCATGACCAGCACGCCGTCCTTGGGCCGGATCAGCGCCAGCGCCTCCCGCGAGCGCAGGGCCACCTTGACCACCGCGCACTGCTCGCTCTTGGTCAGCGCGTCGCGGAGCAGCACGTACGGCTTGACGCCGGGGCCGTCGGCCTGCAGGAAGTAGCTCTTGCTGAAGTAGGCCGGGTCGACCTCGTCGGAGTCGACGAACTGCACGACCTCCACCGACTTGGTGGTGGCCAGCGGCAGCTGGTCCATGTCCTCCTTGTCGAGGACGACCATCCGCCCGTCGGCCATCTCGTAGCCCTTGGCGATGTCCCCGTAGGGCACCTCCTCGCCGTCGAGCTCGCAGACGCGCTTGTACTTGATCCGACCGCCGTCCTCGGCGTGCACCTGCCGGAAGCTGATGTCCTTCTCCTCCGTCGCGGAGTACAGCTTCACCGGGATGGTGACGAGCCCGAAGGAGATGGCTCCCTTCCAGATGGAACGTGGCATGGGCTCAGTGTGCCCGATCTGCCGCCGCCGGGAACCGCTCCTGGTCAGGGGAGCCGCCACGACGGTCCGCTCAGGGGGCCGGGGCGGTGCCGCGGACCGCGCGCGACGCACCGTCGGGCGGCTCAGCCCAGGGCGTCCAGCTCCTCCGGGGCGAACCACAGCAGGTCGTGACCGTCGGTCAGGGCGACGACGGCGGGCAGGTCGTAGGCCTGCGCCGGGTCGGTCCCGGTGACGGCCGCCGCGGCGGCCGCGACGGCCGGGCCCGCGACCTCCTCGTCGGCGAACAGGGAGCGGACCTGGGGCCAGCGCAGGTCGGCGACGTCCACCTCGCCCGAGGGGCCACGGCCGTCGACGACGCGGTCGTCGGGGACCTCCGCGGCCAGCACCAGCCGGCGTGCGCCGGCCAGCCCGGCGAGCGCGGCCACCCCGGCGGCGTTGAGCGCGGCGTAGTCGCCCTCCTCGTCGTCCGGCGCCAGGTCGAGCGCCCGGCGCAGCGACGGCGTGGCCGCGTGCCCCGCCACCGCGTCCAGGGGCTCACCGTCGCGCAGGGCACGGGCGCGGGACAGCGGGAGCGGGACGTAGACCATCACGGGGCGACCTCCGGGTCGTCGAGGGCTCGGGCGGGGCGCGGGGGGTCGAGAGCCGGGTCGCCTCGAGGGCTCCTCGGCGGGTCCGGCCCTCACCGTAGCGCGCCGCCGCGGTCCGACGACCGGCGACGGAGGCCGCGGACCAGGGGCGCACGTACGGTGGGAGCGACGTCCCCCCACCCGAGAGCGAGAGCAGCACGTGAGCAGCACCCGGCCGACCGCCCTCCCCGGCGCCCCCTCCGTGCGACGGCACCGCGCTCGCGCCGCGGCCCTGCTGGCGGCCGTGGCGCTGGGTCTCACCCTGACGGCGTGCACGAGCACCGAGCAGCCGGCCGTCCCGGCCCCCACCGGGGCCAGCAGCGTCGGCGTCCCCGCGGCGAACGCGCTGACGATCGACGTCACCATCGCCGGCGGCGACGTCACGCCGAACGGCCAGAAGCTCGACGTGGCCGTCGGCCAGCAGGTCGTGCTGGACGTGACCTCGGACGCGGACGACGAGGTCCACGCCCACACCGGTGGGGACGGCTACGAGCTCGAGGTGAAGGCCGGCCAGCCGGCCACGGGCAGCTTCACCCTGACCAGCCCCGGCAGCTTCGAGGTCGAGCTGCACCACCTGAAGAAGGTCGTCGTCATCCTCAACGCCCGCTGAGCGCCCGCGTGCTCATCCCCCTGCACGGCATCGCCTCCCGGCACGACCTGCCGCTGCCCTTCTCCTACGTCGTCGTCGGCGCGGCGCTGGCCCTGACGGTCTCGTTCGGCGTGCTGCTGCTGGCCTGGCGCCGGCCCCGGTTCGCCCGCGTCGGCGGCGTCGAGCTCCCCCGCCTGACCCGGGTCGTCGACGCCCCGCTCACCCGCGTCGTCGCCCAGCTGCTCGTGCTGGCGGTGTTCGGCTGGGCCGGCCTCGCCCTGATGGCCGGGCAGGACCTGCTCACCAACCCCGCCTTCGGCTTCGTCTACGTCTGGGTGTGGGTGGGCCTCGTCCCGGTCTCGCTGCTGCTCGGGCAGGTCTGGCGCGCCACCAACCCCGTCCGCACCGTCCACCGGCTGCTCTGCGCCGTCGCCCGGGTGGACCCCGACCAGGGGGTGCTCCGGCTCCCGCGCCGGCTGGGCGTCTGGCCCGCGGCGCTCGGCCTGTTCGCCTTCGCCTGGCTGGAACTGGTGCAGCCCGACCGCACCACCCTGGCCGTGCTGCGGGTCTGGGTGCTGGCCTGGTTCGTCCTGCTGGTGCTGGGCGCCATCCTCTTCGGCGCCCGCTGGATCGGGGCCGCCGACCCGTTCGAGGCGTACGCCCGCAGCGTCGCGCAGCTGTCGCCCTGGCGGCGGGTGGGTGACACGCTCCGGCTGGTCAACCCGCTGGCCGGGCTGACCGCGTGGCGCCCGCCGCCGGGAGCGGTCGGGGTGGTGGCCGCCCTGCTCGGCAGCACCGCCTTCGACAGCTTCGCCAACACCTCCTGGTGGATCCGCACGGTGCAGAGCTCCGACGTCATCACGGTCGTGTGGGGCACCGGCGGGCTGGCCGCGATGATCCTCTTCGTGCTCGTCACGTTCAGCCTGGCCGCGGCGTGGATGGCCCGTCACGGCGACCGGCGCGCCCGTGACTACCCGCGGCTGATGGCCGGCTCCGTGGTGCCGATCGTCATCGGCTACGCGGTCGCCCACTACTTCACGCTGCTGGTCACCGAGGGGCAGCGGACCGCCGCCCTCTGGTCGGACCCGCTGGGCCGGGGCTGGGACGTCTTCGGCTCGGCCGGGATGACCGTCGACACCGCCGTCTTCGCCCACCCGACCGCCATCGCCGTCGTGCAGGCGGGCGCGATCGTCCTCGGCCACGTGGTGGGCATCGTCTGCGCGCACGAGAAGGCGGTCGCCCTGCTCCCCGAGCGGGAGGCCCTGCGGGGCCAGTGGCCGATGCTCGTGGTGATGGTGGGCTACACGTGCGCCGGGCTGCTGCTGCTCTTCTCACCCTGAGCCGGCGCCCCGTCGCCGGGGCCCGCGGCGCTTGTGCAGACAACCGGACCATCGTCCGGTCGGCACCTATGCTGCCTCCATGAGCGCACCGCCCGTCATGCGTGAGCTCGACATCACGCTGGACCGCAACTCCCCCGTGCCGCTCTACCACCAGCTGGCGCAGGCGATCGAGCAGGCCATCAGCAGCGGGGTGCTCGCGCCGGGCGACCGGCTGGAGAACGAGCTCTCGCTGACCAGCCGGCTGGGGCTCTCCCGGCCGACGGCCCGGCAGGCGATCCAGGAGCTGGTCAAGAAGGGGCTGCTGGTCCGCAAGCGGGGCGTCGGCACCCAGGTGGTCCGCTCCCAGTTCCGCCGCGACGAGCGGCTCAGCAGCCTCAACGAGGACCTGGCCCAGGCCGGCCGGCGACCGGCCACCCGCCTGCTGGAGATGAGCGTCGGCGACCTGGACGGGGACGTCCGCGAGGCCATCGACGCGGCGGAGGTCACCGAGCGGGAGTTCACCAGGATCCGCCGGCTGCGGCTGGCCGACGACGTGCCGCTGGCCATCCTCACCAACTACCTGCCGGCCCACCTGGCGCTCGACGAGGCGGACCTGCAGCGCCGCGGGCTCTACGCCTGCCTCCGCGCGCTGGGCATCAACCTGAAGATCGCCCACCAGCGAATCTCGGCCCGGCTGATGACGGAGGAGGAGGCGGAGCTGCTGGACGTCGAGACGCCCGCCGCCTGCCTCACCGTCGACCGGATCGCCTACGACGACGTGGGCCAGTTCGTCGAGTTCGGCCGGCACGTCTACCACGCCGCCCACTACTCGATCCAGTCCTCCCTGGTCGTCTGAGCCCGTCGGCGGGCCCGGCGCTCAGGCGTCCCGGACGCCCGTGCGCCGGACGACCGGCTCCTCGGTCGACCACGGGAAGTTGATCCACTGGTCGGTCCGCCGCCAGGCGAAGTCGGCCTTGATGATCGACTGCGGCTTCTCGTACAGCACCGCCGTGCGGGCCTCGGCGACGTGGCCGCCGCAGAACTGGTGCACCAGCTCGAGGGTCTTGCCGGTGTCGGCGACGTCGTCGACGACGAGCACCTTGGCCTGGTCGAGGTCGCGGGCGTCGAGGAAGGGCGGCAGCATCACCGGCACGTCCAGCCGGGCGTCGACGCCGGTGTAGAACTCGACGCTGATGGTGAAGAGGTTCTTGCAGTCCAGGGCGTAGGCCAGCGCGCCGGCCGGCACCAGCCCGCCGCGGGCGATGCCGAGCAGGATGTCCGGCTCGAAGTCGCTGTCCGCGACCTGCTGGGCGAGCTCGCGGATGCCCTGCCCGAACAGCTCGTAGGTCAAGATCTCCCGCGTCATGGCGCTCCTCCGTGTCCCGAGGTCGACGGAGCCGTTGCGCCGACGCGCCCATCATCGCGGTCCCGCGCCGGCCGGCCGCGCACGGCCCCTCCGCCGGACACCCTGCTCAGCGCAGCGGCCCCACCTCCAGCGCGGTGACCAGCCAGCGGGCCTGCCGGGCCTCGAGCCGGAGCGCGAGGGGTACCGGGCGCTCCCCCAGCCGGCCGTGCACCGCCACCTCGGCGACCCCCGCCGCCGGGTGCTGGACCCGCACCGAGCGCAGGCCGGGCACCGGGGCGGGCGCCCCGGCCCGCCGGCGGGGCAGCCGGCCGGCCAGCGCGGTGAGCACGTCGGCCTCCAGCCACCGGCCGAGCTGCGCGCACGGCCGGCGGCCGGCCAGCACCTCCAGCAGGGCGACGGCCAGGGCCACGCTCCACGCGCGGGCGTCAGGCAACCCCGCCGGGACCGCCGCCGCCGCGTCGGGCCCGGTGAGGACGACGAGGGGGTCACCGGCCGGCCGCAGGTCCAGGGCCGGCTGGGCGGCGGCGGCGGCCGGTGCCGGTGCCGGCACCGCCCAGTGCCGGGCGTCGGGGCGGCTCTCCACCACGGGGGTGACGAGCGGACGGGTCAGGGTGGGCGGCACGGCGGGCCTCCTCGGTCCGGGGCGGGCGGGTGAGACCACCAGCCTGGGGCCGCGGGCGCCCGCCGGACCCGGTCCGCCGGCGATCTGTGGACGACGGCCGGCCCGGTCGGCCCGGCGCCGGGGGCGCAGCGGGAACACTGGCCCGGTGAGCACCACGACGATCCAGGCGCTGCTGGGCGACCTCGACACCCGGTTGACCGCCCTGCCGCCCGAGCACGCCCACCTCGGCACGTTCCTCGGCACCTACCGCCGGACGACCGCGGCCATCGGGACGGCGGTGGCGGGCGGCCGGTTCGAGGACCCGGCCTGGGTGGTCCGCTGGACCGACGTGTTCGGCCGCTACTACACCGACGCGCACGACCGGCACCTCGCCGGCGACCCGGTCCCGCGGCCCTGGCGGATCGCCTTCGGCCTCGCCGCCGACGTGCACCCGCTGGGCCACCTGCTGGTGGGCATCAGCACCCACATCAACTACGACCTGCCGCAGGCGATGCTCGACGTGATCTCCGCGGACGACTTCGCCGACCCCCGGCTGCTCGCCGGCCGGGTGCGCGACCACGACCGCGTCGACGGCGTGCTGGCCGCCCGGGTGGCAGCCGAGGACACGGCGCTCGGCGGCGCGCGCCGGCTGGTCGACCGGGTGCTCACGCCGGCCAACCGGTGGGCGTCGCGCCGCTTCCTCGCCGAGTCGCGGCACAAGGTGTGGGAGAACGTGCTGGCCCTGCAGGAGGCCCGGGGCGCCGGTCCGGAGGCGTACCGCGGGCGGCTGGCCGAGCTGGAGGTGCTCGCCGCGGCCAAGGCGGTCGACGTCCTGACCCCGGGCCTCGTGCTGCCGCGGCTGGCGCTCGCCGGGTTCGGCGTCCGGCTGCCGCCGGCCTGACCAGGGTGTCGGGGTCAGCCGCGCAGCAGCACCCAGGTGCGGCCGGGCCGCAGCGGGAGGGCGTCGCCGTCCCGGTCGCGGAGGCTCAGGGGCGCGCTGCGCCGGCTGCGCTGCCAGGTGCCGGTGAGCGTGCGCCCGTCACGGTGCACCGTCACCTTCCCCCGGCCCACGGTCGACGAGAGCACCGACGCGGCGCCCAGCACGTCCCGGTTGCCGTCCGGTGTGTTCTCGACGTCGAGCACGACGACGTTCTCCGCCTCGACGGAGCCGGTGCCGCCGTCGCGGTACCGGCGGCCGTTCCAGGTGACGCCGTAGTGGCCGTCTCGGTGGTCGAAGTCGAACCGGTCGGCCCCGATCCGCACCGCCGCGCTGCGGGCGCGGGCGGCGTCGTCCCAGACGGCGGCGTCCGCGTCGAAGGTCCAGCCGGGCGAGCGCGGCGGGTCCAGCTCCGTCGTCCGGGCGAGGGCGCGCAGGTCGACGACCACGTCGTGGGGGGCCACCCGGGCGGGGTCGCGGTCGTCCCGCTGCAGCGCCAGGATCGGGGCGTCGTCGATCTTCGCCTGGACCCGGGCGTTGGCGCCGGAGTAGACCAGCGCCGTGCGCCCGAAGGCGGGCAGCAGCTGCACGTCGGTGCTGCGGGCGCTCCGGACCGGGCCCACCCGCCGGGGGAACGCGGAATGGTACAGCGCGACGAGCCGGGTCTGCGCACCCTCGACCTCCTCGACGACGACGACGTCGGCGGCCGAGAGGCCCAGCTGCGGCCAGGCCGCGGCGATGTTCTCCACCTTGACGGCGAGCACGCCGGCCTCGACCGGCTGCCGGCCGGTCAGCGGGTCGACCGGGCGGGGGCGCGGGGTGCGCCGGGGCGTCGGAGCGGCCGACGGGGTCGCGGCGCCGGAGGTGGCCGCGGCCGTGGGCGCGACCCGCGTCGGCGCGCCGCGGTCCTGGACGGCGAGCAGGCCCAGCGCACCGACGACCAGGGCCGCGCCCAGCCCGGACGCCACGACCACCGGTCGGCGTCGGCGGGGTCTCCTCGTCACGCCGCCCAGCCTGCCCGAGAACAGCGCCGCCGCCGGCCCTGACGCGCGGGAGGCGACGTCAGGGGCGGCGGCGGAGCGGGCCCTACCGGGAGGTCAGCTGCCGGAGCGGCCGTGGCAGAGCTTGAACTTCTTGCCCGAGCCGCAGGGGCAGGGGGCGTTCCGGCCGACGCCGGCGTACTCGTCGGCTGCGGCGGCGGTCTGACCCACCGTCTTGACCGAACCGTCCTCGTCCGGGGCGGTGTAGCTCAGGGTGCGGGCCCGGTCGCCCCCGAGGCCCTTGGCCCGCACCTGCGGCCGGCTGACGGGCTCCGGCTCCAGCGCGACGGGCTCGGACTCCAGGGCCACCAGCTCCTCCGCCTCCTCCGGCACCTCGTCAGCGTCGACGGCGTGGACCGCGACCCCGAAGTCGTCCGGGTCGGGACCGGACTCGACCAGCGGCCCGTGCTCCTCCTGGGGCCGGTGACCGTTGCCGGAGGCCCCGTGGCCGCGGGCCCCGATCTGGACGGCGCGACCGTCGCCACCGGTGACCACGCCGACGGCCGGCGCCTGCTCGACCTCCACCTCCAGGTGGAACACGAAGCCGACGACCTCCTCCATGAACGCGGCCATCATGGTGGCGAACATGTCGCCACCCTCGCGCTGGTACTCCACCAGCGGGTCGCGCTGGGCCATGGCCCGCAGACCGATGCCCTCGCGCAGGTAGTCCATCTCGTAGAGGTGCTCACGCCACTTGCGGTCCAGCACGGTGAGCAGCACCCGCCGCTCGAGCTCGCGCATGACGTCCGAGCCGAGGCTCTCCTCGCGCCGGTCGTAGGCGGCCTGGGCGTCGGCCCGGAAGTCCTCCACCAGGGTGGCGCGGTCGAGGTCGTCGCGCTCCTCGTACTCCTCGCGGGACAGCGACACCGGGTAGAGCGTGCGCATGTTCGTCCACAGCTGCTCGAGGTCCCAGTCCTCCGCGAAGCCCTCGGTGGCGGCGTTCACGTACTGCTCGACGACGGTGTCGACGGTGGCACGCAGCCGGCCCTCGACGTCGGCCCCCTCGAGCACCTTGCGCCGGTCGCCGTAGATGGCGTGCCGCTGGCGGTTCATCACGTCGTCGTACTTGAGGATGTTCTTGCGGATCTCGAAGTTCTGCGACTCGACCTGGCCCTGGGCGCTGGCGATCGAGGCCGACACCCGCTTGTTCTCGATGGGCTGGTCGTCGGGCATCTTGAGCGCCTGCAGCACCCACTCGACGATGTCGGACTTGAACAGCCGCATCAGGTCGTCGCCGAGGGAGAGGTAGAAGCGGCTCTCGCCCGGGTCGCCCTGCCGGCCGGACCGGCCGCGGAGCTGGTTGTCGATGCGGCGCGACTCGTGCCGCTCGGAGCCGACGACGTAGAGACCGCCGGCCGCGACGACCTCCTCGTGCTCGTCCGCGCCCTGCTGCTCGAACTCGGCCAGCACCTCCGGGTAGCGCGCCTCGTACTCCTCGACGTGCTCGACCGGGTCGATGCCCTGCTCCCGCAGCCGGTGGTCGGCCTGGAACTCGGGGTTGCCGCCGAGGATGATGTCGGTACCGCGGCCGGCCATGTTGGTGGCCACGGTGACGGCGCCCTTGCGGCCCGCCATCGCGACGATCGCCGCCTCGCGCTCGTGCTGCTTCGCGTTCAGCACCTCGTGCGGGACGCCGGCCTTCTTGAGGAGCCGGGAGAGGATCTCGGACTTGGCCACCGACGCGGTGCCGATGAGGACCGGCTGGCCCTGCTCGTGCCGCTCCGCGACGTCGGCCACCACCGCGTCGAACTTGGCCTCCTCGGTGCGGTAGATCAGGTCGCGCTGGTCGATCCGGATCATGTCCTTGTTCGTGGGGATCGGCACCACGCCCAGGCCGTAGATCTTCTGGAACTCACTGGCCTCGGTCATCGCCGTGCCGGTCATGCCCGAGAGCTTCTCGTACATCCGGAAGTAGTTCTGCAGCGTGATCGTGGCCAGCGTCTGGTACTCGTCGCGGATCTGCACCCGCTCCTTGGCCTCGATGGCCTGGTGCAGGCCCTCGTTGTAGCGCCGGCCGACCAGGCTGCGGCCGGTGTGCTCGTCGACGATCAGCACCTCGCCGTCCACCACGACGTAGTCGCGGTCGACCTTGAACAGCTCCTTGGCCTTGATCGCGTTGTTCAGGTAGGAGATGAGCGGGGTGTTGGCCGACTCGTAGAGGTTGTCGATGCCCAGCCGGTCCTCGACGACGTCGATGCCGTTCTCGCCGATGGCGACGGTGCGCTTCTTCTCGTCGACCTCGTAGTGCTCGTCGCGGCGGAGCCGCTCGACCAGCTTGGCGAACTCGGGGTACCAGCGGTGCGAGTCCTCGGCCGGGCCGGAGATGATCAGCGGCGTCCGGGCCTCGTCGATGAGGATCGAGTCCACCTCGTCGACGATGGCGAAGTGGTGCTCGCGCTGCACGCAGTCGTCCAGGCTGAGGGCCATGTTGTCGCGCAGGTAGTCGAACCCGAACTCGTTGTTCGTGCCGTAGGTGATGTCGGCCGCGTAGGCCGCCCGCCGCTCGACCGGGGTCATCTGCGACAGGATCGCGCCGACCTCCAGGCCCAGGAAGTGGTGGATGCGACCCATCTGCTCGGACTGGAACTTGGCCAGGTAGTCGTTCACCGTGATGACGTGCACGCCGCGCCCGGTCAGCGCGTTCAGGTACGAGGGCAGCGTCGCGACCAGCGTCTTGCCCTCACCGGTCTTCATCTCGGCGATGTTGCCGAGGTGCAGCGCCGCGCCACCCATCAGCTGCACGTCGAAGTGCCGCTTGCCCAGCACCCGCTTGCCGGCCTCCCGCACGGTGGCGAAGGCCTCGGGCATCAGCTGCTCGAGGGTCTCGCCCTTCTCCAGGCGCTCCTTGAAGTCGGCCGTCTGGCCGCGCAGCTCCTCGTCGCTCATCGCGACGAAGTCGTCCTCGATCGCGTTGACCTGCTCGGCTATGCCCTTCAGCCTCTTGAGGGTCTTGCCCTCGCCGAAGCGCAGCATCCTGTCCATCAAAGCCACGGAACTGGCTCCCTCACCTCGTCGTCACCCACATGTACGCGCAGCGCCATCCGGTCGTTCCCGGACCCGCTCGGCCGCGGTCCCCCCGGACCGCTCCGGGGCAGGACCCCTGGGGAGCAGACGCACCGACCCATCGTAGGCCAGACCGCGCGGGGTGACCCGACGACGAGCGCGACGCCCGGTCGACGCCCTCACGCGGCCCGCGCCAGCGCCGGCCCCAGCAGCCCGGCCAGGTCACCGCCGGTCGGCGGCACCACGCCCGTCAGCCCGAGCCAGCCGGTCAGCGACACCAGCTCGGCGGCCAGCTCCTCGGCCACCTCCGGCGTGGCCTGGCCGGGCTCCGCCCACGCCCCGTGCACCCGGAGCACCCCGGCCGCGCGGTCCGCCTTGAGGTCGACGCGGGCGACGAACGCGTCGTCGAGGAGGAACGGGTAGACGTAGTAGCCGTGCACCCGGCGCTCCTGCGGGACGTAGATCTCGATCCGGTAGTGGAACCCGAAGAGCTCCTGCAGCCGGGCCCGCTCGAACACCATCGAGTCGAACGGGCTGAGCAGGGCGCGGGCCCGGACCCGGCGGGGCACGCGCGCCTCGTGCCACAGGTAGAGCGGGCGTCCGGCGCGGCCCGTCACCCGGACGGGCAGCAGCAGCCCGTCCTCGACCAGCTCCGCCACCGCCTGCTGCGTCATCCCGGGCCGCGTCCGGAAGTAGTCCCGCAGGCTGGGCTCGCTGGCCACCCCCAGCGCCCGTGCCGCCCGGGCCACCAGGCCGCGCACCGAGTCCTCGGGCGAGGGGGTCGGCGCGGCCAGCACCGCGGCCGGGAGGACGCGCTCGGGCAGGTCGTAGACGCGCTCGAACTGGCTGTTCCGCCAGGCCGAGGTCACCTCACCGCAGTAGAAGAGCCACTCCAGCACCGTCTTCACCGCCGACCAGTTCCAACCCCACTGGCTGCGGTCGCGCTGCTCGACCACCTCGAGCTGCCGGGCGCTGACCGGTCCTCGCGCCGCCACCTGCGCCCGCACGTGCTCGACGAGCCCCGGCTGCTCGCGGGCCGCGCGCTCCACCCCGCTCCACACGTCCCGGTAGCCCTGCTGGGCGCGGAAGCGCAGCAGGGGCTGCAGGTTGACGTCGAGCAGGCTGGCCGCGTGCCCCCAGTACTCGTACAGCCGGCGGGGCGGGCGGTGGGCCGCCCGCTCCAGCAACCCGGTGTCGTAGGGCCCCAGCCGGGAGTAGAGCGGGACGAAGTGGGCCCGGGTGACGACGTTGACCGAGTCGATCTGGAACTGGCCCAGCCGGCTGGTCACCGCCTGCACGTCCCGCAGGCCCACCACCCGCTCCGGTCGCGGCGCGGCGAGGCCCTGCGCGGCCACCGCGACCCGGCGGACCTCGGCAGCGCTCAGGGACTCACGTGCAGGCATGCCCTGACGCTAGTGGGGACCACCGACAGTGTTGTCTGGCCTCGCTCCGCTCGACCGCGGGCCGCGCTCCTGGCCCCCGTCTTCGTCGTCGGCGCGCGGCCCGGCGCCGGAGACCGCCTGCCCCGGGACCTCTGCGCGCGGAGGGCTCGCGACGCAGCGGGGCCCGCCGAGCGGGTGCGCGGCGGGCCCGTGTCCGGGGTGCTGCTCAGCTCACAGCGTCGGCGAGCTCGTCGGCGGTGGTCAGGCGGATGACGCCGTAGTCGTACGCGCGGCGGCGGTAGACGACGCTCGGGGTGTGGTGCTCGGCGTCGATGTAGAGGTAGAAGTCGTGGCCGACGAGCTCCATGGCCATCAGCGCCTGGTCCAGGGTCATCGGGACGGCGGGGTGGCTCTTCTCGCGGACCACGAGCGGGCCGTCGCCCTGCACCTCGATGCCGGCGACGGTGTGGCTCCCGTTGGTCTCGGCGTCGGCCGGGGTCAGGGGAGGCTCGGCGACGTCGAGACCGCTCTTGAGCGACTGCGGGGCGCGCTGCCCGTGGTGGACGCGCTTGCGGTCCGCGGCGCGACGCAGCTGGGCCATCAGCCGGTCGAGCGCCATGTCGAACGCGGCGTTCTTGTCCTCGGCGGCCGCCTCGGCACGCACGACGGGACCCTTGGTGCGCAGGGTGATCTCGACCCGGGCCGCCTGGTCGTGCTGTCGCTTGTTCCGTTCCGCCGACACCTCGACCTCGACGCGGATCACCCGGTCGTCGAGCTTCTCGAGGCGGTTGATCTTCTCGTCGACGTACTGCCGGAACTGGTCCGACACCGAGCAGTGCCGGCCCTTGACGACAACATCCATCAGATCCTCCATCGGTGGTGGGTGGCCCGCTCCACGCGAAGCTGGTCCGGGGGCGCTGCACCGGGCCCGGACCTCCGTCCAGCCGCCGCCCCCGATCGGCTGCGGACGTGTGGAGCGGAGACGACGAAGGCGCCGGCCGCGCCCGGCCCGGGAGACCCGGGATCCGACGGTGCTCGCGGTGGCGCCATGACGTGACGTTAGTCCTGTGCCCGAGGCACCGGAAGGCGGGGGGTCCTCCCCTCAGGGACTCATCAGGCTCCACCCAGGTCAGCGGCCGGAGCCTGGCTCGAGCGCCGCCCGGACCGGGCGGGCCGGGCGGTCCGCGGGTCGGCGGCGGCCGCCACCGTGGCCGCCCCGAGCAGCACCGCACCGGCCGCCTCCACGGCCCGGGCCGCCTCCGCCAGGGTGCTCCCGGTGGTCACCACGTCGTCGACGAGGACGACGACCGCCCCCTCCGGCAGGGCCCGTTGCGGCCCCCGGCGGGCCCGCAGCGCCCCGGCGAGGTTGGCGCTGCGGGCGGCGGCCCCGAGGCCCGCCTGGTCACGGACGCCGAGGCGCTGCACGAGCAGCCGCCGGACCGTGACGGTGTGCACGGGCCGGAGCCGCCGGGCCGCCAGCCGGGCCAGCGTGGCCGTCGCGTCGTAGCCGCGGCGCCGCACGGCCGCCGCCGCCGAGGGCACCGGGACGAGCACGACCGGCCCCGTCCAACCGGAGCCGCGCAGCAGGGCCCGCACCGCCACCGCCAGCCGCCCGGCCAGCTCCGGCGCCAGGCCCAGCGCCCCGTGGTCCTTGTGCGCGGTCACGAGGTGGCTGAGCAGCGGGTCGTAGGGACAGCAGGCGAGGGTCACCGGGCCCGTGCCCGTCGACGCCAGAGCCGGGCGGTGGCCGTGCAGCGCCGACCGGCAGCGCGGGCAGAGCCCCCAGCCCGGCTCGCGGCAGCCCGGGCAGACGGAGCCCAGCAGCAGGTCCGCCGCCGCCCCGCGGAGGGCGCGCCACCGTCCTGCGTCCACGGGACCAGTGTCGGGGGCCGCATCGACCACGGAGCGGGGCGGCCGTCGATCTGTGGACGGAGGACCCTCGCCGGAGGGTCAGCCCGGGTAGGCCAGGGCGCCGACGTCGGAGGTCAGTTGCTGCCACCGCGTGCCGTCGTCGCGGAACGCCCGCCCGTCGCGCGCGAGGACGACGGGGATCGAGGTCTGGGGCCGCAGCAGGGCGGTCAGCTGCACCGCGTCCCAGTCGTCGGTCAGGGTCTGCGACTCGACCGAGGACGCGTCGATGCTCACCGCGGTGGGGGCGTAGGGACCACGGGCGGTGTCGGCGGCCAGGACCAGGAGCTCGGTCGCACTGCTCCAGGCGAGGTCCCGCGCGACCTGCAACGTCGAGTTCGTCAGCGGGGAGTCGGTGTCCAGCACCCGGTAGCCCTCCACGGAGATCTGGGCCGACCGGACGATGCGGGCCACCCCCAGCTGGGTGCTGCCGCCGGACTTCACGATCAAGGCCATCCGCGACCCGTCCGGGGAGATCCGGAACGCGAGGACCCGTCCGGCCTCGAACACCTCCGGAGCAGCCACCTTCACGGTCTTGGTCTCCGTGGTCACCCACATCCGCTGCTGCCCGCCCTGGTTGCCGACCGAGAACAGCTCGTCGGCCCGGCTGAACTGCGGGCGCAGCAGACCGGTGACCCCGTCCAGGACGGTGGTGAGGGTGGTGCTCGTGGTCGGGGTCCGGCGCAGGACCGTGCCCTCGTCGGTGACCACCGCGAGGTCGGTGCCGGGCACGGAGACCGCGAGGGAGGAGATGGCGTACCGACCCTGGCCGAGCGCCCCGGGGAACGGCTCCTCGGCCAGTGCGTCGGTGTTCGTGTTGATCCTCAGCAGGGCCTGGCCGTCACGTCGTGTCACGTACAGCTGCTCGGCGGAGACGAGGGGCACCGGGTTGAGGTCGGGGCTGAGCGCGTCCAGCGGCACGGCCAGGTCGCCGCTCTCGCTCTGCGGCACCCGGAAGGCCTGGTTGTTGACCAGCAGCTGGACCTTCTTCACCCCGGTGACCTGCTGGAGCGTGTACCCGAGCTGGGCCGCCAACAGCCCTCGCTGGTTGTCGGTGGCCTGCAGGACGTCCTCGCTCAGGGGCACCTGGGCGACACCGTTCAAGATGGTGACCGAGTCGACGCTGAGCGTGGTCCTGGTCGGGGCTGCGGTCGAGACGGCCGCCGAGAGCCAGTCCGAGGGCCCGTCCAGCAGCGCCTTGACCAGGGCCGACGCCACGTTCCCGGGTGCTCGCAGGTCGGGCAGGTAGATGGGCTGCGGCGCGAGGGCGCCGGTGGCCCCGATGAAGTAGAGGTCGTAGCTGCGGTACAGGGTCTCGAACGCGCTGTCCCGGACGAACAGGCCCGAGAGCTGGTTCGCGATGCGCCACTCACCGTTCTCGCGCTCGAGCTGGAACACGAGGTCGAGGTCGACGGCCTGGGTCCGGAAGGTGTGCTCCTGGTCCAGCGCGCCCAGCACCTTGCCCTTGAGCCGGACCGCGTCGTCCCCCTCCTGCGTCGTCGATCCGCTGAAGATCGTCACGCCCTGGTCGGTGCTCCAGCTGGCGGCGGCGGCCTGGGTCATGAACTGCCGCGCGACGGAGTACCCGGGCTGGTAGTTGGCGTTCGCCCGCAGGAAGCCCTCGACGACCTGGCTGGCCGAGTCGCCCGCGGTCGGGGGCGCGACCTCGACGTTGACGCAGCTCTGGCACGCCGGTTGCTGTCCCTCGACCCGGTCCACGGGGCCGGAGGTGGGGATGTTCACGCAGCCGGCCAGCCCCGCCAGGGCGAGCCCGAGCAGGACGACCAGCAGGCGCTGGACCGGTCTCATGATCCGCCCCGGCCCTGGTCGCTCCCGCTCGTGGCCAGCGGACCACCGAGGACCAGGGTCTCCGGCGCTCCCACGGTCGGGCCCGGGAGCGCGGCGTCGGCCGCCGCCTCGGCGCGGACCGGGTCACTGGGCCCCAGGTAGTCCCGCGGCACCATCGGCAGCGGGGAGCTCTGCAGGATCGTCCCGGCGGTGCGCGGCAGGGTGAGCCGGAACTGGGCGCCCTGACCGGGTCTCCCCCACGCCGTCAGCCAGCCGCCGTGCAGGTTGGCGTCCTCCATCGAGATGGACAGCCCCAGCCCGGTCCCGCCGACCGTGCGCGCCCGCGCCGGGTCGGCGCGCCAGAAGCGGTGGAAGACCTGCTTGGCCTGGCTGGCCTGGAAGCCCACCCCGTGGTCGCGGACCGCCACGGCCACCGCCTCCTCGTCGCCGGCGATGAGGATCTCGATCGGGTTGGTCTCGGCGTGCTCGATGGCGTTGACCAGCAGGTTGCGCAGGATCCGCTCGATCCGGCGGACGTCGACCTCGGCGATGGCCTCCCCGGTGGCGTGCACGACCACGGTCGTGCGGTTCGACGCGGCCAGCGCCGCGTTGGCCTCGACCACCCGGGCGACGACGCCGCGCAGGTCGACGGCGCTGAGCGCCAGCTCGGCCGCGCCCGCGTCGAAGCGGGAGATCTCCAGCAGGTCGCTGAGCAGCGACTCGAACCGGTCGAGCTCGTTCTGCAGCAGCTCGGTGGACCGCGCCGCGATGGGGTCGAAGTCCTCCCGGGCGTCGTGCAGCACCTCGGCAGCCATCCGCACGGTGGTCAACGGGGTCCGCAGCTCGTGGGAGACGTCGGAGACGAAGCGCTGCTGGACGGCGGACAGCTCCTCGAGGGTGTTGATCTGCTTCTGCAGCTCGCTGGCCATGTAGTTCATCGAGACGGCCAGCCGGGCCAGGTCGTCGGTGCCGCGGACCTGCATCCGGTCGTGCAGGTTCCCCGACGCCAGGCTCTCGGCCGCCTGGCGGGCGGCCCGCACCGGCGTCACCACCTGACGGCTGACCAGGGCGGCGATCAGGGTGAGCAGCACGATGAGGATGGCGCCGGTGGTGACGACGGCGTTCCGCAGCACCCGGAGGGTGGTGACCTCCTGGGTCAGCGGGAAGATCAGGTACATCTGGTAGCGGCCCACCCCCGGCAGGGTGAGAGCGCTGCCGGCCGCCAGGCCGGGCTCAGCGGGTTGCCCGTTGCGCCAGTGGACCTCCGTGGGGGTGATCAGCAGGTCGTTGCTCTCGTTGACCTGCTTGACCAGCTCCGACGGGATGCTGTCGACCGCCACCTGACCCGCGGTCAGCGTCTGGCTGCGCGCCAGCACCACCACCTCGTACTGGCTGGTGCCACCCCCGCGGTTCGCGAACCCGTTCGCAAGGTCGTAGAGCAGGGTGTCGACGGTGCCGTCGTCCCCGGTCAGGTTGGCGTTGTTCAGCGTCTGCTGAGCCCGGTTCACCGCCTGCCGCGCCTCGTTCTCCGCGACCTCCTGCTTGCTCTTCATCACCCCCGACGTCGCCTGCTGCATCAGCAGGAACCCGCTCAGCACCAGCACGACGAGGGAGGCCACCAGCACGGACGCGATCACCCGGAACGGCAGCGAGCGCCACCACAGGGCGGCCGGCAGCCGCCACCAGACGACGGCGGTCCGTCGGCTGGGGGCGGCGGTCAGGCCGGGGACGCTCACGCCTCAGCCCGCCCTCGAGAGGGTGGTCATCTCAGGTCCGGACGGTCTCGCCGGCCTTGTAGCCGATGCCGCGGACGGTGACGACGATCTCGGGGTGCTCCGGGTCGCGCTCGATCTTGGACCGCAGCCGCTGCACGTGGACGTTGACCAGGCGCGTGTCGGCGGCGTGCCGGTAGCCCCAGACCTGCTCCAGCAGCACCTCACGGCTGAACACCTGCCAGGGCCGGCGCGCCAGCGCCAGCAGCAGGTCGAACTCCAGCGGCGTGAGCTGGATCGGCGTGCCGTCCCTCTTGACCGAGTGGCCGTCGACGCTGATGGAGAGGTCGCCGATCTGCAGCGTCTCGGTCTCGGTCTCCTCCGGCGTCGGCACCCTCCGCAGCCGGGTCTTGATCCGGGCGATGAGCTCCTTGGCCTTGAACGGCTTGGACACGTAGTCGTCGGCGCCGGCCTCGAGGCCCTCGACGACGTCGATGGTGTCGGTCTTGGCCGTCAGCATGATGATCGGGACGCCCGAGTCCTGCCGGATGTCACGGCAGACGTCCACGCCGTCGCGGCCGGGCAGCATCAGGTCCAGCAGCACGAGGTCCGGTCGTGCCTCGCGGAAGATCGCCAGCGCCTTGTCGCCGTACGCGCACCAGATGGGCTCGTAGCCCTCGTTGCGCAGCACGATGGACAGCATCTCGGCGAGCGCCGCGTCGTCGTCCACCACGAGCACCCGGCTCCGGGTGCCGTTATTCCTGGCCGATTCCGACACGATTTCTTGACCTCCGTCTACCGGTTCTCCCGGTGTATTCCCCGCCGCTCCTCGATCTTATGCACCAACCGTTACCTCGAGGTGCGCTCGGGCCGGGCGTGGCGGTCTTCTCCCCCTCCGGAGGACGACGTCCGGAGCCGCTCAGTTCAGCTCGGGGTCCTCGACCCAGGTGGCGAAGAAGGCCGTCTCACCGGGCTGGCGGCGCAGCACCACCCGCCACAGGTCCAGCGGCTTGCGGCCGAAGACGTCCTCGTAGGTGGCCTCCGCCAGGTGCCAGCGGCCCTGCGCGATCTCGTCCTGCAGCTGCCCCGCGGACCACCCCGCGTAGCCCGCGAAGATCCGCAGGTCGCGGTAGGCGCCGGCCACGATCTCGATCGGTGTGTCGAGGTGCAGCAGGCCCACCGTGTCGAACAGCGGCCGCCAGCCGGGCGGCTCCTCCCCCGGCGTCCGCACGCTCGCCAGGCAGATGGCGCCGTTCGGCGAGACCGGCCCGCCGTGGAACAGCAGCCGCGGCTCCGAGACCGAGCCCACCCAGTCGGGCAGGACGGCGTCCAACGAGGTCTGGGAGATCTCGTTGAGGATCACGCCGAGGGCACCGTCCTCGTCGCAGTCGAGCACGAGCACCACGGTCTGGTCGAAGACCCCGTCGGCGATGAGCACGCTGGAGACCAGCAGGCTGCCGGGACTGGGGCTGCCCGGCGGCCGGCTCATGCGACCCCCGCGCGGCTGGGGGCCGGGTCCGCGGTCCCCGCCGCGGCCGTGGACCGGGGCGCGGCGCGGCGCAGCAGCCCGACGGCCACCAGCGCGCCCGCGGCGATGCCCACCCCGTCGGCGAGCGCGTCCAGGGGGTCACCCGTCCGGCCGGTGTAGAAGGTGTGCTGCACGACCTCGCTGACCACGGCGTGCGCGGCGAAGACCCCGACCACCACCAGCAGCGTCCGCCGGGACGGCCGCCGGCCCCGCGCCAGCCGCCGCAGCCCGAGCGCCAGCAGCAGCAGCCCGACGGGCAGCGCGAAACCCAGCCCGTGCTCCAGCTTGTCCGCGTGCGGGAACCAGCCGGGGCTGGGCGGCCCGCTCACGCGGTAGAGGCCCCACAGCTGGGCCGCGACCGCCAGACCGGCCAGCACGGCGACCCCCGGCCAGCGCGACCGGTCCCCCGTTGCTCGGTCGGTCATCGTCCTAGACGACGACGTCGGGGTCGGTGGGCAGCTCGGCGGGGCCGCCGGCAGCGCGGCGGACGGCGGTGGCGACGGCGGTGTGCACCTCGGCGTTGAACACGCTCGGGGTGATGTAGGCGGCGTTCAGCTGGTCGTCGGTGACCACGCCGGCGAGCGCGCGGGCGGCGGCGAGCAGCATGGTGGTGGTGATCTCCTTCGACCGGGCGTCGATGAGGCCGCGGAAGACGCCGGGGAAGGCCAGCACGTTGTTGATCTGGTTGGGGAAGTCGGAGCGGCCGGTGGCGACCACGGCCGCGTGCTGCATGGCCTCCAACGGGTCGACCTCGGGCTCGGGGTTGGCGAGGGCGAAGACGATCGCGTCGTCGGCCATCCCGGCGATGTCGTCCCCGGTCAGCAGGTTGGGCGCCGACACCCCGATGAACACGTCCGCCCCGACGACGGCGGCGGTCAGCGAGCCGGTGACGTCGAGGGCGTTGGTGTGCTCGGCCAGCCAGGCCAGCTCCCCGGTCAGCCCGGGACGGCCGCGGTGGACGACGCCCTCGATGTCGGAGACGACGATGTGCCGGACCCCCGCGGCGAGCAGCAGCTTGATGATCGCGGTGCCGGCCGCGCCGGCGCCCGACATGACGATCCGCACGTCGGCGATGCCCTTCTCGACGACGCGGAGGGCGTTGTACAGCGCGGCGAGCACGACGATCGCGGTGCCGTGCTGGTCGTCGTGGAAGACCGGGATGTCGAGCTGCTCGCGCAGCCGGGCCTCCACCTCGAAGCAGCGCGGGGCGGAGATGTCCTCCAGGTTGATGCCGGCGAAGCCGGGGGCGACGGCCTTGACGACCGCGACGATCTCGTCGACGTCCTGGGTGTCGAGGCAGAGCGGCCAGGCGTCGATGTCGCCGAACCGCTTGAACAGCGCGGCCTTGCCCTCCATGACCGGCAGCGCCGCCTCGGGCCCGATGTTGCCCAGCCCCAGCACGGCCGAGCCGTCGGTGACCACGGCGATGGAGTTCCGCTTGGAGGTGAGCCGGCGGGCGTCCTCCTTGTTCTTGGCGATGGCCAGGCAGACGCGGGCGACGCCGGGGGTGTAGACCATCGACAGGTCGTCGCGGTTGCGGATCGGGTGCTTGGAGCGCATCTCGATCTTGCCGCCGAGGTGCATCAGGAAGGTGCGGTCGCTGACCTTGCCGATCGTGACGCCGGGCACGGCGCGCATGATCTCGACGAGCTCGTCGGCGTGGTCGGTGTCCCGCGCGGCGCAGGTCACGTCGATCTGCAGCCGCTCGTGGCCGGAGGCGGTGACGTCGAGGGCGGTGACGCTGCCGCCGGCGCCCTCCACGGCCGAGGTCAGGGCGGAGACCGAGCTGCCACCTGCGGGCACCTCCAGCCGCACCGTGATCGAGTACGAGACGGAGGGGAGGGCGCTCACGCCCCGCATCCTCTCACGCCTCCCGCCGGGCGGGCGGCGACGGCGGCACGGGCGCCGACGGCTCCCCGCGGGCGGCGTCCGAGGCTCAGCCCGGAGGTGCCGCCTGCTCCCGGGCGGTCGTCTCGGCCCACAGCCCGACGTCGCCCCGGCTGAGCGCGACGGCCAGCAGCTCGGGGAACTGGTCGGGGGTGCAGGCGAACGCGGGGACGCCGAGGGCGGCGAGGGCGGCGGCGTGCTCGTGGTCGTAGGCGGGGGCTCCGGAGTCCGCCAGGGCCAGCAGCACGACGACCAGCACGCCGTCGGCGACCAGCTGGTGCACGCGGCGCAGCATCTCCTCGGCGAGGCCGCCCTCGAACAGGTCGGAGATGAGGACGAGCACCGTCTCCTCCGGCCGGGTGACCAGCGACTGGCAGTAGGCCAGCGCCCGGTTGATGTCGGTGCCGCCGCCCAGCTGGCAGCCGAACAGCACCTCGACGGGGTCGGCCAGCTGCTCGGTGAGGTCGACCACCTCGGTGTCGAACACCACCAGCGAGGTGCGCACCGTCCGCAGCGAGGCGAGGGTCGCGGCGAAGACGGCGGCGTAGACGACCGACTCGGCCATCGAGCCGGACTGGTCGAGGGCGACGACGACGTCCCGCGACACCGTCCGGGACGCCCGCCGGTAGCCGACCAGCCGTTCCGGCACCACCGTCCGGTGCTCGGGCAGGTAGTTCCGCAGGTTGGCGCTGATCGTCGCCGGCCAGTCGATGTCGGCCGGGCGCGGCCGCCGGGTGCGGTCGGCCCGGCTGACCGCCCCGTTGACCGCCGCCGTCGTCCGGGTGGCGATCCGCCGCTCGATCTCGGCCACCACCTTGCCGACGACCAGCCGGGCGGTGCGCCGGGTGGTCTCCGGCATCACCCGGTTGAGCCCGATCAGCGTGCTCGCGAGGTGGACGTCGGGCTGCACCGAGTCCAGCAGCTCCGGCTCGAGGAGCATCGAGGTGAGCTGCAGCCGGTCGATGGCGTCCCGCTGCATGACCTGCACGACGCTGGTCGGGAAGTAGGTGCGGATGTCGCCCAGCCACCGGGCGACGCCCGGCGCCGAGGACCCGAGCCCGCCGGCCCGCCGGGAGCGGGTGCCGCCCTCGCCCTCGCCGCCGTCGTAGAGCGCGGCGAGGGTCCGGTCCATGGCCACCTCGTCGGCGGTCAGCGTGGCGTCCAGCTCCTCCTCGGCCGCCCCGCCGAGCAGCAGCCGCCAGCGGCGCCGCCCCTCCTCCTCCGCCGGCCCGCTCACCGGGCCCCGCCGAGGATGAGGTCGACGGTGTCCAGCGCGCCGTGTGCGAGCTCCTCGTCGAGCTCGACCGCGACCGGCGACGACGCAGCCGGCCCGCCCCGGGCCACCAGCCGCCCGGCCAGCGAGCGCCGCTCGGCCGGGGTGAAGGTGCCGAAGGTCCGCCGGACCAGCGGCAGCAGGTCGGTGAACTCCCGCTCGTCCAGCGAGGTCACCCAGCCGTCGAGCAGGTCCCGCAGCTGGGCGTCGTGGAGGAGCAGCAGGGCGCCGTCGGCGAAGAAGCCCTCCACCCAGGCCGCCTTGGCCGCGGCGTCGACGCCGTGCGAGAGCGCGCGCTCGACCCGGGCCGGGACGTCGTCGAGCCGGTCCGCGTCGACCAGCAGCCGGACCACCCGGCCCAGCAGGAGGCCGTGCACGTCCCGTCGGTCGACGACGGTGGCGAGGGCGCCGAGCCAGCGCTCGCGCAGGCCGGTGCCGGCCAGCAGCTCGACGTCCTCGGTGGAGGCGGCGGCCTCGGCGAGCAGGCCGACGGCCGCCCCGACCTGGTCGACGAGCCCCCGCAGCCGGGCGGCGCTGTCGTCGTCCAGGCTGCCGACGGCCTGCGGCAGGCCGGCGCAGATCCGCAGCACGAGCACCTCGCTGACCTGGCGGAGCGCGCCAGTGTCGGTGCGCCGGACGTCGCCGTAGCGCTGGGCGCGGGCCAGCGGCGGCAGCGCCTCCATCAGGTGGACGACGTCGGCGTCGAGCGCCGCCCGCTCCGCCAGGACGGTGAACAGCCGCTGCAGCGCGTCGGGGAGGCCGGCGAGCAGGCAGTGCTCGACGGTCCGGGTCAGCTCGACGAGGCTGCCGCCCTCCAGCCGGTCGTGCACGCGGGCGGTGGCGGCCGACTCGACGGTGGTGCCCCAGACGGCGGCCCGGACCAGCGCCACCGCGAGGGCGGGCCGCCAGGTCGCCGACCAGGTCTCCCGGAAGGTGCCCTGGCTGTCCACGCCGCTGTCGGCGGGGGTCACCCAGTCGATGCCGAGCAGGCGCAGCCGGTGGAACAGCTGGGAGCGGGCCTGGTCGACCGGGCGGCGCAGGTCGAGGTCGAGCACCCGGGCCTTGGGCTCCCGGCGGACGCGCAGCCGCCGGCAGGTGGCGACGAGGTCGGCCTCCAGCGGGACCATCGGCACGGCGGGGTCGACCGCCCCGAGGGCCTCCCCCACCACCAGGTCGGCGGTGACCAGCCGGGCGGCGCGGTCGTCGCCGTCGCAGAGCACCGCGCGGGTCGCCTCCTGCACCTCGGCGAGGCCGGCGAGCGGCCGCAGCCGGAGGGCGGCCAGCGTCTCGGCCAGCCGGACGGCCTCGATGACGTGCGCGCTGGAGACCACGAGGTCGTGCCGGCGCAACGCGTGCGCGACGTGGGTCAGCCAGCGCACCACCGGCGCGTCGGGGGCGGTCCAGAGGTGCTCGTACCAGCCGGGCGAGGTGATGCCGGCGCCGTACCCGCTGGCTGTGGCCAGGTGCCCGTGCGTCCACGGCACCCAGGTCAGCGTGACCTTCCGCTTCGGGGCGCCGCGCAGCACCCGGGCGTCGGCGACCGCGGGCGGCAGCGGCCAGGTGAGCGCGGGGGCGTGCCAGGCACCGCAGACGACGGCCACCCGGCGGCGGCCCCGCTTCACGGCGGCGCGGATCGTCTGGCGCATGTGGGCCTCCCGCCGTTCCTCGCGCAGGGCGTCCTTGCCGGCGGGCCGGCCGACCTCGCGGCGCAGCTCGGCCATCGCCTCGGTCAGCAGCGGGAACGGCGACGAGCCGTCCAGCCGGGCCTCGACCACGTCGTCCCACCAGCGCTCGGGGTCGTCGTAGCCGGCGGCCTCGGCCAGCGCCCGCAGCGGGTCGGCCCGCGCCCAGCGCCGGGGGTCCAGCGCGGCGTCGGGGTCGGCGACCGCGACGGCCGGTCCCGGGGCCCCGCCCCCGGGCGCCACCCCGGCCCCGTCCTCCGCGCCCGGCCCGTCCGTCGCCGGTTCCGGCGGCTCGGCGTCGAAGAGGTCGGCCCGCTGCGGTGCGAGCACCTGGGCGGCCGGCAGGTCGCACATCCCCACCTCCACGCCGGCGCCGAGGGCCCAGCGCAGCGCCTGCCACTCGGGGGAGAACACGGCGAAGGGCCAGAAGGCGGAGACGGCCGGGTCGTCGGCCGCGTAGGCCAGCAGCGCCACCGGGGGGGCGGTGCCGGCGGCCGCGGCGAAGTGCAGCAGCGGGTCGGCGTCGACCGGACCCTCGATCAGCACCACGTCGGGGGCGAAGGCCTCCAGCGCGGTCAGCAGCGAGCGCGCCGACCCCGGGCCGTGGTGGCGGATGCCGTACACCTCGACCTGCGGCTCGACCGGGCCGGCGGGAGCCTCCGCGCGCTCCGGTGCCGGAGCCGCGGCCGGCTCGACCGCGCTCGCCGTCACCCCACCTCCCGGCAGGCGCGGTAGAACGCGGCCCAGTCCTCCCGGGGCCGGACGACGACCTCCAGGTACTCGTCCCAGGCGACCTGGTCGGAGACCGGGTCCTTCACCACGGCCCCCACCAGCCCGGCGGCGACGTCCGCGGCCCGCAGCTGGCCGTCGCCGAAGTGCGCCGAGAGCGCCAGCCCGCTGGTCACGACCGAGATGGCCTCCGCCGTCGAGAGGGTGGCCGACGGGCTCTTGATCCGGGTGCGGCCGTCGGCGCTCAGCCCCGACCGGAGCTCCCGGAAGACGGTGACGACGCGGCGGATCTCCTCCACTGCCGTCGGCACGGCGGGCAGCTCGAGGGAGGACGCCATCTCCGCGACCCGGCTGCTGACGATGGCCACCTCGTCCTCCTCCCGGGCGGGCAGCGGCAGCACGACGGTGTTGAACCGCCGGCGCAGCGCCGACGACAGGTCGTTGACGCCCTTGTCGCGGTCGTTGGCGGTGGCGATCACGTTGAAGCCCTTGAGGGCCTGGACCTCGTCGCCCAGCTCGGGCACCGGCAGCGTCTTCTCCGACAGCACGGTGATGAGGGCGTCCTGGACGTCGGCCGGGATGCGGGTGAGCTCCTCGATCCGGGCGATCGCCCCGGTCCGCATGGCCACCATCACCGGCGACGGCACCAGGGCGGCGTCGCTCGGCCCCTCGGCCAGCAGCCGCGCGTAGTTCCACCCGTAGCGGATGGCGTCCTCGGTGGTCCCCGAGGTGCCCTGGACCAGCAACGTCGAGCGGCCGGAGACGGCGGCGGCGAGGTGCTCGGAGACCCACGACTTCGCGGTGCCGGGGACGCCGAGCAGCAGCAGGGCGCGGTCGGTGGCCAGGGTGGCCACGGCGACCTCGACCAGACGTCGGGAGCCGACGTACTTGGGGCTGACCGGTGTGCCGTCGGGCAGCACGCCGCCCAGCAGGTAGGTGACCACGGCCCAGGGCGACAGCCGCCAGTGCGGCGGCCGGGGCCGGTCGTCGGCCGCGGCCAGGGCGGTCAGCTCGGCGGCGTAGACCTGCTCGGCGTGCGGCCGGAGCGGCTCTCCCGCGGTCGCCGGCGTGGGGACGGCCTCGGTGGTCGTGGTCATGGCTGCTCCTGGTGCTCGGGGGCGTCGGTCGGGTCGCCCGGGAGGGCGTCGAGGTCGAAGGCCTGGTCGACGGCCGCCCGGTCGGCGGCGGCCGCCGCGGCGGCGGCCACCGCTTCCTGCACCAGGCGCAGGCCGGGCAGGCCGCGTTGCGGGCCGTCGGGCAGCGCGTCGGCCGCCTGCTGCAGGAGGTCGGCGTCGGCGGTGGCCAACCGGGCGCCGACGGCGGCGCCGTAGCGGCTGGCCCGCCAGCCCAGCTGGCCGGCGAGCAGCACCCGCAGGGCCGCGACCGCGAGCTCGCGCGGCCAGGGGGCGGGGACGTCGAGCGCCAGCTCCGGCCGGGCGCGCACGGCGGCCTCGTCGGGGACGCCGACCGGGGGGTCGGCGGGCCGGCCGGGCACCGGCCGCTCGAGGACCTCGGCGAGCCGGGACCAGGCCGGGTTCTGGCGGACGAACCAGACGCCCTGGGCGCCGAGGGCCTGCGCCAGCACCCCGCGGTCGAGGTCGGGGCGGGTGGCGGCGAAGGCGGCCAGCTCCGTCCAGTGCTCCGGGGCCGGGCGGACCCCGCGGGCGGCGGCGGCCCCGAGCCAGGCGTTCAGCAGCTCCGGCACCGGCCGGGCGAGCAGTCGCGTCAGCAGCTCCTGCGCCGCCGCGGACGCCCACGGTGCCGGGTCGTCGGGGGCCTGCGGCGGCGCCGGGCAGCGGCCGAGCGGGCGGGCGGCCCGGTGCCGTGCCCGCTGCCGGACGGCGTGGTCCAGCAGCACGGCGCTGGCGGGGGCCTCACCGTCCGCCGCGCTGGCGGTCAGCACCTCCGGCGGCAGGGGCCGGCGGTCGGTGCCCAGCAGGGCGACCGTGACCACCTCGCTCCACGCCGGGTCGCGCGGAGGTGCGGTGCTCATCAGGCCGCCCGCAGCACGGCGGCCCCGGTTCCGGCGGCCCCCAGCACGGCCAGCGGTCGGGCTCCCTCGGCGGTCCACTCGGCCATCACGGCGACGGTCCGGCCGCGGCCCTGGGCGACCAGCGGCCAGGGCTCGGCCCCGCCGACCAGCAGCGGGCAGCAGATCCCGTCGGCGTCGCGCAGCCGCCAGCCGGCGTCGCCGTCGGGCGGCACGGGCGCGGCCCGGAGCAGCACGGGCAGCCGGGCGGCCCAGGGGTCGGCGGCCAGCAGGTCGGCGAACCGCCGGCGCGCGGTGCCGAGGCCGTCCTCCGGCGGCCAGGGCTCGCCCCGGTGCGCGAGCGCAGGGTCGGCCGCCGTCGGTTCCCCGACCACGGCGCGCAGCTGGCCGGCCCCGGGGTAGAAGTGCAGCCGACCGACGAACCGGTCGCCGAGGACGACGGTGGTGTCGGGCGCCCCGCCGGGCGGGACGAAGGTCAGCCAGAGGGCCCACCGCCGGCTGTGCCGCCCCCACAGCCAGACGCGGCGGCTCTCCAGCTTCGACTCGACGGTGTCGAGCTGGCCGACGGCGAGCCACTCGTCCTCCACCGCGGGCCCGGCCAGCACGTCGGCCCGGCTGACGGGGTAGCCGACGTGCCCCCGGACCGTGGCCGCGAGGTCGGCCGGCAGGGTGTCGATCCGCCGGTGCGCCTGGACCAGCAGGTGCAGCGCGGCGAGCTGCTCCAGCACCCGCTCCGGCCAGCCCTCCCGGCCGAGCTCGCCCGGGATCCGGCGCAGCAGGCCGGCCACGCCGGGCGCCTGCGCGTCGACCATCCGGGCGGCGACGGTGTCGACGGCGCTCCAGCCGCCGCGCTCCAGCCCCGCCAGGCCGGTGCGGACCTGGTCGCCGATCCAGGTGCTCAGCTCGTCCAGCCCGCCGGCGACCCGCTCGGTCCGGGCGGCGGCGCGGGCCGCGGCCGCCGCCGGGTCGGCCAGCTCGCCGGCCGGTCGTGCGGGCGTGGCGACGGCAGGCGCGCCCAGCCGGCGGGCGACGAACTCCGGCGGCTCGTGCGCGTCGACCAGCCCGTCGCTCCACCGGAGCAGCAGGGCGAGCGCGTGCTTGCAGGGCACCTTGCGGCTGGGGCAGCCGCACAGCCAGCGGGCGGCGTCGACGTCGAGGACGACGTCGTAGGGGGTCGCCCCGCTGCCCCGGCAGCGTCCCCAGACCTGGGCGCCGGAGCGCCCCGTGCCGATCCACGCGGTACCGGGCACGCGGAGCGCCGCCTGCCGGGCGGCGGTGTCGGCGGCGAGCCGGAGCACGCGGGGCCGGTCCCAGACCTCCGCCGCCTCGCTGACCATGGGCAGGAGCGTAGTTCGCCCCGCTGACACCGCCCCGTCGCGGGACGACCGGGCGCGGACGGCGGTTCCGGGGCTCCGGACGTGCGCTCGGCGCACGGTCGCCCGGCTCAGTCGAGGTTGTGCCGCAGTCCGGTCGGCACCCGCAGCCCCAGCAGGGCCTCGGTCATCCGGGCGGCGGCGACGGCCGCCCCGACCTCGTGCATCCGCCACAGCCGCGCCCCACCGAGCGCGCAGGCGGTGGCGGCCGCGAGGGTCGGCGCCAGCCGCTGGGGCTTCGGGAGCCCCGTCGACTCCCCGACGAAGTCCTTGTTGGACACGGCCGCGAGCAGCGGCAGCCCCAGGTCGGCGATCTCGGGCAGCCGCCGGCTGAGCTCGAGGGTGTGCAGGGTGGTCTTGTTGAGGTCGTGCCCGGGGTCGATGACCAGCTGCTCCTCCCCCACCCCGTGGTCGAGGGCCCGCTGCACACGGGCCGCGAGGAACCGCTTCACCTCGTCGACGACGTCGTCGTAGCGCGGCCGGCGCAGGTGCTGGCGGGGCTCGGCCAGGCTGTGCGCCACCACGACGGTGGCAGCGGTGCCGGCGACCACGTCGGCCATCTCCGGGTGGTGCAGCCCGGTGGTGTCGTTGACGACGGCCGCCCCGGCCGCGATGCACCGGGCCGCCACCTCCGGCCGGAAGGTGTCGACCGAGATCACCACGTCGGTGGCCGCGGCGACGGCCTCGACGACCGGCAGCACGCGGTCCAGTTCCTCGGCCTCGCTGACGTCGGGGGTGTCGGGTGAGAACGGCACGCCGCCGACGTCCACCCACCCGGCGCCGGCGGCGGCCGCGTCGAGGGCGGCCTGCACCGCCCGCTCGAGGGCGTAGGTGCGGCCCTGGTCGTAGAAGGAGTCCGGCGTCCGGTTGACGATGCCCATGACGACGATCTCGTGGGCGAAGTCGAAGGTCCGCCGGCCGATCGTGCGGACGGGGTGCCGGAGCGGCGGCAGGTAGGGCAGGACGGTCACCGGGTCAGTGTTCCTCCTGGCCCGGCGCTCAGCGTCCGGCGACCTCGTCGCCGGCGCTCCGGTGCAGCACGAGTGCCTCGACCAGCGGGTGCAGCATCAGCACGGCCAGCACCCCGAAGGTGATCGCGTAGGGGGTGACCGGGTCGAGCCGGCCGGGTCCCGCCGTCAGGTCCACGACCCGCAGGACGACGGCACCGACGGCGACCCCGAGCCCGACCGCGACCTGCTGGAGGGTGGAGGCGAGGGTGTTGGCGTCGGTCATGTCGGCGGTGTCGAGGTCGGCGAACTGCAGCGAGTTGTAGGCGCTGAAGCCGACGGAGCGGAAGACGCCGCTGAGGACCAGGACGGCACCGGTCACGACCAGCGGCGTCCCCGGCCGCAGCATCGCGATCGCCACGAACACCAGCAGGCCGCCGACGATGCTGGCGATGAGCACGCTGCGGAAGCCGAACGTGCGGATCAGCGGGCTGGTCGCGGGTTTGATGGCCACGTTGCCCAGGAAGAGCAGCAGCACGAGGAGCCCGGCCTGCACCGGCGACCAGCCGAAGCCGACCTGGAACATCAGCGGCAGCAGGAAGGGGACGGCGCTGATCACCATCCGGTAGACCCCGCCGCCCAGGTTGCTGACCCGGAACGACTGCAGCCGCAGCGCGCCGAAGCGGAGCAGCGGGTGCGGGGTGCGCCGCAGCCACAGCGCGGTCAAGAGCCCCAGCAGCGCGGCCACGACGAGGGTGCCGGCCGGGGCGAGAGCCCCGCCGACGTGCTGGGGGCCCAGCAGCTCGAGCCCGACGAGCAGCGCGGCCAGGGTGCCGGCGCAGAGGCCGAAGCCGACCAGGTCCAGGGGCGGGACGGACGGCGTCCCGTCCAGCGACGGCACGATCCGGGCGGCGACCACCAGCGCGACCACCCCGAGCGGCAGGTTGATCAGGAAGATCCAGTGCCAGCTGGCGACGCTGACGATCCAGCCGCCCAGCGCCGGCGCGATGACCGGCGCCACCAGCGCCGGCCAGGTCAGGTAGGCGACGGCGTCCAGCAGGTCCTGCTTGGTGGTGACGCGCAGCACGACCAGCCGGCCGACCGGGACCATCAGGGCCCCGCCGACGCCCTGCAGCACCCGCATGCCGACGAGCACGGGCAGCGTCGTGCTGAGGGCGCAGAGCAGCGACGCCACGGTGAACACCGCGATCGCGGTCACCAGCACCCGGCGGCCCCCGAAACGGTCGGTCAGCCAGCCGCTGATCGGGATGCCGACGGCGATGGTGACGAGGTAGGCCGTCATGGCCAGGTTGATGTCGACCGGCGCGACGCCCAGGTCGGACGCGATGGCCGGGGCCGCCGTCGCGATGACCGTCCCGTCCAGGTTCTCCATGAAGAAGGTCCCGGCGACGAGCAGCGCCAGCGGCCGGTTCAGCGTCGCCGAGCGCCGGCGGAGGGGCCGGGAGGGAGCGGACGCCGTCACGGGGGACGACCCTACCGAACCGGTTCAGCCGGTGCGGCCGCGGCACCGACGGGAGCGGACCGGTCCCGTCGCGGACCTGCGCCCTGTCGGTGGTCGGTGGTTCCATGACGGGGTGGGGACGAGCAGCGACGACTTCGTGGACCTGGCGGGGCAGCTCGAGGACGTCGAGCACGTCGACCACGGCCGCTACCTCCAGTTCCTGGTGCACGGGCACGGGTTCGGCTACCTCTGGCTGCCCACCCAGACCGTCGGGCTCAAGCAGGAGCTCAGCGAGCAGATCGCGCTGGTGGCCGAGCGGCCCGAGGTGTTCGAGGTGCAGTTCACGACCGGGGCGTTCGGCTGGGTCGTCGTGCACCTGGCCGGGGTCGAGCGGCGCGAGCTGGCCGAGCTGACCTACGAGGCGTGGCGGCTGACGGCGCCGGCCGCCCTGCGCGAGCACCGCCGGGACCGGCTGCCGCGCTGACGGTCGGGGCGCGCCGGTCCCCGTCCCCGACCCCGGCGTCGCCGACGATGGCAGCCCCACCCTCCCCGCGTCAGGAGCTCCCTCGTGCCCGTCCCACCCCCCGGGTCCTGGCCCGTGCCGCAGCCGGCCGGCCCCGCGCCCCTCCACCTGCCGCAGTACGACGCCTCCATCGGCCAGGCGGCCTCCCGGTTCTGGCGCAAGTTCGCCGTCTTCTCGGGCCGGGCCAGCCGCAGCGAGTACTGGTGGTGGGCGCTGATCTCGTTCGTCGTCTCGGCGGTGCTGCAGCTCGCCGGCAGCCTCGCCACCGGCGGCGGCCTGCTGCTGGCCGGCACCACCCCGGCCTTCGACCTCCGGGCGGTGGTGCGGCCGCTCGCCCCGGCGCTGGTGTGGTCGCTGGTGGTGCTCGTCCCCAGCATCGCGCTGACCGTGCGCCGGCTGCACGACACCAACCGGTCCGGCTGGTGGTACCTGGTGGTGCTGCCCGGCCTCGCCGGCTCGGTCCTGCAGCTGGTTGCGTTCAGCGCGCTGGACGAGCAACGGCTGGCGTCGGGCGACCTCGGCGGCCTGGCGCTCGGTCCGCTGGTCGGCGGGCTGGTGCTCAGCCTGGTCGGGATCGTCGGCAGCATCGCCCTGCTGGTGTTCCTGGTCCTGGGGCCGGACCCGCGCGGCGCCCGCTTCGACCGGCGCGGCTGAGAGGTCACGGGCCGGGAACGATCCGGGCGCCGGGGAGGGCAACCGGCCCCGGTGCCCGGACCTGCTGCCGAGGATCCGGCGACCGCCCTCCTCCCCCGTGGCGTCGGTCAGGACGGAGGCCCTCGTGACGGTCCTGCTGCAACGCGCGCCCTGCTGCTCGGAGTCGCGGTCGTGACCGCGGTCGCGGTCGTCGTCGGCCTGCTCGCCCTGGCGGCCGACCGCCGCGAGGGGCAGCGCGACACGGTCGTCCGGGTGGTCGACGGCGACACCGTCGTCGTCGACGACGACGACGCGCAGCACCGCGTGCGGCTGCTCGACGTCGACACCCCGGAGACCGTGGCGCCGGGCCAGCCGGTGCAGTGCCTCGGCCCCGAGGCCTCCGCCTTGCTGGAGCAGCGGCTGCCAGTCGGCGCCGAGGTCGTGCTGGAGTTCGACGAGGACCGTCTCGACCGCTACGACCGCGAGCTGGCCGGGGTGTTCGACGCCGACGACGTGCTGGTCAACGCCGAGATCGCCCGGGCCGGGCTGGGCGTCGCGGTGGTCCACACGCCCAACCGGCGGTTCTACGCCGACGTCCTCGAGGCGCAGGAGGAGGCGGAGCGGCGGGAGCGCGGGCGCTACTCCCCGTCGCTGGCCTGCACCCCGGGGCCCCGGTGACGGTGGCGGTGGCGGGCAGCGCGCGGGGCGCGGCGTCAGGCCGTCGCCCGGCCCTCGTAGAAGTAGCGCGCCGAGCGGGGCCGCCCCGGCTCGTAGTAGCGGTCCAGCGACGCCCAGGTCAGCCCCACCCGTTCGACCAGCGAGGCCACGTCGCGGTCGAGGACGCAGCCGGCGACGCGCCGGTTCAGCCCGCTGCACCGCCGCTGCGCGCGGGCGACCGACGCGTCCGGGGCGAGGCCGTGCTCGACGAGGTGCAGGCTGCCGCCCGGCCGCAGCACCCGGCGGACCTCCCGCAGCGCCGCCACCGGGTCGGGCACGGCGCAGAGCGTCCAGGTGCACAGCACCGCGTCGACGTGGTCGTCGGGCAGCCCGAGCCGCTGCGCGTCGTCGCCCACGAGCGAGACCGGGACGGTCGAGGCCGCACGACGCCCGGCGGCCAGCTCCAGGGCCACCGCGGACGGCTCCACGGCGACGATGCTGCTCACGGCCGGCGGCAGGTGCGGCTGGTTGAGCCCCGAGCCGTACCCGAGCTCCAGGACGTCGCCGGTCAGCCCGGCGCAGACCCGCCGCCGGATCTCACCGGTGGCCGCGTCGCCGAGCGCCGCCGCCAGGAGCCGGGGCTGCACGTGCCGTCGGTAGAAACCCACGGGCTCACCCTGGCCGCGCGGCGCGGGGCCCGGCAAGAGAGCGGGATCAGGATGCGGGGCCGCGGACGGGGAGGCGGACCCGCAGCACGGTCCGGCCCGGCCGGGAGTCGATGGTGACGGTCCCGCCGTGCCGCTCCACCACGATCCGCTGCACGATGTCGAGGCCGAGGCCTGTCCCCCGGCCGACCTCCTTCGTCGTGTAGAACGGCTCGAAGGCGCGGGCGGCGACCTCGGGGGGCATCCCGGTCCCGGTGTCGCTGACCTCGACGACGACGTGGTCACCGTCCGCCGCGGTGCTCAGGCCCAGCATCCCGGTCCCGCCGAGCGCGTCGACGGCGTTGTCGAGGAGGTTCGTCCAGACCTGGTTGAGCTCGCCGGCGAAGGCGCGGACGCGGGGCACGTCGGCGCCGTAGCGACGTTCGACGGTGACCCCGGCGAGCTTGTGACCGAGCATCACGAGGGTGCTCTCCAGCCCGTCCCGGAGGTCGACGGTCTGGAGCGAGCCGCGGTCCATCTGGGAGTAGGAGCGCACCGCGGCCACCAGCTCGGAGACCCGCCGGGTGGACTCGCGGACCTCGCCCAGGAGCCTGTCCACCGCGAGCGTCGCCGCGACCCAGTCCAGGCCGGGTTCCAGCGCAGCCCCGTCCAGCACGGCGACCGCCCGTTCGCACCAGGCCTCGTCGGCACCGGCACCCGCCAGCGCCGGCCCGACCGACCAGGCCCGGGACAGCCCGCGCCGGCTCAGCCGGGTCGTCAACGCCTCCTCCGCGTCGGCGAGGGCCAGCAGGTCCACCGGAGGCGTCCGGCTCTCCAGGTCCAGCCGCAGCCGGTCGAGCTCGGTGAACTGCTCGGCGGTGATCTGGCTCCGGGCCAGCCGGCCGAGCGCGCTGAGCAGCTGCTGGGAGGCGCCGCCCAACGCGTCGACGGCCCGGGTGGCCGCCGACGCGGGGTTGTTGATCTCGTGGGCCAGGCCGGCGGCCAGGGTGCCGAGGGTGACCAGCGCCTCCCGCTGCCGAGCCGTCGACTCGATGGAGCGGGCGGTGCGGTAGAGCCCGGCGATCAGGTGCCCCCCGAACGGGAACCAGGCCCCCGTGAGGTCCCGCAGCACCTCGGCCGGCACCCGGAGGACCCGACCGTCGGCGACGCCGCGGCCCGTCGCCAGGTAGACCCCGTGCTCGTCCCAGGCCCGGAACCCCCCGGCCCAGCGGCCCGGCACGTCCATCCGGCCGACCACGGTGTCCTCCCGACCGACGTGCCGGACCAGCTCGACCGCCCCGTCCACCAGCACCCACCAGGCGTCGGCCGGCTGACCCTCGTGGAACAGCACGACGCCCGGCTCGACCCGCACCTCCGCCCCACCGCTGACGAGCGCCTGCAGCTGGGCGTCGGCCAGCCCGTCGAACAGGCCGAGCGGGCGGACGTCGCGGAGGTCCATCAGGTGCTGGCCAGGTAGCGGTGGACGAGGTGGACCGACATGGCGCCCTCGCCGACGGCGGAGGCCACCCGCTTCATGGAGTCCAGCCGGACGTCCCCCGCGGCGAAGACCCCGGGCAGGCTGGTCTCCAGTGCGTACGGGGGGCGCGGCAGCGTCCACGCCCCGGCGTGGGCCGGCAGCAGCAGGTCCTGCCCCGTCACGACGAACCCGTGGTCGTCCCGCACCACGTCGGCCCCCAGCCAGTCGGTGTGCGGGGTCGCGCCGATGAAGACGAACAGCCAGCCCGCGCTCACCTGCTCCCGGGTGCCGGACGCGTCCTCGAGGGTCAGCGACTCGAGGTGGCCGTCGCCCGCGCAGCCCACCACCCGCCGACCGCAGAGCACCTCGATGGTGGGTGCGGCCTCGATCCGGTCCACGAGGTAGCGCGACATCGACGCCTCCAGGGAGGCGCCGCGGACGACCATGACCACCCGGGCCGCGAACCGCGCGAGGTTGAGCGCGGCCTGGCCGGCGGAGTTGGCCGAGCCCACCAGGTAGACCTCGTCGCCCGCGCACTGGCTGGCCTCGCTGGCGGTCGCGCCGTAGTAGATGCCGCGGCCGGTCAGCGCGTCGAGACCGTCGGCCGGCAGGCGCCGGTAGGACACCCCGGTGGCCACGGTGACCGCGCGCGCCTCGATCTCGACGCCCCCGCTCAGCCGCACCGCCCGGACCGGTCCCCGGGCGTCCAGTCCCTCGACGGTGTGCGCGAGGACGATCTCCGCGCCGAACCGGGACGCCTGGGCCACCGCCCGGCGGGTCAGGTCCGCGCCACTGAGCCCGCGGGGGAAACCGAGGTAGTTCTCGATCGCCGCGCTCTGGCCCGCCTGTCCCCCGGGGGCCTCGCGCTCGACGATGACGGTGCTCAGCCCCTCCGACGCGCCGTAGACCGCCGCGGCCAGTCCCGCCGGACCGCCGCCGATGATGCAGAGGTCGTAGAGCGGCTGCTGCGCCCGGGTCGGCAGGCCGAGCGCGCCGGCGAGGTCGAGGGTCGACGGCGACCGCAGGGTGTCCCCGTCGGGCACCAGCACCAGGGGGAGGTCGGTGGGTCCGGCCCCGGCGAGGTCGCGGAGCCGCGACGCCTCCGCGTCGCGCTCGATGTCGTACCAGCGGTAGGGCACGTGGTTGCGGGCGAGGAAGGTCTTGACCTCATAGCTGCGCTCCGACCAGCGGTCGCCGACCACCCGGACGTCCGCGGTGTGGTCGGGGTGCTCCTCGCGCCAGTCGTCCAGGAGGTCCTGGACCACCGGGAAGAGCCGGTCCTCGGGCGGGTCCCAGGGCTTGAGCAGGTAGTAGTCGAGACCGATCTCGTTGATGGCGGAGATGGCGACGTCGGTGTCGGCGTACGCCGTCAGGAGCAGGCTCTTGGACCCGGGCGCGAGCTCCCGGGCCCGGTCCAGCACCTCGATGCCGGTCACCCCGGGCATCCGCTGGTCGGCCGCCACCAGCGCGACCGGTTGCCCCTGCAGCGCCAGTCGGTTCAACGCGTCCAGCGCCTGGGCTCCCGACGTCGCCCGGACGACCCGGTACTCCTCGCCGAAACGGTCCCGGAGGTCACGGGCGATCGCGGCCGACACCACCGGGTCGTCGTCCACGGTGAGGATCGCCGGTCGGGCCATCAGCGGCCTCCTCGCCTCTGCGGCGGTGGCCCCGGTCCTCGCGCGACCCCGCGATGGGCAGCAACGTAGCGCAGCACGACGCCGTCCGGCAGCCCTCCGCCCGGACGAGCCCGCCGCGGGCAACCCCCGTCCGGGACCGGTTCGGCGGCCGCCGACGCGCGGGCGCCGACGGACTGTCCCGCACCGGTCGCCGCGCAGGTCTTGACCGTTCACCCGGTCCACGGACGGTCGCCGAGGCTCCCCGCGCCGTTCACCACGGGGGCGCCGGACGGCGGTCTCCGGCTGGGAGGAAGGCCTTGCCCCTGCCCGCACCCGCGGGCCCGTTCCCCCCGACGGAGTTCTCATGGCCCCTTCCCCCGCCCTCTCCCGCCGCCACCTGCTGGGCTACGGCAGCGCCGGCGCGCTGCTGCTCGGCAGCGGCCTCGTCGACGTCGGCGACGCCGGCGCCGTCACCCGGCTGCGGCGCAACCCCTTCACCCTCGGCGTCGCGTCCGGCGACCCGCGTCCCGACGGCATCGTCCTCTGGACACGGCTGGCCCCCGAACCCTTCGAGCCCGACGGCCACGGCGGCCTGGGCCGGGGACCGGTCCGGGTCCGCTGGGAGGTCGCCGCGGACGAGCGGTTCCGGCGCGTGGTGCGCCGCGGCAGCGCCGTGGCCAGCGCCTCCCTCGGCCACTCGGTGCACCCGGAGGTCGACGGCCTGGAGCCCGACCGCCGCTACTGGTACCGCTTCCGCGTCGGCGACCACCTGTCCCCCGTCGGCCGCACCCGGACCTTCCCCCGGCGGGACAGCCGGCCCCGTGACCTGAGGTTCGCCTTCGCCTCCTGCCAGGCCTGGCACGACGGCTACTACACCGCCTACGACCACCTGGCGGCCGAGGACCTCGACCTGGTCGTGCACCTCGGCGACTACCTCTACGAGAAGGGGCTCAAGACGAACAAGCGCGGCGTCGACCTGCCGTCGCAGTTCGACCCCGAGGCGTTCAGCCTGGCCCGCTACCGGCTGCAGTACGCGTTGTACAAGTCCGAGCGCCCGCTGCAGCGCGCGCACGCCGCCTTCCCCTGGATCCAGACGATCGACGACCACGAGGTCGAGAACAACTTCGCCGACGACCGCTCCCAGGCCGACACCGGGTCCGACCAGGACCCGGCCGTCTTCCGCCGGCGCCGGGCGCGGGCCTTCCAGGCGATGTACGAGAACATGCCGCTGCGCCGCAGCCAGCTGCCGAAGGGACCGGACGTGCGGCTGCACCGCCGGCTCCCGTACGGGACCCTCGCCGACTTCACCATGCTCGACACCCGGCAGTACCGCAGCGACCAGCCGTGCGGCGACGGCGAGTCCGCGAGCTGCGACGAGCGCTACGACCCCGACCAGACGATGCTGGGCGGCAAGCAGCAGCGGTGGCTGCTCGACGGGTTCTCCCGCTCCCCGGCCCGCTGGCAGGTGCTGGGCAACCAGGCGCCGATGGGCCAGACCGACCTCACCCCCGGGAGTGCGGAGACGCTCGTCTACCTGGACCCCTGGGACGGCTACGTCGCCGAGCGGAACCAGGTGCTCGGCGAGGCCCAGGACCGCGGCGTCCGGAACCTCGTGGTCATCACGGGCGACCGGCACCAGAACTACGCCCTGGACCTGAAGCGGGACTACGACGACGCCCGCTCGCCGGTGGTCGGGACCGAGTTCGTCGGCACCTCGATCACCAGCGGCGGTGACGGCGGCGACCGGACACCGGAGATCGAGAACCTGCTGGCGGCCAACCCGCACCTCCGGTTCGCCAACTCCCAGCGCGGCTACGTCCGGGTGACCGTGGACCGGCACCGGTGGCGCAGCGACTTCCGCGTGGTGCCCTACGTGCTCACGGAGGGCGCGCCGGTGAGCACCCGCGCCAGCCTCGTCGTCGAGGACGGCCGGCCCGGGGTGCGGACCAGCTGAGCGGGCCGCCTGACCCTCCACCCGGACGGGGGGTCAGGCGGTGCCGCGGGCCCGGGCGACGGCGGACATCACGTGGTAGACGACGACGGCGGCGACCGTGCCCAGGGCGATGCCGTTGAACGACACGGCGCCCAGCGTGAAGGTGAACGGCGCGATGGCCACGATCAGCGCGGTGGCCGCCGTCAGCTGGTTGGTGGGCTTGGCGAAGTCGACGCGGTTGTCCATCCAGATCTTCACGCCGATGATCCCGATCAGTCCGTAGAGGGCGGTGGTCACCCCGCCCAGCACGCCGGCCGGGATGGTGTTGATCACGGCTCCGACCTTGGGGGACAGCCCGAGCAGCACGGCGAACGCCCCGGCCACCCAGTAGGCGGCGGTCGAGTAGACCCGGGTCGCGGCCATCACGCCGATGTTCTCGCCGTAGGTCGTGGTGCCCGACCCGCCGCCGAGACCCGCCACCGTGGTGGCCAGGCCGTCGGCCAGCAGGGCCCGGCCGGTGAGCCGGTTCACGGCCGGGTCGGTCATCTGGGCGACGCCGCGGATGTGGCCGACGTTCTCGGCCACGAGCACCAGGACGACGGGCAGGAAGGCGGGCAGCAGCGACCAGAAGCCGGGCGTCAGCTGCGGCGCGGTGAACTCGGGCAGGCCGACCCAGCCGGCGGCGGCGACGGGGGCGAAGTCGACCTCCCCCCGCAGCAGCGCGACGACGTAGCCGACGACGACGCCCAGCACGATCGAGAGCCGGCCGAGGATGCCCCGGAACACCACCGTCGCCAAGATCACGGCGGCCAGCGTGACGACCGCCGTGAGCGGCGCCTTGACGAAGTTGTCGCGGGCCGCCGAGGCCAGGTTGAAGCCGATGAGCGCGACGATCGCCCCGGCGACGACCGGCGGCAGCAGCGCGTCGATCCAACCGGTGCCCGTCACCTGCACCACCAGCCCGACGAGGGTCAGCAGCAGGCCGACGGCGACGATGCCGGCCAGCGCCCCGCCCCGGCCGTCGGAGGCGGTGGCGGCCGTGATCGGGGCGATGAAGGCGAAGGACGACCCCAGGTAGCTGGGCAGCCGGTTCCGGGTCAGCAGCAGGAACAGGATCGTCCCGACGCCGGAGAAGAACAGGGTGGTGGTGGGCGGGAAGCCGGTCAGCACGGGCACCAGGAACGTCGCCCCGAACATGGCGACGACGTGCTGCAGGCCCAGGCCGACGGTCCGGCCCCAGCTCAGCCGCTCACCGGGGCCGACGACGGCGCTGGCCGCGACGTTCCTCCCGTCGCCGTGGAGGGTCCAGATCTGTCGGGCCATGTCCGCCTGCTTCCGCGAGTCCGGCCCGGCGCGCCCGGGCCGGGAGGAGCGTAGCGGGGCCGCCGCACGCCGCCGGGACGACGCGGCGGGCGCGGGACGGCGGCACCACCACGATCTTGAGGAGGTCCTGAGCCGGTGCTGGTGCCGTCCGGATCGGCGCCGGAGCCGCGGGCGGCAAGGTCTCCGACGTCGCCAGCCGAGCGGCCCACGCGCACGACCCAGCCCGCCGCCCGAGCGGCCCGTCCTCAGGAGTCCCCCATGACCGGTAGCGCCACCACCCCCACCGTCGTCTCCTCCCCCGCGGTCAGCGCCTCGGCCGCCGCCCGGGCCCGGCTGCGCGAGCGCGTCGCCGAGCTCCACGCCCAGCGCACCGCCCCGCCGACGTCCGGCGCGGCGGGCTGACAGCAGCGGCCGTCAGCGGGCGGTCACGGTGACCGCCGGCGTCGTCCCGACCTGGCCGTAGAACCGGCCCTCCTGCGCCTTCACCGCGGCCACGAGCACGAAGCTCAGGCTCACCAGCAGCGCCCAGGAGCCCCACTTGCCGACGTGCACCAGCTGCCAGGCCGCGGCCTGGTCGGGGTACTGCCAGGCGCCCAGCAGGGTCGCCGCGTTCTCGGCCACCCAGAGGAAGAAGCCGATCAGGACGAACGACAGGCTCAGCGGCATCGCGTACCGGCGAGCGCCGACGGTGTAGGAGACGCGGCTGCGCCACAGCACCGCCACGAAGCCGACGGCGAGGAGCCACCGCAGGTCCGGCAGGCGGTGGTGGGTGAAGAAGTTGGCGTAGGCCGCCACCGCCAGGACCACGGCGGGCGTCCACGGGAAGCGGTCGACGCGCAGGTCGAGCCGGCGGAAGGCCTGGCAGAGGTAGGAGCCGACGGCGGCGTACATGAAGCCGGCGTACAACGGCACCCCGGCGACCTTGCTCCACCCCGGTTCGGGGTAGGACCACGAGCCCACGCGCACCTTGAACAGCTCGAGCGCCAGACCGACGAGGTGGAAGCCGGCGATCACGGCCACCTCGCGCCCGGTCTCCAGGCGGAGCAGGTGGAAGACGGCGGTGAGCACGACCGCCCAGGCCAGCAGGGCGTCGTACCGGGCGACCGGCAGCGGCAGCACCGTGCTGAGCGCCAGTCCGGCGAAGACCGCGGCGGCGAACACGCAGCACTGCACCTGCAGCCAGCCGAAGCGCAGCAGCTGCGCTGCCCCGGCCCGCACCCCTCCCGGACCACGACCGGGCCGCGCTCTCTCGGCCACCACCGCTGCCATGCATCGACCGTGGCTCGATATCTATCGAAAGTCAATCAGACCACGGTGCCGTCTCCGGGAAGCAGACCGTGCAGGACCTCCGGCAGGGGCCCGTCGGCCACCACGCCCAGCCGCTGGGTCGGGCGGGTCAGCGCGACGTAGAGGTCGGACCCGCCCCGGGCGGAGTCGCGGAGGATGGCGCCGGGGTCGGCGATGACGACGGCGTCGAACTCGAGACCCTTCGACTGCTCGACGTCGAGCACGGCCAGGGAGGCGTCGAGCAGCTGGGCCGGGTCGGTGCCGGAGGCGGCACCGGGCAGCGCGGCGGTGAGCAACGCGGTCAGCTCCGCGCGGCGGGACCGCGGGACGACGACCGCCAGCCGCCCGTCGCCCGTCCGCTCCCGCTCCTCGGCGACGGCCGCCACGAGGGCCGCGCCGAACTGCTCGGACGGCACCGACCGGCCCCAGGGCACCGATCCCGTCCAGCGGGCCGAGACGGGTGGCACCGCGGCGGGGTCGACGACGGCCAGCACGTCCGCGGCCACCGCCATGATCTCGGCCGGGGTCCGGTAGCTCACGGTCAGCTCGGCGACCCGCCAGCGTCCCGGGGCGTGCTGCTCGAGCAGCTCCGCCCACGACTGCACGCCGCTGTCCGTGCCGGACTGGGCGAGGTCGCCGACCAGCGTCATCGACCGCCGACGGCAGCGGCGCACCAGCATCCGCCACTCCATCGGCGACAGCTCCTGGGCCTCGTCGACGATGACGTGGCCGAACTGCCAGGTCCGGTCGGCCGCCGCACGTTCCGCGATCGTCCCGGCCGCCTCCCGGTGCTCGGTCCGCTCGGCCATCAGCTCGATGAAGGGGGCGACGTCGAGCGGGTCGATGGTCAGCTGGTCCGCCGCGAGCTGGCTGTGCACCACCTCCCGGGTGTAGGCCAGGTGCTCGGCGTGGGCCGCGGCCCGGGCGGCGTCGGCCTGCCGGCGCTGCCGCCGAGCACCCTCGGTCTCGCCGATCAGCTCGGCGGCCTCGTCGAGCAGGGCCACGTCGGCCCGGCTCCAGGGCTCCCCCGCCGGGCGGCGCAGGGCCTCCCGCTCGGCGGTCGAGAGCTCCGGCGCGGCCGCGGCCAACCGCTCCGGCGACGACCAGAGCAGGGTGAGCAGGTGTTCGGGCGTCAGGTCGCGCCGGGCCCGACCGCGCGGCAGCGACGCGACGGCCCGCGCGACCACGGCGACCATCCGGAGGTCGCCCTTGACCCGGCTGGCCTCCGCCGGCTCCGGGGCGCCCCCGACGACGCCGGGGAGCAGCTGGCCGACCGTCGACAGCACCACCTCCGTCTCACCGAGGGAGGGCAGCACCTGCTCGATGTAGCGCAGGAAGGTCGGGTTCGGCCCGACCACGAGGACGCCGCGCCGTGCGAGCTGCTCGCGGTGGGTGTAGAGCAGGTAGGCGGCCCGGTGCAGCGCGACGACGGTCTTGCCGGTCCCGGGACCGCCCTGGACGACGAGCACGCCCGGCAGGTCGGCGCGGATGACCGCGTCCTGCTCGGCCTGGATGGTGGCGACGATCTCCGACATCCGTCCGGTCCGGCTCGCCGCGAGGGAGGCTAACAGCGACGCCTCCCCGACGAGCGCGTGCCGCTCCGCCTCGTCGAGCGCGGTCAGCTCGAGGACGTCGTCGTCGAGGCCGACGACGCTCCGCCCGGCCAGCCGGAGGTGGCGGCGGCGCACCAGCCCCAGCGGGTGGGCCGCGGTCGCCCGGTAGAACGGCTGCGCGACCGGTGCGCGCCAGTCGACCAGCAGCGGGTCGTGGTCGTCGTCGAACAGGCCGAGCCGGCCGACGTAGAACCGGTCCCCGTCGACCTGGTCGAGGCGGCCGAAGGCCAGGCCCCGCTCGACGCTCATCAGCTGCTGGGTCCGGGCGCCGTAGGTCCGGGCGAAGGAGTCGCGCTCGGTCGCGGCCTGGTCGGTGCCGGTCGTCGGTCCGCCGTGCACCTGACGGAGCTCGGCCGCCGCGCGGTCCCGGGCCCTGTCCAGCGCCTCGTACAGCCTCGTCACGTAGCCCTGCTCCTGGGTCATCTCCTGCTGCAGCACGCTCTCGGTCATGGCCTCTCCTGCCGGCGTCGACGGGTACTTGACGGACACGACAACGCGGCGTTACCTTGAGAATGAGCACCGAGAAATCGGTGCTTTTGTCGTGTCCAGACAAATACGACAGGTTACCGGGAATGCCATTCATCGGGCAACACCCCGACCGGCGGGAAACGCCGGGATGCGCCCCTGCTCCCGGCGAGGGTGCCCATGGCCCGGGAGCGGGTCGTCCGGCCTCGTGCCGGAACGCACGACAGGCCCACCCCGACGGGGCAGGCCTGTGGCACGCAAGGCGGCCCCCGCTCTGAGGCGGGGACCCAGGGGTGGAGGTGGCGGGAATCGAACCCGCGTCCTCGGACGACGAACCAGGACTTCTCCGGGCGCAGCTGGCTAGGCGTTTTCTCGGCTCCTGCACTCGCGCCAGCACGTTGCAGACAAGCCCAGTCTCAGTTGATGTTCCCGCTAAGTCCTCAGACGACTCTTAGCAGGTGAGCCTCCTTGATGAGGCCAGGATCCGGGACGGAGGCACGCCCGGTCTGACCGTTCGATCACTGCTCAGGCAGCGAGAGCGAACTGAGTGCGCTTAGAATTGGCACTTATTGGTTTCCAGGGAACATTAACGAGTTGACCCTGGATTCTCGGCCCGCTTCTCCTGGTACTACCGACCCAAGTCGAAACCGATCACCCCCTGTGAAGTTGTCCCGCTGAGAGGTCCACGTGCTCGACCTGTCTGCGGAGCAGCCGGGGCTGCTAGCCCAGTCTACGCCAGGCACAACGCCTGAGCACCCGCTTTGTTCCCGCCGGTGCGTCGACCACCGGGACCGGGGCAGGACACCGCCCCGGCGCCTGCCAGGCGCCGGGGCGGGAGACGAGGAGCTGCTACTTCTCGGACAGGACCTGGAGCTTGAGGACCTGCCGCACCGGGTTCTTCCAGACCTCGCCCTGGGCGGCCTTGGCACCCCCGACGATGGTCAGCACCACCCAGGCGACCGCGAACAGCATCGCGACGAGACCGAAGATGCCGGCGTCGGTGATCCCGGCGAGGATGCCGAAGGCCACGAAGCCGAGGAACATCGTCAGCGAGAAGTTGAACGCCTTGGCCGCCTCGCGGCGGGCGAAGCTCCCGGGGCTGGAGACCGCGTAGACGAGCCCCGGGCCGAGCACCCCGGTGGGCAGCGAGGAGAAGTGGGCGACGGCTGCGACCCCGCGCCCGGCCTTGTCCCGGGTCTCGGCCCGCACGAAAGGCTGGTAGGCCGGGTGCACCCCGAGGGCCTGCGACGGGCTGGGGACGTGCACCAGTCCGTAGAAGGCCTCGTTGAGCTCCTTGCGGTTCCCCGCGGAGAGGACCTGCCCCATCCGGGTGTCGAACTCCAGCTCGGTGACGCGTCCGTCGGCGTAGGCGTCCTTCAACCAGGACTCGGCACGGTCGCGCTGGTCCGGCGTCACGTTCATCTTCAGGCTGGGGTGCTCGTACATGGCGGTCATGGGTCAAGAGTGCTCCTCCGGGCGAGCCGCGACCATCCGGCACTCCCCCGGGTCGACCCCGAGCCGTCCGGGTCGACGGCCCCCCGAGAGCGGGCCGGGGTGCCGCCTCGACCCGGCCGCACCGGCCTCTAGGTTGGACACCATGACTGCACAGAAGCCCGAGATCGACTTGCCCGACGGCCCGCCCCCCGCGGAGCTGGTCGCCACCGACATCACCGTGGGCAGCGGCGCCGAGGCCAAGGCCGGCGACCAGGTGCTGGTGCACTACGTCGGCGTGGCGCACAGCACCGGTGAGGAGTTCGACGCCTCCTACAACCGCGGCGCCCCGCTCGACTTCCCCCTGGGCGCCGGCCGCGTCATCGCCGGCTGGGACCAGGGCGTCCAGGGGATGAAGGTGGGCGGCCGCCGCCAGCTGGTGATCCCGCCCCACCTCGGCTACGGCGACCGGGGCGCCGGCGGCGTCATCAAGCCCGGCGAGACCCTGATCTTCGTCGTCGACCTCGTCGAGGTCCGCTAGACCCGAGCACGCCGGCCGGGGCGGCGGCGGTCACCAGCTGCTGCTGCCCCCGCCGCCGCCACCGCCACCGGAGAAGCCGCCGCCGCCGAACGAGCTGCCGCCCCCGAAACCGGTGCCGCTGCTGCCCGAGGTGGACGGCGCCGGGGTGGCCGCCGCCGTCAGGTTCGAGGTGAGGAAGGCGGTGTTGAAGTAGCCGCCGTAGAAGTTGCCGGTGTACCAGGACGGTGTCGTGTCGGGCAGCCGGCCGGCGGCGGCGAGCTGGCCGCAGAGGTCGGCCCACCGGTCGGCCAGCTCGAAGACGATCGCCCAGGGCAGGTACTTCGAGAAGATGTCCTCCCCCTCCTCGAACCGCAGCTGGTCGGCCTCGGCGGTGGCCAGGTAGGTCCGGAAGCCCTCGACCTGGTCGCACACGGCGCGCCCGTCGGCGGTCCGCTGGCCGCGGCGCAGCTTGCTCCGGATGACCAGGTAGGTGACCAGCACCGGCAGCAGCGGCAGCACCACCCAGAGCACCCAGGCGCCCAGGCCGAACGCCGCGAAGGCCACCACGGCGATCAGCCCGAACCCGGCGCTGCCCGTCGCCGTGCCCGAGGGCACCTTGCGGAACCAGCCGCGCGCCGTCACCTGGTTGATCACCGAGGTCGTCATGGCCCGGTGCGCGCTGAGCATGCTGCCGCGCGTGGAGAGGTCGGTCGTGGCGCCCGGCGGCCGGCCGCCGAACACGTCGGTCAGCAGGACCATCTCGTGGGGGGCGGTGGCCCGGTCCGGGTCCACCAGGGTGACGCGGAAGTCGTCCTCGCTGGTGCTGTGCACCTGCAGGGCGCCGCGGACCGCGAGGTCGACGATCGTGGCCGCGGTCTCGCGGGCGTCCACCTGGCCGTCGAGGAGCAGCCCCGCCTCGGCGACCGGGATGCGCGGCGGCGCGAAGGCCACCGGGATGGGGAGGTCGGGGTCGTTCGGCACGACCCGCGCCGTCTGCCCCGCGTAGGGCGTGGTCCCCGGGGCCAGACCCTCGTAGCGCTGGTCGCGGCCGTGCCGACGCCACCACAGCACCCCGACCAGAGGTGACCCGACCAGCAGGCCGAGTCCCGCGACGCCGGCGCCGACCAGCCCCGCCCGCTCCCCCGCACTCAGCTCGGAGCCGTCCGGCTCGAGGTGCGGGCGGTTGTCGGCGACGAGGCCGGGGGCGATCTTGACGCCGAACGAGAGCCCGCTGCCCTGGGCCACGTCGGTGGCGGCGAACGCGGCGCCGTCCGCGGTCTTCCGCGCCGTCGGGCACGGCGTGGTGCTCTGCCGCCCGGGCGGACCGACGAAGCAGCTCACCTCCTGCGCCCCGCCGGGCACCGCCGCGGTGATCTGCAGGTCCTCGATCCGCGGGTTGCCGAAGCCCGGCGCGTCCCAGAACAGCTCGTCGTAGCCCGGGGAGCCGCGCACCGCCCCCGTCACCCGGTAGCTGAGGACATAGGTGGCCGTGGGCCCGCTGATGGTGCGGTCGGGGTCACCGATCCGGACGTTGAGCAGCTCGGTCCGGCCGCCGTCGTCCTCGGTGGTGCGGGAGGAGTACTGCGTCGACACCGGGTCGGGGCTGCTGACCCGGATGTCCGTCACGTCGTAGACCGCGTCCTGGGTGTCGTCGAAGGGCTCGCGCTCGACGAGGTCGCGCTGGATGCCGTGGCGACCCGAGTCGGCGCCGAACCGCCAGACGATGGTCTCCTCCACCTGCAGCACCCCGCTGGGCTGGAGGTCGTAGGCGATGCGGAAGGAGTCGATCTGGTCCTCGGTGGCCGCCAGCGCCGGCGGGGCGGCGACGACGGTGCCGCCCAGCGCGAGCCCGAGGGCGGCCGAGGCCAGCAGCAGGCGGCGCAGGGCGACGGGGACGAGGGGGCCGGCCCTCCCGCTCAACCCCGCTCCCCCCGGTTGCGGGCGGCCAGCGCGCGCTCGGCCTCGCGCTTGCCCTCCCGCTCGGACAGGGTCTGGCGCTTGTCGTACTCGCGCTTGCCGGTGGCCAGCGCGATCTCGACCTTGGCGTAGCCGTCGGAGAAGTAGATGGAGAGCGGGATCAGGGTGGTCCCGGCGCCGGCCAGGTCGCGCTCCAGACGGCTGATCTCGCGACGGTTGAGCAGCAGCTTCCGGGTGCGGCGGGCGGTGTGGTTGGTCCAGGTGCCGTGGCTGTACTCCGGGATGTGGGCGTTGCGCAGCCACACCTCCCCCTCGTCGACGGTCGCGAAGGCGTCGGCGAGGCTGGCCCGGCCCTCGCGCAACGACTTGACCTCGGTGCCCCCGAGGACCACGCCCGCCTCGTAGGTGTCCAGGATGTTGTAGTCGTGCCGCGCCTTGCGGTTCTGCGCGACGGGCTTGACGCCCTTCTCCTTCGGCATGTCCTCATCCTCTCCGCCGCCGGTCCAGCCCGTGGTGGAGGCCATCACCGCCTGCTCCCCGCGGCACCGGCACTCTACCTGCGCGCCGCCCCGGGCCGCTCCGGGCTTTCCGCCCTCCTCGCACCTCAGGCGGGGTCGAGCAGGACCTCCCGGCCGGCGGCCGCCGAGGCGTAGACGGCCTCGACCATCCGGGTCACCGCCACGCCGTCCGCGACCGGCGCCAGCGAGGGCTCCTGCCCCAGGCAGGCGCGGACGAAGTTCCCGATCTCGCCGCCGAAGCCCTCGTCGGCGTCGAAGCTGAGGTGGTCGATCTGCGGCGTCAGGTTGACCATCGTGCCGTGCCGCTCCGTGGCGATCCGCAACTCGGGCTCCACGTCGGCCCCGCCCCGGTCGCCGTGCACCGACACGCTGAGCCGGTCCTCCGGTGCGTGCAGGGAGTAGCTCGCCTCGAGCAGCATCGAGGCCCCGTTGGCGAAGCGGAGGACGGCGTTGGCCAGGTCCTCGACGGAGCCGGCCCGACCGGTGTCGGTCGCCCGGTAGCGGCGGGGCCCGAGGCCCGGCCGCTCACCCAGGCGCGCGTAGGTGTTCCCGCTGACGCTGACCGGCCGGGGCCGGCCCATCAGGTACCAGCCGAGGTCCAGGACGTGGCTGCCGATGTCGATGAGCGGCCCGCCGCCGGAACGCTCGCGGTCGCCGTACCAGCCGCCGGGGTGACCGGCCCGGCGCAGGTTGGTCGCCCGGGCGTAGTAGATCTCGCCGAGCTCCCCAGCGTCCACGAACCGCTTGAGCGCCACGACGTTGCCGGAGTACCGGCGGACGAACCCGACCTGGGCCACCCGTCCGCTGGCCACCGCCGCCTCCTCGACGGCCACGGCGTCAGCCAGGGTCGTGGCGAGCGGCTTCTCCACCAGCACGTGCCGGCCCGCCTGCAGGACGGCCACCGCCAGCGCGGCGTGCGAGGCGTTCGCCGTGCAGAGGCTGACGGCCTGCACCCGGTCGTCGGCGAGCAGCTCCTCGACGCTGCCGTGCGCCCGCTCGACGCCGTGCCGCGCCGCCAGGGCGGTGGCGCGCTCCCGGTGCCGGTCCGCGACCGCGACCACCTCGACCTCCGGCTGCCGCCGGTAGGCGTCGAGGTGCGCGGAGGCGATGCTGCCCGCCCCCAGGACCGCCACCCCGAGCGTCACGATCTCACCGTCTGGTCGACGTGCAGGGTTCTCAGAACCACGTCATCGGGTTGGTCAGGCCGCCGTTCACCCAGACCATCAGGTGCAGGTGGCACCCGGTGGAGTACCCGGTGGTGCCGACGTAGCCGATCACCTGGCCCTTGCTGACGTGCTGGCCGACCGAGACGGTGTAGCGGATCGCGTGGTTGTAGCCGGTGGTGACGAAGCGACCGTCCACCATCCCGTGGTCGATCATCAGCCGGTTGCCGTAGCCGCCGTTGTAGTAGCGCTCGGCCACCCGGCCGGCGTAGGGCGCGTGGATCGCGGTGCCGCACCCGGCGCCGAAGTCGGTGCCGTCGTGCAGCTTCCAGACGTGCAGCACCGGGTGGAACCGGTTGCCGAAGGGCGAGGTGATCGGGGCGGACACCGGGTAGCTGAAGCCGTGCGAGGCCGAGCCCCCCGACGAGCTGCCGGCCGAGCTGGACCCGCCCGAGGAGCTGCCACCGGAGCTGGACCCACGCGACGAGCTGCTGCCGGCGGCGGACGACCCCCCCGAGGAGGAGCCTCCGGACGACGGGCTGCGCCGCTCGGGCTTGCGGGCCTGTTCCTCGGCCCGCCGGGCCTCGGCCGCGGCCCGGGCGGCGGCCTTGCGGGCGGCGGCCTGCCGGGCCCGCTGCTCGGCGGCCTGACGGGCGGCCGCCTCGGCCTTGGCCCTGGCGATGCGGGCGGCGATCCGCTTCTCGACCGAGGCCCGTTCCTGCGCGAGCCTGGCGTACTGGGCGCGGTCCGCGGCGACCTCGTGGGCGGCGGAGGCCTCGACGGCCGCCTGCTGCTGGACGAGGGCGGCCACGTTGGCCTCCTGGGCGGCGGCCTGCGCCTGCAACGTCTTCTTGACCTGGAGGTTCGCCGCGGCCTCCTTGCGGGCGGCGGCCACCTGGGCCTCCAGCTCGGCCTGGCGGGCCTTCTCGGCCTCCAGCTCGACCTGGAGCGCCTTGAGCTCCTCGATGGCCTTGCCGGTCGTGTCGAACATCGTCGTGGACCACTGCAGCCGGGTCTGCAGGTCCGACGTCGAGGTGTTCTCCAGCAGCAGCGCGATCGGCATGAGGTTGGTCTGCTGCTGGTACTGGTCCCGCACCATGGTGCCGGCCAGCCGCTTCTTCGCGTCGAGCGCCTTCTGGCCTGCGACGACGGCGGCCTTGGCCCTGGCGAGCTCAGCCTGCGCCTTCTCGAGCTTCGCCGCCATGGCCACGTCCCGGGCCCGGGCGGCCGCGAGCTCGTCCTGGGTGCGGGCCAGCTCCGCGCGGGCGCCGTCCAGGCGACCCTGGGCCGCGGAGAGAGCGGCGCCGGCGGCAGCCAGCGCCTGGCTCGACTCGGTGAGGTCGCTCTTGCTGCGGGCCATCGCCTGCGCCACCTGGTCGCGTCGGTCCGACAGGCTGTCGGCGGCGGCGACGGGCACGAAGAGCGCCACCGTCAGGGCCGACGCGACCGACACCGCGAGCACCGTCACCGAGAGGTGGACGCGCAGCCGTCGGGCCGCCGAGGCCGCCGACGATCCGGCGGGCGTGCTCATGCGGAGGCGTCCGAAGACTGACCTCAGCCGTGCGAAGCGACCACCGTGAGGTGCACCGCTGTCGCCCGGAACGTCACAGGTGACGTGGGGAAGATCCGGAACCACAGCCATCTCCCAATCCCAGTTGATGTCTCCACCAACCAGGACCCGAGGACGTTCTCGCCCTCGACCCCGACCCTCGAGTTGAGACTGAGGGTTACCTCGGAACTCAGACTCTCAAGTACTTCCTGGTGGTGACTAGCGTGGGGACTATAGACAGGACGAGCCCGACGGCGGCAACCCCCGCCATCGCCCATCCCGCCTGGGACCAGCCAATCCAAGGTAAAGCCTGCAGTGAGACTTCAGCTTTACGCATGATGACGAAGTAAACGCCTGATGCCAGTGTTGCGCAGGCCAACCCGGCTCCGATGACCGCGGAGATCAGCGCTTCCAGAAGGAAGGGCAACGTGATATAGAGGTTGCTCGCCCCGACCAGCCGCATGATCCCGATCTCCCGGCGGCGCGCGAAGGTGGCCAGCCGGATCGTGTTCCCGATCTGCAGGGCGGCCGCGAAGAGCAGCAGCGCCGAGGCGCCGAGGGTGCCCCACTGCAGCAGGTTCAGCCAGCTGAAGAAGGGGTCCAGGTACTGCCGCAGGTCCTGCACCTTCTGCACGCCCTTGAGCCCGATCACCGAGCTGACGACACCCTGGTACTGCTCGGGGTCCTTGAGCTTGACCCGGAACGACTCCTGCATCTGGTCGACGGTCAGCGAGTCGCGGATCGGGGAGCCGGCGTAGGCCTTGGTGAACTCCTCGTAGGCGTCCTCCTTGCTCTCGAAGAACACCCCCTCCGGCGCCACCTCGGGGTTCGCGACGAGGGTCTGGCGGATCAGGTCCTTCTGCGCGTCCGTCGCCCCCTGGCCCGGGTCGCAGTTGTCGCCCTGGACGTCAGGGGTGCAGAGGAAGATCGAGATCTCGATCTTGTCGTACCAGTCGCCCTTCATCAGGTCGACCTGCTGGTTGGCCAGCAGCCCCGCACCGAAGAGGGAGAGGGACACCCACATCGTCATGATGACCGCGAGGGTCATCGTGAGGTTCTGACGGAGACCGGCGGCGGTCTCGGAGAAGATATGGCGGAAACGCATCTGCAGTCCTCAGTCGTGCGGGTGGGTGCGGGCGGCGCGGGGGCCGGCCACCGGGACGGGCCGGCTCACTGGTAGCCGTAGACGCCCTTGCTCTGGTCGCGGACGACCTGTCCGTCGTCGAGCTCGATGACGCGCTTGCGCATCTGGTCGACGATCGTCGAGTCGTGGGTGGCCATCAGCACGGTGGTGTCGGCCCGGTTGATGCGGTCGAGCAGCTTCATGATGCCCACGCTCGTGGCCGGGTCGAGGTTCCCGGTGGGCTCGTCGGCGATCAGGATCATCGGCCGGTTGACGAAGGCGCGGGCGATGGCGACGCGCTGCTGCTCACCGCCGGAGAGCTCCTCGGGCAGCCGGCCGCCCTTGCCGTCCAGTCCGACCAGCTCCAGCACCTCGGGCACGACCCGCTTGATCGTGGAGGCGGGCTTGCCGATCACCTGGAGGGCGAAGGCCACGTTCTCGGTGACGGTCTTGTTCGGCAGCAACCGGAAGTCCTGGAACACGGTGCCGATCTGACGCCGCATCGCGGGGATCTTCCAGCTGTGCAGCTTGTTCAGCTCCCGGCCGGCCACGAACACCTTGCCGCGGGTCGACCGCTGCTCCCGCAGGATGAGCCGCAGGAAGGTGGACTTGCCCGAACCCGAGGCCCCGACGAGGAAGACGAACTCCCCCTTGTCGATGTCGACGCTGACGTCGTCGAGCGCGGACCTCCGCTGCCCGTCGTAGGTCTTGGTCACACCCTCGAAACGAATCACTGCCCTGCCTCTGCACCCGTTGACGTCTCCGACGGCATCGCGTGCGGCGCCGGACGGCCAGGGACGAGTCTAGGTGAACGACCCGTGCCCACCCGGTTCCGCGCGGGCGCGCGCGTCGGGCGGGGTGCGGCAGCCTCAGCTGGCGGCGAGCTCGCTCGTGCGGCGCCAGCGGATCCCGGAGTCGATGAAGCCGTCGATGTCGCCGTCGAAGACCGCGTCCGGGCTGGAGACCTCGAAGTCGGTCCGCAGGTCCTTCACCATCTGGTAGGGGTGCAGCACGTAGGAGCGCATCTGGGAGCCCCAGCTGTTGCTGCCGTCACCCTTGAGGGCGTTCATCTCGGTCTCGCGGTCGTGCCGGACCTTCTCCAGCAGCCGGGACTGCAGCACCCGGAGGGCGGCGGCCTTGTTCTGCAGCTGGGACTTCTCGTTCTGGCAGGAGACGACGATGCCCGTCGGCAGGTGGGTGATGCGGACGGCCGAGTCGGTGGTGTTGACGCTCTGCCCGCCGGGCCCGGAGGAGCGGAAGACGTCGATCCGCAGCTCGCCCTCCGGGATGTCGATGTGGTCGGTGGCCTCGGTCACCGGGAGCACCTCGACGCCGGCGAAGGAGGTCTGGCGGCGGCCCTGGTTGTCGAAGGGCGAGATCCGCACCAGCCGGTGGGTGCCCTGCTCGACCGACAGCGTGCCGTAGGCGAACGGGGCCTTGACCGCGAAGGTGGCGGACTTGATGCCCGCCTCCTCGGCGTAGGAGGTGTCGTAGACCTCCGTCGGGTAGCGGTGCCGCTCGGCCCAGCGCAGGTACATCCGCAGCAGCATGGCGGCGAAGTCGGCCGCGTCGATCCCGCCCGCCTCGGAGCGGATGGTGACCAGCGCCTCGCGCTCGTCGTACTCACCCGCCAGCAGCGTGCGGACCTCGAGGGCCTCGATCGAGCGCTGCAGGGCGGTGAGCTCGGTCTCGGCCTCCGCCATGCTGGCGGCGTCGCCCTCCTCCTGGCCGAGCTCGACCAGCACGGCCAGGTCGTCGAGCCGGGACCGCAGCGCCTCGACCCGGTCGACGTCGGACTGCAGCGCGGACAGCCGCGAGGTGACGCGCTGGGCGTTGTCGGTGTCGTCCCACAGGTCGGGCGCGGAGACCGCCTCCTGGAGCTCGGCGATCTCCACCTTGAGCCCCGCGGGGTCGATGACGGCCTCGATCGAGCTCAACGACATGTCGAGCGTTGCGAGGTCTGCGGAGAAGTCTGGGCCAGCCACGGTCCTCCACTCTACTGAGTCGGTGGCCTCGTCGCCGCCGGGGAGGCCCGCCGCCGGCCGTCCCCCTCGGCGCGGGCGCCGGACACTAGGCTGCCGGGGCGCCCGCCACCCGGGGCGGGCGAGGCTGGGAGGACGTGGCATGAGCGAGCAGGTGCTGGCCGTCGACATCGGCGGGACCAAGATCGCGGTGGCGCTGGTCGACGACCAGGGCGCGCTGGGTGCGAGCACGGTCCGGCCGACGCCGCGCTCGGACGACGCCGACGAGGTGTTCAGCCCGGCCGCCGAGGCCATCCGGGCCGTCCTCGCCGACCGGCCGGCCGGGGCGCCGCTGCGGGTGGGCATCGGCAGCGCCGGTCCGGTGGACACGCCCGCGGGCACGATCTCCCCGGTCAACATCGGCGCCTGGCGCGGCTTCCCGGTGGTCGCGCGGGTGGCGGCCGTCGTCGAGGAGGTCACCGGCGAGAGCCCGGTCGTCGGGCTGGCGGGCGACGGGCACTGCTTCGCGCTGGGCGAGCACTGGCTGGGGGCCGCCCGCGACGTCGACACGATGGTGGGTCTCGTGCTCTCCACCGGCGTCGGCGGCGGCGCGGTGATCGACAACCGGCTGTTCGCCGGCAGCACGGGCAACGCCGTGCACCTCGGCCACATCAGCGTCAACGCCTGGGGGCCCCGCTGCGTCTGCGGCTGCCACGGCTGCACCGAGATGTACGCCCGCGGGCCCGCGATGGTGGCCGCGGCGCAGGAGCGGGGCTGGGTCGGCGAGGACGCGAAGGCGCTGACGGCCGATGCCCGCGCCGGCGACCCGGTCGCCCAGGAGGTGATCGAGATCGGCATGCGGGCCCTGGCGGCCGGGATCGCGACGACCGCGACGGAGCTGGACGTCCGCACCTTCGTGGTGGGGGGTGGTGTGTCGAAGGCCGGCGAGGTGGTCTTCGAGCCGCTGCGCCGCCACCTGCGCGCGTTCGCGGTGCTCGACTACGTCCGCGACCTCGAGGTCCGGCCGGCCGTGCTGGAGAACGCCGGCCTGCTCGGTGCCGCAGCCCTGGCCTTCACCCTCGACCGCTGAGCGCGCCGCACCCCAGGAGAGTGCCGGTCGTGGCGTGCGGGTGACCACGCGGCCACCGGTCGCAGTACCGAGGCAGTCACCGACCACGAGACGTGAGGGCAACACCGACCGGGCGACGACGTCGACCGGGGGCACAGGCCGACCCGCCCCCGAGCGGGGCGAGGAGAGAGGGCACAGCCCGCCTCTCCCCTACTCCTCCTCGTCGCGCTGCAGCTCCTCGATCCTCACGAACCGGTCGTCGCCGCGCGGGCGGCGTTGGGGCCAGTCGCTGACCCACACCACGGCGAAGGCCCCGAGCGAGCAGAGCAGGGCGAGCACGGGACCGAAGACGGCCAGCCACACCGCGGCGAAGCCGACCACGACCAGCCCGAGCACGACGACCAGCGCGCGGGTGGTCATCCGGCCGTGCCGGGCCCGGTGGGCGACGTAGGCCACCCACGGCAGCATGGCCAGCAGCACGACGACGAGTGCGAAGCGCGAGAGCTGTCCGGAGAAGGCGCCGGCGGTGAGGCGCAGCATGCCGGTCAGGCTGAGCAGGCCCGTCAGGCCACCGGCGAGCAGGGCGGTCGACCGCGAGACGGCCGGCCGCAGCGACCCGGTGGGCCCCCCGGCCAGGGGGGCAGCGGACGGCGTGGCCACGGCGGTCCCCTCTCGGCTCGGTCGGCAGCGGCGGTGCACGACACCGGCACCCCTGAGGTCAACCTAGTGCAGGAGCGCCGTCGGCCCGAGGGCGACGGGCCGCGTCGACCGACGCTTGGCGGGGCGGGTGCCGGGCACTAGTCTGAGCGGCCGACCCGGGGCCGGAGTCCGACCCGCGGGCTCGACGACCCGGGAACATAGCTCAGCTGGTTAGAGCACCTGTCTTACAAACAGGGGGTCGGGGGTTCGAGTCCCTCTGTTCCCACCGCTGCGCGTGCGTGCCCACCCGGGAGCGACCGGCATCCGCCGCGACGGACCCGCCGATCAGGGGTAGCGGGCCCCGTCGCGGCTGTTGCCCGCGATCACGACGCCCGTGCTCGACCCGAACGCGTGCACGATCCTGCTGCCCATCGCGGAGAACCGGTTGTCGGTGAAGCGGAGGCCGACGACGCGCCCGTTGGCCACCCGGATCGCGTCGGAGTCGGTCGTCCTCACGTGCGAGATGTCGTTGTCGTCGATCACCAGGTTCGACCCGGTGGGATCAGCGCCGTTGGGGTAGGCGTCGAAGGAGAGCCGGAAGACGTCCCCGGCGCCGTCGACCGTGTTCCCGGCGAAGGTGATGTTGGTGCCCCAGGGGAAGCCCACGGGTTGCGCGGTGTTGGTGTAGCCGTTGACGACGAACCCCCGGATCCCGGTGAAGGTGTTGCCGCGGACCTCGACCTCGTCGACGGAGCACAGCTCCACCGCGGCGTTGGTGGTGGTCGGCGTCCAGGTGTTGTCCAGGATCTTGCCGTGGTGCGCGCCCGGGGTGCGGGAGGCGAACTTGACGGCTCCTCTCATGCGGTTCAGCGTGTTCCGCTGGAAGGTCCAGTACCTCGACCCACCGTGCTTCGTGCCACCCTCCTGGGTGGTGGTGACCTGCCAGCAGTTGTTGAAGGTGCAGTCCTCGATGACGTGGTCGTAGGAGTGCACCCCGGGCGCGTCGTCCAGCGAGGTGTTGTGGCGGATGGCCGCGTTGCCGATGTCGGTGAAGGTGCAGTGGTCGACGCGGGTGTCGTGGCAGGAGGCGAACCAGAGGCCCTGGTCGGCCCAGTGGACGACGGAGTCCGCGGGCGTGTAGACGTGGTTGCCGACGAAGCTCAGGTCGGAGACCCGGATGTTCGCCCCGAAGTAGAAGCGGGCGATGTACTCCCCGCCCCAGGTGGCGCCCTTGGTCAGGACGGCGGGGTGCGCGGGGTCCTGCGACGTGAGGTGGACGTTCTGCAGGCCCGTCACCGTCCACTGGTTGCGCAGGTGGTAGGTGCCCGGCGCGAACTGCAGGGTGTAGCGGGTGCCCGTGTCGGCCCGCCTCGCCAAGGTGTTGAGGTGGGCCTGGACCGTCGCGAAGTAGTCGCCGGTCGGGGTGACGGTCAGCGTCGTCGCCGGGCTCGTGGTGGCCGCCTGCGCGCTCCCGCGCCCGAGACCGAGCGCGGCGAGGAGCAGCAGGGCGGAGCGTCGGGTCACCACGCCGAGCTCCTGGGCGTCCGTGCGCCGCGAGCGACCGACCGGGCGCCGACGACCACGCCGGAGGTGCCGGCTCGCGCGGCGGTGCGGGACAGGACGGTGGGGCTGGCTTCCACGGTGGTCATCGGGGCTCCTGAGGACGAGGGGGGGCGGCGGCGGGACCGGAGAAGCACGGCACCGTTCCACCGGCAGGTTCCGGCCCCGGGGGTCCCGAGGTCAAGTACCCACCGGAGCGCCGGATGAGCACCCCGGTCGCCTGCGCCTCGTCGGTGAGCCGGCGTGGCGCGGGGCACGGGACGCCGTCCTCGTCCTCACCCCGCCAGGAGGGGGCCCAGCGCTCCGCGTTCGCGGCACCCTGGTCCCCCCTGGCCCGCTCGGGCCGCCGACCCGCTCAGACGAACAGCGGTTCCAGGCCGAAGGCGGCCTCCAAGCGCTCCATGGCCTGCTCGTCCGGACGCCCGTCGGCCCGCTCGGCCGCGTCCAGCACCATCGGCAGCACGTGGATGTCACCGACGGTGTTGAGGAAGACGCCCTCGCGGCCGAGCACCCAGGCCACGGCGGTGTCGATGGCGCCCTGGTCCCGCAGCGGCTCGTACCAGGTGGCGGCGGTCTGCTCCCGGTCACCCCACGGTGCGCGGGTGATGGACTTGATCGTCTGCACGGCCACGCCGCGCTCGTCGCAGGTCGCGGTCAGGGCCTCGAAGTCGTCCAGGTACGCGCGGTTGCGGGTCATCGGGAAGTTGTAGGGCAGCAGGACCGAGTCGAACTCGAACTCTCCCAGCGAGCGCAGGTGCTGCGCAGCCACCGTGACCCCGTGGCCGGTGACGCCGATGTGCCGGACCAGACCCTCGTCGCGGGCGCGGACGGCCGCCTCGAGGGCGCCGCCGGTGGCGAAGGCGGTCCGCCACTCCTCCTCGTCCACCAGGTTGTGCAGCTGCAGGAGGTCGACGTGGTCGGTCTGCAGCCGCTCCAGCGACCGGTTGATCTCGGCCCAGGCCGCGTCCTTGGTGCGCTCGCCGGTCTTCGTGGCCAGGAAGTACTCGGACCGGTGCTCGGCCATCCACGGGCCGAGCCGCAGCTCGGCCTCGCCGTAGCTCGCCGCCGTGTCCAGGTGGTTGATCCCGTGCCGGCGGATCAGCTCCATCGTCTCGTCGGCCTCGTCCTGGGTGACCTCACCGAAGGCCGCCGCGCCGAAGATGACCCGCGTGCTGTCGTGGCCGGTCCGGCCGAACGGGGTGGTGTCGATCATGAGTGCTCCTCTGCGTCGTTGCCGGCATCGACCCGGCGCTCCGCGAGGAGCACCGGGATGCGGCGGTCGGTCTTGCGCTGGTAGTCGGCGTAGCTCGGGTAGGCCTGGACGGCTCGCCCCCACCACAGCTCCCGCTCGTCGCCGTCGAGCTCGCGGGCGGTCGCGTCGAAGCGGTCGGCGCCGTCCTGCACCTCCAGCGCGGTGGGGTCGGCCTTGAGGTTGTGGTACCAGACGGGGTGGCTCGGCGCCCCGCCCTGGCTGGCCACCAGGAGGTAGGCGCCGCCGTGCTCGACGCGCATCAGCGGGGTCTTGCGCAGCTTCCCGGTCTTGTTGCCGCGCGTCGTGAAGATGACGACGGGCAGGCCCGTGCCCGCCAGGGTCCCGGCCTCCCGGCCGTCGGTCGCCTCGTAGCGCTCGACCTGGTCGCGCACGAAGGCGCTGGGGCTGGGCTCGTACTCTCCTGCGAGCGGCATGCTGTGATCTTAGGACCTGTGACCACGCGGTGCGGCGGTGCCCGCGCCCGGGGCCACGGCGGACGAGACTGAGGGGGTGACTCTGGTGACCCCGGTGCTCCCACCCACGACCCGGGACGTGGCGGAGGCGGCCGACCGGCTGCGGGCCTACGTCCGCCGCACCCCGCTGCTCCGGCTCAGCCTCGACGGCCGGCCGCTCGTGCTCAAGCTCGAGCAGCTGCAGCTGAGCGGCTCGTTCAAGCTGCGCGGCGCTCTGAACGCGGTGCTCGCGGGGCACGCCCACGACCACGTGGTGACGGCGTCCGGTGGCAACCACGGGCTCGGCGTGGCGACGGCCGCGGCCCTGCTCGGCATCACCGCCACGGTGTTCGTCCCCGCGTCGGTGCCGGAGGTCAAGGCCCGCCGGATCGCCGCGAAGGGGGTCACCCTCGTCCGCACCGGGGCGACCTACGCCGAGGCCGCGGCGGCCGCCGCCGAGCTCGCGGCCCGCCCCGGGCACCGCTACATCCCCGCCTACGACGACCCGCTGGTGGTGGCCGGGAACGGCACCGTGGCCGCCGAGGTGGTCGCGGACGCGCCGGACGTCGACACGGTGGTGGTGGCCGCCGGCGGCGGCGGGCTGTCGGCCGGCAGCGCCCTCGCGGTGGGCGAGCGCCTGCTGGTGCTCGCCGAACCCGAGCGGTGCAGCGCCGTCCACGACGCCCTGGTCGCCGGGCACCCGGTGGACGCGCCCGTGGAGTCGCTGGCGTCCTCGGCGCTGGGGGCGACGCGGATCGGCCGGGTGCCCTTCGACGTGCTGGCCCCGCGGGCCCGCAGCGGGGCCGTCCGGTCGGTGCTGGTGTCGGAGGCGGCGATCGTCGCGGCGCGGGACCGGCTGTGGGAGGAGTGCCGGATCGCGACCGAGCCGGCGGCCGCGGTGCCCCTGGCGGCCTGGCTGGCCGGCGACGTGCCGGGCGCGCTGCCCTGCCTGGTGGTCTGCGGGGCGAACGCGGACTGGACGCCGCTGTGAGCGGTCGTCGGTCGACCGCGGTTCAGGCGGCGCTCAGCGCCTGCAGGTGCTCCGCGATGCTCCGGGGCTCGCCCAGGCCGGTGAGGACCGACCAGGTGATGGTGCCCGCGGCGTCCAGCACGAAGGAGCCGCGCCGGGCGGTGCCCCACTCCTCGTCGAAGACGCCGTAGTCGCGCGCCACCTGGCCGTGCGGCCAGTGGTCGGACAGCAGGTCGAACGCCAGCCCCTCGGCGTCGGCGAACGCCCGGAGGGCGAACACCGGGTCGCAGCTGATCGCCAGCACCCGCGCGGCGACGGCGCTGAACTCGGCCAGGCCGTCCCGGAACGCGCCCAGCTCGCTGGTGCAGATGCCCGAGAACGCGAAGGGGTAGAAGACGAGCACCGCCGGTGCGCCGAGGAGGTCGGCACGGGTGACCGTCTGACCGTGCTGGTTGCGGGCGGTGAACTCCGGGGCGGTCTGCCCGACCTCGGGCACCGCCGCGCTCACCGGCGCGAACCCTTGGGCCGGACCAGCTTGGTGGCCGCCCAGTCCGCCGAGACCGTGGCCGTCGTCGTCTGCGCCAGCCCGGCGGTCACCGCCGCCTCGGCCAGGTCGACGGCGTCGACGTAGCCGTCGCGGCCCACCTTCGGCGTCATCAGCCAGATGTAGCCGCTGTCGGTGAGGTCGGGCAGGGCCTCGACCAGGCCGTCGACCAGGTCACCGTCGCCGTCACGCCACCACAGCAGCACCAGGTCGACCGGCTCCACGGCCTCCTCGACCAGCTCGCCGTCGACGGCGTCCTCGATCATCACGCGGATCTCGTCGTCGACGTCGTCGTCCCAGCCGATCTCCTGGACCGCCAGGCCCGGCGTCAGGCCGAGCTTGCTGACGACCACCTGGTCGTGCTCGGGCGCGCTCACCGTGACCCCCGGGTCCACGTCGCGTGCGTGCAGCGCGTGAGCATCGGATCCGGAACGCGAGGGCTCAGCTCGCTCATCTCGGTGCGCAGCTCCTTCATGTGGTGCGGTGCCGCCGAGCAGATCTCCTGCACGCAGCGGCCGCGGTGACGGACAACTCTGGGGCCAGCCTGCCAGAGGCGGCCACCCGGTGGAACCCCCGGCGTGTCCCGGCTCCCGGCGAGGCGCCCGCGCGTGCCCCGCGGGGCAGCCCGGCCATGGGTGCCCCCGTTGCCGCCAGGTGACAGGATGGGGTGTCGTCGTCGACCCGACGACCCTGGAGAACACCAGCGTCACCGTCGCTGGAGATCGTGAGGAGCTCGCATGGCCAAGCCCGGAACTCGTCCGGCCATCACCGCCGAAGGTCTGCTCAGCCAGATCCCCGACATCGACCCGGACGAGACGGCCGACTGGTTGGAGTCGCTGGACGGCCTGCTGGACGAGAAGGGCAAGAACCGGGCCCGCTACATCATGCTCAAGCTCCTCGAGCGCGCCCGCGCCGCCCAGGTGGGCCTGCCGGCCCTGCGCAGCAGCGACTACGTCAACACCATCCCGGCCGAGGCGGAGCCCTGGTTCCCCGGCGACGAGCACATCGAGCGCCGGCTGCGGGCCTACATCCGCTGGAACGCCGCGATCATGGTCAGCAAGGCCAACCGCAAGGGCCTCGAGGTCGGCGGCCACATCGCCACCTACCAGAGCGCCGCCAGCCTCTACGAGGTCGGCTTCAACCACTTCTTCCGCGGCAAGGACGCGCCGGGCGGTGGCGACCAGGTCTTCATCCAGGGCCACGCCTCGCCCGGCGTCTACGCCCGGGCCTTCCTCGAGGGCCGGCTGAGCAGCGAGGACCTCGACGGCTTCCGCCAGGAGGTCTCCCGCGGTGCCGGCCAGGGCCTGTCCTCCTACCCGCACCCGCGGCTGATGCCGAAGTTCTGGGAGTTCCCGACGGTCTCGATGGGCCTGACGGGCATCAACTCGATCTACCAGGCCCGCTTCAACCGCTACCTGCACAACCGCAGCATCAAGGACACCGCCGAGCAGCGCGTCTGGGCCTTCCTCGGCGACGGCGAGATGGGCGAGCCGGAGTCGCTCGGCGCCATCCGCGTGGCCTCGCGCGAGGGCCTGGACAACCTCACCTGGGTGGTCAACTGCAACCTGCAGCAGCTCGACGGCCCCGTCGTCGGCAACGGCAAGATCGTGCAGGAGCTGGAGTCCTACTTCCTGGGGGCCGGCTGGAACGTCATCAAGGTCCTCTGGGGCCGCGACTGGGACCCGCTGCTCGCGGCTGACCGCGACGGCGTCCTGGTGAACAAGATGAACACCACGCCGGACGGGCAGTTCCAGACCTACCTGGTCGAGGACGGCGCCTACATCCGCGGCAACTTCTTCGACGACCCGCGCCTGCAGAAGATGGTCTCGGGGATGAGCGACGAGCAGATCAAGCTGCTCTCCCGCGGCGGCCACGACTACCGCAAGGTCTACGCCGCGTTCAAGGCCGCGCAGGACCACGTGGGCCAGCCGACGGTGATCCTCGCCCAGACGGTCAAGGGCTGGACGATCGACGCCCTGGAGGGCAAGAACGCCACCCACCAGATGAAGAAGCTGACGACGAAGGACCTCAAGGCCTTCCGGGACCGGCTGTACCTCGACATCCCCGACAGCCAGCTCGAGGACCCGTACAACCCGCCGTACTTCCACCCGGGGGCGGACTCCGACGAGATCACCTACCTGCAGGACCGCCGTCGGGCGCTGGGCGGCTACGTGCCCGAGCGCCGCGCCAAGCCGCTGAGCCTGAAGCTGCCGGGCAACGAGGTCTACGCACCCCTGATGGAGTCGGCCGGGGAGAAGGCCAAGGTCGCGACGACGCAGGCCTTCGTCCGGCTGCTGCGGGACCTGATGCGGGACAAGGAGATCGGCCACCGGATCGTCCCCATCGCCCCGGACGAGTTCCGGACGTTCGGCATGGACTCCATGTTCCCGACGGCCAAGATCTACAACCCGCACGGCCAGACGTATGAGTCGGTGGACCGCAAGCTGCTGCTCTCGTGGAAGGAGAGCACCTCCGGTCAGCTGCTGCACGAGGGCATCTCCGAGGCCGGGGCGATGGGTTCCACCATCGCCGCCGGGTCCGCGCACACCACGCACGGCGAGCCGATGATCCCCTTCTACATCTTCTACTCGATGTTCGGCTTCCAGCGGACCGGTGACTCGATCTGGGCGATGGCCGACCAGATGGCCCGCGGCTTCCTGCTGGGCGCGACCGCCGGGCGGACCACGCTGACCGGTGAGGGCCTGCAGCACGCGGACGGGCACTCGCCGCTGCTGGCCAGCACCAACCCCGCGGTCGTGCACTACGACCCGGCGTTCGCCTACGAGGTGGGGCACATCGTCCAGGACGGCCTGCGCCGGATGTACGGGCACGAGGACGACGCCCACCCCGAGGGCGAGAACCTCATCTACTACATCACCGTCTACAACGAGCCGGTCCCCCAGCCCGGGGCACCGGCGGACCTCGACGTCGAAGGCCTGCTCAAGGGCATCTACAAGCACGCCGACGCGACGCTCGAGGGTGACCACCCGCGGGCCCAGCTGCTGGCGTCGGGCGTGGCCATGCCGGCCGCGGTGAAGGCCCAGCAGATGCTGGCCGACGAGTGGGGCGTCGCCGCCGACATCTGGTCGGTGACGTCGTGGAACGAGCTGCGGCGTGACGGTCTCGAGTCGGAGGAGTGGAACCTCAACCACCCCGACGAGGAGCGCCGCTACCCGTACGTGACCCGGACGCTGCACGGCGCGGCCGGGCCGGTCGTCGCGGTCAGCGACTACATGCGGGCGGTCCAGGACCAGATCCGGCCCTGGGTGCACCAGCCGTGGTGCTCGCTGGGCACCGACGGGTTCGGCTTCGCCGACACCCGGGCCGCCGCCCGCCGCTTCTTCCAGGTCGACGCCGAGTCGATCGTCGTCGCCACGCTGGAGACGCTGGCCCGCGAGGGCCAGTACGACCCCGCCGCGGCGAAGAAGGCCTACGACGCCTACTCGCTGGGCGACCCCACCGCCGTCGCGCACGTCGCCCAGGAGGGGGCCGGCGCCTGACGGCTCCGAGCACTGGGCGCGAAGGTGTGGACGAAGTCGGACCAGACGCCGACGTCGTTCACGGCTCGTGACGGGGAGCGCCGGCGCCGCGCAGGGCGGCGCTGGCGTCGGCGACGGCCTGCCGGTTGCCCGCCACCTGCCAGGTGATGCCCGGCAAGGCGACCTCGTCGGTGACGCCGCCGGCGCCGAGCACCAGGGCGGCACCGGGGTACCAGTCCCACGGGCTGAGGTTCCCCTGCAGGAACAGCCCGAGCCGGCCGCTGGCCACCCCGGAGAGGTCGACGGAGGCGGAGCCGAGCATCCGGACCGCGGCCGAGGCGTTCGTGGCCGCCTGCCAGGACGCGGCGCGGGCGGGGTCCTGCGTGTGCCGGGGGTGGAAGTAGGTGGCGACCGAGATCGCCTCGAGCGGCCGGTCGGTCAGCCGCTCGACGGGGACCCCGTTGAGCGTCGTCGGGTGGTCGCGGCCGCCGAGCCACAGCTCGTCGCGCGCCGGGTAGTACACGGCCCCGGCCACGGGGCCCTCGTCGTCGACCAGGCCGACCGCGGAGCACCAGTAGGGGATGCCGGACAGGAAGTTGTAGGTGCCGTCGACCGGGTCGACGTACCAGGTCCGGGCGCCCGGACGGGCATGGCCCTCCTCGCCGATCAGGCCGTCGTCGGGACGCGCCTCGGCCAGCCGGCGGACCACCAGGTCCTCGGCGGCGTGGTCGGCTGCGGAGACGACGTCGGAGACCGACGTCTTGTACCGGGTCTCGAGGCCCTCCCCGAGCATCCGGGCGGCGAGCGTCCCGGCCTCGCGGACGAGGTCGGCGGCCAGGGAGAAGTCGTCCACGCCTCGACCCTAACCAGCGGCCCGGGCCGGGGACTCAGCGGGCGCAGAACTCCAGCAGCCGGTCGACCGGCCAGGTGTTGATCACCCGGTCGGGGTCGATGCCCATCTCCTCCGCCCGCGCGCACCCGTAGATCTGGAAGTCCAGCTGCCCGGGCGCGTGCGCGTCGGTGTCGATGGAGAAGACGCAGCCCATGTCGACCGCCAGCTGCAGCAGCGCGGTCGGCGGGTCACGGCGTTCGGGCCGGGAGTTGATCTCCACCGCCACCCCGAAGGTGCGGCAGGCCTCGAACACCACCTCGGCGTCGAAGGTCGACGGCGGCCGGGTGCCGCGCTCCCCCTCGACCAGCCGCCCGGTGCAGTGGCCGAGCACGTTCGTCCGCGGGTTGGCGATGGCGCCCACCATCCGGTGGGTCATCGTCTCGGAGTCGGAGCGCAGCTTGGAGTGCACGCTGGCGACGACGACGTCGAGCTCGGCCAGCAGCGCGTCGGACTGGTCGAGCCCGCCGTCCTCGAGGATGTCCACCTCGATGCCCTGCAGCACCCGGAAGGGCGCCAGCCGCTCCCCCAGCGCCCGGGTGACGTCGATCTGCTCGCGCAGCCGCTCGGCGCTGAGCCCACGCGCCACCTTCAGCCGCGGCGAGTGGTCGGTGATGGCGCAGTACTCGTGGCCGAGGTCGCGCGCGGTGGTCATCATCTCCTCCAGCGGGCTCCCGCCGTCGGACCAGGTGGAGTGCACGTGCAGGTCGCCCCGCATGGCTGCGCGCATCCGGGTCCCGCCGTCGACGAGCGGGGCCTTCGCGTCCCGCAGCTGCTGCAGGTAGGCCGGCACCTCACCGGCGAGCGCCTGGCTGATCACCGTCGCCGTCTTCGGGCCGACGCCGGTCACGGTGCCCCAGGTCCGTCCCGTCTGGTGCTCCGCCACCTGCGCGGGCGACATCGCCTCCAGGGCGTCGGCGGCGCCCCGGTAGGCCTTGACGCGGAAGGTGTCCGAGCGCGAGCGCTCGAGCAGGAAGCCGATCTCGCGGAGGGCGCCGACCGCCGCCCCGGCCCCGGCGGTCACCGCGCCACCCGACGGCTCGGCCGGGCCTTGAGGGGCACCGTGGGCAGCGGCGGGGCCTCCATGACGCGCTCGCCCCGCTCCACGACCGGCGGGAAGCGCGCCTCGCGCCGCTCCCAGGCGTCGCGGAAGCCGGCGACCTCCGCGTGGCTGCGGCCGATGAAGTTCCACCACAGGACGATCTCCTCCGGGAACGGCTCCCCGCCCAGCAGCATGACGCGGGCCCCGGTGGCGCTGCGCAGCCGGAGCCGTGACCGGCCGGTGCCCAGGTAGACCAGCTGGTCGACGCCACCGCTCGTCCCCGCGGCGGTCGCCTCGCCCGCCACGACCACGACGCCGTGCTCGAAGGCCGGGTCGAGGGTGATCTCGACGTCCGCACCGGCCACGAGCTCCAGGTCGGCCGCGCAGAGCGGGGAGTAGGCGGGAGCGGGCGAGCGGACGCCGTCGACCTCGCCCAGCAGCACCTGGCCGCGCAGGCCCTCCCGGGTCAGCCGCGGCAGGTCGGTGACCGTGTCGAAGTGCGGTCGGCCGTGCCGGGCGGCCTCGGGCAGGGCGACCCAGAGCTGCAGCCCGTGCATCGTCGGTGGCCGGTCGGGCGGGGAGAGCTCGCTGTGCACGATGCCGGCGCCCGCCGTCATGACGTGCAGCTCGCCCGGCCGGACCCGGGCCAGCGAGCCGAGGCTGTCGCGGTGCTCGATCTCGCCCTCGAGCAGCCAGCTGACGGTCTGCAGCCCGGTGTGCGGGTGCGCCCAGACGCGCATGCCCGGGGCGTCGCCGAGGTCCTCGGGACCGTAGTGGTCGAGGAAGCACCAGGCGCCGATCATCCGCACCTGCCGGTCCGGGAGCAGCCGCGCGACCTCGGTCGTCTTGCCCAGGTAGACCCGGCGTGCCGTCAGCAGCAGCTCCTCGGGTCCACCGGCCGGCGGGCCGGCCAGCCGCTGCTCGGACGGCCTCGTCTCCAGGTCGCTCACGCCCACCCGCTCCCCTCCGTCGGCGGCCGGGACGACGGGCGCCCAGCACTAGAGTCAGCCTATGGCTGCGACGACCCGGGGGATCAACAAGTCGCTGCTCCCCTCGGCCAAGACCCGCTCGACCATCGCCAAGCGGCTCTCGGGCGTCACCGGTGAGATGACGACCGCCACCGTCGCGGAGATGGAGCAGCGGCACGCCTGGTTCCGCCGGCTGAGCGCCGAGCACCGGTCCTGGGTCACCCTCGTCGCCCAGGCCGGCATCGACGGCTTCGTCCGCTGGTTCGCCGAGCCCGAGCCGTCCGGACCGGTCACCTCGGAGGTGTTCGGCTCGGCCCCGCGCGAGCTGGCCCGGCGCATCTCGCTCTACCAGACGGTCGAGCTGGTGCGGACCACGATCGAGGTGGTCGAGGACCAGATCGACGAGGTGATGCCGAAGGCCGACCGGCCGATCCTGCACGCCGCGATCGTCCAGTACAGCCGCGAGGTGGCCTTCTCGGCCGCCGAGATCTACGCCCGCGCCGCGGAGCTCCGCGGAGCCTGGGACGCCCGGCTGGAGGCGCTCACCGTCGACGCGGTGCTGCGGGGCGAGACCGACGAGACGGTTCTGTCCCGCGCCTCGACGCTGGGCTGGCGCTCCACCGCGGCCGCCGTGGTGGTCGTCGGGCCGGCCCCGGACCGGGAGAGCGCCCAGGCGCTGGAGGCGATCCGGCACGCCGCCGCCATCGCCCACACCGACATGCTGGGCGCGGTGCAGGGCGACCGGATGGTCGTCGTGCTGGGCGGCGCCGACCTGACCACCCCCGGCCGCGCCGCCGAGGTCACGGCGGGTTTCGCGTCGGTCTTCGGGGCCGGCCCGGTCGTGGTGGGTCCCGCCGTGGACCACCTGATGGAGGCGGCCGCCAGCGCCCGGGAGGCCCTGTCCGCCTTCCGGGCGGCCCCCGGCTGGCCCGAGGCCCCGCGCCCTGTCGCGTCCTCGGACCTGCTGCCCGAGCGGGCGCTCTCCGGCGACGGCCACGCCCGCCGGGCGCTGGCCCGCGACCTCTACGACCCGCTGCGGGCCGCGGGTGGTGGCCTGCTGGAGACCCTCGTCACCTTCCTCGACCAGGGCCTCTCGGTGGAAGCGGCCGCGCGGCTGCTGTACGTGCACGCGAACACCGTCCGCTACCGGCTCCGCCGCATCCACGAGGTGACGGGGTACAGCCCCACGGACCCGCGCGACGCCTACGCCCTGCGGCTGGCGCTCACCCTCGGGCGGCTGCTGCCCGGCTCACGCCGCGAGGAGCCGGCGGAGGCCTGAACGCCGCTCGCGGGTGGCCCCCTCAGCCGAGGGTGCCGCGCAGGAGGCTGTTGCGGCTGTGCGCGGCGTTGCCGTCGAACGGCTCCAGCGAGATGTCGACGACGGTGTACCCGTCCAGGCCCGGCTCGGTGAGCGGCACGGGGTAGCTGCCCCGGCCGTCCGGCGGGACGACGCCCAGGGAGATCATCCGGCGGCCGTCGGTGTTGATGAGCCACAGCTCCTCGAAGGCGTCGCCCGCGGGGGGCCTGGTCACGTCGACGGTGAGCCGCAGGTCGCCGTCGTGCTCGGTCAGCTGCGCCGTGCCGCTGCCGGAGTGGTCGGGCAGGGAGGCGAGCGTGGTGCTGGCGAGGAGGACGTCGGCCGTGGCGGCGCGGTACCAGAACGCTCCCCCGGCGGCGACCAGCACGACGGCCGCCGCGGCCAGCAGCCGCCGCGGCGTCGACGAGCCGGACCGGTCCCTGCGGTGCCGGTCCAGGACGGCGACGGACGCCGAGCTCACGGCCGGGACGGGCTCGGACGCCGGGGCGGCGGGCGCGGCGGACGTCCGGTCGGCGGCCAGCTCGGCCTGGATCGCGGCGAGCACCCCGGCCCCGGGTGGTCGCACCGGTCCGGGCTTCTCGGCCCGTCCCGTGGCGACCAGCGCCTGCAGCTCGTGCAGCGTCTCCGCGCACGTCGGGCAGACCAGGAGGTGGGCGCGGTCGCGGGCCGACGGCTGGTCCGGCTCGCCCAGCGCGATCCCGGCGAGGGTCTCCTCGTCCAGGTGCCTCATGAGGTGGTCAGCCGGTCGCGCAGGTGCAGGAGGGCCCGGCGGGCGTGGCTCTTCACCGTGCCCAGGGGCAGCCCGAGACGCTCCGAGATCTCCGCGTGGGTGTAGCCGTCGTAGAAGGCCAGCTGCAGGATCGAGCGCCGCGGGTCGGGCAGCCGGGCGATCTCGTCGGCGAGGAGCAGGCGGTCGGTCACCACCTCGGGGGCCTCCGGGCTGCTCTGCTGCACGGCGTCCTCCGCCGCGGCCCGGATGAGCCGGATCTCGCGTCCGCGCGCCCGCTGCCGGTCGACGACCCGGTGCCGGGTGCTGCCGAGCAGCCAGGCCGCGAGGCTGCCCCGGTCGGGTGCGAAGGTGTGGCGACCACGCCACGCTGCGACGTACACCTGCTGGGTCACCTCCTCGGCCTCTCCTGCGTCGCCGAGCAGTCGCCAGGCCACGGTGTTCACCAGTGTCCCCCAGCGCCGGAACGACTCCTCGAGGCTCCCGTCGAGCCCGTCGGCGAAGGCCAGCCCGAGGTCGGCGTCGCTCATCCCCGCCCAGTCGACGGCGTCCACGGCGGTCCGCGGCGGTGGGTCGACCGTCACCAGCAGACCCTCCCCCGTGTCGTCGAGCGCAGAGCGGCTGAGAGCCACCCCCGCGTGGTCGGCGACGGCCGGGCCCCCTCGCACGTCCGAGGGGGCCACCGGCCCTCGCGTCCAGCAGCCTACTGCCGCCGCGACGGGATCAGTCCAGGCGATGACCGGGCCGTCCTCAGAGGTCCACGGGGCGCAGCACCCGGTCGATGCCGTGCGCGATCTGGACGTTGCCGGCGTTCAGGTCGCGGGCCACGACGACCGGGTTGCGCGCGTCGCGGTCGGCGTCGACGAGCTTGACGACGGCGCAGCGGACGACGTCGACCCGCACCGTCGACCCGGTGAGCGCCGTGGTGAGGACCGCACCGTCCGCGCGCAGCGCCTGCCGGTAGCTGAGGATCGCGCCGGGCACGACGTGGTACAGCAGGACGTCCTCGATCGTCTCGACGCCGAGCTCGGTCGCGAGCACGGTGAAGACCTTGGACTCACTGCGGTAGCGGTGCCCGGTCAGGTCGACGGCAAGCTGCCGGAAGGCCCGGTCGGTGGGCAGGAAGGCCGTGAGGGCGGTGTCCCCGTCGGCGAGGACCGCGACCGGGCTGGTGGGCTTCGCCTTCAGCACGGCGCTGACGGCGTTGTCGAGGATGTCGTAGTCGCGCGGGTTGCGGTCGAAGCCGGCGCCGTCGGCCGCGAGCACGGTGGCGAGGCTGGTGGTGCCGGTCGGTGCCGCGGGGCGCCGGTGGGCGTCGGCGGGGGCCAGGGTGGCGAGCGTGGCCGCGGTCGCGAGCGCGACCACCGCACCCGTCCGGGCGAGTCGTCCGAGGGTCATGGTGAGCCTTCCTCTGCGTCGAGTGGCGCCCCCGGTGGGGCGATGACCCCTTCTGCGCTGGCCGGGACCGGCCGGATGCACCGCGGGCGGTCTGATCGCGACGGGAGTCGTCTGCATCCAGACCGGCTCGGCCACCGCATAGCAGGGCAAGGTCCCATCCGACGAAGGAGAAACCATGAGCACTCGAACCCGCGCCCTGGCCCTCGCAGCCGCTGGCACGCTCACCCTGGGCACGGCGGCTCTGGCTGTCACGCCTGCCCACGCCGCGGACGGCGTCAAGCTGTCCGTCCTGCACGCCGTCCCGGACACCGACGTCGACGTCTACGTGGACGGCAAGCTCACCCTGGACGACTTCACCCCCGGCACGCTCGCCGGCCCGCTCGACCTCGACGCCGGCACCTACGAGGTGGCGATCACCGCCGCTGACGCCGACGACGACTCCGACCCGGTGATCGGGCCGATCGACCTCGAGCTGGCCGCCGGCGGCAACTACACGGCCGTCGCCCACCTGGAGGAGGGCGGGGACCCGACGGCCACCCTCTTCGAGAACGACACCTCGAAGACCGCCGCCGGTGAGGGCCGGCTGACCGTCCGGCACACCGCGGCCGCCCCGGCCGTCGACGTGCTGGCCGGCGGGGACGCCGTCATCAGCGACCTCAGCAACCCCGACGAGGAGGTGCTGGACCTGGCGGCCGGCACCGTCAAGGCGTCCGTGGCCGCGGCCGGCACGACCGACCCGGTGATCGGCCCGGCCGACGTGGCCGTCAAGGAGGGCGTCAACACGATCGTCTACGCCTGGGGCAGCCTGGAGGACGACAACCTCGACCTCGCCGTGCAGACCATCTCGGGCCTGCACTCGGGGCCGGGCGGGGTGAACGCCGGCGAGGCCGGTCTCGCCGCGGACAGCAACCCGCTGCCGCTGGTCGCGGGCGGCATGCTCGTCGTCGTGGCCGCCGGCGTCGCCAGCCGGCGGTTCGGCGTGGTCCGCGCCGGTCGCTGACCCACGCACCGGTCCACCGCACGAACGGCAGGAGGGTCATGACGCCGCACGCCAGCCCACGGCACCGCACCGCGGTGCTGGGGTCGCTGGGGCTGCTGCTCCTCCTGCCGCTCGGCGGCTGCGCCGGCGGGACCGCCGCTCCGGCGACGGCCCCGCCGGCCCGCACCACCGCAGCACCCACCCCGACCCCGACCCCGGCGGCCCCGAGCCGGGAACCGTCGGAGGCCGCCGCACCGGCGGTGCCGACCGTCCGCGCCACGCTCCGGCCCGCGGCCCGGGAGGCACCGGCCCCCGTCCGCCTCGTCGCGGACGACGTCCGCATCGACCTGCCCGTCCAGCCCTACGGTGTCGACGCGGACGGCTTCATGCTGCTGCCCGCAACCGTCGACGAGGTCGCCTGGTACGCCTACAGCGCCCGGCCGGGCGCCCGCGCCGGCACGACGGTGCTGGCCGCCCACGTGGACACCGTCGCCGACGGACTCGGTCCCTTCGCCAACCTGCGCGACCTCGACGAGGGCGACGAGCTGCGGGTGACCGCCGCCGACGAGCAGGTCCACCGCTACGCCGTCAGCTCGGTGGAGAAGGTCGCGAAGGCCGAGGTGCCGCTCGACCGGGTGTTCCGCCGGGACGGTGACCCCGCCCTGGTGGTGATCACCTGCGGGGGCAGCTTCGACCGCGGCCGGGGCTACTCCGACAACGTGGTCGTGACCGCCCGACCGCTGGGCTGAGGGCCCTCCCGGGCCCCGCGCGGAGCCCGGACGTGATCAGGCTCACGGTTGAGCCAGCCTCTTGTGAGAACCCCACAAACGAGCACCGCATCTTTGGTCGTGTCCCTGCACGCCCTGGGGCCGAAGGTCACGGAAGAGTAAAGACGTGCTCGCGATCGTCGCGCCCGGACAGGGCGCCCAACAACCCGGCTTCCTGCGACCCTGGGTCTCGGAACCGTCCTTCTCCGACCGGCTGGGCTGGTTGTCGGCGGTCTCCGGCCTCGACCTGGCCCACTACGGGACCGAGGCCGACGCCGAGACGATCCGGGACACCGCCGTGGCCCAGCCGCTGCTGGTCGCGACCGGCCTGCTCGCCGCGCTGGAGCTGTTCCCGCACCCGGCGGACGCCTTCCCCTTCATCGGGGTGGCGGCCGGCCACTCGGTCGGCGAGATCACCGCCGCTGCCGGGGTCGGGGTCCTGTCCGCCGAGCAGGCGATGGTGTTCGTCCGCGAGCGCGGCCGGGCGATGGCGGAGGCCAGTGCCGTCACCCCGACCTCGATGACCGCGGTCATCGGCGGCGACGCGGACGAGGTGCTCGCGGCGCTCGAGGCGCAGGGGCTGACCCCGGCCAACTTCAACGGCAGCGGCCAGGTCGTCGCGGCCGGCACGGTCGACCAGCTCGCGGCGCTGGCTGCCGCGCCGCCGAAGCGGGCCCGGCTGATCCCGCTCAGCGTCGCCGGGGCCTTCCACACGGTGCACATGCAGCCGGCCGTCGGCCGGCTGGGCTCCCTGGCCCGCGCCATCTCCACCCACGACCCGCGGGCGCGGCTGCTCTCCAACGCCGACGGCCAGGTGGTCCACGACGGCCAGCAGGTGCTGCGCCGCCTCGTCGGCCAGGTCGCCACGCCCGTCCGCTGGGACCTCTGCATGGCGGCGATGGCCGACCTCGGCGTCACCGGGCTGCTCGAGATGCCGCCCGCGGGCACGCTGACCGGCATCGCCAAGCGCAACCTCAAGGGCGTCGAGCTGTTCGCCCTCAACACCCCCGACCAGCTGGAGGAGGCGATGGAGTTCGTCCGCCGGCACGGCGGCACGGCGTCGTCCTCCCCGATCGCGGGCAACCCCACCTGGCGCCTCGTCGTCTCCCCCGGCAAGGGCCAGTTCACCCGGACCGAGGACATCGAGGCCGACACGGTGCTGCCGCTGGACAGCACCGTCGGCGTCGTCAAGAACCGGCGCGACGACATCGCCGTCAACGCACCCCACGGCGGCATCGTCGTCGAGTGGCTGGTGGAGGACGGCGACCCCGTCTCCCCCGGCCAGCCCCTGCTCCGGCTCCACCCGATGGTGGAGTCGGCCGACGCGACGGAGGTCACGCGATGAGCGCCCTGGACAGCTCCACCCCCCTGAACGTCTCGCAGGGGGCGAAGTTCTCGAAGATCCTGGGCATCGGCGGCTACCGCCCGCGCCGCGTGGTGGACAACGCCGAGATCGTCACCTACATCGACTCCACCGACGAGTGGATCCGCACCCGCTCCGGCATCAGCGAGCGCCGCTGGGCGTCGGAGGACGAGACCGTCTCGATGATGAGCCAGGCCGCCGCCCGCAAGGCGATGGAGCGGGCGGGCGTCGAGCCGGGGCAGATCGACACGGTCATCGTGTCGACGGTCACCCACCTGCACCAGACGCCCGCGATCGCGACCACGATCGCCAGCGAGCTGGGCGCGAAGAACGCCGCGGCGTTCGACATCTCCGCCGCCTGCGCGGGCTTCTGCTACGCCCTGGCGATGGCCGACTCCTTCGTCCGGACCGGGGCCTCGAAGCACGTGCTGATCATCGGCGTGGAGCGGCTCAGCGACATGACGGACAAGCACGACCGCTCGACGGCGTTCATCTTCGCCGACGGCGCCGGCGCCGCGGTCGTCGGTCCGAGCGACACCCCGGCCATCGGGCCGGTGGTCTGGGGCTCCGACGGCGACCAGGCCGACCTGATCGCGCAGAGCGAGTCCTGGACCACGGCCATGGACGCGGACGCGCACGACGACGGCCGGCCGCACTGGCCGATGCTGCGGATGAACGGCAACCCCGTCTTCAAGTGGGCGTCCTACACGATGGCCAAGACCGCCGCCGAGGCGATGGACGCGGCCGGCGTCAAGCCCGAGGACCTCGAGGTCTTCGTGCCCCACCAGGCCAACAACCGGATCACCGACGCCATGTTCAAGGCGCTCAAGCTGCCCTCGGACGTGGTCATCGGCCGCGACATCATCCACTCCGGCAACACCTCGGCGGCCTCCATCCCCCTGGCGATCGAGACCCTGCTCGAGTCGGGTCAGGCCCGCAGCGGCCAGACCTGCCTGATCATCGGCTTCGGCGCCGGCCTGGTCTACGCGGGACAGGTCATCCTGCTCCCCTGACCGGCCGGCCCGGGCCGACGCACGACCGCACCACCACCGATCCCACCAGCACCACCACGACGAAGGAGAAGCTCCTATGCCCACCACCGAAGAAGTCCGCACCGACCTCGCCGAGATCGTCAACGAGGTCGCCGGTGTCCCCACCGACGACGTCCAGCTCGACAAGTCGTTCACGGACGACCTCGACGTGGACTCGCTCTCGATGGTCGAGATCATCTACGCCGCCGAGGAGAAGTTCGGCGTGAGCATCCCCGACGAGGAGGCCAAGAACCTCAAGACCGTCGGGGACGCGGTCGCCTACATCGAGCGCGCCGCTTCCTGACCGCCGTTCGTGATCATGGTCCGCAGCTGCTGCGGACCATGATCACGAGCTGACCCACCCCGCACCGATCGCACCACCTGGCAGGAGAACGACATGTCCCGGACCCGCGTGGTCGTCACCGGCATCGGCGCCACCACCCCGCTCGGCGGAGACGCCCCGAGCACGTGGGACGCCCTGCTCGCCGGACGCTCCGGCGTCCGCCCGATCGAGGCCGACTGGGCCGACGAGCTGCCCGTCAAGATCGCGGCCCCCGTCCTCGTCGAGCCCGGGGAGGTCCTCGAACGCGTCGAGGCGCGACGGCTGGACCGCTCCGCGCAGCTCGCCGTCATCGCGGCGATGGAGGCCTGGTCCGACGCGGGCTACGGCCTCAAGGAGGACAACCCCGTCGACCGCACCCGGCTCGGCGTCGCCATCGCCACGGGCATCGGCGGCCTCAACACCCTCCTCGGGCAGTGGGACGTGCACAAGGAGAAGGGCGCCCGGCGGGTCAGCCCGCTCTCCATCCCGATGCTGATGGCCAACGCCTCCTCGGCGAACGTCAGCCTGCGGCTCGGCGCCCAGGCGTTCGCCTCGACGCCGGTCTCGGCCTGCGCCTCCAGCAACGAGTCGCTCGCCCACGCGCTGGACCAGATCCGCCTGGGCCGGGCCGACGTGGTGGTGGCCGGCGGCACCGAGAGCGTGATCCACCCGATGCCGATCGCCTGCTTCGCCAACATGCAGGCCATGAGCCGGCGCAACGACGAGCCCGAGCGCGCCTCACGGCCCTGGGACGTCGACCGCGACGGCTTCGTGCTGGGCGAGGGCGCCGTGATGCTGGTGCTGGAGACCCTCGAGCACGCCCAGGCCCGCGGCGCGAGGATCTACGGCGAGCTCGCGGGTGCCGGGATCACCGCCGACGCCCACGACATGGTGCAGCCGAACCCGACCGGGGAGACGCAGGCCCGCGCGATGAGCCTGGCCCTGCGCGAGGCCGACCTCTCCCCCGGCGACATCGTCCACGTCAACGCCCACGCCACCTCGACGCCGCAGGGCGACCTGACCGAGCTGAGCTCGATCCGCCAGGCGCTGGGCGAGCAGAACGAGGCCGTCGTCACCGGCACCAAGTCGATGACCGGCCACCTGCTCGGCGGTGCCGGGGCGCTGGAGTCGATGGCCACGCTGCTGGCCCTGCGCCACCGCAAGGTGCCGCCCACGATCAACCTCGAGAACCCCGAGGCCGACCTGCGCGCCGACATCGCCACGAAGGTCCGCGACCTGCCCGCCGGCGACCTGGCGGCGATCAACAACTCGTTCGGCTTCGGTGGTCACAACGTCGCGGTCGCCTTCACCAACGCCTACGCCACAGGAGCCTGACCATGACCGCGACCGTCCCCGCACCCTCGGCCGCCGCACCCGCGACGCCGGCCCCCGCCCCGGCGAAGGTCAAGCTCCCCCGCGACCAGGACCCGCGCAACCCCAACTTCCGGCTGCGTGAGCTGCTGGACGAGGGCTCGCTCGAGCTGATCACGCCCGACGACGACTCCGGCATGCTGGCCGCCGTCGGCACGATCAACGGCTGCCGCGTCGTCGCCTTCTGCTCCGACGCGACGGTGATGGGCGGCGCGATGGGGGTCCAGGGCTGCGAGGTGGTCGTCCAGGCCTACGCGCGGGCGATGATCGACCGCGTGCCGGTCCTCGGCATCTGGCACTCCGGGGGCGCCCGGCTCGCCGAGGGCGTGCTCTCGCTGCACGCCGTCGGCCGGATCTTCCACGCGATGACCCAGGCGTCCGGCCACATCCCGCAGATCTCCATCGTGCTCGGCTTCGCCGCCGGTGGCGCCGCCTACGGGCCGGCGCTGACCGACGTCGTGATCCTCGCCCCCGAGGGCCGGATCTTCGTCACCGGCCCGGACGTCGTCCGCTCCGTCACCGGGGAGGACGTCGACATGCTGCGGCTGGGCGGGCCCGACACCCACGGGCGTCGGTCCGGCGTCGTCCACCTGGTGGCCGAGGACGAGCCCGACGCGCTGCTGCAGGGCCGCCGGATCACCACCCTGCTGGCGAGCCAGGGCGTCACCGAGACCGAGGTCGCCGACACCGACCTGGCCGCGCTGCTGCCGGAGTCCCCGCGGCGGGCCTACGACGTGCACCCGCTGATCAACGGCGTCCTCGACGAGGGCTCGACCGTCGAGCTGCACGCCCGCTGGGCCCCGAACGTCACCGTCGCGCTGGGCCGGCTGGGCGGCCGGACCGTCGGCGTCGTCGCCAACAACCCGCTGCGCCTCGGCGGCTGCCTGGACTCCCTGAGCGCGGAGAAGGCGGCCCGGTTCGTCCGGATGTGCGACACCTTCGGCGTCCCGCTGGTCGTGCTGGTCGACGTCCCCGGCTACCTGCCCGGCGTCGGCCAGGAGTGGGACGGGGTGGTGCGGCGCGGGGCCAAGCTGCTGCACGCCTTCGCGGAGGCCGTCGTCCCCCGGGTGACCCTGGTCACGCGGAAGGCCTACGGCGGCGCCTACATCGCCATGAACGCCCGGTCGCTCGGCGCGACGAAGGTCTTCGCCTGGCCCGGCGCCGAGGTGGCGGTGATGGGGCCGGTCGCGGCCGTGCGGATCCTGCACCGGCGCAAGCTCGCCGCCGTCGCCGACGACGTCCGCCCGCAGGTCGAGGCCGAGCTGGCGGCCGAGCACGAGCGGATCGCCGGCGGTGTGGAGAAGGCGGTGGAGATCGGCGTCGTCGACGAGATCGTCACCCCCGACGTCACCCGCTCGGCCCTCGCCGCCGCCATCCGCGCCGCCGACTCCGGCACCCGCGGGGAGCACACCAACATCCCGCTCTGACGGGGATCGCCGAGTGGTCAGACGGGGGTTGACCCCGGGGTCACCTCACGTCTGACACGTCGGCTCAACGCGCGGGAGGCACCATCCGGTACACCGCGCCGGCGGCGTCGTCGGTGACGTAGACGGCGTCGTCGGGGCCCTGGACGGCCATCACGGGGCGGCCCCAGCGAGCGCCGTCGGCGTCCTGGAAGCCGCCGAGCAGGGTCTGCTGGTCGCCGAGGCCGCCGTCGCGCCACGGGAAGAAGGCCACCTCGGGCGGGCGGGGCGGCTGCCGGTTCCAGGAGCCGTGGATGCCCACCAGCGCGCCGTCGCCGAGTGGTCCGGGCAGGTCCTCGGCGAAGGACAGGCCGAGGGGCGCCGAGTGCGCGCCCATCCCCTGCTCCACCGGCGCGAGGGCGTCGCAGTCGAGCTCGGCGCCGTCGGCGTTGGTCTGCACGTCGCGGACGAAGGGACGGTCGGCGTAGACCAGCGGGCTGCCGGGCACGCCGGGCTCGGCGTCCGGGTCGGGGTTGCAGTAGGGCCAGCCGAGGTCGCGGCCCTGCGTGAGCCGGGCCAGCGGCTCCAACGGGTGGTCGGCGACGTAGGCGTCCAGCACCTCGCCCTGGTCGGACCCGCCGTCGCCGTCCGCAGCCCGGTCGTAGGGGTAGGCGATGTTGTCGCGGTTGTTGACCGCGCTCCAGACGGACCCGTCGGGTCCGACCGCCAGCCCGGTCCCGTTGCGGACGCCGCGGGCGAACACGGCCGGCTCGCCGCCGCCGGGTGGCACCCGCAGCACCGTCGCGCGCTCGGGGTCGGCGCTGCGGTCCTCCTCCGACACGTTGCCGGTGGAGCCGACCGAGACGTAGACGGCACCGTCCTCGCCGACGGCGACGCTCTTCAGGGCGTGCGCGTAGGCGCCCCGGAGGTCGTCGCTCTTCGCGTCCGGGAGCCCGTCGGCGACCGGCCGCGGGTCGCCGACCCGGCCGGCGTCGTAGGGGTAGGCGTCGACGCGGTCGCTCTGCGCGACGTAGAGGGTGGAGCCGGCGAAGGCCAGGCCGTGCGGCTGCTCGAGCCCGCTCAGCAGGGTCGTGCTGGCGGGCTCCCCCTCGCCCGGGCTGAGGAGCACGACGTCGCCCTGCTTGGGCCGGGAGACCAGCAACCGGCCGTCGGGCGTCCAGGCCGCGAGCCGGGCCGCGTCCACGCGCGCCCACAGGCTGACCGACCAGCCGTCGGGCACCTGCACCTCGCGCGGCTCGTCGAACGGGGCGACGTCGAGGCCGTCGGGCACCTCGAGGGGCGCGCCGACCAGGGCGACGCCCGCCCCGGTGCTGGTCGGCGCGGGCGGCGCGGAGGTGGCCGCGGTGCTGCTGCAGGCGGCGAGCAGCAGGGCCATCGCCCCGGCGACCGCGACCGCAGCGGGTCGGCCGGGCGTGCGGTGGCTCATGCCGGGCAACCTAGCCTCGCCGGGCAAACCCGGCCCTTCGCCAGGCCCGGGGAGCAGGCCTCAGCCCCAGCCCTGGCGCCGGGGGTCGGGCGGCAGCCGCGGGTTGAGCAGGTGCGCGACCAGGGCCGTCCAGCCGGTCTGGTGGGTGGCGCCCAGGCCCTCGCCGGTGTCGCCGTCGAAGAACTCGCAGAAGGTGGGGTGGGCCGACCAGAGCGGGTCGTCGCTGGCCTCGATCCGCTCGCCGTCGCTGGGCCGGCGCCCGTCGACGGTCCGGAACAGCGCCGTCAGGCCGCCGTCGACGAGGTCGGCGGCCTCCACGAGGGTCTTCTTCACCCCCGACCCGGTGGGGATCTCGATGAGGAACGAGTCGCCGAAGTGCCGGCCGTAGGTCCGCAGCTTGTCGGCCAGCAGCACGTTGACCGGGAACCAGACGGGTCCGCGCCAGTTGGAGTTGCCGCCGAACATGCCCGTCCGGCTCTCCCCCGGCTCGTACTCGATCGAGGTCTTGCGGCCGTGGAACTCGAACTCGACAGGCTCGGTGTAGGCCTTGGAGAGCGAGCGGATGCCGTACGGGGACAGGAACTCCTCGGTGTCGAACATCCGCTCGAGGATCCGGCGCAGCCGCTCGGGGTCGACCATGGACAGCAGCCGGCGCTGCCCGTCCCCCGCCTCACCCTCGCCGGTGTGCTCGGTGAGCAGCGGCCCGACCAGGCCCGGCCGCCGCTTCTGCAGCCAGCGCAGCCGCTCGCCGACGCCGGGGCACTCCTCCTCCATCCAGGACGGCACCTCGGTGGCGCCCAGCAGGGGCAGCAGCCCGACCATCGAGCGGACGCGCATGTGGTGCGCGCGGCCGTCGGGCTCGACGAGGACGTCGTAGTAGAAGCCGTCCTGCTCGTGCCACAGCGAGATGTTGCGGCTGCCGAACGAGCTCATGGCCCGGGCGATCGAGAGGAAGTGCTCGAGGAACTTCGTCGCCGTGTCGTCCCAGGCGGAGTCGAAGCGGGAGAGCTCGAGGGCGATCTTGAACATCTGCTGGGAGTAGAAGGCCATCCAGCTGGTGGCGTCGGACTGCTCCAGGCGGAACCCGGGCGGCAGCGGCGCCGAGCGGTTGAACAGGCCGATGTTGTCCATGCCGAGGAAGCCGCCCTCGAACAGGTTCGAGCCGGCGGCGTCCTGCCGGTTCACCCACCACGAGAAGTTGAGCAGCAGCTTCGTGAAGATCCGGATCAGGAACTCGCGGTCGCGGTAGCCGTCGATCCGGTACACGTGCCAGGCGGCCCAGGCGTGCACCGGCGGGTTGACGTCGCCGAAGTCCCACTCGTAGGCCGGCAGCTGGCCGTTGGGGTGCATCGCCCACTCCCGGCACATCAGCACCAGCTGCTCCTTGGCGAACGCCGGGTCGACGTGGGCGAGCGGGATGGTGTGGAACGCGGTGTCCCAGGCGGCGAACCAGGGGTACTCCCACTCGTCGGGCATCGAGATGACGTCGGCGAGCGACAGGTGCTGCCAGTGCAGGTTCCGGGCCCCGGGGTGCCGGCGCGCGGGTGGCGCTGGCGTGGTGTCGGCCGGATCGCCCTCCAGCCACTGCTCGACGTCGTAGCGGTAGAGCTGCTTGCCCCACAGCAGGCCGGCGTAGGCCCGCCGCGCGACGTGGGTGTCCTCGGCGTCGAGACCCGGGTGGATGACGGTGGCGTAGAACGCGTCGGCCTCGGCCTCCCGGGCGGTGACCACCGCGGCGTAGCCGTCGCCGAACGTCGTCGCGTCCGGCGGGGTGGGCTGCATCCGCAGCCGGACGGTCACGGTGGCGCCGGGCGGCACCTCCGCGAAGGTGTAGCGGAACCCGACCTTGGTGCCGCCCCGGTGGGTGACGGCGTCGCGGGCACCGTGCACCACGTGGTCGTTGATGCCGTCCTTGGTGTAGCGGGCCGCGTTCATCCCCGTGCCGAACAGCTTGAGGTGGTTGGTCTCGTTCTCGCAGAACACCACCTCCGGTGCGCCCTCGGCGGCCAGGTGGATCTCCCCGAGGTGCTCGTGCGGCAGCCGGACGGCGGTGAGGCCGGACCCGTCCTCGACCGGCATCGGCTCGATCGAGGTGCGGCGCTCGTCGCGACCCCAGCCCCAGGTGTTGCGCAGCCACAGCTGCGGGATCAGCTCCAGCGGGGCCGGGTCGGGCCCGTGGTTGGTGGCCGAGACCGTCATCAGCAGGTCGTCGGGGCTGGCCTTCGCGTAGGTGACGAGGACGTCGAAGAACCGGTTCTCGTCCAGCACCCCGGTGTCCGCCAGCTCGAACTCACGGTCGTCGCGGCCCCGGGCGGCGTTCTCCGCACGCAGCCGTGCGTACGGGTACTCAGCCTGCGGGTAGCGGTAGAGCCACCGCATCCAGCTGTGGGTGGGCGTGCAGTCGAGGGCCCAGAAGTGCTCCTTGACGTCCTCGCCGTGGTTGCCCTCGGCGTTGGTCAGGCCGAAGAGCCGCTCCTTGAGGATGGGGTCGCGGGTGTTCCACAGGGCCAGCCCCAGGTTGACGAAGCCGAACCGGTCGCAGACCGCGCCCAGCCCGTCCTCGCCCCAGCGGTAGGTCCGCGCGTAGGCGTGGTCGAACGGGAAGGAGTCCCAGGCGCTGCCGTCGGCGGAGTAGTCCTCGCGGACCGTGCCCCACTGCCGCCCGGCCACGTAGGGACCCCAGCGGCGCCACGGCCCGGAGGCGTCGGCCGACTCGGCGAGGCGCCGGTGCTCGGCCGTGTCCGGACGCGGGCGTGGGGGGGAGTCCGACGTCACCGGCACAGTCTGCCGGGTCGGCGTTGCGCTCGCGTAACGCGCGCCGCAGGTGGACCAGGCGTGCTGAGGAACCGCAGCCGGACCGTCGGGCCGCCGCAGGTCCCCCAGCACCGCGCCAGGAGCAGCGGTCTAGACGACCTCGTGCAGCCACCGGACGGCACCGCCGTCGCTGGCGTGCCGGAAGGGCTCGAGCTCGTCGTCCCAGGGCTGGCCGAGCAGCTGGCCGAGGGCGGTCGGCAGGTCGGGCCCGCCGACGGCGGCGGCCACGACGGCGTGCTTGATCCGGTCCTCGGGGACGAGGATGTCGCCGTGCAGGCCGGTGACGGCGTGGAAGACCCCGAGCCCCGGGGTGTAGGAGTAGCGCTCGCCCTCGGAGGTCGAGGTCGGCTCCTCGGTCACCTCGAAGCGGACCTTCTGCCAGCCCTTGAGCGCGCTGGCGAGCCGCGCCGCGGTGCCGACGGGCCCCGACCACGGGTACTCGCAGCGGTACGCGGCGCGCTCGATCGGCTGCGCTGCCCACGTCACGCCCACGGGCATGCCGAAGACGCCGCCGACCGCCCACTCGATGTGCGGGCACAAGGCTGACGGCGCGGAGTGGATGTACAGGACTCCACGGGTCGTGCTCATCTGTTCCTCCTCGTGCATCGACCGACAGCGTGAGAGCTGCCTTCCCCGACATCCTCAGAGCCGGTCGACCCGTGGTGGAACGGCACCAGTTTGCACCATCAGTCCCGTCTGCACCAAGGGCTCGACGGTCACCGCCGGATCCCGGCGGGCCGGCGGGCGGTCACAGCAGGCGCACGGGATCGCCGCCTAGGCTCCTCCCATGTCCGGTCCCGTCCCCCACGACCGCGTCGCCCTGCTGGTCAACGGCAGCTCACGGCGTGGCGCCGACGCGTACGGCCGCACCCTGCGCGGCCTCCGCTCGGCCGGGCTGGGGGTGGTGCGCTCCGTGCTGCTCCGCGACCCGGCGGAGCTGCCGGCCGAGGTGGCGGCCGCCGTCGCGGGCCGCTGCCGGCTGCTGGTGGTCGGCGGCGGGGACGGCACGGTCGGCGCCGTGGCGGGTCTGCTGGCCGACCTGCCGGCCGAGGTGCGCCCGGTGCTCGGCGTCGTCCCGCTGGGCACCGCCAACGACTTCGCCCGCACGCTGGACCTGCGGCCCGGCGTGGTCCCGGGGATCAGCGCCCTGGCGACCGGCAAGGTCGTCGACGTCGACCTGGGCCGGGCCAACGGCACCCCCTTCCTCAACGTCGCCTCGCTCGGGCTGTCGGTCGGCGCCACGCACGCCCTGCACCCGCAGCTGAAGCGCCGCCTCGGGCCGGTGGCCTACCCGGTGGCGACGCTGCGGGCCTACCGCCGGCACGAGCCGTTCGACGTGCGGCTGGAGTTCCCCGAGGGTGACCGGGAGCCGCTGGAGCTGAGCGACCTGCTGCAGGTCGCCGTGGGCAACGGGCGGCACTACGGCGGCGGCAACACCGTCGCCCCCGACGCCGGCATCGACGACGCCTCCCTCGACGTCTACGCCGTGCGCGCCGGCCGGCTGCGCGAGCACCTCAGCCTCGCCCGCCTGCTGCGCAACGGCACCCTGGTCCACCACGAGCACGTCCAGCACGTCGTCACGCCCGCCGTCGTGCTGGTGACCGACCGGCCCCAGCCGGTCAACCTCGACGGCGAGATCGCCGCCGCCAGCCCCGTCGAGTTCCGGGTGCAGCGCAACGCGGTGGAGGTGGTCGTCCCGCACCACATCACCCACCTCAGCCACGAGGGCGCTGCCGCCGGCGAGCGGACCGCCCCCGTGCGGGGCGCCGACCCCGTCGACGCGCCCCCGACGCCCTAGGACACGCCGCCCTGGCCCAGCCGCGGCCGGCGGGCGGTCAGCACCCCGGCGAGGCAGCCGAGCGTCGCCGACCCCAGCACGACCACCCCGGTGACCCCGGCCAGACCGCTCAGACCGGTCCCCGCGTCCCAGAGGGCCAGCACCAGACCCGACACCAGGGCGACGACGGCCCACCGGGCGAGCACCGGGGCGGACCGGCCGGTCTGGTGCCCGTCAGCCGCCGCCCAGACGGCCGCGGCGCCCAGTCCGAGGACCACGAGCAGCAGACCGGCGCCCACCGCCGGGTCGGGCAGGGACGCCGCACGCGTCCCGAGCAGCACGGCGACCTCGGCCAGCACGAAGGCGAGCAGCCGCCCCACCGTGCCCAGGACCCAGGACCGGTCGAGCGCGGCCGTCGACGTCAGGGACGCGGTGCTGGTGCTGGTCATGCTCTCGATGGTGGCCCGACCGGCCGGCGCCCGCCGGGAGTTCGGGAGATCGGTCGTCCGACGACCGGTCCGCGGTCGGGTCAGTTTCTGACATCAGCATCTCGTGCAGCGTCAACCGTTGACGGCAGGACCTGCGGCTCAGTACGTTCGGAGAACAGGTGTTCGTTTCCCCCCGATCCCCAGCCCCGGAGATCCCATGGCCCGCTCCCGCCTCGTCCCCGCCGTCGCCGCCGGTGCGGCCCTCGTGCTTGGGGTCACCGCCCTGAGCGCCGCTCCCGCCGACGCCGGCCGCGGCGGTCCCGACCGCCCGCCCCGGTGGGTGCAGGAGACGCTGCACCAGATGTCGCTCGAGCAGAAGGTGGGGCAGCTCTTCGTGCCCTACGTGACGGGCGCGACCGCCGACACCGCCTCGCCGGAGAACCTCGAGCGGTTCGGGGTCGCCACCCCGGCCGAGGCGGTCCGGGAGCTGCACCTCGGCGGGGTCATCTACTTCGCCTGGTCGGACAACACGCAGGACCCCGAGCAGATCGCGAGGCTGAGCAACGGCCTGCAGGAGGCCGCTCTCGAGCGCGGCGGCCGGTCGACGGGGAAGGACCGGGGGCCGGCGATCCCGCTGACCATCGCCACCGACCAGGAGACCGGCCTCGTCGCCCGGGTGGGGCCGCCGGCCACCCAGTTCCCCGGAGCCATGGCCCTGGGCGCCGGACGCGACCTGCGCGCGACCCGCGACACCTACGGCATCACCGGCACCGAGCTGAGGGCCGTCGGCATCAACGCCGACTACGCCCCCGACGCCGACGTGAACGTCAACCCCGCCAACCCGATCATCGGCGTCCGCTCGTTCTCGTCCCGCCCCGCGCTGGTCGCCGACCACGTCACCGCCGCCGTCCGCGGGCTGCAGTTCGACGGCGAGGTCTCCGCGGTCGCCAAGCACTTCCCCGGGCACGGCGACACCGGCACCGACTCGCACAGCGAGCTGCCGGTGATCACCCACACCCGCGCGCAGTGGGAGCAGGTCGACGCACCGCCGTTCAAGGCGGCCATCGCCGCCGGCGTCGACTCGATCATGACCGCGCACATCTCCTTCCCCGTGCTGGAGCCCAACGGTGACCCGTCCACGCTGAGCAGGAAGGTGCTGACCGGCCTGCTGCGCGAGGAGCTGGGCTACCAGGGGGTCATCGCGACCGACTCGCTGCGGATGGCGGGGGTGCGCGCGAAGTACAGCGACGCGGAGATCGCGATCCGGGCCGTCGAGGCGGGCGCCGACGTGCTGCTCGACCCGCAGCAGCCGGTCGTGCAGTACCAGGCCGTGCTCGACGCCGTCCGCTCCGGCCGGTTGACCGAGCAGCGACTCGACGAGAGCGTCCGTCGCATCCTGGCCATGAAGTACCGGCGCGGTGTGGTGCAGGACCCGCTGGTCGAGGTCCAGCGGGTCGCGCGCACGGTCGGCACCGCGGCGCACCTGGCCCGGGCGCAGCAGATCACCGACGGCACGCCGACGCTGGTCACCGACGACGCGGACCTGGTCCCGCTGCCGTCCGGCTCGACGCTGGTCACGGGCTCCAGCGCCACCGGCGTGCCGCTGCTGGCGGGGAAGCTGGCGGCGCGCGGCCACCGGGCCGAGGGCTTCACCACCGGCAGCGCCCCGGCCGACGCCACGATCGCGGCGGCCGTCACCAGGGCCGCGACGCACGACACCGTGGTGGTGATGACCTCCTCGGCCACGAAGGACCCCGCCCAGCAGGAGCTGGTCGCCGCGCTGCAGAGGACCGGCAAGCCGGTCCTCGTGGTCGCCGTGGGTCACCCCTACGACATCAGCGTGCTGCCCGGCGTGCCGAGCTACCTGGTCACCTGCTCCACCACCCCGGTGGCCCTGGAGTCGCTGGCCCGGCTGCTCGACGGGGCGATCACCCCGCAGGGCACGCTGCCGGTGGACATCCCCAGCGCCACCGACCCCGGGACGGTGCTGCACCCCTTCGGCACCGGCCTCACCTCCTGACCACCACCCGACCTGATCCCGTCGACGTGCTGACGACGGAGAGGACGACCCCATGTCGAACCCCCTGGGCCGCCGAGCCCTGATCGGCGGAGCCGCCGCCGGTGCGGGTGCGCTCGCCATCGTCGCCGCCTGGCAGGACGAGCTCCGGGCCTTCGACCGCACCCGCCGGCCCTACCTGCTGTACCCACGGAGCCAGTGATGCGCGGCGCAGGGAGGACGGTCGCCGTGCTGGTCACGGCGACCGCGCTGGCGGCGGCCGCCGGCCCGGCGCAGGCCGGCCACCGGGGCGGCCGCCTCGACCAGCCAGCAGACGGCTTCGCGTCGCCGCGCACCGTGCTGAAGACGGGGACGCCGCAGTCCGCCGGGCTCGACCCGGCCCCGCTGGAGCGGGCCTGGGAGGCCGTCACCGGCTTCGAGCGGGCCCCCGACGGCGGCCACCCGCTCTACCCGGGGGCGGTGCTGACCTACGGCCACGAGGGCCGCGTGGTGTTGACCCGGGCCAGCGGTCACGCCCGGCTCCACGCCGACGGCGCGGGCACGCTGCTGCCCGAGGGCGAGCGGATCGCGACCCGGACCGACACGATCTACGACCTGGCGTCGATCTCGAAGCTGTTCACCTCGGTCGTCGTCCTGCAGCAGGTGGAGCGCGGTCGCGTCGACCTCGACGCCCCGGTGGCGCGGTACGTCCCGGAGTTCGCGGCGAACGGGAAGGCCGGCATCACCATCCGCCAGCTGCTGACCCACACCTCCGGCTTCCCGGCCTTCCTGCCGTTCTGGAGCTCCTACCCCGACCCCGCCTCCCGGAGGCAGGCCGCGCTGACGGCGAAGACCGTCAACGTCCCGGGTTCCACCTACCTCTACAGCGACCTGAACCTGATCACCCTCGGCGAGGTGGTCCACCGGGTCAGCGGCCGCCCGCTGGACCGGCTCGTGGCCGAGGACGTCACCGGGCCGCTGGGCATGCACGACACCGGCTACAACCCGGACCCCGCGCTCAGGGCGCGGATCGCGGCGACCGAGTTCCAGAGCGCGCCCGACCGCGGCCTGGTCTGGGGCGAGGTGCACGACGAGAACGCCTGGGCGTTCGGCGGGGTGGCCGGGCACGCGGGGGTCTTCTCCACCTCCCGCGACCTGTCCGTGCTGGCCCAGACCATGATCAACGGCGGCACCTACCGGGGTGAGCGGATCCTGTCGAAGGCTTCGGTCCAGCAGATGATCACCAACGAGAACACGGAGTTCCCCGGTGATGATCATGGTCTGGGCTTCGAGCTGGACCAGCGCTGGTACATGGGCGGGCTGGCCTCGCCCCGGACGGCGGGGCACACCGGCTACACCGGCACGTCGCTGGTGATCGACTTCAGCTCGCGCTCCTTCGTCATCCTGCTGACCAACCGGGTGCACCCGAGCCGCAGCTGGGGCAGCGTCAACCCGGCCCGCGTCGCAGCGGCCCAGGGGCTGGCCGAGGCGCTCGCCCTGAAGTCACGGCAGGGACGGGACGCCTGGTTCTCGGGCACGGCGGACGCCCGGACGGCGACGTTGACCCTCCCCGTGCCGGCGTCGGGGCCGGCGGAGCTGCGCTTCGACCAGCTGGTCGACACCGAGAGCACCGACCTGCTGAGCCTGGAGGTCTCCACCGACGAGGGGGTCAGCTGGGCGCCGCTCCCCTACCGGCTGGACGACCAGGTGGTCGAGGGAGGCCACGCCGTCTCCGGCCGGCGGACCTGGGACCGGGCGCGGGCTGCGCTGCCCGCCGGACCGTCGCTGGTGCGGTGGACCTGCACCCAGGACGCGAACCTGTCGGGCCGGGGCATCTACCTCGACGGCATCCGGGTGACCCAGGGGCGGCGCACCCTCCTCGACGCCGAGCGCCACCCGGGCCTGCTCACCGCCGAGAACTGGACTCGCGCCCGCCGCTGACTCCTCGGCACCCCGACGGGGGTGGAGGCGGAGGTGCGAGGGGTCACCAGCCTCCGCCGCCACCTCCGCCGACGCCGCCCCCGGCGAAGCCGCTGCTCATCCCCGAGCCGCCGCTGGTCCCCGCCGTGGCGGCTGTCATCGACGTCGTCGCCGCCTGGGAGAAGGCGCCGAGGGTGTCGGCGAACGAGCTGCCGCCGACGGCCGCGAACGCGAACGGCTGGGGGCCGACGTACCAGGCGGGGACCGGCACGTCGTGTCCCCGTGCGGCGAGCTCGGCGAAGACCCCCGCCCAGCGCTCGGCCACGCCGAAGGCGATCGCGTGCGGCAGGTAGCGGGAGAACAGGTCCTCGCCCTCCTCGAAGCGGATCTGGTCGGCCTCCGCGGTCTCCAGGTAGGTCTTGAAGCCCAGTGCCTGGGCGAGCACGGCGCTGCCGGCGGCCGTCCGTGCGGGCATCGTGTGGGCGACGACCAGCACCAGCACCCCGACCAGCACGACGGCCAGCCCCACCAGGCCCCAGCCGACCGTCAGGGCCAGCACCAGCGTGAGCGCCGCACCGGCGAGGAGCACCGCCGCCCCGATCCCGTACCAGCGGCGGCGGACCGTCGCCGGGTTCGCCACGAACCAGCCCTGGTCCGTGACGGCCGCGTAGAGCGCCGCCTGCACCTTCCCCACCGTCCCGGTGAACGACGGCCCCAGGTCGTCGAGGGCGACCTCGGAACGCCCGTCGAAGAGGCGCTGCAGCACCAGGTCCTCGTACGGCAGCAGCCTCTCCACGGGCCGGTCCCGCTCCGCCGTCCGGACCAGGCGCCACGAGCGCACCTCGGTCCCGCCGTCCCCGTCCCCGTCCGCCGCTCGGGTCTCGGTGATCCGGAGGTGCCCCCGGACGGCGAGGTCGACGACGGTCGCGGTCACGTGGTGGGTGTGCGCGACCTCGTCCAGCAGCGTGCCCAGCTCGCCGGGGCGGACGCCGTCCGGCGGGGTGAACCGCACCGCCACCGGGGCCCGGCGGGACCGGGGGACGGTGGCCGCGGTCTCGGCGCCCACCGGTCCGAGACCGGGCGTGAGTCCGACGTACTGCTGGTCCCGACCGCGCCGGCGGGCGTGCGCCGCCAGGGCCCCGGCGCCCACGAGCGCGAGCGCGGCGGCCAGTCCGCCGGTCAGCGGGTCCAGCGTGAAGGTGTTGCCGAGGTGCCGGCGCGGGACCAGCTGCGGCTCCGCCCCCACGAAGGTCCCGGCCGGCCAGGCGGCGGTGACGGTGAGGCCGGTGCCCGGCTCCACGCGGTCCTGCCGGTAGGTCACCGTGTCCCCGGCGACGTCGGCGGCCGCGCAGGCGGCGTCGGAACCGTCCTGGCCGGCGGAGCAGCGGGCGCCGACCACCGCGGCCGGGCCGGTCAGGCGGACCGTGACCCCGCTCAGCGGCACCTCCCAGGCGTCGCCCACGACGTTCCAGAAGATCTCGTCCTGGCCGGCGGTCCCGGTGGCGGGGTTGACCACGCCGCGGATCCGGTAGCCGATCTCGTAGCTCTGCACCCCGTCGACCTCGACGTCCTCGTCGCCGACCCGGATCGCGAGCGCCCCGCCGTCCTCCTCGGTCTCGACCTGAGCGGGCGCCCCGCTGGGACTGGCGGCGGTGACGTCGGTGACGGTGAAGGCGCGCTCGTGGTCGGGGTCGCCGGCGATCCGCTGCCGGAGCGGCAGCGTGACGTAGGGACCGTGGCCCTCGGTGCCGGCGAAGTCGAAGTCGAAGGAGAGGCGGACGTCCACCGCCCCGTCGGCCGCGGCGCTGGCCGTCAGGTCGTAGCGGGGGATGGACCAGTTGTCCTCGTCGGCCGCGGCCGTGCCGGGCACGGCGAGCACGAGGAGCAGAGCGAGGAACGCGGTGGCGGCGAGTCGTCTCACCCGGCCAGGCTAGAAGGGCACGAGGTCGTCGGCGGGACCGCCGAGCCGCCGGTGTGCAGCGGTCCGGGCGGTGTGGCAGCGTGAGGCCGTGCCCGACGTCTCCCCCTCCCCTCCCGCCCGTCCGACGTCCGCCGAGCTGGGCACCGGCCTCAGCGCGTACCTCCGCCTGCTGCGGCACCGGCCGGCCCGCGACCCCTTCCTGGCGGCCTTCGTGGCCCGGCTGCCCATGGCGATGGCCCCGCTCGGGATGCTGCTCCTCGTCGAGGCCGAGCGCGGGACCTACAGCCTCGCCGGCTTCGTGACCGGCGCCTACGCCATCGGCAGCGCGCTGGGCACGCCGCTGTGGGGCCGGCTGATGGACCGCTTCGGCCAGGTGCGGGTGCTGGTGCCGACCGCCCTGGTCAGCGCGAGCTTCATGACGGCCCTCGCGCTGGCCACCACGAGCACGGCACCGCCCGTCCTGCTGGTCGCGCTCGCGGCGTTGGCGGGCTTCGGCTACCCGCCGATGAGCCCGGCGCTCCGCTCGTCCTGGCGGGTGATCTTCCCCGACCGCGAGTCCCGCCAGGTGGCCTTCGCGCTGGACGCCACCTCGGTCGAGCTGCTCTTCGTCGGCGGCCCGCTGCTGGTGTCGCTGCTGCTGGCCGTCTCCCCGCCGGTCGTGCCGCTGCTGGCCACCGCGGGCGCCATGGCCGGCGGCACCCTCGCCTACTGCGCGACCGGCGCCGCCCGCCGGTCCCGCCCGGCCGGTGCACCCCCCACCGCGCTCGACGACGACGGCGTCCCGGTCCCCAACCACCGCTCGGCGCTGGCGGCCGCCGGCGTCGTCGCGCTGCTGCTGGTGATGCTGGCCATGAGCATCGGCTTCGGGCAGCTGGACACCTCGCTGGCCGCGACCGCCGGGATCGTGCTGGGGAGCAGGGACAGCGTCGGGCTGCTCTTCCTGGCCATCGCCGGCGGCAGCGCGGTCGGCGGGCTGGTCTACGGCACCCGCTCCTGGCCCTTCGACGAGCGGCGCGCCGTACCCACGCTGCTCGCCCTCTTCGCGCTGATGCTGGCGGTGATGGCCGTGCTGTTGGGGCTGCCCGAGGTGCCGCTGTGGCTGCTGTTCCCGGTCCTGGTGGTGACCGGTGCGACCGTCGCCCCGACGCTGATCATGCAGCAGAGCCTGCTGGACCACCTCGCGCCCGCGCACCGGCTGAACGAGGCGCAGGCCTTCCTGTCCGCCGCGAACACCACCGGCGCCGCGGTGGGCATCGCCATCGCCGGCGTCCTCATCGACTTCCGCGGCCTCGGCTTCTCCTTCGGGGGGCGGCGGTGGGCGCCGCCCTGGCCGCCGGCATCGCCGTGGCCAGCCAGGCACGGTGGCGGCGGGCGTCAGCGGCCCAGACCCGGGCCGACGCCGCCGCCGGTCGCGGCTGAGGCCGGCCCTCCGGGGCGGGGTGGCGGCGGCCGCCGTCCGTAGGCTGAGGGACATGACCACCACCGCGCCCCACGGCTCCTGGACCTCCCCCGTCACGGTCGACCAGCTCACCTCCGCCAGCGTCGGCCTCGCGGAGGTCCTGGTGGACGGGGAGGACCTGTACTGGCTGGAGGCACACCCGGAGCAGGCCGGTCGCTGCAGCGTCTGGCGCGCCCCGCTGGCCGGCGGGGAGGCCGTGGAGGTCACCCCACCGACGGCGAACGTCCGCAGCCGTGTGCACGAGTACGGGGGCGGTGCCTACGGCGTCCGGGACGGCGTGCTCGTCTACTCCGAGATGGCGGACGGGCGGCTGTACCGGGTCGACGAGCCCGGCACGGCCCGTGCCCTCACCCCGGCCGGCGACCTCCGCTTCGGCGACGTCCGCGTCCACCCGGCACGCGGCCTCGTGCTGGCCGTCCGCGAGGACCACCGCGGGCCGGGTGAGGCCGTCGGCACGGTCGTCGCCGTGGCCCTGGAGCCGGCGGACGACGAGGCCGCCCTCGAGCCCGGGACGGTCCTGGTCGACGGCGCCGACTTCTACTCCACCCCCGAGCTCGCCGACGACGACCGGCTGGCCTGGGTCTCCTGGGACCACCCGGCGATGCCCTGGGACGCCACCACCCTGGCCGTCGGCACGCTGACCGGCGACGGCCCGGCCGGCTGGCGGGTCACCGACGTCCGGCGCGTGGCCGGCGGGCCCGCGGTGTCGGCGGTGCAGCCCCGGTGGACACCGGGCGGCACCCTGGTCTTCGTCGACGACCGGAGCGGCTGGTGGAACCTCTACGCCTGGTCCGCCGAGGACGGCACCGACCGGCCGCTGCACGCCACGGAGGCCGAGTTCTGCGAGCCGGGCTGGGTGCTGGGGATGAACCCCTACGTCGTCGTCGACGACGGGTGGCTCGTCTGCGCCCTCAACCGGAGCGGCCTGCAGTCGGTCGCCCTGCTCAGCACCGCGACCGGCGAGCTGACCCGGCTGACCGCCGACGGCACCGAGGCGACCGAGCTGGCGGTCGGGGGCGGTCGGCTGGCGGCCGTGCTCCGGCACCCGGACCGACCCGCCGCCCTGGCGGTCACGTCCCTGCCGGCGGCGGGCGGCACCGCCAGCTGGGACGACCGGCGGCGGTCCAGCTCCCTCGAGCTGCCGGCCGCCGCGGTCGCCCGGGCCGAGCCGGTCAGCTGGGCGAGCGAGCTGGGCGAGGTGCACGGGTTCTACTACCCGCCGACCTCGGCGGAGTTCGCGGCGCCCGAGGGCTCGCTGCCGCCGCTCATCACGCTCTCCCACGGCGGGCCGACCTCGTTCAGCTCACCGGCGTTCTCGCTGTCCTGCCAGTTCTGGACGTCGCGCGGGTACGCCGTCCTCGACGTCAACTACGGCGGCAGCACGGGCTACGGCCGGGCCTACCGCGAACGGCTGGTCGGCCGGTGGGGCCTGGTGGACGTCGCCGACTGCGCCGCCGGCGCGCAGGCCATGGGCGACCAGGGCCGGGCCGACCCCGCGCGGCTGGTGGTCAAGGGCGGCAGCGCCGGCGGCTACACCACGCTCCGGGCGCTGACGGCCACCCGCGTGTTCGCGGCGGGGATCAGCCAGTACGGGATCGGCAGCCTCGAGGCGCTGGCCCTGGACACCCACAAGTTCGAGTCCCGCTACCTCGACGGGCTGGTCGGGCCCTACCCGGAGGCCCGCGACGTCTACGTCGAGCGCTCGCCGATGACGCACGTGGACTCCCTCGCCGCCCCGATCCTGCTGCTGCAGGGCACCGAGGACAAGGTGGTCCCGCCGGCCCAGGCGGAGGAGATGGCCGACGCCGCCCGGCGCAAGGGCCTGCCCGTGGCGCTGATCATGTTCGAGGGCGAGGGGCACGGGTTCCGCCGGGCGGAGAACATCCGGCGCTCGCTGGAGGCCCAGCAGTACTTCCTCGGCCGGCTCTTCGGCTTCACCCCCGCCGACGACGTGCAGCCGGTGGAGATCGAGAACCTCGACTGAGCGTTCCCCGAGCCTGTCGACGGGCCCTTCGACAGGCTCACGGCGCGGGGGCCGGCCAGGGCGTCGGAACCGGCCCAGGGCGCGGGGACGGGTTCAGGGCGCGGGAACGGGCTCAGCGGACCGGGGCGGCGGGCCGGGCGCCGAAGAGGGTCTGGCCCACCCGGACCGTGGTGGCGCCGTGGGCGATCGCCAGCTCGAAGTCGCCGGACATGCCCATCGACAGCTCGTCGTAGGAGCCGGGAGCCCCGTCCAGCTGCCGCAGCCGCCGCTGCAGCTCGGCGAGGCGGGCGAAGCAGGCGCCGACCGCGTCCTGGTCGTCGGAGAACACGGCCAGCGTCATCAGCCCGCGCACGCGCAGCGCGGAGAAGGGCCGGAGGCCGAGCACGAACGCCTCGACCTCCTCGGGGGCCAGGCCGGTCTTGGCGGGCTCGGCGGAGGTGTTGACCTGCACGAAGACGTCGAGCGAGCGGCCCTCCTCCTGCAGCCGCCGGTCCAGTGCCTCGGCCAGCCGCAGCGAGTCCAGGGTGTGCAGCTCGGCCGCGAACCGGAGGGCCCTGGCGACCTTGTTGGTCTGCAGGTGCCCGATCAGCGCCCACGCGAGGTCGGTCCGGTCCGCGAACTGCTCGGCCTTCTCGGCCGCCTCGGGCACGCGGTTCTCCCCGAACAGCCGCAGGCCGGCCGCGTAGGCCTCCTCGAGCACCGGGGGGCCGTGCGTCTTGGTCACCGCCATCAGCCGGACCTCGGCAGGATCGCGACGGGCGGCCCGGCACGCGGCGTCGATCCGGGCCCGCACCCGGGAGGCGCGCTCCGCGACCGACGTCATGGCCTCGAGGGTAGCGACCGGGCGGGCGGACGTCGGGTCCGAGGGCGTCAGCCCGCCACCACGGCGGCCGGCACCCCGGCCGGCACCAGGCCCAGCTCGATCGAGAGCACGCTGACACTCACCGACCCCGCCTGCAGCCCCTGCTCGGCCAGCAGCGTCCGCAGCCGGGCGCGCACCGCCTCGGCCGTCCGGCGGGCCTGCGCGTCGGGCTCGGTGACCACGTCGACGCTGAGGTCGACGATCTCCCCCCGGCGCGTGACCCGCACCTCGCCGGTCGCACCGGTGCCGGTCGAGCCGCCCAGCCGGCGCAGCGCCGCCTGGAGGGTGGGCTCGAGCCGGACCACGCCCGGGGTCGCGAGCACGGCCGTCACCAGGGACGACGACAGGGCGTCGTCGGCGACCACCGGCTCCGGGCCGTCGGCGAGGGCCGGTTCGGCCCCACGATTCCTGTCGTCTGCGATCTTGTCGCGCGCCATCTGATCAGACATCGTGCACATCCTCCACCCGCAGGTCCACGCTGACCACCTCGATGCCCACCTGGCGGTCGACCTCCGCGACGATCCGGCGCCGCAGCTCGGCGACCGCGGCGGGGATGGCCAGCCCGGCGGTCACGCTCACCCCCAGCTCGATGCGCACCCGGACGCGGTCGTCCGCGGGCCGGGAGTCGGGGTCGTCCACCAGCTCGACCGCGCAGCGCCGGGCCTGCAGGCCCGGCATCTCGTCACCCGTCGCCCACACGATGCCGACCACGGCCTGCTCGCTCACCGTCAGCTCCGCGGTCAGCTCGTCGTCCCGCAGCCGGACCAGCGGGAGCCGGCGGCCGCGGCGCACCTCGGCGCGGGCGATGCTGAAGATGCTGTCCAGCACGCTGGCGCTGGTGTGCAGCGCGGGGTCGTCGCGGTCGGCCGCCGTCAGGGCGGCGGCCGCGGCCGCCAACCCGTCCAGGCTGGCGCGGGCGTCCTGGCAGAAGGGGCACCCGCGCTCGTGGGGTCCGGGCGGCTCGTCGAGGCTCTCCCAGACCTCGTCGATGTCGCGGCCGCACCCGAGGCGCGAAGGGTCGGTCACTGCCATGACGCCATTCCTCTCGCTAGGTGCCGGCGGGCACGGGCCAGACGGCCCCGGACCGTGCTCGCCGGGACGCCGGTGGCGTAGGCGATCTCGGGGTAGGTCAGGTCGTGCAGCTCTTTCAGTACCCAGCACGCCCGCTGGTCAGCCGGCAGGGTGTCGAGCACCTCGTCGAGCCCGCGGAGCTGGGCGGCGACCTGGGCCAGGTCGGCCGGGCCGTGGCCGCGGACGGTGACGTCGTCGACGTGCTCCTCGAGCTCCTCCGCCGTCGCCGCCAGGTCGGTGCGCCGACGGGTGCGGGCCCGCAGCACGTTGAGGCACCGACGGGTGGCCACGTGGTAGATCCAGGCGTGGAAGGCCTGCGGGTTCGCCAAGGTGGGCAACCGGCGCCAGACCAGCACGAAGGTGTCCTGCACCACGTCCTCGGCCTCGCCCCGGTCGGCCAGCATGCGGTAGGCGAGCCGGAACATCTCCCCCTCGTAGCGCCGGACCAGCTCCTCGAAGGCCCCGAGGTCGCCGTCCTGGGCTCGGGCGACCACGGTCGCCTGGACCAGCGGCGGCCCTGACCGGACCGCCGGCTCCACCGGGCGGGCGTCGGCCGCGGCGGCGGGGGGCGGGGCGCCCACCACCGGCTCAGAAGGTGACGCGGTCACTGCTGCGCCGGTCGCGGCCCACCTCGACGAGGACCCCGAGGCGGTGCAGCGGGGTGCCGAGGGCCGTGGCCAGGTGGTCGGCGACGTCGCCCTGCAGGCTGCGCAGCAGCGGCTGCACTGCCGAGCGCTCGTCGGCGGTGACCTTGAGCGTGAGGTCGGGCCGGGCCACGGTCCCGCGGAGCACGGCGGACGCCCGCGACACCCCCGGCAGGGCGGTGACCTCGGCCTCCACGGCCGCGCCGAGCACGGCCGGGTCGCAGACGGTCAACCCGGCGACCGCGTCGTCGTGCAGCCGGAACGGCTTGGCCGCGCGGGTGCGCGGCACCTGGCGGAGCAGCCAGAGCAGCCCGAGGACGGCGAGCAGGAGGCCGGCGAGGCCCACCGCGACGGGTCCGGCGGCCGAGCCGGTGAAGCCGCCGACCGCACGCGGCACGACGGCGGCGTCCGGCGCCGGGCCAGGACCCAGCCCGACGGCACCGGTGAGGACGTGGAGCTGGTCCAGCCCGGCCAGCAGGCCCAGCCCTCCCGCGACCAGCAGCGCCAGGCCGGTGACGGTGAGCCAGACCCGGTTGAGCCGGGCGGCGTTCTTCTTCATCGGGGGACCTCTCGGCGGAGTCGTCGGGGGTGGGAGCGGGTGGTGGAGCGGGTCACAGCCGGGTGCGGACCCGGACCCGCGCCGCCGGGGTCGGCTGCACGCCGGCGTCGGTGAGCGCGCGGTCGACCCGCCGGCGCACGGCGGCGGCGACGTCGGCGGTCTGCTCCGACGGGGTGGTGACGACGACGTCGACGGTCCGGCCGCGTGCGGTGGCGGACACCCGGTCGACGCCGTCGACCTCGTCGGCGGCCGTGCCGACCAGCCGGCCGAGGGCCCGACGGGTGATCGCGAACTCGGTCCGGGCGGGGCCGACCGGCCCGCGCGGCGCGGCCAGCCGCACCGTGGTGGGACGGCCAGGCGTCAGCGCGGCGACCAGCAGCACGAGACCGAGGACGACGAGACCGCCGGCCGTCGTCAGCAGGGTGGTGCTGCCCCAGGTCTGGCCACCCAGGGCCCGCCCCACGCCGCGGCCGAGGCAGGACCAGCCGCCTCCGACGAGCGCCTCGACGGCCAACCAGACCGCGGCGGCACCGACGGCCAGCAGGACTGCCGCGACGATGCTCGCGGGGACGGTGCGGGAGGGACGGCGCCGCAGGGCGACGGTGGTCGGGCCCCTCATGCGAGCTCCCGCCCGCGCTGCGGGGCAGCGGGCTGCAGGGTGGTGATGGTGATGTCGACGCGGGTGACCTCCACGCCGGTCAGCTGCCGGACGCGCGTGACGACCCGGCGGCGGACCTGGTCCGCGGCCTGGCGGATGGGCGTCGGGTAGGCCACCGCGACCTCGAGGCTCACGGTGGCGGTCCGGCCGGCGAGCACGACGTCGACCGTCGGGCGCGCGGACAGGTCGCCGTGCGAGCCGACGCCGAGCAGTCCCCCCGAGGTGCCGCCGACGACGGCGATCTCGGAGGCGACCTGCCCGACGACCTTCTCGACGACCCGGCCGGCCAGCGTGGTGGTGCCCCGGGACCCGCTGGGGCGAGACCCGCGGGAGTCGGCCACCGGGGCCGGGGCCGTGCTCGTGCTGGTCACGCGTCAGCGCCGATCAGCGGGGCTGACGAGGGCGCGCACGTCGAGCTTGCCCTCCAGCACCCGGCCGATGACCAGTCCGACGGCTCCGAACAGCACGACGACGACGAACGGCCCGAAGCCGCCGAAGGCGACCACGACACCGAGCACGAGGCCGACGAGGACAGCGGTCTGGGTTGAGGACATGAGGGGTGATCCTTCGGTTCTGCGGGAGGTGGAGGGCGGGGCGGGCGCTACTGCAGCTTCGAGTCGCTGCTGCCCGACGTCGTGGCCGGGTCGTCGTCGTCCTCGGGCAGGTGGACGTCGGTCACGTTGACGTTGACCTCGAGCACCTCGAGGCCGGTGCCGTGCTCGACGGCCGAGATGATGTTCTGCCGGATGCGCTCGCTGACGTCGGCGATGGCCACGCCGTACTCGACGACGATGCTGACCTCGATGGCGGTCTGGCGCTCACCCTTCTCGACACTGACCCCGCCGCCGACGTTGGTCTGCGAGCCGGGGATCCGCTCGGTCAGCTGGTTGAAGGCGCGGCGCGCGGCGTTGCCCATCGAGTAGACCCCGGGCACCTCGCGCGCGGCGATGCCGGCGAGCTTCTGCACGACCGTGTCGGCGATCGTGGTGTCGCCGTGGACGGTGTGCAGGGCGTCGAGCTGCTTGGGCGGCTGCGGCTCGCCGACGGCCTCGCGGGCGTCGCGCGCCCGCAGCTCCTGGGTGGTGGCCGGCAGGCTGGCGGTCTGGCTCATCTGGTTGCTCCTCGGTCAGGTCAGGACGTTCCCTACACCTGTCATGAGGACGCGACCGGGGGAACCGTCACGCCCCGGCTGCCGGTTCTTCCCGACCGTCCTTCGGAGCCCGGGGCGCGCCGGATGGCCGTCAGGGCCAGCGGGCGCCGAGCGAGATCATCCCGAAGGCGGCGAGGACGGCCAGCGCGAGGCCGAAGCCGGCGTAGCGGGAGGTGACCTCCTGGTCCACCTTCTCGGTGCCGACCGAGCTGCCGATGTCCTCGTAGACCTCCTTGAGCTGCCCGGCCGACGTGGCCGTGTAGGCCTCGCCGCCCGAGACCCGGGAGACCCGGGCCAGCTCCGAGCGGTCGACCGGCACCGGCTCCCGGCGGCCGCTCACCTCGATGTAGCCGTCGGCGGTGCCGTAGGCGATCGTGTAGATCGGCACGTCCTGCGCCTTCGCCGCCTCGGCCGCCTCGGAGCTGGACCGGCCCACCTGGGTCTTGCCGTCGCTGAGCAGGACGATCCGGGCGGGCACCACCGCCTCCGGGTCGTCGGGGTCCGGCGGCACCTGGGCCAGCGCGGCCAGCGAGGTGTAGATGCCCTCGCCGATGGCCGTCGACGGCTGCGGCTGCAGGGCCTGGATGGCCGCCGTCGCCGCGCCCCGGTCGAGGGTGGGCGGCACGAGCGTCGTGGCGGTGCCCGCGAACGAGACGACCGCGACGTTGAACTTGGGCGGCAGGCTGGTGACGAAGTCCTCCGCCGCCGCCTTGGCCGCCTCGATCCGGTTCGGCTCCACGTCGGTCGCCTCCATGGACAGCGACACGTCGATGGTGACGACGATCGTCGCCCGCTCCCGGGGCACCGACACCTCGTCCTTCGGCTTCGCGAACGCCAGCGTCAGCGTCGCCAAGCTGAGGATCGACAGCCCGACGGCCACGTGCCGCAGCCACGTCCGGTCCCGGGGGATGACGAGGTCGAACATGGTCCGGCCGATCGCGGCCCGCCGCCGGCGCCCGCGGCGGACCAGCCCGAGGTAGAGGCTGACGAGCGCGGGGATCAGCAGCAGCAGCCAGAGCCGGCTCGGCTCCAGGAACGACAGCATCGGCACCAGGGCGGGCGCCGTCGGCAGGGCCGTCAGGATCGCGGTCGTCACGGCCACCGCGCTCCGAGCGAGATGGCGCCCAGCGCCGCCAGCACCGCCAGCGCCAGGCCGTAGCCGGCGAACCGCGCGGTGACCTCCCGGTCGGCCTTCTCGTAGCCGACCTCGGAGCCGATGTTCTCGTAGACCGTCTGCAGCTGCTCCGCGGTGGCTGCGGCGAAGTACTCCCCACCGCTCAGGTCGGCCACCTCCTGCATCTCCTGGTGGTCGACCGGCACCGGCTCCCGCTTGCCGTCCAGGTCCACGTAGCCGTTCTCGGTGCCGTAGGCGATCGTGTAGACGGGCACCTGCGCGGCGCCCGCCTCCGCCGCCGCCTGCTGCGGGGCCCGGCCGACGGTGTTGGCGCCGTCGCTCAGCAGGACGATGGCGCCCGGCGCCACCGACTCCGGCTTGTCGGGGTCCTTCGGCGCCTGGCTGAGCGCCCGCATGGCCGTCGCGATCCCCTCGCCGATCGCGGTCGACTCCTGCAGCTGGATGCTGCGGATCGCGTTCTCGACCGTGTTGTGCGCGGTGGTCGGCGGCACGAGCACCGAGGACGCCCCGGCCATCGAGACCACCGACACGTTGTACTTCTCGGGCAGCTGGGCGACGAACTCCGTCGCCGCCTGCTTGGCGGCGTCGAGCCGGGTCGGCTTGACGTCGGTGGCCTGCATGGACAGGGAGGCGTCGATCACCAGCACGACCGTCGCCCGCTCCCGCGGCACGTCGACCTGGGTCTTGGGACGGGCGAACGCCGCCGTCAGGGTGATCAGGCTGAGCAGCGACAGGGCCACCGCGACGTGCCGGCGCCACTGGGACTGCTTGGGCACCACGACCTCGAGCATCGAGGTGTTGGTGAACCGCATCCCGCGCCGGTTCTTGCGCCGCATGGCGAAGAGGTAGGCGGCGACCATCAGCGGGATGACCAGCAGGATCAGCAGCCGCTCGGGGTCCAGGAACGCGAGCTGCGGCACGAGGCCGAGGGCCCGCCCGGTCACGTCGTCCTCCGGCGCTTCACTTCGTCACTCCCTGGGGCGGTGCGTGGAGCATGCTCGCCACGCGGCGGTAGGCCAGGACGAACCTGGCGATGTCGGCGACCCAGTCCTGGTCGGTGCGCAGCTGGATGTGCCCGACACCAGCACGACGAAGGGCGATGCGGATTCGTTCCCGCTGGGCGGCGCTGGCCGCGTCCATCCGGGCCCGGGCGTCGGGGTCGGCGGTGTTCACGTAGCGCTCGAAGTCGGTCTCCGGGTCCCGGATCAGCATGTCCCCGACGTCGGGGAACTCGACCTCGCGGCGGTCCACCACCTCGACGGCCAGCACCTGGTTGCGCACCCCGAGGCGGCGCATCGCCCGCTCCCACTCGGGCTCGACGTTGGGGTCGAGCTCGTGGTCGCCCGGGGTCAGGAAGTCGGAGACGACGACGCGGAGGCCCCGACGCCGCTGGGTCCGGGACAGCTGCTCGATCCCGGCGGTGAGCGACATGGAGCCGGTCGCGTGGTCGGGGACGAAGGGTTCGGTGAGCATGGAGCGGAGGAGCCCGTACAGCGCGGAGCGGCCGGAGCGGGCCGGCAGCCGGCGCAGCGCGTCCGGGCGCATGACGTAGCCGCCGAAGCGGTCCCCCATCTTCTGGCTCAGGAAGCCGATGGTGGCGATCGCGGCGATGCCGAGGTCCCGCTTGGTGACGCCCTCGGTGCCCCAGTTCATCGACGGGGTGACGTCCAGCAGCGCCCACACCTCGAGCTCGCGGTCGGACATGGTGTCGCGGACGTAGGGCACGGTCGTCCGGGCGGTGACGGCCCAGTCGATCTTGCGGACGTCGTCCTCGCCGGCGATGTAGGCGCGGGCGTCGTTGGTCTCCGAGCCAGGTCCGGGCAGCAGGCCGAGGTGGTCGCCGTGCAGGTAGCCCTCCAGCCGCCGGACGATCGTCAGCTCCAGCCGGCGCAGCGCGGCCTCGGGCGCCAGCTTGTTGAGCGGGATGGTGGCCCGGGTCGGCTCACCGACCACCGACGCGACGGCCCCGTGCTGCTGCTCGAGGGCGGAGGGCGGCCGCATGCCGACGGCAGCACCGGGTGCGGCGAACCCCACCGCGCCCGCGGGCCGGCCGGTGGGCGGCGGGAACGCCGGACCCGCGACGGGAGTCGACACGGGTCGGCTCAGCGGCCGTCGCCCGGGGGCGGCGGGTAGGCGGGGGCCGGGTAGGGCTGGCCCTGCGGGAGCGGCTGCTGCGCCGGCTGCTGGGGCGGCGGTCCGCCGACGGGCTGGCCGGGCTGACCGCCGTGCTGCTGGGAGGCGTTCCAGACCGGGGTGGGCGGCGGCACCATCGCGACGATCCGCTCCACCACCTGGGCCGAGGAGATGTTGTCGGCGACGGCGTCGAAGCCGAGCACGATGCGGTGGGCCATGACGTTCTTGGCCACCGCCTGCACGTCGGTGGGCAGCACGTAGTCGCGGCCGTGGATCAGGGCGAGCGCCCGGGACGCGGCGACCAGGCCGAGGGTGGCGCGGGGGCTGCAGCCGATCTGGATCACCGACGCGAGGTCGGGGATCCCGAACTCGGCCGGGGTCCGGGTGGCCAGCACGAGGCGCACGATGTACTCGGCCACGAGGTTGTGCACGAAGACCTCACCGGCCTGGCGCTGCAGGTCGAGGACCATCTCGGGGCTCAGCACGGGGCGCGCGCTGGGCGGGTCGACGCTCATCCGGCGGAGGATCTCGAACTCCTCGTTGCCGCGCGGGTAGGGCACGTCGATCTTGAGCAGGAAGCGGTCGCGCTGGGCCTCGGGCAGCGGGTAGACACCCTCGGACTCCACCGGGTTCTGCGTGGCGATGACGATGAACGGCTGCGGCACCGGGTAGGTGGTCCCGCCGATGGAGACCTGCTTCTCGGCCATCAGCTCGAGCATCGCGGCCTGCACCTTCGCGGGCGCCCGGTTGATCTCGTCCGCCAGCACGAAGTTGACGAACACCGGCCCGAGCTCGACGTCGAACGTCTCCTGGCTGGCCTTGTAGATCCGGGTCCCGACGATGTCGGAGGGCACCAGGTCCGGGGTGAACTGGATGCGGGCGAAGTCGCCGCCGACGACCGTGGCGAAGCTGCGCACGGCCAGCGTCTTGGCGACCCCCGGCACCCCCTCGAGCAGGCAGTGGCCCTTCGCCAGCAGCCCGACCATCAGCTGCTCGACCATCGACTCCTGGCCCACGATCACCCGCTGGACGCCGGCGATCGCGTCCTTGAGCAGGCGGGAGGCCTGCTGGTTCGCCTGCGGTGGCTGGTGGCTCTGGCCGTTCTGGCGCTCGGACACCTGTCCCTGCTGGCCGTAGGACGGACTGCTCACTCACTGCTCCTGTGGGGATCTCGGTGCCCGGTGGTGCTCGCGGACCCGGGCGACGACCCGCTCATCCTCTCAGACCGACCCAACCCGACCGGGTCGGAACCGGCCCGCGCCACCCAGGACGACGCCCGCCGCGGGCGCGGCCGGCCCCGGGCGGCCCCGGCCGCGGTCCGCCGGGACCCCCGCCGGCGGCGAATAGACTTCCACGACGCCACGGCCGTGGCGCGGCGGTCCCGGCGGGGCCGCGCCGTCTGATCTGATGAGGACCGATGTCGACGCCCGAGCCGCCCGCGCCGTCCCCCGGCGGCCCCGAGCAGCCGGGTCCCGTTCCCGCGGGCTCCGGCGGCGGCTACGGCCCACCCGTCCCGCCGCTCCCCCCGGACGACGACCCCTGGCCCACCGGTCCCCTCGACGACGACGGCTACGTCCCGCTCAGCCCGGTCCGCGAGCAGGACCCGCCCCGGGTCGGGGAGTACTGGCTGGACGCCCGGCTGCACGCCAGCCCGGCCGGTGTCGTCTACACCGCCCACGACACCGCGGACACCCCGGCGCTGGTGGTGCTGCTGTCGGAGGGCGCGACGGCGGACGCCGCCGCCCGCGAGCGGCTGGCCGGCGTGGTCAACGGCCTGCACCTCGACGACGTGCTGGCCCGCGGCGGGCACGGCCAGGACACCGGCCGGCTGACCCGTCGGTTCCGGCCCGACCGGGACGGGCCGGTCCCGCCCGACGCCGCCCTGGTGGCGCCCTGGGTCGCGCTCACCTACGACGGCTCCCCCGCCGCCGCCGAGCGGGCCCGCCGCATCCTCGACGAGGTCGAGATCGCGAGCCTGCCGCCGCAGGGCGCCGCGTCCGGACCGGACTACCAGCACTACTGGATCGACCGGGTGCGCCCGGGCCTCGCACGGCTGTGGCCGCTGCCCTGGCCCGGCCGCTACGACCGCGCGGGCTGGCGGACCATCCTGGTCTCCTGGCTGCTGATGCTGCTGCTCGCTGCCCTGGCGGTGCTGCTCGCCATCCTGATCTTCCGCAACCAGCCGCCGCAGGCGCCGCCGCCGCCCACCGGGCAGTCGGGCAGCCCGCCGCCGGCGTCCAGCTCGCCGTCCCCGCAGTCCGGCTCCCCCTCCCCGCAGTCCGGCTCCCCCTCACCGCAGTCGGGGTCCCCGTCGCCGTCGGAGTCCCCGTCGGGCTCCGGCTCGCCCTCACCCAGCGGCTCGGACTCCGGCGAGCCGTCGCCGTCCGGGACCCAGTCGGCCGAGTCGCCGTCCCCGGAGCCGTCGGCCACCGAGTCCGGAGGCGGGGGCGGGGGCACCCCGGCGCCCTCCGGGTCGCCCGGCAGCCCGTCCCCGCGGTCGCGGCTGTGAGCCCCGACGTGCGCGCCGACCGGGTGCCGCGGCTGGTCGTCACCGACATGGACGGCACCTTCTTGTCCCCCGACGGGACGGTGAGCGAGCAGAACCGCGCCGCCGTCCTCGCCGCCCAGGGGGCCGGCATCCCCGTGCTGTTCGCGACGGGCCGGCCGGTCCGCTGGCTCGAGGTGATCCGCGACCTGCCCGGCGCGCACCCGACGGTGATCGCCAGCAACGGCGCGGTGCTCTACGACCTCGGCACGGGTGAGCTGCTGGACCGGGTCTGCGTGGACCCCGCCGTCGCGCTCGAGGCCGTGCGCGCGGTGCGGCTGGCGGTGCCCGACGCCGCCTTCGCGTTCGAGTCGGGCACCCGGTTCGGTCACGAGCCGGGCTACCGCGTCTGGCGGTCCGACCCGGCCGTCGACCCCGCCCTGCACACCGGCCCGGCGGAGGAGATCGCGCACACCGAGCCCTTCGTCAAGATGCTCGTGCAGAGCCAGGCGCTGGACGCGGACCAGCTGCTGGCCGACGTCCGGCGCGTGGTCGGGGACCGCCTCACCACCACCCACTCGGCGAACCCGGGGATCGGTCTGGTGGAGGTCAGCGGCCCCGGGGTGAGCAAGGCCTCCATGCTGGCCCGCTGCTGCGCCCGGCTGGGCATCGACGCCGCCGACGTCGCCGCGTTCGGGGACATGCCCAACGACGTCGCGATGCTCAGCTGGGCCGGGCTGCCGCACGTCGTCGCCAACGCGCACCCCGTGCTGCTCGAGGGTCCGTACCGGGTGGTGCCGGCCAACGCCGAGTCCGGGGTGGGCCGGACCATCCTCGACTGGGTCGCCCGCAGCGGGCGGGCCGTCGACGCCGAACCCACCCTCACCTCGTGAGGCGGGCGCTGCGCGGCGTCGCCGTCTGCCTGCTGCCCGTGCTGGTGGGGCTCTACGTGGCCGCCACCACGTTCGGCGGCGGCCGTTTCGTGCCGTGGCGGCCGGTCATGGTCGACCTCGACGTGTACCGCCGCGCCGGCTCGGTGCTGCTGCAGGGTGGCGACTTCTACACCCTGCCCGGCGCCCTGCAGTTCCTGTACCCGCCGTTCGCCGCCCTGCTGGCCGCGCCGCTCGCCCTGCTGCCCGCCACCGTGGCGCAGGTGGGCTGGACGGTCGCGGGCGTGCTCGCCCTGCTCGCCGTGCTGCACCGGTTCGGGCTGCACGGCTGGGTGCTCAGCCTGGTGGGCACGGCCGCCGTGTGGTTCGTCGAGCCGGTCACCGAGACCCTCGCCTTCGGCCAGCTGGGCATCTTCCTCGTCGCCCTCGTCGTGCTGGACCTCGTCCCGGGACCGCGGGTCGGGCGGCACCGGCTGCTGCCGGAGGGGGTGCTGACCGCGCTCGCCGCCGCCGTCAAGCTGACGCCCGCGATCTTCGTCGTGCAGCTGCTGGTCGTCCGGCGCACCCGCGCCCTCGTCACCGCCGTCGTCACCGGCCTGGCGGTGACCCTGGCCAGCGCCGTCGTCGCCCCCCGGGCCTCGCGGGGGTTCTGGGGGCGCCTCGCGCACGGCGACACGGGGCTGGGCGGCAGCATCATCTACTACACGAACCAGTCGGTGATGGCCGACGTCGTCCGGGTGCTCGGCCTGGGGGGCGGGGCCGCGGCCCTCGGGCTGGCCCTCTCCGCGCTCGTCGCGGCGCTGGGGGTCTGGGCCGGGTCCTGCTGGTACCGCCGGGGTGACGTCGCCCTCGCCGTCACGCTGTGCGGGGTGGCCAGCCTGCTCGCCTCCCCGGTGTCCTGGCTGCACCACTTCGTCTGGGTCGTCCCGCTGGCCCTCTGCCTGGTCCAGCACAGCCGGGGGCGGGACGCCGAGGGCGGTCCGCTGCCCCCGCTGCCCGCCTGGTTCACCGCGCTGGGCTGGACGTTCGTCGGCTGGGTGGTCGCCTCGCCGTTCCGCCGGCTGCCCAACGGCGCCGACGTCGAGCTGCAGTGGACCGCGGCCCAGCACGCGCTGGCCTCGACGACGGCCGTGCTGGGCGTCGCCCTGCTGGTGGGCGGCGTGGTGGTCGGCCGCCGACGGACCCGCGCGGACCGGCCCACCGACGCCTCGACCGCGGTCAGCGCCGCCGGCGCGCGCCGCGGAAGTTGACCCGCAGCGTGTAGAGCGACGTCGTCGCCGTCAGGTAGAGCTGGTTGCGCTGCGGCCCGCCGAACTCCAGGTTCGCGACGATCTCGGGCACCAGCAGCTTCCCCAGCAGCGTGCCGTCCGGGTGGTAGCAGTGCACGCCGTCCTGGGCCGCGCCCCACAGCCGCCCCTGGTCGTCGAAGCGGAGGCCGTCGTAGCCGAGGTCGTCGGCGGCCCAGACCGCGCCGCCGCGGAGCCCTGCGCCCTCGACGTCGAAGAGCCGGATGGTGTGCTGGTCGCTGTCGACGACGTAGAGGTGCCGCTCGTCGGCGGAGAAGGCCAGGCCGTTCGGCTGCACGAAGTCGTCGGCGACCACCTCGGGCTCTCCGCCGTCGGGGCCCAGCCGGAACACGTGGCGCGCCCCGATCTCCGACGTCGCCTGGTGGCCCTCGTAGTCGGTGTGGATGCCGTAGCTGGGGTCGGTGAACCAGATCGAGCCGTCGGAGCGGACCACGACGTCGTTGGGGCTGTTCAGCCGCCGACCCTGCCAGGAGCCGGCCAGGACGGTGACCGTCCCGTCGTGCTCCAGCCGGGTGACCCGGCGGGCGCCGTGCTCGCAGGTGACGAACCTCCCCTGCGGGTCGAGCGTCCGGCCGTTCGGGAAGTCGGCCGGCGTCCGGAAGACGTCGGTCCGCCCGGTCACCTCGTCGTGGCGCAGCACCCGGTCGTTCGGGATGTCGCTGACCAGCAGGAAGCGTCCGGCCGGGGAGTAGGCGGGGCCCTCCAGCCAGCGTCCGCCGTCGAAGACCTGCTCGAGGAAGCGGTCGCCCCCCGTGCCGGCGAAGCGCTCGTCGAGCACCTCGAAGCGGGCGGGGATCATCGGGGCCACGGCTCTCCTCGGGTCGGTGCAGCACGTCGACGTGCTGGAGCGCGAAGATACCGCCCATGACCACTGCGCCACCGCTCGCACCCTCCTCCGGGGCGCCCGCCGCCGGCCGTCTCCGCCGGCTGGGCTGGCTCTGGGTGCTGCTCGCCGGGGCGGCCGCCTACCTCCTCGTGCTGCGCACGCTGGTGGCGACCGAGAACCTCAACTTCGTGCCGTCGCTGATCCTGCTGGGCTCGATCGTCGTGCCCGCGTCGGTGCTGGTCTTCGCCGCCTCCAGCGGGCGGCAGGTGCTGGTGCCGCCGGGGCTGATCGCCCTCGTCGCGGTGCTGGGCGGTGTCGTCGGCACGGTGGCCGCCGGCACGCTGGAGTACGACGCGCTGCACCGTCTCGGGGCGCTCCCGATGATCGTGGTGGGGCTGATCGAGGAGAGCGCGAAGCTGGTGGTGCCGCTCGTGGTGCTGCTGGTCACCCGCCACCGGGACCCACGGGCCGGCGTGATCGTCGGCGTGGCGAGCGGGATGGGCTTTGCGACCTTGGAGACGATGGGCTACGGGTTCAACGCGCTGCTGAGCAGCGGCAGCCTCGCCAGCGTGGAGCAGACGCTGCTGCTGCGGGCCCTGCTGTCCCCCGCCGGCCACGTCGCCTGGACCGGGCTCACCGTGGCGGCGCTCTGGGCCGTCGCCTCGGCCCCGCGCAAGGGCCGCGCCGTCGCCCGGCTGGTCGGCGTCTTCGTCGCCGCGGTGCTGCTGCACGCGGCCTGGGACGGGCTGGACAGCGTGTGGGTGCACCTGGTGGTGGGCGGCGGCAGCTTCGCGGCCCTGCTCGTGACCATCCACCGCGCCCACCGGGGGCCGCGGGTCCGTGGCTGACACCCGACCGCGCGCGACCGCCTGGGCGGCCCAGCTGCGCGCGGTGCACGTCCGGCTGCGGGAGGCTCTCGAGCTGGCCCGCGACGCCCTCGAGCGCGGCGCGACGCCCAGCCCCGGGCAGGACCTGCACGTCTACTGCGTCGGGTTCTGCGCCGCCCTGAGCGGCCACCACCGCGCCGAGGACGGCGGCCTGTTCCCGGCGATCGAGCAGGAGCACCCCCAGCTCGCGGACACGCTGCGGTACCTCCGCCAGGACCACGCGCAGCTGGAGCACCTCCTCGGCTCCCTGGCCGCCGCGGTCGAACGGGGTGAGCCGACGCCGTCGCTGCTGCGCCACCTCGGGGGCGTCGAGGCGATCATGGAGTCCCACTTCCGCTACGAGGAACGACAGCTCCTCGGCGTCCTGGACGGCCTGGACCTCGACCTCGACCTCGACCGCGACCCGCAGGACCTGCTGGGACCGCTGGCCTGATCCCGGGCCGCCGCGTCAGTCCAGCCCGTACAGGGCGGCGAGGGCGGCGGCGACGGGCCACGCCCCGTCGGCGGTGTTCGCGATGGTGGTCAGGGTGCGGCCCGTCACCGGGTCGTGCTCGCTCCGGAAGGAGATGCCGGCGTCGCACCCCTCGAGCATGACGACGCTCGACGTGCGGTGCAGCCAGAACCCGAGCCCGTAGCGGCGACCCTCCTCCGGCACGTCGCTGCGGGGCTGCACCATCACCGCCAGGGACGCGGGCGCGACGACCCGGCCGGCGAACAGCGCGGACCAGAAGGCGGCGAGGTCCGCCGCCGGCGCGTACATCCCGCCGTCGCCGCTGCCCAGGACGGGCAGGTGCAGGACGTTGGTGCGCCACTCCCCGTCGACCACCAGGTAGCCCTCCGCGGCGCCCTCGGGCGGGGCGTCGCCGCGGGCGAACCCGCTGCCGGTCATCCCGGCCGGACCGCACACCCGCTGCTGCACCAGGTCGGCGAAGGGCACGCCAGCCGCCCGCTCGGCGATCAGCGCCAGCACGACGTAGCCGCCGTTGCAGTAGGCGAACCTCTCGTCCGGCGGGAAGGCCGTCGGGAAGCCCTGCAGCACCGCCAGGTACGCCTCCGTCGAGTCCAGGCGGTGGACGGGGACCCGGAGCACGTGGTCGTCGACGCCGGACAGCTCGCTCTCGTCGAGGTAGTCCCCGATCCCCGACCGGTGGCCGAGGAGGTGCTCCACCGTCACCCGGTCGTCGACCAGCGGGAGGTCCGCGCCCAGGACCGAGCGGGCCGTGGTCGCGAGGTTGAGGGTCCCGTCCTCGACCAGGCTCATCACGGTCAGCGCGGTGAGCCCTTTCGTCCCGCTGGCGATGCCGAAGGGGGTGTCCGGGCGGTTCAGCACGCCGAACCGCCGGCTGGCGGGGCCTGCGGCCACCGACCAGCACCTCCCGTCCCCGAGGTCGGCCCGCACGACCCCCGAGAACGAGGTCTCGCTCACGATGCGGGCGATCTCCGCCGGGACGGGCTCCATCGCGCGAACCTAGGCCGAGCCGGCGGCCCGGGGACACTGGTTTTCCCCGGACCGCCACCGTGCTGGCTGGACCCGCTCAGCCGAACAGCTTCGCGAGCTGGTCGCGGAAGGTGAGGAACGAGAGCGTCCCGAACAGCAGGATCGCCCAGACCATCGCGCCCAGCCGCAGGCCCCGGATGCGGATCGGGGCCGGCAGGATCTTCCGGTTGATGAGGATCAGCAGGCCGGAGTAGATGAACATCATGAAGCCGCCGACGACGGCGGCGATGACCAGCAGCACGATCGGCTGGTCGAAGCCCGCGAGGAGGACGACGATGCCGACGCCCACCAGGCCCCAGACCAGGCCGGCGTACATCTTCGACTCGTCGGCCTTGCGGGCGTAGCTGGTCTTGAGGACGTCGGCCGCCAGGCGGCTCGTGTAGTCGACGATGCCCAGCGCAGCGGCGAAGAGGGAGAACGAGCCGATGATCCAGAAGAAGTACTTGAACCACGAACCCACCCGCTCGGCCAGGACCTCGCCCTCGGTCTTGATGAAGCTGATGTTGCTCGCCAGGCCCTCCCGGCCGTACACGGTCGAGTAGGCCAGCAACGAGGTGAACAGGATGGTGAAGAACGTGATCAGCACGAAGGTGCAGAGCTGCTCGATGTTGGCGAACTTCCACCAGCCCTTCCAGCGGGAGAGGTTGGCCTGCGTCGGCTCGAAGATGTAGCCGGTCGACGGCTTGGCCTCCGGCTGGCCGGTGATCGGGCTGACCAGCCGGGGCACGTACTCCCCCATCCCGAAGCCCTTGTCCCGCATCCAGTTGGACTGCACCAGGTTCTGCCCGCCGCCGGCGCCCGCGAAGGCCAGCGCGCCGAGCAGGGTGGCGAAGCCGAGCTGCTCGACGGGGATCCCGGGACGGGTCACGATCTGGCCCACGTCGGACCAGGCGGAGGCGCCCACGGCCACGATCCCGCCGACGACGAACAGCAGGACGACCGCGGCCACCTTGAGCATCTGGGCCCGCTCCAGCGCCACGTACACGACGGGCGCGAGCGTGAGGATGAGCCCGATGGCGAGCAGCATGCCGATGGCGATGTAGGCCGGGGTGCCACCGAAGATGTAGGAGGCGAGCGTGGCGCTGCTGGTCGCCCAGCCCGGCCACAGGTTCGCGAAGTAGGCGAGGATCGCGAAGAAGAGGCCCCAGTGCCGCCAGAACCGGCTGAACCCGGTGAGCGCCGTCTCGCCGGTGGCCAGCGTGTAGCGCTCGATCTCGAGGTTGATGAAGTACTGGGTGATCAGGCCGACCATCGCCGCCCACACGAAGACCAGGCCGACCTGGCTGGCGATGAAGGGGAACAGGATGAACTCACCCGAGGCGAGACCGACGCCGGCGGCCACGATGCCCGGGCCGATCAGCTTGCGGTAGGCGATCGGGGCGTCGGGCAGGTCCCGCACCTCGGGGCGCGGGAGCGTCTTGGTGGGAAAGCTGTCCGCGGCGGAGCCGGCGGAGCTCGGAGCGTCGTCTCTGACTGCCATGCCGCATGCCTATCAGCCGCGCCGGGCGGCGTCGAGGGTCCCCCGGCGGTCAGCCGGGGAGGGAGCCGCCCAGCTCGTCCTCGACGTGCACGCGGATGATCTCGTCGAAGGAGCTCTCGGCCGTGAACCCCAGCCGGCGGGCCCGGTCGGCCTCCAGCGCGGGCGCCCAGGTCTCCACGATGCGCAGGACCGCGGGGTCCGGCTCGTGACGGATCAGCCGGACGGCCCGCTCGCCGGCGACGCGCCGCAGGGCCTCGATCTGCTCCCCGACGGTCGCGCTGAGGCCCGGCATCGAGAGCGTCCGCCGCGGGCCCAGCTGGTCCCCGTCCAGCGACGCCGCGCGCACCAGGAACTCCACGGCGGAGCGCGGGGAGGCGTGCCAGTGCCGCACCGACTCCGGGACGGGGAGGACCGCCTCGGCACCCACCAGCGGCTCGCGCAGGATGCTCGAGAAGAAGCCGGAGGCGGCCTGGTTGGGCTTCCCCGGGCGGATGCAGATGGTCGGCAGCCGGATGCCGACGCCGTCCACGAACCCACGACGGGTGTAGTCGGCCAGCAGCAGCTCGCCGATCGCCTTCTGGGTGCCGTAGCTGGTCAGCGGCGTCAGGTGGAAGTCCTCGGGGATCGGGTTCGGCAGCGGCGCCCCGTACACGGCGATCGAGGAGGTGAAGACCAGGCGGGGGTGGTAGCCGTCGGCGGCGTGCGCGGCCCGGACCGCCTCGAGCAGCTCCCGGGTGCCGTCGAGGTTGACCCGGTAGCCCTTCTCGAAGTCGGCCTCGGCCTCCCCCGAGACCACGGCGGCCAGGTGGACGACCACGTCGGGCCGGTCGGCGAGCAGCCGATCCGCCGCGCCGGCGGCGGCCAGGTCGGCCGCGACGGTCGCGACCTCGCCGGTGACCCCCGCGGGGGCTGCGGGGGCGACCACGTCGACCAGGGTCAGCCGCTCGAGGCTTCGGCCTCCGAGGTGCCCGTCGGCCACCAGGCGGGCGGTGAGCTTGCGGCCGATCATGCCGGCGGCTCCCAGGACCAGGACGTGCACGCTGTTCTCCTCGCGCCGGACGACGTCCCGGCCGCGCCGACCCGCACGCGGGCGGGCACCGGGCTCGCGGCCGCCTGCGGTGGCGGCGCCCCATGGTAGGACCAGCGGGCTGCGACCGCCGCCGGCGCACCGGCCCGGGACCGGGCACCGCGGGGGCCCCGGCTCCGGGCCGTAGGCTCGGGTCCGTGAGCGTCGCCCCCTCGCCGGCTCTGACCCTCGAGCACCGTTTCGCCTCGGAGCTGGGGGCGCTGGCCGTCCCCTGGACCGCGGCCGCCGCACCGGACCCCCGCCTGCTGCTGCTGAACGACACCCTCGCCGCCGAGCTCGGGCTGGACCCGGACTGGCTGCGCAGCGAGGAGGGCGTCCGGCTGCTGGTCGGCGCCCTGGTGCCGCCCGGCGCGACCCCGGTCGCCCAGGCCTACGCCGGTCACCAGTTCGGCGGCTGGTCGCCGCGCCTGGGGGACGGACGCGCCCTGCTGCTGGGCGAGCTCACCGACGCCGAGGGCCGGCTGCGCGACCTGCACCTCAAGGGCTCCGGCCGCACCCCCTTCGCCCGCGGCGGCGACGGCCTGGCCGCGGTCGGCCCCATGCTGCGGGAGTACCTGGTCAGCGAGGCGATGCACGCCCTGGGCATCCCCACCACCCGCGCGCTCGCGGTGACCGCCACCGGCCAGCCGGTGCGCCGGGAGACCGTCCAGCAGGGGGCAGTGCTCGCCCGCGTCGCCAGCAGCCACCTGCGGGTGGGCTCCCTCCAGTACGCCGCGGCCAGCGGCGACGTCGACCTGCTGCGGCGGCTGGCGGACCACGCCATCACCCGCCACCACCCGGCCGCCGCCGAGCGCGAGGACCGGTACCGCGCCCTGCTGGAGGCCGTCGTCGCCGTGCAGGCCTCGCTGGTGGCGCAGTGGATGCTCGTCGGGTTCGTGCACGGGGTGATGAACACCGACAACGTGACCATCTCCGGGGAGACCATCGACTACGGCCCCTGCGCCTTCCTCGACGCCCACGACCCGGCGACGGTGTTCAGCTCCATCGACGAACGCGGCCGCTACGCCTACGGCAACCAGCCGGCCGTGGCGGAGTGGGACCTCGCCCGGCTCGCCGAGTCGCTGCTGCCCCTCCTCGACGACGACCAGGAGCAGGCCGTCGCCCTCGCCGTGGAGTCGCTGGGGCAGTTCCAGCCGCTGCACGAGGCGGCGTGGTCGGCCGGGCTCCGCGCCAAGCTGGGGCTGCCGGCCTCCCTGGACCCGCCGGTGGCGGCCTCGCTGGTCGACGACCTGCTCACGCTGCTGATCGGCTCGCGGGCCGACCACACGAGCTTCTTCCGCCGCCTGGGCGTGGCGGCGCGCGGCGACGCCGGGCCCGTGCGGTCGCTGCTGGCCCACCCGGAGCCCCTGGACGACTGGCTGGACCGGTGGCGGGCGGTCGGCCCCGACGCAGCGGCGATGGACCGCGTGAACCCGTGCTACATCCCGCGCAACCACCTCGTCGAGGAGGCGCTCACCGCCGCCACCCTCGCCGACCTCGGGCCGATCCGGCGGCTGCTCGCCGCGGTGAGCGACCCCTACGTGGAGCGGGCGGGGCTGGAGCGGTACGCCGAACCCGCGCCGGACGACTTCGGCCGCTACCGGACGTTCTGCGGCACCTGACCCAGGTACCTTGACCGTCGAGCAGTCGCAGTGACGAGGAACTTGACAACCCCGCCTACCTCGGCTGAGACTGTGCTCAGCGGCATCCCGGGAGCTCGTGCAGCTGTCCTGCCGTGGCGCATCGGAGGAGCACGGTTCGCACCGCCGACGAGCTCCGCTCCGACCCCGGCTTCAGCAGAGCAGGCCCGGGTCGGGGCGCAGTCGGCTGCCCGTCACCCCGCCCCGTCAGCCGGAAGTCGGCTGCACCCCGGTGACCCGGCCCGCGTCGTCGGTGACATAGCGCCCGACGGACGGGTCCAGCAGGACCAGCCGGTTGCCGAAGGGGTCGCTGACCACGGCCAGCCGGCCCACCGGGACCGCCACGGGCGCGGCCACCAGGGCACCGCCCGCCGCCACGACCACCCGCACGGCCTCGTCCACCGAGGTCACCAGCCAGGTGGGCTCCGGCGCCAGCCGGGTGCTGAGCACCAGCTCGGCCTCGCCCTGCGCCAGCCGCAGACCGGCCTGCCCCGTGGCCGGTCAGCGCACCAGTGCTGGTGCGGCCCTCAGAGGACCGAGTACCCGCCGGGGAGGCCCGTGCGCCCGGTGACGGCGCGCAGCAGCGTCCCCGCCCGCCCGTCGGCGACGGCCAGGTCGGCGACGAGGCGGAGCGCGCTGGCCGCCGCGGTCGGGGGGACGTCCAGCGGCAGGTCGAGGGCCGCCGCGAGGTCGGCCCCGTGGACGGCGAGCTCGAAGACCCGGGTGGGCAGGTAGTCCGCCAGCCGCATGCCGCCGACCACGGTGGTGACCAGCTCCGCGCCGTCGCAGCCGGCGACGAGGGGCAGGACGCGCGCGACCACCTCGGCCACGGCGGCTGCGGGGTCCGGGCCGAGGGCCCGGCCCGCCTCGCGTCCGCGCTCGGTCACCTCGGAACCCCCCACCAGCTCCCGCGCGGCCCGGTAGTACGCGGCGGTCGAGCTCACCGCCACGGTCGCAGCCGGCCGGCCCAGGTAGGTCTCGACGGTCAGCAGGGCGCGACCGGTGTGGCCCACCAGGGCCCGCACGTCCCACTCCCCCAGACCCGGCCGGTCCCACCGGTCCCCCACCTGCCGGCTGAGCGCGACGACCCAGGTCGCGGCGTCGGTGAAGGCGTGGCGGTCGTCGTCCCAGGTCGAGGTCATGCCGGTCAGGTTAGGGGCTGGGCGGCGAGGTGCGAGGCTACCGGGATGAGGTGCCCCCGAGCTGCCGAGGACCGCCGGACCGCCGCGGTCAGGGCTCACCGTGCGCGCTGAGCCGGGCACGGTCCTGCACTTCTCCGAGGACCCCCACCTCGGGCGCTTCGTGCCGCACGTCGCGAGGACGGCGACCGAGCGGGCTGCCCTCGTCTGGGCGGTCGACGCGGCCAGCTCGCCCAGCTACTGGTTCCCCCGGCAGTGCCCGCGCGCCCTGGCCTGGGTCCGCCCCGGCACCACCGAGGCCGACCGCCGGGCGGTGCTGGGCCCGGAGGCCGAGCGCGTGCACGTCGTGGAGTACGGCTGGCTGACGAGGATCCAGACCACCCGGCTCTACGCCTACCGCTTCGACGCCGCTGACTTCCGGCCCTACGGAGAGCCCGAGCCGCACGCCCACGTCGCCGACCACCCGGTGACCCCGCTCGGACCGCCGCGACCGGTCGGGGACCTGCTGGCCCTGCACGAGGAGGCGGGCATCGAGCTCCGGCTGGTGCACGACCTCCGGCCCTGGTGGCGGGCGGTCACCCGCAGCACCGTCGGCCACAGCGGGATCCGGCTCGCCGGCGCGCGGTCACCGGCCGGCCGGTGACCGGCGGTCAGCTCCGCTGGCCCTCCCCGCCCTCCCCGGCCCGGTCGGCGGCGCGGACCTGCGGGGCGACCGCCGTCAGAGCGGCTTCCTCCTCGGCCAGCAGCAACGAGGACAGCAGCCCGGCGTGCAGCGAGTCGTGGATCGCGTGCCGGAGGTCGTCGTCGGCGTCGCGGTAGGCCTCGAGGACCTGACGCGCCAGCCGGGCGACCGCCGTCGGCGCGTGCTCGGCGTCCAGGAGGTCGCCCGGACCGGGGTGCTGCGTCATGGGCTCCTGCTCTGTGGTGGGCTCTCCCCTGCAGGCTAGATCTCTCCCACCCGTCGTCAGAAGTGCGCTGTGGACGCGATTCCTGTCCACTTCTGGACATGTCATCAAGAGGACACCGAAATGGTCGCCGCCGGGCTGGAAGCCCTCTAGAGTTTGGGATGTGTCGGGGGCCATGAACCCCCGAGCATGGTCCCCGACACCACAGTCCGGAGTCCGTGACCACCTGAACCCCCGAGCAGGTGGTCACGGACTTCGTCACGTCCGGGGCTCCCCGGAGCCGGCTGGTCGCCCCGCGATCCCCTCCCGTGACCTCGTCCCCCACCGTCCCGAGCGGACGGCCCACGAACTGCCGCCAGGACGCCCGCCGCGACGGGCGCTGGTCCCGATCGCTCCAGGCCCCCGGCGCCCGGCCCGGCTCCGCTCTGCTCTGGGCAGAACGCCCCTGGTCCGGTCCGGCGCCCGGCCTAGAGTCGGGTCATGGGTGAGCTGCTGCCGTTCCGCCGGGCCGACCGGTCACCGTCCGCGTCGACCGCGTCGTCCGGGCCGGGCTCCCGGTCCGAGCGCGACGCCGTGGTCGGTCGCGTCCGCCCGCCCGCGAACCGGCCCGGTCCTCCGGAGCCGTTGTGGCGGGAGGCGGCGGGTGAGGTGCTCCGCGAGCAGCGGCACCGGCTCGAGCAGACCCTCGCGGAGGTGGCCCGGCGGGCCGGCATCTCCGTGCAGTACCTCTCCGAGGTCGAGCGGGGGCGCAAGGAACCGTCCTCGGAGGTCCTCGCGGCGGTGACCGGTGCGCTCCAGCTGAGCCTGGTCGACCTCACCCGCCTGGTGCTGCGCCGGCTGACCCCGCTGGACGTGACCAGCCGCCGCTCGGGGCCGGGCGCCCCGCCGAGCGGGCCGGTCGCGCGCGCGGCGTGACCGGCCCGGCGGACCTCACCCGCGCGCGCTGAACACCTCGTCGACGAGTCCGTAGGCGACGGCCTCGGCGGCCGGGTAGACGGTGTCCCGGTCGGTGTCGGCCCGCACCCGCTCGAGCGTCTGCCCGGTGTGCCGGCTGAGGACCTCCTCCATCTGGCTCCGCACCCGGCCGATCTCCCGGGCCTGCAGCACCAGGTCGGGCAGGGTGCCCTGGCCCTGCGTCGAGGGCTGGTGCAGCAGCACCCGCCCGTGCGGCAGGATCGACCGCCGGCCGGGCTCGCCGGCGGCCAGCAGCACGGCGGCCGCGGAGGCCGCCTGCCCGACGCAGGTGGTGGCCACCGGGGCCGCGATGAACTGCATGGTGTCGTAGATCGAGAACATCGCGCTGACCGAGCCGCCCGGGGAGTTGAGGTACAGGTTGATCTCCTGCTGGCTGTCGTCGGACTCCAGGTGCAGCAGCTGGGCGACGACGACGTTGGCGACGCCGTCGTCGATCTCGGTGCCCAGGTAGACGATCCGGTCGCTGAGCAGCCGGCTGTAGATGTCGAGCGAGCGCTCGCCGGTCGGCCGCTTCTCGACGACGCTGGGGATGGTGTAGCTGCTCACTCAGACCGCCCCCAGCCCGACGAGGGCACGCCCGCCCGGGCGGACGTCGTCCAGCGACGTCACGACGTGGTCGACGAGGCCGTAGGACCGGGCCTCCTCCGCGGTGAACCACCGGTCGCGGCGGGAGTCGGCCTCGATGGTGGCCAGCGGCTGGCCGCTGTGCTCGGCGATCAGGCCGAGGACGGTGTCCCGGACGTGCTCCAGGTTCTGCGCCTGGATCTCGATGTCGACCGCCGTCCCGCCGATGCCGGCCGAGCCCTGGTGCATCAGCACCCGGGCGTGCGGCAGCGCGTACCGCTTGCCCCGGGTGCCGGCCGACAGGAGGAACTGGCCCATGCTGGCGGCCAGGCCCATCGCCAGAGTGCTGACGTCGTTGGGGATCAGCCGCATCGTGTCCATGATCGCGAGGCCGGCGCTGACCGAGCCGCCCGGGGAGTTGATGTAGAGGCTGATGTCGTGCCGCGGGTCCTCGGCGGAGAGCAGCAGCAGCTGCGCGCAGATCCGGTTCGCGACGGGGTCGTCGACCTCCTGGCCCAGCACCACGATCCGCTGGTGCAGCAGCCGGGCGGACAGCTGGTCGTCGAAGGGGGCGGTGGACGGCTGCGCGGCCATCGCGTGGGCCGGCGGGCTGGTGATGATCATGGTCGGGCCTCTCCTGTCGAGCCCGCGGGGACGTCCCGCGAGCCGGTACCGTCCACGCTCACCCCGGCGCGCCCCGCGGACCAGAGCGCGCTGCCGCCGGCAGATCTGCCCTGGGCTGGTCCGCCCCGGGTCGACCTGCCGGCAGCCCGCGGCGGCGCTCCCGAGCGCGCCCCGCTTGCCGCTCGGGCGGTCGGCGCTTAGGGTGCGGGCATCCCTCGGGGGACCCGATCTCTGGAGCTCCCCTGATGCGTCTTCCCCGCCCCCGCACGAGCTGGCTCGTGCTGGCCTGCGCCGTCGGCCTCGTCCTGCCCACGACCACCTCGACGGCCGCCCCGCCGCCCGCCGCCCCGGCCGCCGAGGCCGCGCCGGCGTCCGTCACGACCCGGCTCGGGGGCCAGCAGGTCCGGGCCCACTTCACGAACCCGGCGGCCCACGGGGGCCGCGACCGCACGATCCACGACGAGGTGGTGCGGCTGATCGACGGTGCGCCCGCCGGCTCCACGGTCCGCGGCACGATCTACTCGCTGTCGGTGCAGCCGGTGGCGCGGGCGCTGGTCGCGGCCGAGCAGCGGGGCGTCACCGTCCTGGTCCTCGCCGACGGCGACAACGCCACCTCGACCAGCCCGGCGGTGGACATCCTCGAGCAGCTGCACTCGGTCCGGTTCTGCAGCTACGCACCCGCGGCGTACGGCAGCACCCGCCGGTCCGGCGGCGCCTGCGTCAGCACCAGCGACGACGGTGACCTGCACGTGAAGATGTTCACGTTCAGCGAGACCACCGACCCCGACGGCTTGCCGCGCACGGACGTGTCCTGGTTCGGCTCGGCCAACCTGACCTACGCCACGGGCTCCGACCAGTTCAACAACGCCGTCACCGTCTACGGGGACGCCGACCTCGCGTCGGGACTCAACCACTACTTCACCGACCTGTGGGACCGCCGGCACCGCCCGGGCGACGACTACTACGACGCCCGCTCCGGACGCGGCTACCAGGAGGCGTCCTCGGCCTCGGTCTACGCCTCGCCCGAGGGGGCCGGCCAGACCGACACCATCGTCGCGCGGCTGGACGACGTCACGCCGGACCCGAGCTGCCAGATCCGGATCGGCATGTCCTTCGTCACCTCGGGGCGCCCCGCGCTGCTCCGCTTCGTGACCGCCGCCCGGGCCAAGGGCTGCCGGGTCTGGCTGCTGGTGGGCAGCAGCGGGGGCGCCATCCGGATGCCGCGTGAGGTCTACAAGAGCCTGACCAGCGCCGGCGTCAGCATCCGCCGCGTGGTGGGTGTGCACGACAAGTTCTTCGCCGTGCAGGGGAAGTTCGGCGGCCGCCACCAGTACCGCGTCTACACCGGCTCGCAGAACTGGAGCAGCGGGGCGCTGCGCAGCAACGACGAGATCTTCGTCAAGCTCGCCCCCGAGACCGCGACCGCCCACCCGCTCTACGACGCCTACGTCCAGCACTTCGGCGACGCGTGGGCGACCGGTCGGCCGTGCACGGCGAGCACCTTCCCCTGCCGCTGAGGCTCCGGGTCGCGGCCCCGGCCCGGGAGCACCCGGGCTCAGGGGCCGTCGACCGGCGGCGCGACCTCGGCCGGCAGCGGGTGGATGATCCCGCGCAGCTCCTGGGCGATGCCGTCCGCCTCGTCGACCAGCGGCCGGACGGCCCCGGCGAGCCCCGGACGTCCGGCGCGCAGCCGGCTCAGCCCCAGCGTGAGGGCGTAGAGCCGGTGCAGGGTGCGGTCCCCGACCTCGCGGGCCACCCGCTCGCGCTCCCCCGCCGCCCCGACCTGGTGCTGCGCAGCGGCGAGGGCGGACGCGCTGGCGACCAGCGTGGTGCGCATCGTCTCCGCGGCGGCGGCGATGGTCCGCACCTCCGGCGGGCCGGCCACGGTGATGCGCCGGCTGGTGTCCCCGTCGGCGACCGCACTGAGCTCGCGGACCAGGCGGGCGAGCGGCCGGGTGGTGGCGCGGGGCAGGGCCCAGGCGGTCCAGCCGGCCATGCCGACGGCGACCAGGGCCGCCAGCGCCGTGGCGGCGTTGGCCCGGCCCTGCGCGGTCGCCAGCCCCCCGAGCTGGTCCTGGGTCAGCTGGTCGATCCGTTGCGCGACCTCCGCGAGCCGCTGCCGCAGCGCGTCGAACAGCACCTTGCCGCGGGTGGCCAGGACCACCGTGTCCGTCCCGTCGACCGCTCCGCGCTGACGAGCGGCGATCTCGGGCTCGGCCGCCTCCTGCTGCCAGCGCCGTCCCGCCTCGGAGGCGGCGACCAGCAGCGGCCCCGCGACCACGTCCTCGTGCAGCAGCCCGCCGAGCAGCGCCTGCAGCCGGTCGGCGTCGCGCCGGCCGTCCGCGTAGGGCTGCAGGAAGGACCGCTGGCCCGTCAGGGCGTAGCCCCGCTGGCCGGTCTCCTGGTCGACGTAGGCCCGGGTCAGGTCGACCACCGCGGTCTGGGCCGGACGGAGCCGTTCCCGGAGGTCGGCCTGCACGCGGCTCACGGCGTGCCGCTCCCACACCGACACCCCGGCGCTGAGCAGGGTCGCCGCGACGAGGACGGCCAGGCTGGCGATGACGGCCGCCCGCAGCGTCAGCGGGCGGCGACCGGCCACCGGCGGACGGCTCACCGGCCCTGGCCCCGGGTCACCGGGTGGGCGGGGGTGACGAGCACGGTGACACGCAAGGGGGTCCCTCTCCGACGGCTGGTTCCCCCGAACGAGCAGGTCCGGCCTGCGGCGCGAGCCTAGCGTGGCCCCCGGTGGCCGCAGCAGCCTCGACGGCGCCCTGGCCTGGCTATGCTGCCCGCATGACCTCGTCCCGGCCCGAGCTCCGGATCGGCGACAAGGAGCGCGACCTCGTCGCCGCCGTCCTGCAGGACGCGCTGGCGGAGGGCCGGATCACCCTGGAGGAGCTGGACCAGCGGCTCGACGCGACGCTGCGGGCCCGCACCTACGCCGATCTCGACGCCCTCGTCGCCGACCTCCCGGTGGACCTCCCGTCGACCGCGCTCAGCGGGGCCCGCCCCGCGCCGGAGCCCCGTCCCCTCGGCGGGCCCGGCTCGTCGCCGGACGACCGGCTCGTGCTCGACGCGGGCTGGTCGAGCGTCACCCGGCGGGGCCGCTGGGACGTCCCGCCCTTCCTGCGGCTCAACGGCGCCGTCGGCAGCGTCCGGTTGGACTGCCTGCAGGCCACCCCGCTGGCCCCGACGGTCGACGTCGAGATCGACGGCGGCATGGGCCACATCAGGATCGTCCTGCCGGACTCGTGGGCGGTGAACACCGACCGGCTCACCTCGCAGTGGGGCATGTCCAGCATCAAGGTCTCGGCCACGCCGGAGCCCGGCGCCCCCCTGCTGCTGCTGCACGGGTCCGTCGGCTGGGGCTGGCTGACGGTCCGGCACGCCGGCTTCTTCGACCGGCGCCGGCTGGCGCGCCAGGCGGCCCTCGGACGGCCCCACCGGCGTGCGCTGGGGCACTGACCGCCCGACGGTCCTCCCGCCCGGACCGGGTGCCGACGTCAGCGCGACGTGCGGGCCAGCTCCGCGAGGGCGCTGACCGCGAGGTCGTGGTCCTCGCTGCCCGCCAACCCGGAGACGGCCAGCACCCCGACCAGGGCCCCGGCCACCACGAGCGGGACCGCTCCCCCGGCCGGGAAGTACCGGTCCAGCGGCAGCGCGAAGAGGCGCAGGAAGGTCTCGACGTCGCCGCCCTCGCCGACGTACGTCGCGTGCACCTGCGCCGAGGCGACCCCGAAGTGCCGTACGACCGCGGCCTTGCGCTCCACCCAGCGGTCGTTGTCCGCGCTGCTGCCCGGGCACCCGCTGTGGAAGACCCGCTGCTCCCCCAGCCAGATCGCGATGGTGACGGGCAGCCGGGCGGCCCGGCAGCGCTCGGCGAGGGCGAGGCCCAGTCGCCACGCCGTGTCGTGGTCCAGGCGGTCCAGCTCGGGTACGGCGTGCATCGGGAGCTCCTGTCGGGGGTCGGTCGTCGGCCGACGGTCTCAGGGGATCAGCAGCTCGCGCAACGTGCCACCCCGCGCGAGGTCGTCCAGGCTCGCGGCCACCTCCTCCAGCGGCCGCCGCCGGCTGACCAACGGGTCGAGCAGCAGGTCGCCGGCCAGGTACTCCTGGACCAGCCGCGGGATGTCGCGCGCGGGGTCGATCCCGCCGTCGTTGAGCCGAGGATGCGCTGCTCCCTCGCGACGAGGGTGCCCGGGTCGAACGCGGCCCGCACGCCGGCGGGTGGGATGCCGACGACGACCGCGGCCCCGCCCATGCCCAGCACCGCGACGCACTGCTCGGTCAGCGCCGGGCCGCCGATCGCGTCGAAGGCGTAGTCGGCTCCGTCCGGGAGCAGGGCGCGGACGGCCTCGACCGTGTCGCCGGCCGCCGCGTCCACGACGTCGGTGGCGCCCAGCGTGCGGGCGAGCGCGGTCTTGTCCGGGCCGCAGGTCGACGGCGACGACCCGGCCGGCCCCCGCCAGCCGCGCGCCCTGCACCACCGACAGCCCGACGCCGCCGCAGCCCAGCACGACGACGGAGCTGCCCGGCTCCACCCGCGCGGTGTTGCGGACCGCCCCGACACCGTTGGCGACCCCGCAGCCGACCAGCGAGACCACGTCGAGCGGGGCGGCCGGGTCGACCCTGATCGCGCCCGCCGCCGGCACCACGGCCTCCTCGGCGAAGGCCGACACCCCCGTTGAGTGGTGCGAGGTCGCACCGCCGGCCGACAGCCGGCTCGTGCCGTCCTGCAGGACCCCGCCGCGGGAGACGACGCCGGAGGCGAGCAGGCACTGGACGGGGTGGCCGCGCCGGCACGGGACGCAGGCGCGCCGGCAGTGGGAGAAGGTCCAGGACCTGATCGGCGTCGGCCTGGCCGAGGGCGCCCGCCTGGTCGCCGGCGGGCCGGGCCGTCCGGACGGGCTGCGCACCGCCACTACGTCCGCCCCACCGTGCTGGCCGACGTGACGTCGGGGATGACGATCGCGCGGGAGGAGGTGTTCGGGCCGGTGCTTGGTCGTCCCCGCCTACGCCGACCTGGACGACGCCGGCGCCATCGCCTACGACACCGACTACGGGCTCGCGGCCTACGTCTCGGGCCAGGACCTCGCACAGGCCCGGCGGCTGGCCGCGCGGCTGCGGGCCGGCCAGGTCTCCATCAACGGCGCCTACGACCTCGCCGCACCCTTCGGCGGCTACAAGCGGAGCGGGAACGGCCGCGAGTGCGGCGAGCTCGCCTTCCACGCGTTCCTCGAGACCAAGGCCGTGATGGGCCACGGACCCGACCGGGCGGCCCGAGGGCTGGTCGGCGTCGCCGACGCCGACCGGGAGCGGCGCGAGCGTCAGGGGTGGCGGCCGGCGACGTGGTCGGCGGCGGCCACCAGGTCGGCGCCGAGGTAGGTGCCGGGCACGCCCTCGCGGTCCGCGTCGGTGACGAAGGCACCGCCGGCGTAGAACAGGTCCGCGGGGGCGACGAGGTCCCCGACCCCGGCGAGCGCGCGGACCGTGCCGGGCCGGTTCTGCGGCAGGTGCGCGACGACGACGACGGCGGCCGGCCGCGTCACCCGGACGGCGGTCCGCAGGCTGGAGGCCGGCGTCGAGGCCCCCAGGTGGTCGGTGGCCCAGCCGCGGTGGTTCAGCAGCGTCTCGAGAGCGTTCAGCGCCACCGCGTGGGTCTCGCCCGGGCCGCAGGCCAGCAGGGCCAGCGGAGCGCGCGTCGCGGGCGCGACGGGCCGGAGCTGGGCGTGGAGCCACCGCTCGGCCGTGCTGGAGAAGAGGTGCTCGTGGGCCACGCCGATCTCGCCGGACGCCCACCGCTCGCCGATGTGGCGGAGGGCCGGGAGCAGCACCTCGGCGACGGTGCGGTCGAGCCCGCGCTCGTCGCGGCTGCGGTCGAGCAGCTGGCGCAGGCCCCAGCCGTCGAGGCGGCGGCAGGAGTTGAGCACCTCGGCGCAGGCGTCGGGCTGCTGGAGGGAGGCGGTGGGCGCCACGGGCTTCCGATCACGAGCGTCGAGGACCAGCGGCTCGCGGACGTCGTGGTCCGGGTGCTCGTCCTGCCGGTGCGGCCTCCCCGACCGACCACCTTCACGCGAAGCCTAGGACAGCTCTGCCCGCGGCGCACCGGAATGGCCCGACGACGTGGAGGGGACCGCCCCCCGGACCGGGCCGGTCAGCCCGCGCGACCGTAGTGCCCCTGCAGCGACGACCGCGCCTCGGTGATAACGGCCGCCAGCTCCGCGTGCAGCAGGGTGAGCCAGGGCTCGGGCCGGCGGACCATGGCGGCCTCCACCATCAGGCTGGCGGCGAAGAGCCGCTGGATCGTGCGGTCCTGGAAGGTGCCGGCGATCTCCTCCTCGGTGGTGCGCGCGGAGAGGGTGCGTTCCGCGGCCCGGGTCTCCGCCAGCTCGATGGCCAGCATGGCCTGGTTCGCGAAGTCGTGGACCATGGCGACCTCCGTCCGGGTGAACGCGGCCTGCGCCGGGTGCCGGCTGAGCACGATCGCCCCCCGCGGCCCGCGGGCGTCGAGCAGCGGGATGGCCAGCGTCGCCCCGACGGGCGGTCCGACGCGGCTGTGGGTGGTGTGCTCCTCACCGCCGGTGCCGACCTGCCAGCTCCCGGCCGCCATGGCCTGCACCGCCAGGCTGTCCTGCTCCCCGAACACCCGGCCCGGGAGCTGGGCGGCCCCCACGCCGGCGGCCACCCGCACCTCGAGCAGGTCCGGGTCGTCCTCGCTGACGGTGGCGATGGTGACGGTCCGGGCCCGCGCCAGCTGGTGCACCCGGTCCGCGATCTCCTGCCAGACCGACACCTCGTCCGAACCGGCCTGCAGGAGCGCCTGGGTGATCAGGGTGAGGCCGCGCAGCCACTTCACCTGCTGACGGGACTGCTGGCCGTGCAGCGCGTTCTCGACCGACAGCGCCGCCATCTTGGCGAACTCGGCCGCCATCTCCTCGTCGGCGTCGTCGAACGCCACCCGGCCGGCCTGCCCGAGGACGTAGAGGCGTCCGGACCCGCCGGACGTGACGGTCATCGGCACCTCCAGCACGGGACGCACCAGGGCGGACGGCGTCGTCGCGGGCAGGACGACGGCGGCCGCCTCGAAGAGCGGACCGGCCGGCGGCCGCGCCGCGGTGAGGTGGGCACCGAGGAGGTCCCGCAGGGCCGTGACCGCGAGCGGGTCGGCCGTGCTGAAGAGCACGGTGCCCAGCGCGCCGTCGTCACCGTCGACCGCGAGGACCGCGTGCTCGGCATCCAGCACGGCGACCGACAACCGCAGCAGCTGCTCCACCCGGGCCGGCGCCCACTGCTCGGCCGCCAGCCCGGACATCGCCGTCAGCAACGACCGCAGCTGGACCCGACCGCCCTCGTCGGTCGACCACCCCTCGACGCCCCCGCCCGTCATCTGCCCGCTCCTCCTCGCGTGCACGACCGCTCTCCGGCGGTCCCCGGCTGATCGTCCGGAGAACGGAAGAATTGCACATTCACTTGAAACGGCCAGGACCCGGGCGCCCGCCACACCCCGTGGGCCCCGAGGGGACGGGACGCGTCGGAGCGGGTGCGCAGCGCGCCCGGTCGCCCTACCATCGGACGATGGGGAGGGTCGGCGGCGACACGGTGCAGGACATCCGGTTCGCCCGCTCGGCCGACGGCGTCGGGATCGCGTACGCGGTGCACGGTTCGGGTCCGCCGCTCCTCATCGACACCTGCTGGCTCAGCCACCTGCAGTTCGACTGGCAGAGCCCGGTGTGGCGCCACTACCTGGTCGAGCTCGGCCGGATCGCGACCGTCATCCGCTACGACGAACGGGGTCACGGCCTGTCGGACCGCTCGGTGACCGACCACAGCCTCGACGCCCGGGTCGCCGACCTCGAGGCGGTGGCCGACGACGCCGGCCTCGACCGCTTCGCCCTGCTGGCGATGGCCCAGGGCGGGCCGGTGGCGATCGAGTACGCCGCCCGGCACCCCGACCGGCTCACCCGGATCGCGTTCTACGGCAGCTACGCCGGGGCGCTGGCCGCCGCGACCCCGGAGGAGGTCGAGCTCGACGCGGCGTTCCAGGCCCTGATCAAGGTCGGCTGGGACCGGCCGACGCCGGAGTTCCGGCGTGTCTTCACCAGCCTGATGATCCCCGGCGGGACCGAGGAGCAGATGCGCTGGATCGACGAGCTGCAGCGCATGGCCGTCGACGCCGACACCGCGATCCTGGCCCGCTCGCAGCGCCAGCTGGCCGACGCGACGGGCCGGCTCCCCGAGCTCGACCTGCCGACCCTGGTGCTGCACAGCCGCCGGGACCAGATGAACGAGTTCGGGCACAGCCGGCACCTGGCCGCGCACATCCCCGGCGCACGGCTGGTGGCCCTGGAGAGCGACAACCACATCGTGCTGGAGGACGAACCGGCCTGGCCGGTGCTGCTGGAGGAGCTGACGGCCTTCCTCGCCCCCGACCGGGAGCCGGAGCCGGATCCCCGCACCGTCATCCCGGACCTGTCGACGGTGCTGTCGCCCCGCGAGCTCGACATCCTCGAGCAGGCCGCCGCCGGGCAGGACAACGACGCGATCGCCGCCACGCTGGTGCTCTCGGTGCGCACCGTCGAGCGGCACCTGCAGAACGCGTACGCGAAGCTCGGCCTGCACGGGCGCACCGCCCGCACCGCCGCGGTCGCGCGGCTGCTCTCCCGCGCCTGAGTGCCGGCTACGCGTCAGCCGCCACGCGTCCGCCGGCGGCGCCCGCAGTTGCGCGTCGGCGCCGATGTGGCGCCAGGGGCGTCGTCCCTACCGTCGTCTCGACCAGCACGACCGACGACCGGAGGACCGCATGACCACCACATCCACCCATCCCCTCACCAGCACCCCGGAGGACCGGGCGCTCAAGGCCAAGCACGCCGCCCTGTGGGCCAGCGGGGACTACCCCGCCGTCGCCGACGAGGTCGTCGGCACCCTCGGCGGGATCCTCGTCGAGACGGTCGACGTCCAGCCCGGGCAACGGGTCCTCGACGTCGCCGCCGGCACCGGCACCTCGGCCGTCCCGGCGGCCCGCCGCGGCGCGACCGTGACCGCGACCGACCTGACGCCCGAGCTGCTCGACGTGGGCCGGGCGGCCGTGACCGACGACGACCTCCCCTTGACCTGGCAGACCGCCGACGCGGAGGCGCTGCCCTTCGAGGACGCCGCCTTCGACGTCGTGCTGTCGTGCATCGGCGTGATGTTCGCACCGCACCACCAGCAGGCCGCCGACGAGCTGGTCCGGGTGTGCCGCCCCGGCGGCAGCATCGGCGTGCTCAGCTGGACGCCCGAGGGCTTCATCGGCCAGCTGTTCGCGACCATGAAGCCGTACGCCCCGCCGCCCCCGCCCGGGGCGTCCCCGGCCCCGCTGTGGGGACGGGCGGACCACGTCCGCGAGCTGCTCGGGGACCGGGTGGAGGACCTGGTGGCCCGCCAGCAGACGCTGCGGGTGGACCGCTTCGCCTCCGGAGCCGAGTTCCGGGACTACATGAAGCGCAACTACGGCCCGACCATCGCCGTCTACAGGTTCCTGGCTCCCGACCCCGCGAAGGTCGAGGCCCTGGACGCCGACCTGGCGGCCCTCGGTGACCGCTTCCTGCAGGGCGGGGCGATGGACTGGGAGTACCTGCTCGTGACCGCCCGGCGGACCTGAGCCCGGCGTCAGAAGGCGTCGACGAGCCGGCCCAGCGGGGCCGGGGCCCGACCGGCCGGCAGGGCGTCGACGAGCAGCTCGGCGTAGCGGATCTTGTGCCCGCTGCGGCCCCCGAGGAACCGGCGCAGCTGGGCGGTCGTCGAGCGCTCCCGCTGCGCCGGCTGCCGTTGCAGGAGCCGGAACGACGCCAGCTCGCCCTCGGCGGCGACGACGTCGAGCACGGCGTCGACGCCGAGGCAGCGGATGAGCTCGTCCTCCAGGTCGGACCGGCAGACCTGGAAGCCGAGCTCCTCCAGCGCGCCGCCGTCGACGCCGGCCCGGGCCAGCGCACGCGCGACGCCGGGCGACTCGGCCTCGTCGCACAGCCCGAGCAGGCGGTGGTCCGCCCCGGACGGGCCGAAGCGGGCCAGGAAGGAGCCGATGCTCGTCGCCCCGCCCATCGCGACGACCGCGACCCGCCCGTCGGCCAGGTCGTGGCCCCGCCGGCGCGCGAGCGCCTGGACCGCCACCCGGTCGCTCTCCCCCTCCACCAGCACCGTCGTCGGTCGCACCCGGCCAGTCTGGACCCGGCGGGAGCCGGTGCTGCGGCCCGTCGGTGCTGCTGCGGCGCGGCGAACAGGCTGGGCTCACCCGGCGGCCGCCTGCTCGTCGAAGCGGCGCGTGCTGACGCCGCGGGGACGAGCAACGGCCGCGAGGTCACCCACCCCATCGGCCCGTCGACAGGCTCAGGTCGGGGTCAGCTCTCGGGGCCACCCTGGCGGGCCGGGCCGCGGCCCTGACCCTGGACCAGGCGGTCAGCCCCCGGTCCGCCGACCAGCCGGTCGTCGCCGCGACCCCCGTCGAGCAGGTCGGACCCGAACCCGCCGAGGAGGGTGTCGTCGCCGTTGCCACCCAGCAGGACGTCGGAGCCCGCGCCGCCGCAGAGCACGTCGTCGCCGTTCAGGCCCTCGATCCGGTCGGCCCCGCCGAGCCCCATGATCACGTCGGACCGGTTGGTGCCGTGCAGCACGTCGCCACCCTCGGTCCCGGTGATCGTGGGCCGCCGTCCGTCGCAGCGCTCGACCAGGTCGACGCCCAGCAGGACCGGGTCGTGGTCGCTGGAGCGGTAGGGATCGGCCGCGTAGAGGGCCGGGTCGCCGGTGTACTGGTAGGCGAAGGACTCGACGCTGTTGATGTTCCAGTGCGTCAGGTCGGTCACCTTGCCCCGCAACGACGCGCTGGCCAGGGCGTGGTCGAGAGAGCCCGAGCCGGCGTCGAACACGTAGCTGTAGCGGCCCGGGTCCAGGGTCTCGCCCGGGTCGGTGTAGCCGGCGTCGCGGAGGACCTGGATCGGGTCCTCGCGGGTGTAGGCGTTGAGGTCGCCCAGCAGCAGCACGTCCGGGTCACCGCTGGCGTCCTGCAGCTGCTCGCTGAACGCGGCCAGGGACGCGGCCTGCCGCCTGCGGTCGCCGTTCCACTCACCCTGGCCGTCGCCGGTGTCGACGTTGTCACCCGTGGGCGCGCCGGGGCTCTTGGACTTGAAGTGGTTGGCCACCACGGTGAAGCGGTCGCCGTCCTTGCTGAAGGTCTGCGCGATCGGCTCGCGGGCGTTGGCCCAGACCGACTCGTCGACCAGGCCGACGGGTTCGCCCACCGGCTGCACGACGTCGTCGGCGTAGATGATGCCGTTGCGGATCACGTCGCGGTCGACGGCCAGCAGCTCGTCCGGCATCGGCACGTAGTCCCACCGGTCGTAGCCGGCGTCGGCGTTCAGCCGCGCGACCAGGTCGGCCAGCGCCCCGTCGGCGTGGCCCGGGCTGTAGCCCGTGGAGTCGGTGTCCTCGATCTCCAGCAGGGTGACCACGTCGGCGCCCAAGGCGTTGATGGCGGGCACGATCTTGCCGGCCTGCCGCTCGAACTGCACCTGGTCGGTGGCGCCCCGGCCCAGCCCGCCGAAGGTGAGGAAGTAGTTGAGGACGTTGAACGACCCGACCTGCACGTCGCCGCCGACCGGCTCGGGCGCCGCCGGACGGGTGTTCGTGCCCGTGAAGGTGCCGGCCGCCGTACCGTCGGCCGGCTGCAGGCGCCAGGTGCCGAAACCGAAGCCCAGCACCGTCGGCGCGGTGAGGTGCAGCTCGTCACCCACCCGGACCGGCGTGCTGGGCGAGAGGTACGGCCGGGTGCTGACACCGACCCGGGCCGAGACCGCGTCGTCGAGGACGATGCTGCGCAGCAGGTTGTCCGCGGCGACCGCCCGGGCGGGTGCGCCCGGCGCCGCTGCCTCGGTCGGGGTGAGCAGGACACCACCCTCACTGAGAGTCAGCTCGCCGAAGCTGGTGAGGTCGAAGACCTCGCTGACCGTGAGCGTGTCGGCGGGGGCGACCAGCATGCCCTCGAGCCGCTCGCGCTCGGCGTCGCCGGCCGGCAGGTCCAGCGCCGCGGGCGCCGGCAGGTCGGACGCGCTGCCCTCGTCGCAGACGGCGACGTCGGGGCCGGCCGCGATCTGGGTCTGCCCCGAGAACTCCGCGGGCCGGCCCTGCACGGCGACCGTGTCGCCGAGGTCGACCTCGACCGGGGAGAACACGAAGACGCCGTCCGACGTGGCCGCGCTGCCGTCCCCGGCGTCCTGCAGGTAGAAGCCGCTCAGCCCGGGGACGTCGCCGACCACGGTGCCCCGGACGCCGACCACCTGGCCGGCGAGCGGGGTCGCCGAACCGGTGCCCTGCACGTCGCCGATCGCGGCGGTGCGCGGGGTGTCGCAGAGCGCGGTGGCGGGCGGCGGGGTCGGCGTGGTGCCGCCACCCGCGTTCACCACGCCCGAGGTGGCGGCCGCCGGCCCGCGCCAGACCAGGGCGTCGGCGGTCGCGTCGTAGACCCGCGAGAGCGACTGGCCAGCGGTCTCCGTGCCGGCCTCCCGGACCGTGATGTCGGTCGAGGTGCGCCCGGCCGCGGGTCCCCCGGCGGCGGTGACCGTGCCCTCGTAGGAGAGGAACTCGAGCACCTCGGTCCCGCGGACCAGGGCCACCGCGTCGGGGTCGCCGTTCTGGACGCCGTTCGCGGGGTAGGTCACGACGGCCACGGCGGGGGCGTCGGCGGGGGCCGTCACCGCGGGCAGGGCGTCGGCGTCGTAGACCGCCCCGTTCCCCCCGTTATAGAGGACGACGGACAGGCCCGCGCTGCTCGTGCCGGGTGGCAGCTGCACCTCGACGAACTCACCGGCGTCGGTCCCGGCGTTGTCGTAGTGGAGCTCGGAGAGGAAGGGGGAGGTGGGGACGGCGGCGTCGGCCGGCAGGGCGACGAGCGCTCCGGCCGAGACGACGGCAGCCGCCAGGGAGCCGGCGAGGAGCCGGCGGGGACGTGAGGGGGACATGCACGCTCCTGTGAGGGGGAGGTCCACGTCTACCACCCGGGTGTGCGCGCGGACGGCACCCCGGCGACGGCCTGTCGGCCGGCGGGTGAACGGACGGGGCGGCCCCGCACGCGGTCCGTGGTGACCGGACCACCGGTCCGGCAGGTCCACGGCGAGTTCGGCCGGGCGGCTCCCGGCGTTCCCCCAGAACGGGGCCGACGTTCACCCGGGCCGTCGATGCTCCACCCGTGACCACGCCCGCGAGCCCCAGCCGCCGTTCCGTCCTCAAGGGCGCCGCGCTCGGAGCCGCCGCCGCAGCCGCGGGTGCCGGGGGCCTGCGGCCCTTCGACGTCGAGGCGGCGGCCGCGCCGGCCCGCGCGGGCGTGTTCGGCTACGGCGTCGCGAGCGGGGACCCGACGGCCGACGCCGTGGTCATCTGGACGCGCGCCACCCCTCCCCCGGCCCGCCGCGGGGACCCGGAGGCGACCCCGGGCAGCGGCCGCGGCCTGCCGCTCCGGGTGCGCTGGGAGGTGGCCCGCGACCGCGACTTCCACCACCTGGTCGACCGCGGCACGGTGGTGACCAGCCCGACGTCGGACCACACGGTCAAGGTCGACGTCCGGGGGCTGCAGCCCTACACCCGCTACTACTACCGGTTCCGCGCCCGCGGCGAGACCAGCCCGGTCGGTCGCACGCAGACCGCGCCGGACGAGCGCCGGGAGACGCACGCGCTGCGCTTCGGGCTGGTCTCGTGCAGCAACTACACGGGCGGCTACTTCGGCGCCTACCGCGCGCTGGCGTTCCGCGACGACCTCGACTTCATCCTGCACGTCGGGGACTACCTCTACGAGTACGGCAACGGCGAGGACCGGTACGGGCCCGCCGCCCTGGTCGGCGAGCGGGACTCGGTGCCGGCCACCGAGACGATCGACCTGCAGGGCTACCGGCTCCGGCACGCCCTGCACAAGGCCGACCCGGACCTGCGCCGCGCCCACCGCCGGCACCCGTGGATCACGATCTTCGACGACCACGAGGTGGCCAACAACGCCTGGGCCCGCGGCGCGGAGAACCACACGGCCGGTGACGAGGGCGCCTTCCTGGAGCGCCGCCGGCAGGCCTTCCAGGCCTACCTCGAGTGGATGCCGTTCCGGCTGCCCGAGCAGCGGCACGTCCCGCACCGCGGCACCCGCTTCTTCAAGCGGTTCACCTACGGCTCCCTCGCCGACCTGTCGGTCCTGGAGACCCGGCAGAACCGCAGCGCCCAGGTGAACCTGGCGCCCTACACGACCGGGGGCGGCGGCTTCATCCCCACCGGCCTGCCCGCCACCGACGCCGCCCTGGCCGACCCCGACCGGCACCTGCTGGAGCCCGAGCAGCTGGCGTGGCTGGAGGACGGCACGGCCGACCGGCGCCGGCAGTGGCACCTGGTGGCCAACCAGGTGGTCCTCGCCCCGGTCCGCTTCCCCGGTGCCGTGCTGGGGGCGCCGGCCGGCACCAGCCTGGTCAACTCCGACCAGTGGGACGGCTACCAGGCCGACCAGCGCCGGTTCCTCCGGCACCTGGCCGAGCAGCCGCACCGCAACGGCGACACCGTCGTGCTGACCGGCGACATCCACTCCTCGTGGGCGATGGACCTCCCGGTCGGCGAGCCGGCCGCCGGCTACCGCTCCGCCGGCGTCGAGTTCGTCTGCCCCTCGGTGACCAGCGACGGCTTCTACGAGCTCGTCCGCAGCTCGCGGCCCGGGCCGGCGACCGCCACCCTGGCCACCACCCGCGGCCTGACGACGGCCGTCGCCGCGGCCAACCCCTGGGTGCGCTACCTCGACGGCGTCGGTCACGGCTACACGCTCGTCGACGTCACCCCCGACCGGGTCCAGGCGGACTACCACCTCACCCCGGACCCCACCGACGACCGGCCGGACCCCCGGATCGACCCCACCGTCGAGCCCGTCCACGCCCGCAGCTGGCAGACCCTCGCCGGCAGCCGCCGGGTCACCGCCGCCAGCGGGCCCGTGGGTGACCGCTCCGACCACCCGGCCGAACGGCGCTCCCGGCGGTGACCAGCTGACCGGAGGCCGGCTGGCGCCGGGCATTGACCGGCCCTGGGGGCTGTGCCAACCTGGGCTGAGTTCTGCCTCCTCCACGCCCCGGGCGGTCTCTCCCGGCAGAACCAGACATCCCGAGCGGGTACCTCGTGGTCGCTGTTCTTGCAGACGAGAGCGTCGCCTGGGCGCACGACGTCCGCCGCGCTCTGGCCGACGCCGGGCTGTCTGCTGAACCCGATGAGTACCAGGTGGTGGTCGTCGAGCACGCCCTGGACGCCAGCCCGCGACTGCCGGCCACCGGTTCGGAGGAGCGGCGCACCATCGTCGTGGCGGGAGCGGAGGACCCGGAGCCGGCCGGGGTGTGGCGGCTGCTCGAGCAGGGCGCTGCGGACGTGCTGGCCTGGGAGGGACCCGGCACCTGCGACGAGGTGGTGCAACGCATCCGACGGTGGAGGACGATCGACGACGCACTCCGCCGCCCGACCGTCGCGGGGGAGATGATCGGCACCAGCCGCGCCCTGCGGTCGGCGTTGCGGGAGCTGGTCGCCCTCTCCCTGTACGGCAGCGCCCCCATCCTGCTGGTCGGCGAGACCGGGACCGGGAAGGAGCTGGCCTCCCGGGTGGTGCACGCCCTCAGCGGTGCCGGCAGCAGCCGGCCGCTCGTGGTGGTCGACTGCACCACCATCGTGCCGACCCTGTCGGGGAGCGAGCTCTTCGGTCACGAGCGCGGCGCCTACACCGGAGCCGACCGGTCCCGCAACGGCGCGTTCGCCGCCGCGGACGGAGGGACACTCTTCCTCGACGAGGTCGCGGAGCTGCCCCTGCCGCTGCAAGCGGAACTGCTGCGGGTGATCCAGGAGGGCGTCTACAAGCGGGTGGGCGGCGACATCTGGAACCGGACCCGGTTCCGCCTCGTCAGCGCCACCAACCGGGACCTCGACAAGGAACAGCGCAAGGGCCGCTTCCGCACTGACCTCTACCACCGCATCGCGAGCAGCGTCGTGCGGCTGCCGTCCCTGCGCGAACGTCCAGAAGACCTGGAAACCCTCTTCCGGCACTTCCTGGCGGCAGCCCTGGGCACGCCCTCCCCGCCGCCCGTGAGCGCGGCGGTGCTCACGATGCTGCGCGGCCGGGAGTTCCCCGGCAACGTCCGCGAGCTGCGGCAGCTGGCCGTCCGGATCGCCGGGCGGCACGTCGGCGGTGGTCCCATCACCCCAGGTGACGTCCCCGACGCGGACCGCCCGCGGACCGGGCCGGGTGCGGCGCAGCCGACCCGGGCGGTGGCGAGCCTGGAGTTGGCGATCCGGGACTGCCTGAGCGCTGGAACCGGGCTGCGGGAGCTGCGGAGCCTTGTCGGCGACCTGGCGGTGGACGTCGCCCTCGCCGAGGCCGGGGGCAACGCGGGCCCTGCGGCACGACGACTCGGCGTCTCGGACCGCGCCGTGCAGATGCGCAAGCGCGGCGCCCGGCTCGCGCCCGAGCAGGCCTGACCGCTCAGGGCTGACGTGCCGGCCCGGACGCGAGCTCTCCGGCCAGCTCCTGCAGGAACGCCGCCAGCTCCTCGTGCTGGATGTCATGACCTGGAGCGTTGGGGTCCTTCCAGCCGAGCGTGAGGCCGGGCGCCGAACCCCGTCGCATGAACCGCTGGTACGTGGCGCGGACGCCCGGCTCGACGGTGACGCCCAGCCGCGGAGCGCAGGAGGACAGCGGGATCTGGGTCTGCACCTTCGGTTCACGGAAGCTCCCGATCCGGTACCAGGTCGTCGGGGGCATCTGCCGGCTCCGCGGGTTCAGCGCGGTCCGCACCTGGTCGGGGTCCGCCAGCAGCACCTCGAAGCGGTCCGGCGTCGCCGGGCTGACCGTGCGGTAGGTGATCAGGAGCCTGACCGGCGCCCTGGACGAGCGCAGCTGGTTCAAGCCGTTGCGGATGCCGACCGTGTTGTGCGGCTTGATCTCGGCCGCGACGCCGGTGGACGGGACGCGCGGTGGGGCGAGCCTCGTGACGGCGTCACGGCGGAAGTGGTCGGGCTCGGCCATGGTTCAGGTCCTTCCAGGGTTGGCTGCGCGGAGCAGCGAGGGTGGGTCGGAGGTCCAGACGTCGATGGCCGTCATGGCCATGGCCTTGGCGCCGTCGACGGCGAGCAGGTCTCCGTCCGGCGACCGGGCCGCTTCGGCGAAGGCCCGCGTGTGCGGGGCGAGCCGACCGGGGCCTAGGGCGAGCATCGGGTGGATGGTGGGCGCGAGATGGCTGACGTTGCCGAGATCGGTGCTGCCGGCGGTCGCGACGGCCGCGGCGTCGGCAGCCCGCAACCGCCGGCCAGTCCGGGCCGCATTGGCCGCGAAGGCGCGCGCCAGGGCAGCGTCGACACGGAGCTCTCGGAACACCGGGCCCGACGGCTGGGTCGTCACCCGGCAGCCGGTGGCCTCGGCTCCAGCCAGGCAGCAGGCCGTCACCCGCCGCTGGAGTGCTTGGAGCCCGTCGGTCGTCTGGCTGCGCAGCGTGAGCTGGAGGACGGATCGGTCGGGAACCAGGTTGGCCGCCACACCGCCCTCGGTGAGCACGGCGGCGACGTGCTGACCCCACGGCAGGGTGGCGCGAGCGGCTCCGATCGCCTGGTAGGCGAGGACGGCGGCGTCCAGGGCGTTGCGCCCTCGGGCAGCGGACATGGCTGCGTGCGCCGGACGGCCGCGGAAGACCGCTCGCCAGCCCGCCGCCGCGCGGAGCGCCGGCGTGATGAGGTCCTCGGTCCCGGGGTGGACGAGCAGCACCGCATCAGCACCGTCGAAGGCTCCCCGGTCGGCCAGCAGGATCTTGCCGCCGCCCCCTTCCTCGGCCGGCGTCCCGAGCACCGTCAACCGCCCCCCCAACCGTGACGCCCAGCAGCGCAACGCGACGGCGGCGCCGACGCCGGCCGCGGTGATGAGGTTGTGCCCGCAGGCGTGGCCCAGTCCGGGCAGCGCGTCGTACTCGCAGCAGATCACCACCTGCGGGCCGCCACCGCCAGCGGTCGCCTCGACCGCGGTCGGCAGCCCGTACGCGCCCGGGGTGACCGCGAGCCCCCCGCGCGCCAACGCCTCGGCGACCAGCCGGCTGGACCGTCGCTCCTGGAACGCCGTCTCGCGGGCGTCGTGGACGGCGTGGGAGAGCGCCCGGATGGACCCGGACTGAGCGTCGACCGCGCGGCAGACCGCGTCCTTCACCCCGCCGACGTCCACGGCCCGAGCCGGCGTGCTCATGCTGGTCGCCGAAGGCCGGCAGTGGACACCGGGCCGCGCCGCCGGGCTTCCGCCGTCAGGCGCAGCAGGTTGCCGCCGAGCACGAGCGCGGCAGCGTCCGGAGCGAGGTGGAGCGCCTCGATCTTGGCGATCTCGACGGCCGGGTGCAGGAAGGGGCCGTCGCTGCCGAACAGCACCTTTGCCGGTCCGGCCCGCCGCACGGCGTCCTCGAGCAGGTCGAAGTAGCGCACCCCCGAGGTATCGGTGAAGAGATTCGGGTGCCGGCAGAGCTGATCGACGAAGGCGACCTGCGCCTTCCACTCGTCCGCGAACGAGGACAGGTGCGGGACGATCCAGGCGACGTCGGGGTAGGCGCGCGCCACCATCTCGACGGACGCGGTGTCCCCCCGCGGGTCGTAGAGGACCGGGAAGTGCAGGCGCCGCGCGACCTCGGCGACCTCGCGGGTGATCAGCCCGTCGTGGGCGTGCACCTTGAGGCCGCAGAAGCCGCCCGACCCGACCGCTGCCGCGACATCGCGGGCCACCCGACCGCGCTGGGTGGCCGGGTTGACGAAGACGTAGCCGGACCACCGGCGCGGCTCGCGGGCCAGGACCGCGGCCAGGGCCCGGTTGGCGGCCGGGTAGTCCGACGTCAGCGGCGCCATCAGCACCGCCTGGTCGATGCCCGCCTCCCTCGCCCGCCTGCGGTAGACGGCGAGGGACCCTTCCGTGTCCCACGGTCCACTCAGTCCGTCACCGAGCCCGATGTGGACGTGGGAGTCGATGACCGGGAAGGGGGTCATGCCGCACCCCGGTGCAGCTGGCGGCCGAGGGCCTGCAGCAGCAGGTTGACAGCCACGTCGGAGTGGTCGGCCCGCACCAGCACGCCGAGGGCCGCGGTACCAGCGCAGCCCGACCGGATCACGAGCGTGCTGACCCCGTCGACCAGCATCCGGCGCCGGAGGTCGTCGGCGCGCGCGAGCGGCATCGGCAGCTGGACGGCGGGGAAGGGCAGGCCGGCCGCTGCCAGACCCTGTTCGCCGGCGAAGTCCCGGACCCTGCCGATCAGCCGGGCGAGCCGGCGCCGTCGCTGTGGGAGCGTCGGGTCGGCCAGGGCCTCGGTCAGCGCGGCCACGTCAGCGCGGGTCGGCGGGCTCGCGTGGAGGCGGCTCGGCCCCCGCCGGACCATCGCCACCGCGGTGGCGGGACCGGTGACGACGGCCAACGGAGCACCGAACGCCTTGGCCGTCGACGCCACCGAGACCAGCTGGTCGGGGGGCAGCCCCGACCACGCCGGCGTGCCCTGCCCGCCGGAGCCGAGGGGCCGCCAGGGCTCCGGATCCGCCCCGAGGACCCCGGCGGCCAGTGAGTCGTCGACGACCAGGGTGGCCCCCGCCTCGGCCGCCACCGCGGCCAGGGACCGGAGCGGGGCCGGCCGCGAACAGCCGCCGCACCAGCCGTCGGTCAGGACCACCGCGGCCCCGCGCCGGCGCCGTCCGTGCAGCAGCCGACGGACGTGGTCGGCGTCGTGGTGGCCGAAGGTGGTCATGGCGGCTCCTCCCTGAGCGGCCACCGCGGCGGCCCAGAAGCTGATGGGGTAGCTGTGCTCGTCGACGACGACCAGGGCGCCGGCTGGGGCCGCCGTGGTGAGCACGTCGACCAGGGCGTGCAGGCTCGTCCGCGCCACCACCGCCGCCGCCGCCCCCTGCGCCGAGGCGACGGCGGCGGCAGCAGCCGAGGCACCCGCCGGCTCCTGGAGCGCCGCGGGCTTGCCCTCGGTCAGCCTCCCCGCGCCGGCCGCGGACGGATGGCGCAGGCCGAGGAACAGGGCCGACGTGAAGTCGGCGTTCACGCCCGCTGACGCTGCGAACGCAGCCGCCGCAGGATGAGAGTGGACGGCATCGTGGTGTCGAGGTCCTTGGACAGGTCGACACCGGTGACGGCGCGATACGCGGCGACGTACTTCTGGATGGCCGGCCGGAACGCGTTGGCCCAGACACGTGCGTCCTGGGCACCGACGTTGGTCCCAGCCCAGTCCCCCAGCCGGATCGTCAGCACCAACCGTTCGCCCAGGGTGGCGAGATCGTGGTGGTGCATGATGCTCGTGTCGGTCCACCCCTGCAGTCCCTTCATGGTGTCGACCCGGTCCATCCAGTCCTCCGGGTAGGGGGTCATCGGCCGGCCGCCGAGGAACTCGCGCATCGGCGGCTGCGCGAGCAGCGTCTGCATGGTCAAGAAGTCGGCCCGCGCGGTCACGGCCATCTCGCCGTACTGGTTGTGCGAGCCCTGCGAGACGATCAGGTGGCACTCGCGCAGCGACCGGTACAGCGGGAACGGGTCGGCGTTGACCGTCAGGTCGTCGCTCTCCTTGAAGTAGATGTGGGCCTGGTGCAGGATCTGGTGGAAGGACTCCAAGAACCCGGTCCGGCGTTCGACCAGCATCCGGGTCGGCGGCACCGCCCGGCCGATCAGCGTCAACCCGTACTCGTATTCGTACTCAGCCGCGCGCCGCCGCAGGGTGAGGCGCTGGTGCTCGTCCTCGGCCCAGCCCCAGAGCAGATTGCGCAACGGGAGCAGCGGGGTGATGTCGAAGCGCGCGAGTGGGTCGCGGTCGGAGCCGAGCCGCCGGTTCTGGAACCGGGCCAGGATGACGTTGAGGGTCTGCACGAGCATCCCTTCCTCCAGCCAGTAGTTCCAGATCAGCTCGACGCACGGCATGAAGTGCTTGTCGTAGAACTTCCCGGGCAGCAGTGGCTCCGCCTCCATGCGTGCCCGGAGGTAGCCGTCGGGGATGAGCTCGTCGAGGGAGTCGCAGTGCTTGTCCTGGACGTACTGGAGCGCCAGCCGCTTGAGCTCTTGATAGTTGTTCTCCCCGAAGGCGCCGAAGAACCGACCCTTCTTCTTGAAGTTGAGCCCCTGCTCCTTGAGGAACGTCGTGAAGCCCGGGAAGGTGGCGAACGGGCGCTCGGCCTCTGGGTGGCCGAGGGCGGCTTCGTTGACGAGCTGGATCCGCTCCCCCACGTCCTGGATCACCGAGAAGGCGTGCTCGGCCGACGTCTCCAGTGCACCGCCGGCGCCCGCGTGACCGCCAGCCGGCTGCCAGGTCCGGAGCACCAGGTGGTAGCTGCCCGGCGCTAGCCCCCCGACCGGTATCGCGTAGGTGTGCGGGTCGTCCTTGCCGCCGCGCTTCACGAGCTGCTCCTTGACGGTCTTGGTCTGATCGCCCTCCGACGTGAGGATCGCCCAGACGAAGTTGCCCCCGTACTCCTCCTTGAGGTTGACCTCGAAGCTGACGGATTCGCCCTGGACGAAGCTGCGCCGGGTCGGCTTGATGCGGTACTTGTTGTCCATCGTTTCTCCTAGTTACGAGGCCCGGGACTGGAGCCGCCGGGTGGTGCTGATGGTCTGGTGGGTGGAGAGGCTGCTGCGCAGAGCCCAGGCCCGCAGGACTGCGGACAGGAGCTCGCTCTCGGCCTCGGGCGTGATGAGCTGGGCGGCCCTCGCCTGGCCGACGACGGCGAAGACGAGGGTCGGGGGCTGCCGGGCCAGGACCCCCAGGTCGCTGCGCCACTGGTGGAAGAGTTTGAGCAGCCGTTGGGGCCGGCGCTGCCCGAGCGGGAACGAGTTGCGGAGGGATCGGCCCTGCAACGCCGGGGAGCGGTGCTCGGCCAGCAGCAGGGCGAACGCGGGGATCTCGGCCTCGAGCAAGGCGAACTCGTCTTGCCGCTCCGGTGGGAGGTCCGCCACGGGGTAGAGCTCCTTCCACGTCCGCGCCATGTCCGCCCACTGCGGGTGGGGGTACAGCTCCGCGCCGATGGCGCAGCTGAGCAGCACCCGCAGGTACGGCGTCGGGTGGGGATCGTCGTCGGAGGGGCGGAACACGAAGAACCGGGGCAGGCTGACCACCGCCAGGAGCCCCAGAGTCGAGGAGATGCCCAGCGCGGCCACCGACCAGAGGTCGGCGATCACCTCGGACACCCACCGCTCCCAGCTGCGCCAGGCCGGGACGCGCTCCGGCGTGAGCGGCCGCTGCCGCGAGACGTCCTCGCGCAGTGACTCGACGAGGCCCAGCAGCGCGGCGCCCTGGTGGCCGACCTCGTGCACGAGAGACGAGGCGATCCCGTGCCCGACCATGCGCTCGCGCGGGACACGGATGATCGCCACCGGGGAGGCGTCGCCGCCCGGCAGCCGGGTCCGGGCTCTCCGGATGGCAGCGCCGGGACCCCGAGCCAGGTACGTCACGACCTCGGGGCGGTCCTGGATCCACGGGGTGATCGCCAGTGCGTCCGCCGCCAGCACGTCCAGCCCGGACAGCCAGACCCCCGTCCGGCTCTCGCTGCGCTGGGTGACGACCTCGGTGAAGGTGTCGAACTGGCTGAGGACGGCGTTGAACCGCATCCGGATCAGAACGAAGCGGTGCTGCTGCTCGTCCGGCCGGGCTGACCGGCCGGGACCGTCCAACCACGCGAGGTAGGCATGGATCTGACGACGGAGGACCGTGCGGCCGGCGTGCAGGAAGCGCTCGATCTCGAGGCTGGCCGGGACCGGCAAGGCTGCGGCCATCACCATCGTCTCGTGCAGCGCGAGCGGCCGGATCTGGTCGAGCCGCACCAGCAGGCCGCGCGCCTCCAGCTCCAGGAGGGCCGCGCTGAGCCGCCGTTCCACCGGAGTCACGCTCACGCTTCGTACAGCGTGATGGTCTTGCCCCGGCGCACCCAGCGGCCGTTGGCACCAGACCCCTGAGACAACTCGTGCGACTCGAACGTCTCGTCCTCCCCGTCCCCGTCGTCGGCGGCGCCGTACCGGTCGCCGTCGTCCCCGCCGGGCTCGGCCCCGCCCGCGCCGCAGGTGCAGACCCGGCGCCGCCGGCCCGCCGCCCCGCCCCAGTCCGGGGTCGACCAGCCCGGGCCCCGTCGACGGCGCCACGGTGAGCTGCCCCACGTCGAGCGGCTGCTCGCGCCGAGCAGCGAGGGGGCGTACCGCCGGGCCGAGGACACGGCCGCCGACCGCACGACGACGCGCGGTGGGACGCCGCGGGGAGCGCGGGCGGAGTTGCGAACCGTGCCCGCCGCCCAGCGGACGTAGCGCCGGGCGGCCTCGAACTCGGCCTCCGACTCGTTCATCGTCTCCCTCTCCTCCGCCTCCAGCAGGCTGGAAGCCATCGACCCGAGCTTCCCGCCGATGGCGGTCCCGATGCCGGGCGCTACGAACGAGCCGAGGGCCGAGCCGACCACGGGTAGGGCGGTCTTCGCGACGCCGCGGAGCACGCCGCCCAGCGCCTTCCCGATCGGGGACCGGATCAGCGAGCTGGCGCCTTTGGCGACGCTGCGGACGAGCTTGCCGAGGAACTGCTCGAGCTCCTCCTCGCTGGTGATCTCCAACAGCTCCTGCGCGAGCTCCAGCTCGGTCGACTCGTTCAGCTCGGCGATCTCGTGGAACTCGTGGGACTCGTAGGACTCGCCCGCGCTCTCCCACTCGTGGGACTCCAGCTCGTGGCCCGGGCCCTCGAAGGTCTCGTTCTCAAGCGACTCGAAAATGCTCATGTCGGTCTCTCTCTCCGTCTTCGTCGATGTGAGGGTGTCGTGTGCTCAGAGGTCCATCAGGACGATGCGGGTGCCGCGGCGCACCCACCGTCCGCTGCGCGGCCCCTCGGGCGACCCTGAGGAAGCTCGTCCCGAGCGCTGGTCGAGCAACGGGACCAGGGCCGGCAGCTGCCGCTGGGCCGCCGAACGCAGAGCGGCGTTGGCGGCCTGGCGCGGGGGCGCAGCCGGCCCCGCGGAGACGGCGTGCTGAGTGGCGTCACGGGTCAGCCGGATGACAGCCCGCGCCACCTCCAGCTCCCGGTCCTCGGCCGAGAGGCCCTCCAGCTCGAACTTCGTCCCGAGCCACTGCCCGGCACGCTGGCCGAACTGGCCGCCCGCTCCCGGGACCACGGCATTACCGATGACCTGGCCCAGTTGCGGCAGCGCCTGACGCGCGACGTCCTTCAGAACGCCGCCGAGAGCCCGCCCGGTGGCCGAGCCGGCGAACCCCCGCGCGGCCGAGGCCGCCGAGCTGATCAGCCCGCCGAGGAACTGCTCCAGCTCCTGCTCCGAGGCGACCTCCAGCAGCTCCGACGCCAGCTCGACCTCCTGGGCCTCGGACTCGGAGTGGGCCTCGTACGCCTCGAACGACTCGCCCAGCACCTCACCGGACTCGCCGAACGTTCCTTCCTGCTCCATCTCGAACATGGCGCGGTCGATGTCATGCATAGGGGTTCCTCTCATCCGATGGACCTCGACACCCCTCCCCATGCAATTTCCGTGCCAGGCTCGGGACGCGGACCCTCTGCGGTTGGAGGCGAAGGCACCTTCGTCAGCCGGGCACCGGGGGGGACGGCGGGCGAAGATCGCTTCGCCGCCCGGTGCTCCCCTCGAGGCCGGCCCGGTACTTGGCCACCGTCCGCCGGGCGACGACGCGGCCCTGAGCCCGCAGGACGCGGCTGAGCTCGGCATCGCTGGCGGCCGGGTGCGCGGCCAGAGCGGCCTGCACCGAGGCGATCACCGCCCGGTTGCCACCGAAGCAGCCGACCAGCGACACGACCCTGCCGTCGGGGCACCGGGCCCACTTGCCATGGACCGCGCGCCCGACGGTCGAGGGGTGGACGTCGAGCGTGCGGGCCAGTGCGCTCCGACTGAGCGGGCGGTGATCGGTGTCCCCGTGCCGTAGGTAACCCCGCTGGACGTCGGCCAGGACGGTGGCGATGCGCCGCAGCATCGACGCGCGCGCGGCCAGGGCGGTGAGCAGGGCGGTCGCGTCGTGACGGTGGACCGCGAGCCAGCGCCGGGCCTCCCGGTCGCGCTGTAACCACAGCCCCTGGTCGACCTCGAGGCCGAACCACGCGGCGTCGGTCACCACCTCGACGTCGAGGGCGCCTGCTGGCCGGGACGGGTTGTCCCGGAAGACCAGGTCGGGCGTCGCCGGCCTCTGGAGAGGGCCCTCGAGCGTCGGGTACGGCCGGATCCGGGACACCAGAAACGCCACCGCCCGCCCCACCTCGTCGGTCGGGGTGGCGAGAGCGGCGGCGATGGCGTCCAAGTCGTGGTCGGCGACGGCGCCGAGGTGGTCCGGCACGATCCGCAGGAGCAACGGTGGGCACGCCCCGACCGCTGCCAGCCGCTCGACCTGGAGGCGGACGCAGTCGAGCGGCGATCGGGCCGCGATCCCGGGCGGGCCCACGCGACGGAGGGCCTCCAGGACCGCATCGAGGTGGGACGCCGCGACGGCCCCCAGCGGCGCGGGAAGCCGCGGCAGCAGCCCACGGTCGTCGAGCGACCCGACCACCAGTTCGACGAGGGGACGGGCCGCCGCCGGCAGCTCGAGCCGGGCGGCGGCGGCGAGCTCCTCCCGCCAGTCGACGGCTGCCGCCAGCTGACCGGGCAGCGGCGAGATCCGGCAGTCCTGGCAGTAGGCCCGCCGGCAGTGCCGTCCACAGCCCAGGCACGGCCCGCCCGGCGCCCGCACCAGGAGCGGGTTGTCCTCGATCGCCCGGGCGATCACCTCCGCCATCGAGTCAGCCGGCAGGGGCAGCAACGACATGAACTGGACCAACGCCGCGCGGGGCAGCAGGGCCGTCCGGTGCTCAAGCCTCAGCCCCTGGGCCACGACGTCAACCTAGCGAGGACCACGGGTGGGCGGAACCCGGTGCCCTCACGGCTCATCGCCGGCTGAGCGCGGTCTCCGTCTCGACCCGGGTCAGCTTCTCGGGGTTGCGGACGAAGTAGAGGTGGGAGATCCGGCCGTCCTCGACGCGGGCCGCGAGGACGCCGTCGACCTCCCCGTCGAGGCGGAGGAGCAGGGCCGGGCTGCCGTTGATCACGGCCGGGCTCGCGGTCAGGGTGCCGTCGGTCTTGCCCAGACCCCCGAAGAGCAGCCGGACCACCTTGTCGGCGCCCGCCACCGGGCGCAGCGCGGCCCGCCGGCGGCCGCCGCCGTCGGCCACCAGGACGACCTCCGGGGCCAGGACGTCGAGCAGGGCCTGGGCGTCCCCCGTCTCGACCGCGCGCTGGAAGGACGCCAGCGCCGCCCGGGTCTCGCGGGAGCTGACGACCGCCCGGGGCCGTCGCGCGACGACGTGCTGGCGCGCCCGGTGCACGATCTGCCGGACGGCGGCCGGGGTCTTGTCGAGCGTGGCCGCGATCTCGTCGTAGCCGACGTCGAAGACCTCCCGCAGCACGAAGACCGCCCGCTCGGTGGGCGACAGGGTCTCGAGGACCACCAGGAGGGCCATCGAGACGCTCTCGGCGAGCTCGAGGTCCTCGGCGACGTCGGGCGTCGTCAGCAGCGGCTCGGGCAGCCACGACCCGACGTAGGCCTCCTTGCGGCGCTTGCTGGTCCGCAGCCGGTTGAGCGCCTGCCGCGTGGTGATCCGCACCAGGTAGGCGCGCGGGTCGCGGACCTGCTCGAGGTCGACCTGGACCCACCGCAGCCAGGTCTCCTGCAGCACGTCCTCGGCGTCGGCCGAGGAGCCGAGCATCTCGTAGGCGACCGTGAACAGCAGGTTCCGGTGCGCGACGAAGACGTCGGTCGCCGCGCCCGCACCGCGGTCATCCACCCGTCCACCTCCAGAGCACGGCGTCACCCTAGGCCGCCTGGTCGGACCGCGCGGGCCGGACGTCCGGCTGGGCCGGCAGCCGCTGCTGCCGTCGGGGGTCGGCCGCCCAGCCGGGCACGAAGAACGTCCCGGGCCGGCGCGCCTCCAGGACCAGCTGCTGGACCGTGCCCCAGCACACCAGCTCCTTGAGCCGGGCGCCCGGCCGGCCGCCCAGCTGGAGGTTCCGCGCGGTGTCGTCGCGGTGCGCGAACTGGAAGAGCCCGGAGCGCCGGCCCAGGCTGAGGCACTGGCCGAGGAAGCCGAGGGCGAGCGGCGCCGGCTCCTCGCCGGCGACCCGGCTGAGCACCGTGTCCGCGGCCTGCGCGCCCAGCGGGCCCGCGGCCTGGCAGCTCATCCGGAACGGCACCCCGGACGGCGCCGCCGAGTCGCCCGCCGCGACGATGCGGTGGTCGTCCAGGCTCGTCAGCGTCTCGTCGGTGAGCAGGCGGCCCACCGCGTCGGTGCTGAGGCCGCTCCGCGTGGCCAGGTCGGGGACGCCGAAGCCGGCCGTCCAGATGGTCACCGCGCTCGCGAGCTCGCGGCCACCGCTGAGCTGCACGGCGTCGCGGGTCACGCCGGTCACCGTCGCGTCCGGCCCGACCAGCACCGTGACCCCCAGCGCCGTCAGCCGCGCGGCCACCGCGCGCCGACCCCGGGGGTGCAGGTAGGGACCCAGCACCGGGCCGCCGACCAGCGTCACCGCACGCCCCAGCTCGGCCAGCTCGGCCGCGGTCTCGAGGCCGGTCGGGCCGGCGCCCACCACCGTCACCGCGGCGTCGGCCGCAGCGTCCCGGAGCACGTCCCGCAGCCGCGCCGCCTCCTCGAGGCTCGCGATCGGGTGGGCGAACTCGAGCGCCCCGGGGACGGCGGGGCGAGCACTGCCGCTGCCGACGGCGTAGACCAGGTGGTCGTAGCCGAGGGTCGCGCCCGTCCCCAGCGTCAGGCACGCGCGGGGCGCGTCGATCCGGTCGACGGCGTCCACCACCAGCCGGACCCGGTCGGCCAGGACCTGCCGGAAGTCGACGACGGCCCCGTGCGAGCCGCCCACCAGCTGGTGCAGGCGGATCCGCTCGACGAACTGCGGCCGCGGGTTGACCAGCGTCACCGCCACGTCGTCGCGGCGGGTCAGCCGGTTGGCCGCCATCACCCCGGCGTACCCGCCGCCGACCACCACCACGTCCGTGCGTCCGTCCATCGCGCCCTCCTCCGTCCGATCGGTTCCGTCCCCCAGACACCGGGCGGCCCGGTCGTGTGACACCGCGTCCGCCGGTGGACGCCGGCCGCTGCTCTACCCTCGAGCCGTCAGTGGCCCCGCCGACCTCGGCGGCGGCCCCGCTCGAGGGGAGGAGAGGTGCCCGTGATCCGTCACACGGTGTCGTTCGCGCTGGTGCACGCCGAGGGGTCGGCCGAGGAGGCGGCGTTCCTGGCCGGGGCCCGGTCCGTCCTCGCGAGCATCCCGGGGGTCGAGGACTTCACGGTCTCGCGGCAGGTGAGCCCGAAGAGCAGCCACCGGTTCCAGTTCGCGATGTCGTTCGCCGACGACGCGGCGTACCGGGCCTACGACCAGCACCCGGACCACACGGCGTTCGTCGCGCGCTCCTGGGCGTCGGAGGTCGCCGACTTCCAGGAGCTGGACCTGGTCCGGGTCCCGTAGCGACCGCCCCCCGCTCCAGGCCCGCCGCCCTCTCGCCGGCGTCGAGGTGGGTCCCCCACGTCACACCCCGGGCGTGGTCGGCGCACCCTCGGCACGGGGTGCGGAGACCACCGCAGGGGTGGGAGGTGGGGGTCCCGGCGGGACCCGGGGTCCGGCGGTGCACGGCAGCACCAGGCGGGAGCAGCCGCCGTCGCCGTGGTGGACGGCGCGGTGCGAGGGTGCGAGCGTCGTCCCGGTGGCCGGGTCGTCGTCGGTGCCGAGGTTGCGCGCGAAGCGCGGGTGGGCACCGCCCGAGACCTGCAGGCGGATCCGGGTCCCGGGGGCGAACCGGTGGGCGACCGCCTCGAACCGGAGCCGGACGGTGGCGGCGCCCGCCTCGTCCGGGCCCAGCCGCCGGAACCCGTCGGTCAGGTTGGTGGACCGCCCGTCCGCCGTCACCTCGCACAGCCGGACGAAGAGGTCGGCGTGCGGGTTGTCGGTCCGGTGCACCAGCTCCACGACCGGGGTGCCGACCACCTCCAGCGGCGCGGCCAACGGCGACCCGGTGAAGGTGAGCACGTCCGCCCGGGTCTCGAGCCCGCGGTTGTCGCGGTACCCGCCCCGCTGCGGGTTGATGACCCGCCCGCCGACCGCGGGGGTGGGGTCGGCGGGGTCGTAGACGAAGGTGGAGGGAGGGCTGCCGGGCGGCGGGGCGTCGACCGCCAGCCCGCCCCCTGGCTGCAGGTGCAGGACGTGCTCCTCGGTCGCCGGTGGCCACGCGGGCAGCGAGCGCCACTCCCCCGCGCCGGTGACGAAGACGCGGACCGGGCTCGGCCGGTGCCGGTTCCCGGCGCCCCCGAGGTGCTCGGCCAACCAGTCGAGGGCCTCCGCCATGGCGACGCCCGAGCCCTGGTGGACGAACTCGACGTGCGTCCACGGGCCGATGGTCAGCCCGACGTCCACGCCGCGCTGCCGCAGCCGCTGGTACTGCTCGATCATCTGCTCGCCGAACCGGTCCTGCCAGCCCTCCTGCAGCAGGACCGGGACGTCGACGCGGTCGAGGGCCCGGCCCAGCCGCACCGACCGCCACACCGGGTCGTCGGGGTCCGTCGCCGTCAGCCACGCCCGGAACGGCGCCCGGCTGCCGCGCAGCAGGGTGTCCTGGATCCGGACCAGCGGCAGCTCCTCGAACCCGGGCCGCAACCGTCGGCGCTGCGTGAGCAGCCGCAGGATGCCGCCGAGCGTGCCGTCGTCGAGGTGGTCGAAGCTCTCGGCGAGGCCGAGCACCGCCTCCAGGGAGAAGGCCCCGCCCTGGTGGACCACCTGGTGGTTGTCGTGGGCCGCGACGGCGACCACGGCCGCCGCCAGCTCGGGCGGCGGGTCCACCATGATCGCCCACGCCGTGAAGCCGAGGTAGGACGGTCCGCACAGGGCGAACCGCCCGTCGAACCACGGCTGCTCGCGCAGCCAGCCGACGGTGTCCGCCCCGTCCTCGACCTCACGGCTGAACGGCTCGAAGTCGCCGCCCGAGCCGGCGGTGCCGCGGCAGCTCTGGTGCACCACGAGGTAGCCGTGGGTGGCGTGGTAGCGGGCCGTGAGCAGGGTGACCGACCCCGTGCGGCCGTAGGGGGTGCGCAGGAGCAGCGTGCCCGACGACGGGCCCACCGGGCTGTAGACGTCGGTGAGGAGCTCGACGCCGTCCCGCATCGGCACCCGCACGTCCCGCACCAGGGTGTGGTCGTGGTGACCGGCCGGCAGCCGCAGGGCGCGGGCGACCGCGAGGTCCAGCACGCGGTGCCGGCGGGTGCGCAGCACGGCCGGCCGGCCGCCCGGATGGCTCGACCCGCTGTCCATCGACCGGCCCTCCTCGCTGACGACGCGCGGCGGCAGCAGCGCCGCATCTCCTGCCCTAGAGGTCGGGGGCTCCGGGTGTCAACCCCTCCCACACCCTCGGCCGGTCCCCCGGTCGGGTGCGCACCCCAGCAGGGTGCCGCGAGGCCTCGACCTGCTGGAGCGCGCACTCGCGCTGGGCGTCAGCGGCGCCCGGCGAGGTGGCCGGCCAGGTGCTCGACGACCTCCCGGGCGTCGTCGTCGACCCCGTGGATGAAGGTGGACTTGCGGCGCCGCAGGACCGGCAGCCCCAGGGCGTACAGCCCGGGGCTGTCGACCACGCCACCCTCGTGGCGCAGCCGCCCCTTCGGGTCGACGACCGGCACGTCCAGCCACCCGTAGTCGGGCTGGAACCCCGTCGCCCACACGATCGTGCCGATCTCACCGCTGGCCAGGTCGAGCTGCCACCGCGGGGACACCGGCACCCGGGTGGGCGGGCACCGCTCGGGCGGCCCGACCTCGGCGTCCGCGCCGGTGTGCCGGGCCCACGCGTCGAAGGAGTCGAGCAGGCGCTCGAGCTTGAGGTCGGCGAGCGCGAAGACGTTGCGCAGGCCTCCGGAGAACAGGGCGCGACCGTCCCGCACGGCCGCCCAGCGACCGACCACCTCGACGCCCATCCCGGCGAGCGCGTTGAGGTCGAGCGTCGCGCGCTGCGGCGTGCCGACCAGCTGCGGGGAGGGCAGGCGCCGGGCGCGGTCGAGGTCGTCGACCGCGTCGTGCCGCTCCTCCCAGAGCCCCGTCCGGTCCATCCACCACAGCACGTCGCGGCCGCGGTAGGTGCGCGGCATCCGCACGTGCTCCCCGACGGCGAGGGTGACCGGACGGCCGGCGCGGGCCAGTTCCGCCGCCAGCTGGACCCCGGTCGCCGACGCCCCGACCACGAGCACCCCGCCGTCGGGCAGCTGGTCGGGGTTGCGGTACCCGAACGGCGTGAGCTGGGCGACCGACGCCGGGACGCCCGCGCTGAGCGACGGCACGGTGGGCCGGTTGAAGGCGCCGCTCGCGAGCACCACGGCCCGGCCGTGCAGCTCGCCGTCGCCGGTCTGCACGCGGTAGCCGTCGTCGACCCGGCGCACCGAGGTCACGGCCGTCCGGGTGCGGACCGGTGCGGACGCGACGCGGGCGAAGCCGTCGATGAAGTCGACGACCTCACGCATGGTCATGTAGCCGTCCGGGTCGGGCCCCTCGTAGCGGTGGCCCGGGAGCCGGCTCAGCCAGTTGGGCGTGAGCAGCCGCAGCGAGTCCCAGCGCTCGGTCCGCCAGGCGTTCGCGACCTCGCCGCGCTCGAGGACGACGTGGTCGACCCCGCGCGCGCTCAGGTGGTGGCTGGCGGCGAGCCCGGCGTGACCGGCGCCGACGACGACCGTGTCGACGCGCTCGACGGCCCTGCCCCCGCTCTGCCCGCGCCCGGCGGAGATCGTGCTCAGGCGACCTCGACCGTGACGTTCGTGGGGTTGGTCAGCGCGTCGAACACCGCCGAGCGCTTCTGGGACTGGGCCACGAGGGCCTCGATCTCCTGCTTCGACGCGTCGGCGTCGATGGCGAAGGTGACCTTGACGTCGTTGAAGCCGTTGCGGACGTCCGGGTCGGCGCCGAGGATGCCGCGGATGTCGTGCGCACCCTCGACGGTCGCCTCGACCGAGCGCAGCTGGATGCCGCGGTTCTGGGCGACGGACGCCACCCCGGCCGTCAGGCAGCCGGCCAGGCCCACCAGGAGGAACTCGATCGGGGTGATCCCGTTGTCGTCGGCGGCGAACACCTCGGGGTGGTCGATGTCGAACGTGGTCTCGGTCTTGTGCTGCTGCTCCTGGCCGAGGCCGAAGTAGTTCTGGATGCTCGACGTGCTGTGCACGCCGTGCTTCCAGCTGGAGGTCGCCCGCCAGGTGAACTGCGCCGCCTCGGGCGCTCCCTTCAGCACCTCGCGCGCGTCGAGCAACGCCTGGACGTTGACCCCGTTCTCCGCCTTGTCGTGGTCGACCACCGTCATGTCCTGCCACCTCTCCCGAGTTCGACATACCCCACCTGGTTGGGGGACATTACACCGGGGCGGGTGGGCTACGCTCCCGTCCATGGCACTGTCTCGACTCGCGGCCGGCTCGGTCGGCAGGGTCGAGACCCGGTACCTCGACCTGCCGGACCCCGTGCCCCTGGACTGCGGCGCCGAGCTGCACCCGGTGCGGGTGGCGTACGAGACCTACGGCACCCTGTCGCCGGCCCGCGACAACGTCGTCCTCGTCTGCCACGCGCTCAGCGGCGACGCCCACGCCGCCGGGCACGCCGTGACGCCGCCCCCCGAGAGCACCCGCGACGGCTTCGCGGCCGAGGACCGGGACGACCGCTCCAGCAAGGACCTGGGCTGGTGGGACGGGATGATCGGGCCGGGCAAGGCCTTCGACACCGACCACTTCTTCGTCGTCTCGACCAACCTGCTCGGTGGCTGCCGCGGCACGACCGGGCCGTCGTCGACCGACCCGGCGACCGGTCGGCCCTACGGCTCGGACTTCCCGGTGATCACCGTCGCCGACATGGTCCGGACCGAGCGCGCCTTCCTCGACGTCCTCGGCATCGAGCGCCTCGCGGCGGTGGCGGGCGGCTCCCTCGGCGGCATGCAGGCCCTGGAGTGGGCGGTGCTGTACCCCGACCAGGTCGACGCCGTCGTCGCGATCGCCAGCACCCACGCGCTCGCGCCCCAGGGGATGGCCTGGAACGCGATCGCCCGGGAGTCGATCCTGCGCGACCCGGGGTGGCAGGGAGGCCACTACTACGGCACCGGGCAGACGGCGGACGCGGGGATGGGGGTGGCCCGGATGGTCGGCCACGTCACCTACCTGTCCGGGCCCGCGCTGGCCGACAAGTTCGACCGCCGCCTGCAGACCGGCAGCGAGATCCGGTTCACGATCACCGAACCCGAGTTCGAGGTCGAGAGCTACCTGCGGCACCAGGCCGACTCCTTCGTCAAGCGCTTCGACGCCAACACCTACCTGTACACGTCGCGCGCGCTCACCTACTTCGACCTCGCCCGCCAGCACGGGGCCGGTTCGCTCACCCGGGCGCTCGCCGACGTCGCGGCCCGGACCCTGCTCATCGCCTTCAGCTCTGACTGGCTGTACCCGCCTTCCGCCTCCGAGGAGATCCACGATGCCCTGCTCGCTCTCGACAAGCCGGTCGAGCTCCACGTGATCGACGCCCCCTACGGCCACGACTGCTTCCTGCTGGAGGAGTCGCGGCAGACCCCGGTCATCCAGCGCTTCCTCGACCACGCGGGAGTGCGCTCGTGAGCGGCGACCCCGAGCGGCTGGAGGACGACCACGCGTTCGGTTTCGAGACCCGGCAGCTGCACGCCGGGCAGCGGCCCGACCCGAACACCGGCGCCCGCGCGGTGCCGATCTTCCAGACCACCAGCTACGTCTTCGAGGACCCGGAGTCGGCGGCGGCCTACTTCAACCTGCAGGAGTACGGCAACACCTACGCGCGGATCATGAACCCGACGGTCGCCGTCTTCGAGGAGCGGGTCGCCAACCTCGAGGGCGGGGCCGGCGCGGTGGCGTTCGCCAGCGGCATCGCCGCCCAGGCCGCCGCGCTGTTCACCCTCCTGCAGCCCGGTGACCACGTGGTCTCCTCCTCCGCCCTGTACGGCGGGACGGTGAACCAGTTCAAGCACTTCCTGCGCAAGATGGACGTCGCGCTCAGCTGGGTCGACCCCGACGACCTGGACGCCTGGCGGGCGGCGGTGCGGCCGAACACCAAGGCGTTCTTCGGCGAGACGATCGGCAACCCGGGCGGCAACGTCCTGGACATCGCCGGGGTCGCGGCGATCGCGCACGAGCACGACCTCCCGCTGATCGTCGACAGCACCTTCGCGACGCCCTACCTGTGCCGGCCCATCGAGTGGGGCGCCGACATCGTCATCCACTCGGCGACCAAGTTCATCGGCGGCCACGGCACCAGCATCGGCGGTGTCGTCGTCGAGGCGGGCACCTTCGACTGGTCGAACGGGCGCTTCCCCGTCGTCGCCGACCCCTCGCCGGCGTACCACGGCCTGCAGTTCCACGAGACCTTCGGCACCTACGGCTACCTGATGAAGCTGCGGGCGGAGACGCTGCGCGACCTGGGCGGGGCGCTGTCGCCGTTCAACGCCTTCCTGTTCCTGCAGGGCCTGGAGACGCTCTCGCTGCGGATGGAGCGGCACGTCACCAACGCGCTCCGGGTGGCGGAGTTCCTCGAGTCGCACGCGCTGGTCACCAAGGTCAGCTACGCCGGGCTGCCGACCAGCCCCTACCGGCCGCTGGTCGAGAAGTACCTGCCGCGCGGCGCCGGGGCCGTCTTCTCGTTCGACTGCGCCGGCGGGCGCGAGGGCGGCCAGGACCTGATCCGCGGGGTGCAGCTGTGGTCCCACCTGGCCAACGTCGGCGACGCGAAGAGCCTGATCATCCACCCGGCCAGCACCACCCACCGGCAGCTCAGCGACGACGAGCTGCGGGCCGGCGGGGTCGGTGCGGGGACGGTCCGGCTGTCCGTCGGGCTCGAGTCGGTCGACGACCTGATCTGGGACCTGGAGCAGGCCTTCACCCTCGTCGCCGCGTCCGTGGGCAAGGAGGTCGGCACCCGGTGATGGACCTCGCGCCCTACCAGGACCCGTTGACGATCCAGCGCGTCCTGCACGCCACCCGGACGATCGCCGTCGTGGGCCTGTCGAAGAACGAGCTGCGGGCCAGCTACTTCGTCGGCTACTACCTCAAGCGGCACGGCTACCGGGTGATCCCGGTGAACCCCCGCGAGCCGGAGATCCTCGGGGAGACCAGCTACCCCAGCCTCCGGCACGCCCAGGACGCCGTGCCGGAGAAGATCGACCTCGTCAACGTCTTCCGGGCGCCGGACGCGCTGCCGGGGATCGCCGAGGAGGCGGTGGCCATCGGCGCCTCCACCCTCTGGTGCCAGTTCGGCGTGATCAACGCCGAGGGGGCGCAGATCGCGACCGACGGCGGCGTCACCGTCGTCATGGACCGCTGCCTCAAGGTCGAGCACGCCCGCTACGTCGGGCGCATGCACTGGCTGGGCTTCAACACCCAGCGCATCACGGCCGTGCGCGGGCAGCTGCAGTAGGCACCAGCCACCGGCGGTGCGGCCCGTCGGCCCGCGCCGCCGGGGTCAGCCCGCCACGCGGGCCCGGTGCCGGTCGGTGAGCTCGGTGATCAGGACCAGGTGGTCGCGCATCAGGTCCAGGTCCTGCTCGCTCAGCGCCGCCAGGACCTGCTGACCCTCCTGCACCATCGGGCCGTACAGGGCGCCGACCTCCCGGACGCCCTGAGCGGTCATCCGGACCAGGACCCGGCGGCGGTCGGCCTCGTCCCGGACCCGCTCCACCAGGCCCTTCTCGGTCAGCCGGTCGATCAGCGCGGTGGTCGCGGCCGGCCGCAGGCCCGTCGCCGTGGCCAGCTGCCCGGCGGTCTGGGGCCCGTCGGTCAACCAGTCCAGGCACCGCAGGTCGGCGGGACCGACCCCCAGCCGGCGGCCGACCGCGTCGTCGAACGCCTGGACGCTGCGCTGGTAGCGCTGCATCGCCTGGCCCACCGCGATCAGCGACGATTGACGGGAAGACGCCACATCCCTATCCTTTCGAATATCGAATCTTCCGATTCTCGAATTGAAAGGATAGCGGCATGCGCGCAGTGCTCGTGGGAGGTGGCGTCGCCGGAGCGGCGACCGCGCTGGCCCTCGCCGAGGTCGGCATCGACGCGGTGGTCCTCGAACGGCGGACGGCGGCCGCCGCCGCGGTCGGCTCCTACCTCACGATCGCCCCCAACGGCCTGAGCGCACTGGAGGCCGTCGGCGCCCTCGACGTGGTGGCGGCCGCCGGCTTCCCGTCCCGGACCAACCGGATGCACGGCGCGACCGGCCGGCTGCTCGGGGAGGTGAGCCTGGGACGGCCGCTCCGGGACGGGCTGACGGCCCTCACGCTCCCCCGGTCCCGGCTGGCGGCCGGGCTGCTCGCCGAGGCCGAGCGCCGCGGCGTCGAGGTCCACCGCGGCGCCGCCGTCGCCTCGGTCGCGGGCCTTGCCGGACCGGACGCCGGTCCGGGCGCCACCGCGGTGCTGCAGGACGGCACCCGGTTCACCGGAGACCTGCTGGTCGGCGCCGACGGCGTGCACTCCCGCGTCCGGCACGCCCTCGACCCGCGCGCGCCCGCCGCGCGCTACGTCGGGCTGACCAACTTCGGCGGGATCACCCGCGGCACGCCGGTGGCGGCGACGCTCGAGCCGCAGGCCTGGCACTTCGTCTTCGGCCGCGCGGCCTTCTTCGGCGCCCACCCCACGCCGGCGGGCGACGTGGTCTGGTTCGTCAACGTGCCCGAGCCCGCGATCAGCCGCGAGCGGCGGGCGAGCACGAGCGACGCGCAGTGGCAGCAGCACCTGGTCGAGCTCCTGGAGGGCGACGCGGGACCGGCGGCGGAGCTGGTGCGGAGTGGCCAGCTGGAGCTGGCCGGGGACAACACGTACGACCTCCCGCACGTCGCGTCCTGGAGCCGCGGGTCGGCCGTCCTGGTCGGCGACGCGGTGCACGCGCCCTCGCCCAGCTCCGGCCAGGGCGCCTCGATGGCGCTGGAGGACGCGGTGAGCCTGGCCCGCGCCCTCCGGGACGGCCGCCGCGACGGGGCCGCCGTCCCCGCGGCCCTCGCCGCCTACGAGCGGGACCGCCGCCCGCGGGTGGAGCGCGTCGTGGCCGCGGGCGCCCGCAGCAGCAGCACCAAGATCCCGGGCCCGGTCGGCCGCCGCGTCCAGGAGGCGGTCCTGCGGCTGGTGTTCCGCTACGCCGTCACCGATGACCGGCTGGCGTGGATGAACGGCCACCGGACCAGCTGGGAGGACCAGCCGGCCGCCTGACCGCGGGGCCGGACCGGCGGGGCCCGTGCCGGCGGGGCGCTCCGACCGTCAGAGCGCCGGGTCCTCGGCCGGGAGCCGCAGCTCGAACCGGCACCAGCCGTCGGGGGCGTCGACGACCCGCACCTCCCCGGACTCGGCGCGGATCCCGGCGCGCGCGATCGCCAGCCCGAGCCCGCTGCCGCCGGCGTCGCGGGACCGGCTGTCGTCGAGCCGGACGAACCGTTCGAAGACGCGCTCCCGGTCAGCCGCGGGGATGGGCGGGCCGTCGTTGTCGACGTGGATCACGGCGTCGCCGCCGGATCGCCGCAGGGCGATCCGGACGGTGCTGCGCGCGTGCCGCTGCGCGTTGTCGACGAGGTTGCGCAGGGGCTGGGCGACCTGCTGGGCGTCGGCCCGCACCCGGACGGGCTCGAGGCTGACCTGCACGGCCTTGTCGCCGGTGCTCCGCAGCCGCTGCACCTCGTCGTCCACGAGGTCGTCGAGGTCGACGTCGCCGCGGCTGGTCGTCCGGTCGCTGGCGTCGGCCCGTGCCAGGACCATCAGGTTCTCGACGAGCCCGCGGACCCGGGTCAGCTCGGCGTTCATCGTGGTCAGCAGCCGGGTCCGGGTCGGCTCGTCGCCCCGCAGGGCCAGCTCGCCCGCGGTGGTCAGGGTGGCGAGCGGGCTGCGCAGCTCGTGGCTGGCGTCCGAGACGAAGGCCCGCTGCGCCTGGTGCGAGGCCTCGAGCCGGTCGAGCATGGTGTTCATCGTGACCGCCAGCGCGGCGACCTCGTCCCGGGTCGGCGGCACCACGACCCGGTCGTCGATGTGGCGGGCGTCGATCTCGGCGACGGTGGCCCGGATCCGCTCGACGCTGCGCAGCGCCCGGCCGACCAGGACCCACACCGCCACGGCGACCGCGCCCAGGAGCAGCGGCGCTCCGGCCAGCAGGAAGAGGGCCACGGTCTGCACGGTCTCGCGCTGGACCCGGATGGGGACGCCGACCTGGACCAGGTGCAGCGCGCCGTCGGCCACCACCCCGGTGCTGACCACCTCCCACTCCCCGCCCTCGTCGAGGAAGTCCAGGTCCAGCTCGGCCGCGGTGTACTCCCCCGCCGCCGGACGCTGCGGCGAGAGCGGTTGCCGGTCGGCGGCCCGGCTGGAGGCCCCGACGACGCGCCCGTCGGCGGTCAGCACCTGCACCACCTCACCGCTGCGCGAGCGGTCGGTCAGGCTCGCGGCGGTCGCCGTCAGGCCCTCGGCGGCGATCCGGTCGACGACCTCGACGGCCCGGGCGCTGGCCGTCGACTCCGCGGCCTGCTCGAGGTTGGCCTGCAGCGCCCAGACCAGGCCGCTGCCGCCGATCAGGATGGCGACCAGGACGACGACGACCGCCACGAGCACGGAGCGGCCCCGGACGCCCATCTGGGGGCCCAGCCCGAGGGCCCGCCGGTCCCGTCCGCTAGCCATCGCTCCTCGTCATCGGCCCGGTCCCCTCGGTCTGCGCGGCGGCGGGCCACCGCCACCCGGCCGGGTCCCCACCGGGGTGATCCTGGCACGGCGACCGCCGGACCCGCCGCACGACGGGCACCCGGGGGCGGCGGCGAGCACCGGGGCGGGCGGGAGGGCCAGCAGGAGCGCCATCAGCGCGTCCACCAGCCGCGCCCGCGCCGTCGACGGCCGGAGCCGTCGAGGGCCCGAGCCGGCCGGGCGGGAGCACCGGCACCGGCCGCGAGCGACCGGGCGACGAAGCCGGCGGTCCAGACGACGGCCGCGGCCAGCAGCCAGCCGGCGACCACGTCCGTGCCCCAGTGGTAGCCCAGGTAGACCCGGCTGAGCCCCACGGCGACCGCCAGGACGACCGCGACGGCGAGCAGGGCCCGTCGGGCGGCCGGTCGGACGGTGGCCCCGAGCAGCAGGGCGCTCAGCACGTAGACCACCGTGCCGTCGGTGGTGTGCCCCGAGGGGAACGCGCCGTCCCAGGACGGGCCGCCCAGCAGCGTCGTGCCGGAGGGCCGGGCGCGTCCCACCGCGATCTTGGTCAGGTAGACGCCCGCGCCGGTGACCAGGACCGCGACGAGCAGCACGACGGACGCCAGCGGGTCACGGGTGCGTCGCCACAGCACCGCGGCCACCAGGACGGCGACGGTGACGACCAGCGGAGCGGACCCGAGGGTGGTCACCGAGCGCGCGGCCGCGGTGAGGGCGGGGGTGCGGAGGGCGAGGGCCCGGTCCAGCACGTCGGTGTCGAACCGGTCGACGCCCCCGGCCGCCACCACGAGGGCCAGGACGAGCACGAACCCGAGCAGGGCCGCCGCGGCCGCGGCCAGCCACCAGCCGGGCGGGCGGACGGACGGGCCCTCGGCGGGCCGGGCGGGGGCGGTCGCCGGACGGGTCGGGGTCAGCACCGGTCCCGCGGACGGACGGCGGGCCGTCACGGGACGAGGGCCAGGTCGGGGCCGGCGGCGGCGGGCACCGGTCGACGGTCCTCCACGAGCTGGGTGTAGCGCTCGTCGAAGAGGGCCACGGTCGCCGCGAGGGCGTGGCCCTCCGCGACGGCCCGGCTGGCCCGACCCATCCGGGTGCGCAGCGGCGGGTCGCCCAGCAGGCGGGTCAGCTGGCGAGCGAGGACGTCGACGTCACCGGGCGGGACGAGGTGACCGTTGCGCCCGTCCTGGACCAGGTGGGGCAGGGCCATGGCCTCGGCGGCGACGACGGGCAGCCCGGCCGCCATGGCCTCCAGGGTGGCGAGGCTCTGCAGCTCGGCGGTGCCGGGCATCACGAAGACGTCCGCCCGACCGCAGGCCGCCACCAGCTCGTCGTCGTCGACGGCGCCGGTGAAGGTGACGCGGCCCCGCAGGTCGAGGGCGCGGGCCTGCTCCTCCAGCTGGCCTCGACGGCTCCCCATCCCGACCACCTCGAGCCGGGCGCCCAGCGCGGTCGGGACGCGGGCGAAGGCCGCCAGCAGCTGGTCGAGGTTCTTCTCCGGCTCCAGCCGGCCGACGAACAGCGCCAGCGGGCCCCGGCGCGTGGCGTCCGCGGCGTCCGGCTCCGCGGCCGCGGCTCCGAAGCGGTCCAGGTCCACGCCGCAGGAGATGGCCTCGGCCGGGGCGAGCCGGGTCGCGCGGGCCAGCAGGTCGACCGCCCGGCCCGTCGGGGCGGTGAGGAGCTGGGCGCCGGCGTAGACCTGCTCGAGGTCGCGCCACGCCAGCCGGGAGGCGAGCCGGGGGAACCGGCGGACCACCGGGACGTGCGGGACGATGTTCTCCGGCATGAAGTGGTTGGTGGCCACCACGGGCACGCCCGCGCGGCGTCCGGCGCGCACCAGCGCCCGGCCGAGCAGCAGGTGGGACTGGACGTGCACCACGTCGGGGCGGGCGACCTGCAGGACCTGCTCGACCTGGCGGTCCACCACCCGGGGCGTGCACACCTGCATCCGGGGTCGGCCCGGCAGGGTGACCGAGCTCAGCCGGTGCACGCGGACGCCCTGGTCGAGGTGGGTCCGGTGCGCGCCGTCGGCCGCGGGCCACAGCAGGTCGACCGTGTGGCCGGCGGCCGCCAACCCGGTCGCCAGCCGGCGGGTGAACGTGGCGGCGCCGTTGATGTACTCCGGGTACTGGTCGGCACCGAGCAGGATCTTCATGGACATGACCTCTTCCGTGGGGTGGCGTCGCTGGACGCCGTGCTCCAGGGTCGGGGACGGTGGCTGAGCGGGACCTGAACAGGACGCGGGGGCCGACCGGCACCGGGCGGCCCCGTTCAGGCCCGGCTCAGGTCAGGGGCGCGAGGATGGGCCGCCCGCCGCCCGCCGGGCGCGGGCGCCTGAGGAGGAGGAGGGATCGCGATGAAGGTGCTGCTGGTCGAGGACGAGCGCCGGCTGGCCGAGGTCGTCAAGGAGGGCCTGGTCGCCGAGGGCGTCGCCGCCGACATCGTCTCCGACGGGGTCACCGGCCTCTGGGCCGCGACCGAGAACGACTACGACGCGATCGTGCTGGACATCATGCTGCCCGGCCTCAACGGCTACGACGTGCTGAAGGAGCTCCGCCGCCGCAAGGTCTGGACGCCGGTCCTCATGCTGACCGCCAAGGACGGCGAGCACGACCAGACCGACGCCTTCGACCTCGGGGCCGACGACTACCTGACGAAGCCCTTCAGCTTCCTGATCCTGATGGCGAGGCTCCGGGCGCTGGTGCGCCGGGGCGCCCCCGAGCGGCCGGTGCTGCTCAGCGTCGGCAGCCTGGTCCTGGACCCGGCGCGCCGGGCGGTCAGCCGTCGCGGGGTGCCCGTGCCCGTCACCGCCCGCGAGTACAGCCTGCTGCTGTTCCTCATGCGGAACGCGGGCGACGTCGTCAGCAAGGCCCAGATCCTCGACAACGTGTGGGACTCGGCCTACGAGGGCGGCGACAACATCGTCGAGGTCTACATCGGGTACCTGCGCCGGAAGCTCGACACGCCCTTCCAGCTCAGCACCCTCCGCACCGTCCGGGGGCTCGGCTACCGGCTCGACGCCGACGCCGACGCCTGAGCCTCGAGCCCGTCGTCCGTCCCGGCCCCGAGGCGGCGGCGGACGGCCGGGTGCGGACGAGGAGCAGCACGCCCGCCGTGGCGAGCACGCCGCACCCGACCGCCTCGACCCACCCGGCACCCGTCAGGTCGACCCCGTCGCTGAGCAGCGCACCCCCGCCGAGCACGGCCGTCACCGGGTCCAGCAGCGTCAGGCAGCAGACGACGACCTGCGGGGCGCCGGCGGTGTAGGCGGTCTGCATCGCCCACAGCCCCGTCGGCAGGGCGAGCGCGATCCCGGTCGCCGCGGTGACCAGGAGGGGCAGGTGGGCGGTCGGGGAGCCGCCGACGACGAGGTGCCCGACCGTCCGCAGCAGGACGGAGTTGAGCCCGAACAGCACCGCCGCGGCCGTCGAGAGCACCACGCACCGGACCGGGTCCGGCCAGCCCCGTGACCCCCGGAGGAGGACGAGCGCCGCAGCGGGCGCCGCGACCACGACGCCGAGCAGCAGCCCCCGGGCGGGCAGCTGGACGCCGCGGGCGGCCGGGCCGAGCAGCACCAGGGTCAGGGCGGCGACGGCACCCACGCTCAGCAGCGCGCCGAGCAGCTGACGGCGCGCCGGTCGCCGCCCGGTCCGCAGCGCGTCGCCGACGAGCGTCACCGGCACCGCGAGGACCCCGATCGGCTGCACGAGCGCGATGGGCGCCAGCGCCAGCGCGACCAGGTGCGACCCGCCGGCCAGCGTCGCCTGCGCGGCCCCGAGGAGCCACGACCGGTCCCGCAGCACGCGCCCGAGCGCGGCCGGACCGAGAGTGCGGTCGCCGGCGGACCCGTCGGCGTGGTCGGCTCCCGCCCGGACGGCCCCGTGCTGCCGGACGGCGGCGAGCCCGAACAGCGTCGCACCCAGCGCGGCGAGGAGGACGGCGCCGACGTGGGCCCGGCTCATGCCGCCTCCGGGGTACGACCGTCGGGCCTGGTGGCCATCGGGCTCCTCCCTGCTCCGGCCGCCGCGGTGGCGACCGGGAGCCACCCTGGGCCACGCCGGCTGAGCAGGACCTGTGCGCGGCCGGGCGCCCCAGGTCACGCGCGGCGGTCCCGCACGCACAGGTCGTTCTCAGCCGCGGAGCCCTACCGTCACGCCTCGTGAACGCTCTCCTCCTCCACACCCCCACCCACCGGCTCCGGCCGGCCGGCCGGAGACCGCCAGGGGCGCCGGTCCGGGTGCTCACCCCGCCGGACGGGGCCGGAGCAGCCGGGTCCGAGGGGTCCGACCCGTCGGCGCCGCGGTTCTCGGTGGTGGTGCCGGCGCTCGACGAGGCGGCGCACCTCGGCCGGACGCTGCGCTCGCTCCTGGGCCAGCAGGTGGATCAGCCCGTCGAGATCATCGTCGTGGACAACGGCTCCACCGACGGGACGGCCGACGTCGCCCGCGCCCACGGCGTCCGGGTGCTGCACGAGCCCCGGCGCGGGGTGTGCGCAGCGCGGCAGCGGGGTGCGGAGGCGGCGCGGGGCGCGATCATCGTCTCGACCGACGCCGACACCGTCCACCCGTCCGGCTGGTTGCGGACCATCGACGCCACGTTCACCGCCCGCCCGGACGCCGTGGCGGTGGCGGGCCCCTGCCGCTACGACGACGGCCCGGCCTGGACGCGTCGCTACCCGGCCCTGCTGTTCGGCCTGGTGGCGACGGTCGCCGAGGCCACCGGGCGGGTGACCTACGTCAGTGCCACCAACCTCGCCGTGCGCCGGTCCGCCTTCCCCGGCTACGACCTGGAGCAGACCCAGGGCGGGGACGAGCTGGACCTCCTGCGCCGGCTCCGACCGCAGGGCGCCGTGCTGTGGGACCGGTCGAACACCGTCACCACGTCCGCCCGCCGGCTGCAGCGCGGTGCGCTGCACGGCTTCGTCGTCAGCCTGCTGGGCCGCTACCTGCTGACCTACGCGGTGAACCGGCTGGTGCGGCGCCGGGTGCTGGGGACGGCCCCTGCGGTCCGCGACGACGCCGACGCCCTCCAGGCGCTCGACGTCCTCCACGGCGTCTGACACCGCACCGCCTGCGCAGCGGACGTCCGGACGAGCCGGCCGCCCTGCATCGTTGAACCGTCGCCCGGAGGAACCACCACCATGACCAGCACCGCTGCCGCCCGCACCACCTCGACCACCGCCACGTCGGCGCCGACCCTCTGGGTGCGGCTCTACCAGCTGTTCAGCGTCCTCACCGCCCTGCTGGTGCTGGTGCAGTTCCTGACCGCGGGACAGCTCTTCCCCCAGGGCGGGCCGGAGCAGCTGCACGCCGCCGGGGCGATCGTCCTGCACGTGGTCAGCGGCCTCGCCGTGGTCGCCGCCTTCGTGCTGTGGCGCACGGGAGGGATGACCACCGCCCAGGCGGCGCTCCCGGTCGTGGTCTTCGCCTTCACCTTCGTCCAGGCCGCCACCGGCGGCCGGACCAACCTCGCGGTCCACGTGCCCGGGGCGATGATCCTCACCGCCGGGGCGGTCTGGCAGCTGGTCACCGCTCTCCGGCCGCGCCGCTGACCCCACGCCTCCCCGACCGGCCCGGTCAGGCCGGATCCTCGCCGCCGTCGACGCGGGGCGTGCCCCGGACCGTCGGTCAGACGACCGGGGGCCGGGTGTCGTCGCGGCGCTCGACGTAGCTGGTGTGGCTGGTCCGCCGACGCTGCTGCTGGATGACCAGGCTCAGGACGATCGCCAGCACCCCGGCCGCCATGCACACGTAGCCGATGGCGGTGAGGTCGAGGGCGTCGAACTGGTCCCGGACCCCGAACGCCAGGATGCCGCCGACCACCAGCAGGAAGATGCCCAGTCCAAGACTCATGCGGCTGATCCTCACACGCCGCCCGCCGGAATACCGGTGAATGGCCGGCGAGCGTCGCCGCGCCGCCGCGGCGACCGAGGTGATCGAGGTGACCCGGGGCCGAGCCGGCCCGGGGGGTGCCGCCCGCGGTGCTACCCGCTCCACGCCCGGGTCGCGTGCTGCCGGCGATCCCACAGGGCGGCGCCCTGGGCCTGGCCGCGGCGGTGGCAGAGCTCCTCGAGCTCGGCGCACCTGCGCAGCATCGCCTCCTGCCGGTCCGGCCAGGGTGGCCGGGACCCGTAGCCGGCGAACAGGGCGGGCAGCGCTCCGACGTCGTCCGGGTGGTGCGTGCGCACGATCCACTCGGCCCAGGCGAGGTCCTCGACGGGGTCGCCCTCGCGGGCGAACTCCCAGTCCAGGACGGCCGACACCTCCCATGCCGTCACGTCGAACAGGAGGTTCTGCGGGCCGTAGTCGCCGTGCACCAGCCCGGGCAGCGAACGGTGCAGCGCGCGGAGCGTCCGGCCGGCCGCCGCCAGGACGGGTGCGGCGAAGCCCGCGTCGACGAGCTCCTGCCCGTGCCGACCGGGCATCACGGTCAGCACCGCCCGGCGACGACCGAGGTCGACCGAGACGACCTCGGGCACCGGCACCACGCCGGCCGACCGGCCCAGCGCCGCCACCTCCACCCGCAGCCGTTCCGCCCCGTCGACCGCGTTGTACTCCTTGACCACCTGCCCGTCCTCGACCCACGACCGGTTGGTGTAGCCGTGCGGGAGTCGACGTGGGGGCACGACACCATGGTCGCGCCCCGCCGGCCTCATCCGGTGACCGTCGCCCCCCGGCTGCCCAGCGGGTCCCGGCCGATGAAGGCGAGCAGGCGGGTCTGGACGTCGGCGTCGTCCGGCACCGTCACGGCCGGGCCGTACTGGCCCGACGACCGCAGCAACGCCTCGATCGGCGTCATCCCGTCGAGCATCTCCGCGCAGGTCTGCGCGTCGAGCCGTTCGTCCTGGCCGGTCGCGCGGGCCAGATCCCAGGTGTGCAGGAACACGTCGGAGGTGTAGAACCGGTCGACCGCGTCCGGCAGCGGCATCGCCCCCACCATCGGGTGCTGGAAGGGGGTGGCCGCCTCCGGCCCGTCGAGCAGCCGCTGCACCGCGTCGGCGTGCACCTGCCAGGCGGCGACCGGGTCCTCCTCCGGCGACGGTCCGCGGTCCAGCACCAGGCCGGTCGCGCTGGTCAGGAACTCCGGGAACCACCCGACGAGGTGGCCCACGACATCCCGGGCGCGCCACCCGGGCACTGGGGCGGGTGCGTCCCAGCCGGACGTCCCCCACACCCGGGCGGTGAACCCGGCGGCCACGGCGCGGTGACGTGCGCCCGGCTCGCTGGGGAGGCTCATGGCCGGCCCTCCGGCGTGGTCCCGACGACCGCGCCGGCGGCGAGCAGGGCGTCGAGCTTGGCGTAGCCCTGGTCGACGCCGACCTCCATCCCGCTGCGCAGCCAGGCGTCCCGGCCCTCGAAGCTGTCGCACAGCGACTGGGTGTGCAGCCGGGTGCGGCCGTCGCCGAGGTCGGTGAGGACGAGCGTCTGCAGGGCGACCCCGTCCGGCTCGCCCTCCCAGGTGAAGGTCTGCACGATCCGGTCGGGCCGGACCTCGTGGAAGCAGCCGTGGAAGCCGAACTCCACGCCGTCGCGGGTGGCCACGTACCGCCAGCTGCCGCCGGTGCTGGCGTCCCAGCGGTCCAGGGTCGTCGTCATCCCGTCCGGCCCGACCCACCGGGCGAACAGCTCGGGGTCGGTGTGCGCCCGGAACAGCTGGGCCGCGCTGGCCGCGAAGTCCCGGGTCAGCCGGATGATCGGGACGGTCGGGTCCGCCTCGATCCTGGTGGCCGTCGTCATCGTGTCGTTCATCCTGTCTCCTCCGCTCGCGCCGGGGGGTGCCCGGCCTCCTCGTCGTCGAGCTCGGCCAGCACCGCGTCCAGCCGCCGGTACCGGGCCTCGGCACGCTGCCGGTAGCGCTCGATCCACTTCGTCATCAGGTCGAAGACCTCCGCCTCCAGGTGCACCGGGCTGCGGTGCCCCTCGGCGGACCGGCTGACCAGACCGGCCTGCTCGAGCACCTTGAGGTGCTTGGAGATGGCCTGCACGCTCACCTCGTAGGGCGCCGCCAGCTGGCCCACGGTGGCGTCGCCGTCCGTCAGCTGCGCCACCAGGTCGCGCCTGGTCGGATCGGCCAGGGCGGCGAACACCTGGGTGAGCGGGTCGGTCATCACAGCCCCCGATCGTCAACTGCTTGGTTGAGATGACGGTAACCCCGGAGCATCCCGGCGTCAACCATCTGGTTGAGATGCTCACCCGTCCAGCACGAGGCGTGCGACCGCCATGCGAGACGCCATGGACGGTCGGCCCGGGACGGTGCAGCATCTCGGTGTATTCCGAGTAGCCAGGTAGGAAATGAGGACCGGACCATGAGCATCATCCCGAGGACCCGTTGGACCCGCCCTGCTGTCGCGGTCCTGGCCGCGCTGAGCCTGGCCCTGGCGGCGTGCGGCGGTGGTGGCGCTGCGGGCTCGGGCTCGGGTTCTGAGCTGTCGCTGGTCGCCTTCTCGGTCCCGAAGCCGGCCTACGACGACCTGCAGAAGGACTTCGCCGAGACCCCGGAGGGCAAGGGCGTCACGTGGAAGTCGTCCTACGGAGCCAGCGGCGACCAGGCCCGCGCCGTCATCTCCGGGCTGCCGGCCGACTACGTCGGCTTCTCGCTGCAGACGGACATGACCAAGCTCGTCGACGAGGACCTGGTGGCCGCCGACTGGGACCAGGGTCCGAACAAGGGCATCGTCAGCACCTCGGTGGTGACCATCGTGGTCCGCAAGGGCAACCCGCTCGGCATCACGGGCTGGGACGACCTGATCAAGCCCGGCGTCGAGATCGTCACCCCCAACCCGGGGTCCTCAGGCTCGGCGCGCTGGAACGTGCTCGCGGCCTGGTCCCACATCACCGCCAACGGCGGCTCCGAGGCCGAGGCGACCGAGTACCTGACGAAGTACTACCAGAACATCGTCAGCCTCCCCTCCAGCGGGCGGGAGGCGACCAGCGCCTTCACCAGCGGCACCGGCGACGTCCTCATCTCCTACGAGAACGAGGCCATCGCCGCGCGGCAGAGCGGGGCCGAGGTCGACTACGTCCTCCCCGACACCACCCTGAAGATCGAGAACCCGGGCGCGGTGACCACCAAGGCGCCCGAGTCGGCGAAGAAGTTCCTCGACTACGTCGTCTCCGACGAGGGCCAGAAGGTCTTCGCCAGCCACGGGTTCCGCCCGCTCGACGACAGCGTCGACCCGGGCACGGTCGAGGGGGCCAAGGACCCGGCGAAGCCGTTCCCGACGGTGGGCAAGCTCGTGACCATCGAGGAGTTCGGCGGCTGGTCGGAGGCGGCGAAGAAGTTCTTCGCCGAGGACACCGGCATCGTCAGCAAGATCCAGGACGCGAGCGGCGTCTCGTGACCCCGCGATCGTGACCGCCACGCTGATCCCCACCTCGGCCCCGCGCGGTACGGCGCGCGGCCGGGGCGGGGAGGCTCCCCAGGGCATCCTCCGGCTCGGCCGCGGCTCGGGCCTGGCGCTGGGCCTGGTCCTGCTCTGGATGAGCATCCTCGTGCTGCTGCCGCTGGTCGCGGTCCTGGTGACCGCCAGCACCGACGGCCTGGCCGGCTTCGTCGACACCGTCACCAGCCCGGCCGTGGCCGCCTCCATCCGGCTGACCGTGCTGACGGCGGCAGCGGCGACCGTCGTCAACACCGTGATGGGCACCGTCGTGGCCTGGGTGCTGGTCCGCGACCGGTTCTGGGGTCGCCGGCTGCTCAGCCTGGTGATCGACATCCCGTTCGCCCTGCCGACGATCGTCGCCGGCCTCGTGCTCATCGCCCTCTACGGCAACCAGAGCCCGCTGGGCATCGTGCTGGCGCAGACCCGCTGGGCGATCTTCGTCGCGCTGCTCTTCGTCACGCTGCCCTTCGTCGTCCGGGCCGTCCAGCCCGTGCTCGAGGAGCTCGACCGCGACGTCGAGGAGGCCGGCGCCTCCCTCGGCGCCAGCCGGGCGGTCGTCTTCCGCCGGCTGATCCTGCCCAACATCGCCCCGGCCATGGCCGCCGGTGCCGCCCTCTCCTTCGCCCGCGGGCTGGGCGAGTACGGCTCCGTCGTGCTGATCTCGGGCAGCCTGCCCCGCCGCACCGAGGTCGCCTCCGCCCGGATGCTCGGCCAGATCGAGAACGACAACCTGGCCGGCGCGTCCGCGGTCGCCACCGTGCTGCTGGTCGTGGCGCTGGCGGTCATCGTCCTGCTCGGCGTGGTGCAGCGGCAGACGGCCCGCCGTGGCTGACGTGACGCAGGCGGCGCCCGCCACGTCGGCCGTCGCCCCCAGCCCGGCCGTCTCGTCCTCGGGGTCCACGCGCTGGGCGCTCCGGCTGGTCGCGGTGACCTACGTCGTCGTCCTCGTCGTCGTCCCGCTCGTCGTCATGCTCGGCCGCACCTTCGAGGACGGGTTCGCCGCGTTCGTCGCGTCGGTCACCGCGCCCGAGGCCGTGGCGGCGATCACCCTGTCCCTGCAGGTCGCCCTGCAGGCGGTCGTGATCAACACGGTCTTCGGGCTGGCGGTGGCGTTGCTGCTGACCCGCTACCGGTTCCGGGGCCGCGGCGTCCTGAACGCCCTGATCGACCTGCCCGTCTCGGTCTCCCCCGTCATCGCGGGCCTGGCGCTGATCCTCGTCTACGGGCGGAACGGCTGGTTCGGCGGCGCGCTGGAGACGGTCGGGATCCAGGTCATCTACTCGGTGCCCGGCATCGTGCTGGCCACCTGCTTCGTGTCGCTGCCCCTGGTGGTCCGCGAGCTCGTCCCCGTGCTCGAGGAGATCGGCCTCGAGCAGGAGCAGGCCGGCCGGGCGCTGGGGGCCAACGCCTGGCAGCGGCTGTGGCGGTTGACCCTGCCCAGCGTCCGCTGGGCGCTCGCCTACGGCGTCGTCCTCAGCCTCGCCCGCGCCCTCGGCGAGTTCGGCGCCGTCCGCGTCGTGGCCGGCAACGTGCTCGGCTCCACCCAGACCATGCCGCTGCTGGCGGCCCAGCGCTACGCCGACCTCGACGAGCCCGGCGCCTACGCCATCAGCTTCGTGATGGTCGCCATCGCCGTCCTCTGCATCATCGTCGTGGCGCTCCTGCGGCCGCGCGACCACCGTTAAGGAGCACCGATGGGCATCCAGGCCCTGAACATCAGCAAGCGGTTCGGCAGCTTCGTCGCGCTCGACGACGTGAGCATCGACGTCCGGAGCGGCCAGCTGACCGCCCTGCTGGGCCCGAGCGGCGGCGGCAAGTCGACGCTGCTGCGGGTCATCGCCGGCCTCGACCAGGCCGACTCCGGGACGGTGCGCATCGAGGACCAGGACGCGACCTCGCTGCCGCCCCAGCGCCGCGACGTCGGCTTCGTCTTCCAGCACTACGCCGCGTTCAAGCACCTCAGCGTCTACCGCAACGTCGCCTTCGGCCTGGAGGTGCGCAAGCGCCCGAAGGCCGAGACCCGGCGGCGGGTGCAGGAGCTGCTGGAGCTGGTGCACCTCGACCAGTTCGCCGACCGGCTCCCGGCCCAGCTGTCCGGCGGCCAGCGGCAGCGGATGGCGCTGGCCCGCGCGCTGGCCGCCGAGCCGAAGGTGCTGCTGCTCGACGAGCCCTTCGGCGCCCTCGACGCCAAGGTCCGCAAGGAGCTGCGCGACTGGCTGCGCCGGCTGCACGACGAGGTGCACGTCACCACGATCTTCGTGACCCACGACCAGGAGGAGGCGCTCGAGGTCGCCGACGAGCTCGTCGTCATCAACCACGGACGGGTCGAGCAGGTCGGCAGCCCCAACGACCTCTACGACCGGCCGGCGAACGAGTTCGTCATGGAGTTCCTCGGCCCCGTCACCCGGCTCGGGGGCCAGCTGGTCCGCCCCCACGACCTCGACGTCTTCGCCGAGGCGCAGCCGGGCACGGTGCCGGCGCGGGTCGAGCGCCTGCAGCGCATCGGCTTCGAGGTCAGGGCCGACGCCCGCGACGGCGACGCGTCCTTCTGGCTGCAGCTGACGCCGGGCCAGGTCGAGGCGCTCGACCTCGCGCCCGGGTCCCCGATCTGGGTCCGGCCCGCGCGCGGCGCCGCCACCATCGGCGCCCCGGCGCCCGGCGTCCGCTCCCTCGACCCCGCAGGGGCCACCAGCCCGTCGTGAGAGTCCCCGCCGCGACCAACTACGCCGTCCGGGCGCTCCTCGAGCTCGCCACGGCTCCCGGGGACCCCCTCCCCCTGCACGTCATCGCCGAACGCCAGCAGATCTCCCACCGCTTCCTCGAGCACATCTTCCGCGACCTGCGGGCGGCCGGCCTGGTCAGCAGCCACCGCGGGGGTCACGGCCGCGGCGGCTACCTGCTGACCGTCCCCGTCGACCGCCTCACCCTCGCCTCCGTCGTCGCGGCCCTCCAGCCGGCCACGGGAGCGCTGGCCGAGCTGACGGGACCGGGACGCGAGACCTCGGGCCACCCCGGTCTCGACGCGGTCTGGCTGGACCTGCAGCGCCAGATCGTCGACTTCCTCGACGACATCACCATCGCGGACCTGGCGGGCCGTGCAGGAGCGACCCCACCGCGTCCCGCGCCCCTGGAGGAGCACCTCACGCCGGGTGCCGGCTGACCGCGGCTGGCCGGACGACCGCCCGCCGTCCGGCCGGGACCGCCGCGTCAGACGGCGGAGCTGCCGTCCACCCGGTGGTAGCCGCGGTCGTGGTAGACGAGCGGCGGCCCGCTGCCGAGCTGCGCGGCCTCGACCGCCCGGACCGCGACCAGGAAGCTGGACCCCACCGCCGTCCGCTGGAGCACCTCGCCGCGGACCCAGGAGGGCACGCCGGAGATCACCGGCTCCCCCGTCGGCAGCCGCCGCCAGTCCACGCCGGCGAAGCGGTCGATGCCGCTGGTAGCGAACCGGGCCGAGACGTCGACCTGGTCGGCGGCGAGGAAGTTCACGGTCAGGCTGCCGGCGCGGGCGAGCGCGGGCCAGGACGAGGAGGTCCCGGCGACCGAGAACACCAGCACCGGGGGCTCGGCCGAGACCGAGATCACCGAGGTGGCGGTGAAGCCGACCGGCCGGTCGCCGTCGGTCAGGGTGACGACGGCGACGCCGGCCGGGTGCCGGCGGAAGATCGCGCGGAAGGCGGTGGGGTCGACCGGCTGCGCCGGGTCCGCGCCCGGTGACCACGGCTGCGCGCTCACCGGGCCACCCCCTGGCCCGGCACCAGACGGGCCAGGACGGGCGCCGCCTCGTCCGCCCACGCGCCGACCACGGCGTCGAGGTCGTCGAGCTGGCTCTCGGTGACCGCCAGGGGCCGGACCGGGACCAGGGCGCCGAGCTCCACCAGCAGCGGGGCCAGCAGGTGCTCGGCGACGAACGAGTGCGCGGGGGTGCCCGACACGACGACGGGGACCGCGACGACCCCGCGCAGGCCGCCGGTGGGGACCCGGTCGAGGAAGGCCTTCAGCAGGCCCGTGTAGCTGGCCTTGTAGACCGGCGTCGCCACCACGGCGACGGCGGCGGCCGCCAGGGTCGCGCGGTAGCGGTCGGCCTCGGGGGCGTCGGCGGCGAAGAGCTCGCCGGCGACCTCGGCGACGTCCAGCGCGGTCGGCGGGGCGGCCGCGCCGAGCCGACGCGCCAGCTGGTCGGCGACGGTGCGGGCGACGAGCAGGGTGCGGGAGCCGGGCCGGGGGTTGCCGGCCAGGGCGACCACGCCGGCCGAAGGGCCGGGGCGGGCGTCGCCGTGGTCGAGGGGGGAGGTCATGGTCGTCCTTCCGCCGCGAGCTGCGGCGTGCGCGTGGGGTGGGGGTCGGGGATGGCCGCGAGCAGCTCGCGGGTGTAGTCGGAGCGCGGGTCGGTGAAGATCTGCTCCGTCGGTCCGGTCTCGACGACGAGTCCGGCCCGCATGACGGCGATGCGGTGGGCGATCTGCCGGACCACCGCCAGGTCGTGGGAGATGAAGAGGTAGCTGAGGCCGAGGTCGGCCTGCAGCCCGACGAGCAGCTCGAGGATCCGGGCCTGCACCGAGACGTCGAGGGCCGAGACCGGCTCGTCGCAGATGACCAGGGCGGGCCGCAGCGCCAGCGCGCGGGCGATGGCGACGCGCTGCCGCTGCCCACCGGAGAGCTCGGCCGGCCGGCGCTCGGCCGCCGTGCGGGGCAGCGCGACCCGCTCCAGCAGCTCGCCGACCCGCCGGGACCGGTCACGGCGCGCCCCGACGCCGAACGCCCGCAGCGGCTCGGCGACGCTCTCCCCCACGCTCAGCCGGGGGTCCAGCGAGGCGTAGGGGTTCTGGTAGACGAGCTGGAAGCGCCGACGGAGCCGACGGAGCCGCTCACCGCGGGCCCCGCTGATCTCCTCGCCGTCGAAGACGACACCACCCCCGGTGGGGTCGACCAGCCGGGCGGCCAGCCGGGCGGTGGTCGACTTGCCGGAGCCGGACTCCCCCACCAGGCCGACGGTCTCGGCGACCCCGACGGTGAGGTCCACCCCGTCGACGGCGGCGAGCACCCTCCGCGGCCCGCCGCGGGGCAGCGGGTACTCCTTGCGGACGGCGCGGAGCTCCAGGAGCGGCACGCGGTCGGGTGCCCCGGGAGGCCGGGGGGCGGCGAGCACGGGCGAGCCGAGCCCGGGTGCGGCCGCCAGCAGCTCCCGGGTGTAGGGGTGCTCGGGCGCGGCGACCAGCTGCCCGGACGCCCCGGCCTCGACGACCACCCCGTCCTTCATCACGACGATCCGGTCGGCCCGCTGGGCGGCGACGCCGAGGTCGTGGGTGATCAGCAGGACCCCCGTGCCGGACGCGGCGCTCAGCTCGGCGATCCGGTCCAGGATGACGCGCTGCACGGTGACGTCGAGGGCGCTGGTGGGCTCGTCCGCCACGAGGAGCGATGGCTCGGCGACCAGGGCGATGGCGATCAGCGCGCGCTGGCGCATCCCGCCGGACAGCTCGTGCGGGTACTGCCGCGCCCGGTCGGCGGGCCGGTCGAGACCGGCGCGGGCCAGGGCGTCGACGGCCCGCTCGGCTGCCTGCGCACGGTCGGCGAGGCCGTGCACCCGCAGCACCTCCGCCACCTGGTCGCCCACCCGCTGCACGGGGTTCAGGGCGGTCATCGGGTCCTGGGGGACGAAGCCGACGCGCCGGCCGAGCAGCCCCCGCGGCGGTCGGGTGCCGGCGGTCAGCAGGACGTCGCCGTCGAGGGAGGCGGTGCCGGCGCTCACCCGGGCCGACGGCGGCAGCAGGCCCAGCAGGGCGTGCGCCGTCGTCGACTTGCCCGAGCCGGACTCGCCGACGAGCGCGACCGTCTCGCCGGCGCCCACCGTCAGGTCGACACCGCGGACGGCGGCCACCGTCCGCGCCCGCGAGCGGTACGCGACGTGCAGCCCCTGCAGGGCCAGCAGCGGCACGACGCCGCCCGGGCTGGCCCCCGTGCCTGAGGTCGTCGACGGCCCTTCGACAGGCTCAGGGCGCGAGGGGTGGCCTGAGCCCGCACCGCTGCCTGGGGTCCTCGACGGCCCCTCGACGGGTTCCGGGAGCGGCCGGCCGGTCTGCGTGGTCGTGGTGGTCATGCGTCAGCTCCTCCTCGGCCGCGCTCCAGGGCGCGGGCGATGCGGTTGGCGGCGAGCACGGTGGCGACGACGACCAGCCCGGGCAGCGTGGTGAGCCACCAGCCGCTGCCCAGGAAGTCCCGTCCGGACGCCACCAGGGAGCCCCACTCCGGGGTCGGCGGCTTGGCCCCGTAGCCGAGGAAGCTCAGCGACGAGACCGCCAGGATGGCGGTACCGAAGTCGAGCGCGGCGAGCACCAGCACCGGACCGGCCGCGTTGGGCAGGACGTGCCGCAGCACGACCGTGCGACGCCGGACGCCGAGGGAGGTGGCGGCCTCGACGTACACGCTCTGCCGGACGCGCAGCACCTCCGAGCGCATGATCCGGGCGCAGCCGGCGACGCTGCCGAAGCCGACGGCGATGGCGACGTTGACCGTGCCGAACCCGAGCACCGTGATGAGGGCCAGCGACAGCAGCAGGCTGGGGATGGCCAGCAGGACGTCGACGGCGCGCATCAGCACGGCGTCCAGCCAGCCGCCCGCCGCCCCGGCGAGCAGGCCGACGGTGGCGCCGAGGACGACCCCGACGCCCACCGCGACCAGCGTCGCCTGGAGCGAGAGCGCCGAGCCGTGCACGACGCGGCTGAACAGGTCGCGGCCGATCTGGTCGGTGCCGAACCAGTGCCCGGCCGACGGCGGCTGCAGCAGGGCCCCGGTGTCGGCGGCGTAGGGGTCGGTCGCCGTGAGCAGCCCCGGCGCGAACGCCGCGACGACGACCAGGGCCAGCCAGAGCGCCGAGAGCAGCAGGCCGGGGGCGAGCAGCCGGTGCCCGGACCGGCTCCGTCGGCGGCTCGGGGCCGGCTGGTCGACGGTGGGCCCGACCGGCCCGGCGCCGTGCACCTCGGCGCGCGTGTCCAGGAGGCTCATCGGGCCGCCCCCGTCACGAGCCCGCCCTGGGCCGGGTCGGTGCGCCCGTCGACCGGGTCGGGGTTGCGCGCCGCGCGGGCCACCCGACGCATCCGCGGGTCGAGGAGGGGGTAGACGAGGTCGACGGCCAGGCTGGCCGCGACGACGACCGCGGCCCCGAACACGACGACGCCCAGCGCCAGCGGGATGTCCTGCGTGCCGACGGCGGTCGCGGTGAGCTGGCCCAGGCCGGTGCGGGAGAACACCGTCTCCGTCACCACGGTGCCGGCGAGGAACTGCCCCACCAGCAGACCGGTGATGGTGAACGTCGGCAGCGAGGCGTTCCGCGCGGTGTGGCGCAGGTGCACCCGCAGCCGGGAGGCGCCCTTGGCGCGCGCGGTGTCGGCGTAGGCCTCGGCGGCCTCGCCGCGCAGGCTGCGCGCGAACACCTGGGCGATCATCGCGCTCCCCAGGACGGCCAGGGTGACCGCCGGCAGCACCAGGGCGGCGGGGCCCTCGTTGCCGAAGGCGGGGAACCAGCCGAGCCCGAACGAGAAGGCCTGCAGCAGCAGCAGACCGATCCAGAAGCTGGGCACGGAGACCCCCAGCGGCGGGAGTGACAGCAGCAGCTGACGGAGCCAGCGGGTGGAGACGTAGGTGGCCGTGAGGGCCAGCCCGCCGCCGACGACCACCGAGAAGAGCAGGCCGAGGCCCGCGATCTGGGCGGTCGCGGGGACGGCCGCGGCGATGGAGGCGCCGACGGGCCCGGTGCGGGGCGAGGTGCCCAGGTCGCCGGTGAGCGCCGCCCCCAGGTGGTGCAGGTACTGCACGGCGAGCGGCTGGTCGTAGCCGTACTGCGCCCGCAGCGCCGCCACCTGCTCCGGGGTCGCGGAGCTGTTGGCGACGTCCCCGCCGGCGGCGATCAGCGCGGCCGGGTCGCCCGGCAGGCCGTACATCACGAGGAAGGCGACCGTGTAGGCCGCCCACAGCACGAGCACGGCCTGCCCGGTCCGGCTGAGCAGGTGACGGAGCACGGGTCAGCTCTCCGTGGCGGCGGCCGCGACCAGCTGCAGCCGGGAGTAGGAGTCGAACCGGACGCCGGTGACGCCGGGCCGGAGCCCGAGCACGGTGATGAGCTCGAAGACCGGCACGCCGTAGGCCTTCTCGACGATCACCTCCTGAGCGGTGGCCGCGTCGGCGAACCGGGCCTTCTGCTGCGTCGTCGTCTGCTGGGCCTTGAGGGCCTTGACCAGCGCGGGGTCGTCGATGCCGTAGGGCGCGGTGCCGTCACGCCAGTAGGTGTTGCGCAGGATGTCGGGGTCGGGCCGGGTGCTGTTGCCCCACGACAGGTCGAAGTCACCCGTCGCCAGCTTGGCCTGCAGCTCGCCGATGGCGACGGAGTTGAGGTCGATCTCGATGCCGACCTGCTTGGCCTGCTGCTGGATCAGCTCCAGCGCCGCCTGGTTCGGGTTGAAGTTGGTGCCCCAGTAGGTGACGAGGGTGAGCCGCTGGCCGCCCTTCTCCCGGATGCCGTCCGCGCCCGGGGTCCAGCCCGCCGCGTCGAGCAGCCTCTTCGACTCCGCCGGGTCGTAGGTCAGCTCGTCGCCGAGGTCGGTCCACCCGGGTGTCGTGGAGGCCACCGCGCTGGACGCGGCCTCGTAGCTGGGGCTCAGCGCGGCCGCGACGACGGCGGACCGGTCGACCGCGTGGCTGAGCGCCTGTCGGACCCGGACGTCGGCCAGCGCCGGCCGCTGGACGTTGGGGGTCAGGGTGAAGACCTGGCCGGGGTTGGGTCGGATCTGCAGGGTGATGCCCCCGGTCTGCAGCGAGCTCTCGTCCTGCGGCGGCACGCCACCGATGGCGTCGACCTGACCCGAGCGCAGCGAGCCGGAGCGGACGCCCGCCTCGGGGATGACCTTGAAGACGAGCCGGGCGGACGCGGCCTCACCGGTGTGCTCCCACAGCGAGGACCCCCAGGCGTAGCCGGGTCGGCGGGTCTCCACCACCTCGGTGTTCTTCGTGTAGTGGTCGAGCACGAACGGACCGGTGCCGACGATGTTGCCGTCGCAGCGCGTCACCGGGTCGGCCGCGAGGGACGACGGGGCGAGCAGGCCGAGGAAGTGGCTGGCCGTGGCCTGCAGGAACTGGGCGTTGGGCTGGTCGAACTCCACGCGGGCGGTGCGGTCGTCGACGACGACGGTCTCGGCGTAGCCGGTGAGGAACTGCAGCGACTGCGCCTGGGCGGCGCCGTGGGTGATGATCTCGTCGAAGTTCTGCTGGACGGTCTCCGCGGTCAGCGGGGTGCCGTCGCTGAAGGTGACGCCGTCGCGCAGCGTGAAGGTGAACTGGGTGGCCGTCTTGTTGACGGAGAACTTCTCGGCCAGCCAGGGCTTGATCTCCCCGGTCTCGGGATCCTGGTCGGTGAGGGAGTCGACGAGCTGACGGGACGGGTAGGCGGCGTCGTTGTTGCCGGCGACCCGTGGGTTGAGGCAGCCCGGGTCGGACGCGAGGGCGAAGGTGAAGGTGTCGGCGTCACCAGTGCCGGCGGCCGAGTCGGCGCCGCCGCAGGCGCTCAGCCCGAGGGCGGCGGCGAGGGCGGGGACCAGCAGCAGGGCGCCGGGACGGCGGAGGGACGTGCTCACGAGGTGCTTCCTAGGTGGGTGGGCGTGCGGGGCACGCGGGGCGAGGGGTGGCCCTTCGACGGGCTCAGGCAACGGAGGACGGGCTCAGGCAACGGAGGACGGGCTCGGGGGACGGGGGACGGGCCGGGGAACGGGCTCAGCCCACCGGCACCGGCGCGGGGCGCCGGTCCGGCGTCGGGGTGGGCGTGCCGGGCCAGGGCGGGTCCGGGATGGTCCGGCGCAGCACCGGGGCGATGTCGGACTGGAAGAGCTCGAGGTTCGTGCGGTGCTCGGCGGGGGTCAGCCCGGCCCCGTCGGCGTGCACGTGCAGCACCGTGTGCCCGAGCCGGGCGTGGTAGCGGTGCACCTTCTCGACGATCTGCGCGGGGCTGCCGACCAGGGCGGAGCTGCGCTCGACGTGGTCCTCCAGGGTGGTGAAGCTCGGGGTCAGGCCCGCGCGGGTCAGGCCCGCGAGGCCGGCCTCGAAGACCGGCCGGTAGCGGCTGACCGCCTCCTGCGAGGTCGGTGCGGCGAGGTAGCCGGCCGTGCCCGCTCCCACGACGGCGTCCGCCGGGTCGTGCCCGTGGGCCACCCAGCGCTCCCGGTAGTGGTCCACCAGGGCCGCGTACGGCTCGATGGCGTGGGTGACGTTGGCCGAGAACAGCGGGTCGCCGTAGCGGGCGGCGAGGTCGACCGACTCCCGGCTGGTCGCCGAGCCGTGCCAGACCCGGACCGGCTGCTGCAGCGGCCGCGGCCAGACCTCGGCCTCGACGAGGGCGGGTCGGAACCGGCCCGACCAGGTCACCCTCTCCTCCCGCCACAGGCGCCGGAAGAGCTCGTACCCCTCGGCGTTGCGCGCCCACTGGTCCTCGGGCGTGACGGCGAACAGGTCGCGCTGGGCCGTGCCGTTGCCCTTGCCGATGATCAGCTCCAGCCGACCGCCGGACAGGTGGTCGAGCGTCGCGTAGTCCTCGTAGGCCCGCACGGGGTCGAGCAGGCTCAGGATGGTGACGGTGGTGAACAGCCGGATCCGCTCGGTCCTCGCGGCGATGTGGCTGAGCACCACCGGCGGGGACGAGGAGATGAACGGCCGCTCGTGCCGCTCCCCCACGCCGTAGCCGTCGAAGCCGAGCTCTTCCGCCAGGACGGCGTTGTCGACGACGGCGCGGTAGGCGTCGGTGGTCGACCTCTGGACCCCGGTGACCGGGTCGGGGAGGTGGGTGATCAGGGTGATGGCCAGGAACTTCACCGGGCCACCTGCCCGTCGACCAGTGACCCGTGCCCTGATCCCGTCGAAGGACCGGGCTCGGGGAGCGCGAGCCCGAGGTGGTCGCGCAGGGTGGTGCCCGCGTACTCGGTGCGGAAGGATCCCCGCTCCTGCAGCAGGGGCACGACCGTGTCGGCGAAGCGGTCGAGCCCGCCGGGCGTGAGGTGCGGGACGAGGATGAAGCCGTCGCTGACGTCGCCCTGGACGAAGTCGTCGATCCTCGTCGCCACCGTCTCCGCCGAGCCGATGAAGGACTGGCGCCCGGTCACCTCGATGACCAGCTCGCGCAGGGACAGGTGCTCGGCCTCGGCCCGCTCGCGCCACGCGTGGGCCGTGCCGACGGGGTCGCGGAACCGGCGGACGCTGGCCCGGCCCCGGGCGATCGTGTTCTCCCCCACCACCGGGTCGAAGGACGGGAGGGGGCCGTCGGGGTCGTGGTCGCTGAGGTCGACGTTCCACAGCTGCTCGGCGAACTTGATGGCGGTCTGCCCGCTGACCTGCTGGCGGCGGACGTCGTGGGCGAGGTCGGCGGCCTCGGCGTCGGTGTCGCCCAGGACGAACGTCGCCGCGGGCAGCACGACCAGCTGGTCCGGCCGTCGGCCGTGCCGCGCGAGCCGGCCCTTGACGTCGGCGTAGAAGGCGCGGCCGGCGTCCCAGGTGGCGTGGCCGGTGAAGATCGCGTCGGCCGACGCCGCCGCGAACTCCCGGCCCTCCTCGGAGTCCCCCGCCTGGAAGATCACCGGACGGCCCTGCGGGCTGCGGGGCGTGCTGAACGCCCCGCTGATGTCGAAGTGCTGGTCGACGTGGGAGAACCCACCCACCTCGGGCCGGCTGAGGAACGCACCCGACCCCTGGTCGGCCACCACCTCGTCGCCGCGCCAGGAGTCGAAGAGCGCGAAGGCGGCGTCGAGGAAGTGCTGCGCCCGGGCGTACCGCTCGTCCTGCGGCAGGTAGCCACCGCGGCGGAAGTTCTCGCCGGTGAAGGCGTCCCACGAGGTCACGACGTTCCAGGCCGCGCGGCCGGCCGACAGGTGGTCGAGGCTCGCGAACTGCCGCGCCACCTCGTAGGGCTCGTTGAAGGTGGTGTTGATGGTGCCGGCCAGGCCCAGCCGGTCGGTGACGGCGGCCAGCGCGGCCAGGACGGTGAACGTGTCCGGGCGGCCGACGACGTCGAGGTCGTAGATCTTCCCGTTCTGCTCCCGCAGCCGCAGCCCCTCGGCGAGGAAGAAGAAGTCGAACTTGGCCCGCTCGGCGGTCTGCGCCAGCTTCCGGAAGGAGCTGAACTCGATGTGGCTGCCGGCGGCCGGGTCGCTCCACACGGTCGTGTTGTTGACGCCCGGGAAGTGGGCGGCGAGGTGGATCTGCTTGCGGGGGCGGGTCATCGGAGCTCCTCGGCGGCGTAGCGGTTGAGCGGGCGGGACAGGCCGAGCAGGCCGCGCAGGGTGTCGGCCTCGTAGGCCGTGCGGAACGCCCCGCGGTGCTGCAGCTCGGGGACGAGGGCGTCGACGATGGCGTCGAGGTCGTCCGGGAGGGCGGCCGGCCGCAGCCGGAAGCCCGTGAGGCCGGCCTCGGCCCGGGCCAGCAGCAGGTCGGCCAGCCCTTGCGGGGTGCCGACGAAGACGTCGGCGTCGCTGCTGAACGGCCGGCCGGACCAGGCCTCCAGCTGCTGCCAGCGGCGTTGGGCGCGGTCGGCGTCGGGGTCCAGCGAGACGACCAGGTCGGCCCACACGTGGCCCGCTCCCCCCTGCCCCGTGCCCTCGCGTCCGGCGGCCTCCCGGTGCCACGCGATCTCGGCGACGTCGGACGCCACGCCCGCGTTGTCGAACGGGGTGACGAAGACGACGTCGGCCGCGCGGGCGGCGAAGGCCCGCGGGACGGCGGCGTGGGCGAGGGCCGCGACCACCGGTTGCCCCTGCGGCGGGCGCGGCGTGATCGAGGGACCCCGCACGTGGAACCAGCGACCCGCGAAGTCGACGGGGTGGAGCTTGTCGCGGTCGACGAAGCGGCCGGTGGCGACGTCACGGATCTCGGCGTCGTCCTCCCAGCTGTCCCAGAGCCGGCGGACGACCTCGACGGCGTCGCCCGCCTCGTCGAACAGGTCCTGCAGGAGCTGGGCGACGGCGGGGTCGTCGCGCTGCCGCAGGTCGAGCCGCGGGACGTCACGCCGGCCGAAGTGCGCCGCCTCCTCCGGCCGCGGCGAGACCTGCGCCCGCCAGCCCGCCCGGCCCTCGGACACGTGGTCCAGCGTCGCGATGGCCTTGGAGACGTGGAACGGCTCGGTGTGGGTGACCGTGGCGGTCGGCACCAGCCCGATGCGGGAGGTCAGCGGGGCGACCCGCGCGGCCACCAGGACGGCGTCGAGGCGGCCGCGGACCTCGTCGGTGCGGCCGTCGGGCCGTCCTCCGGGACCGGTCGAGCCCTGCAGAGCCAGCGCGTCCTCGAAGGTGACGAGGTCGAGCAGGCCCTCCTCGGCGCGCCGGGTGAGGTCGACCCAGTAGCCGGCGGTCAGCAGCTCGGCGGGGCGGGCCGAGGGCAGCCGCCAGGCGGCGGGGTGCCAGCCGGCGCCGTCCAGGGCGACGGCGAGGTGCAGGGGGCGGGTCACGGGTGGCTCCTGACGGGGCTGGAGGGCAGGAAGGACGGGGAGGTGCCGGGCGCGCTGAAGCTGGCCCAGCGGGTGGTGGCGCGGAAGGCCGGCAGCTCGGCGAGCCAGCCGGCGTACCGGGCCAGGTGCGGCCAGGCGGTGAGGGGCGGGCCGACCTGACCGGTGGCGTTGGTCTGCACGTCGTAGCGCGCCAGGGTCACCCACAGCCGGAAGTCGGCCTCGGTCAACCCCTGGCCGACCAGGAAGCTCCGGTCGGCGAGCAGGTCGTCGAGCCGGGTGAACGCGGCGAGCAGGTCGGTCCGGGCCTGCTCGGCCGCGGGACCCTGGCCGCGGGCCCGGCCGGCGCCCCGGTTGACCGCCGGACCGACCCAGGCGTCGAGCTCCTCGATCTCGGCGCGGAGGTGCGCGGGGTAGGTGTCGACCCCCGGCCAGCGGGAGCCGGTGAACTGGGTGGCGATGTCGATCCCCAGCGTCACGAAGTCGTTGCTCACCACCCGTCCGGTCGTGGTGTCCCACAGCGTCGGGACGCTGATGTGGCCGTCGAAGCCGGGCTCGGTGGCCTCGTAGGCCTGGCGGAGCAGCGTGAAGCCGTTGACCGGGTCGGGTCCGTGCGTCTCGCGGAAGGCCCAGCCGCGGCCGTCCCGGGCGTCGTCGACGTAGGAGACGCCGATCGCCCCGGGAACCCCGGAGGGGGGACGACCCCCCTCACCCCCCGACGAGCCGAGGAGTCCGTTGGCCGCGATCTGCAGCACCACCCGCTGCGCCCAGGGGCAGAACCAGCCGGCGTAGAGGTGGTAGCGGCCGGGTTCGGCGTGGAAGGCGGTGGAGCCGTCGGAGCTGAGCCGGCCGGTGAAGCGGTAGAGCGGCCGCGGGTCCTCCGGGCGCTGGTGGATCCGGTACTCGCCGTGGCGCTCGGTGTCGACGGGGCTGGCGAAGCGGGTGCTGGGCGTGGTGAGGGTCATCGGGGTTCTCCGGTGGGTGCAGGGGTGTCGGCGGGGGTGCACGGTGAGGACGGGGCCGCGGACGGCTCGTCGAGACGACCGGCGCCGGTCCACCAGGCGGGCAGGGGTCGGGGGTCGGGTGAGGGTCGACAGCTCCCGGCCGCGCTGGTATAGGTCCAGCGGGGCCCGTCGGCCCGCAAGCGGTCGAGGGCGTCGAGCAGGCGGTCGACGTCGGCGGAGCTGCTGCCCACCCCGAGGCTGGCGCGGACGGCGCCGTCGGACGCTCCCAGCCGGGCCAGCAGGGGGTGCGCGCAGAACCGGCCGTCGCGGACGCCCACGCCGTGCTCGGCGGAGAGGAAGGCAGCCACCTGGGCCGCCGCGAAGCCGGGGACGGTGAAGCTGACGACGCCGACCACGTCCGCCGCGTCCGCCCAGATCCGCAGCGGCTCGAGGCCGCGGTCGCGGAGCCCGTCGACGAGGCGGCGGTGCAGGACCGCTTCGTGGGCCCGCACCCGGTCGAACCCGACCGCGCGCAGGGCGCGGCAGGCTTCGGCGAGAGCCGCGACGCCGAGCACGTTCGGGGTCCCGCCCTCGTGCCGCTCCGGGCTGGCGGCCCACGCGGTCGCGGTCGTGGTCACCTCGCGGACGGCGCCGCCCCCGGCCTGGTGCGGCGGGGCCGCGTCCAGCCAGTCCCGGCGGCCCACCAGGGCGCCCGCCCCGAACGGAGCGTAGAGCTTGTGCCCGGAGAAGGCGACGTGGTCGAGGTCGAGCCCGGCCACGTCGACCCCGCGGTGCGGGACCAGCTGCGCGGCGTCGACGACGATCCGGGCGCCGTGGGCGTGGGCCAGGGCCGCCAGCCGGGCCAGTGGTGGCACCTCGCCCGTGACGTTGGAGGCGCCGGTGACCGCGAGCAGGGCCGCCGGCCGCCGGCCGAGCTCGGCGGCCAGGGCGGCCTCGGTCGCGACGACGGTGTCGTGGGCGCGGACCACGCGCGCCGTGCCCCGCTGCCACGGCAGCAGGTTGGCGTGGTGCTCGACGTCCAGCACCACCACCTCCCCCGGGACAGCACCGCTGAGCAGGGTGAGGGCGTCGGTGGTGTTGCGGGTGAAGACCACCACGTCGTCGTCGCGAGCGCCCACGAACCGCGCCACCTCGGTGCGGGCCTGCTCGTAGAGCCGGGTGCAGACCTGCGACAGGTAACCCGCGCCGCGGTGGACGCTGGCGTAGGAGGGCAGCACCGCGGTGACGTGGTCGGCGACCGCCTGCAGGGCCGGAGCGCTGGCCGCGTTGTCCAGGTGCACGGAGCGGGCGCTCCGCCCGTCGACCAGGGGGACGGACTGGCCGCGGCCGACGACCGGCAGCAGCGGGGCGACGTCGTCCGCCGCGCGGGTCTCGACGGGGTGGGTGAGCAGGCTCATCGCGGACGACCTCCGGGATCAGGACCCCGGGGCCGGGGTCCGCGCTTGCCGGCGCCCGGTCAGACGCCAGCCGTGTCCTCACCCGGGGCACCCCACCGCGGAGGAGGGTTGCCGGCCAGCAAGCCGGGGCTTGACGCTGGCGCTCGTGACACCAGGAACTATACCCATGCGTTCCTGTAGGGATTACCCGGTTCCAGATCGTGGACAGCCGTCTCACGGGAACCGACGAGCCGCGCGACGCAGCCCGGGTGGGAGCGGCCGCTCCCTACTTCAACAGGGTCGACAGCCGGGCGGCCCAGACGGTGGCCGCCGCGTCGTCCCCGCGGCGTGGGGCCGAGCCCCAGGCTCCGCCCGCCGGCCCCCGGGGTGGCGCGCCGGGGACGGCGAGCCCGACCATGGCCGCGAGGTCACCGACGCCCGGCAGCCACGGCCGACCCGGTCCGGGGCGGGGGCCGTCCGCGGCCGGCCGCTGCTCCGGCGGCCGGTCGGGACCTGCGGACCTCATGCCGCCACCGCGTCCCGGCGCGCCACCTCGGCCCGGACGAGGGGGATCACCTGGTCGCCGAAGTCGACCGCGTCCTGCAAGGTGTCGTAGCCGCGGGCGGAGATGATGTCGACGCCCAGGTCGACGTAGGCCAGCAGCGCCTCGGCCACCTGGTCCGGCGTCCCGACCAGGGCGTTGGAGTTCCCGGCACCGCCGGTGGCCTTCGCCGTCCCCGAGTACAGGATCGTGTCGTGCCGGTCGCCGCGGTCGGCGATCTCCAGCAGCCGCTGCGAGCCCGTGTTCTCGGGAGCGCCGGGCGCGCGCCGGAACTGCTGGCCACCGGACTTCAGCGTCTCGATCCGGCGCACGGTCTCCTCGGCCTTGGCCCAGGCCTGCGCCTCCGTGGGCGCGAGGATCGGCCGGAACGCGACCTGGATCCGCGGGGGGGTCGTCCGGCCGGCCGCCGCCGCCTCGCGACGGACCCGCTCGATCTGCTCCCGGGTGTCGGCCAGCGGCTCGCCCCAGAGGCAGAACACGTCCGCTTCGGCGGTCCCGACGGCGTACGCCGCGTCGGAGGAGCCGCCGAAGCTGATCTGCGGCCGCGGCTGCTGGACCGGGAAGACGTCGGCGACGAAGTCCGCGAACCGGTAGTGCTCGCCGGTGAAGTCGAACGCCTCGTGCCGGGTCCACACCTGCTTGAGGATCTGGATGTACTCCCGGGTGCGGCCGTACCGCTCGTCCTTGCCCAGGAAGTCGCCCTCGCGCTGCTGCTCGTGGTCGCTGCCCCCGGTGATCATGTGCACGGTCACCCGGCCGTCCGCGATGTGGTCGAGCGTGGCCAGCGTCTTCGCGGCGAACGTCGGGATCGAGAGGTTCGGCCGGTGCGCGACCAGGACCTGCAGCGTGTCCGTGCGGGCGGCGATCAGGGCGGCCGCCTGGGCCGGGTCGGGTGATCCGGACCCGTAGGCCGTGAGGACCCGGTCCCACCCGTGGTCCTGGTGGGCCCGCGCGAGCCGGACGGTGTAGTCCGGGTCGAAGCTGCCGCCGGAGCGCGGGTTGGTCTCCGAGCCGTCGTGGGTGGCTCCGATGCCGAGGAACTCGATGGGCATGTCACTGTCCTCCTGGGCCGCCGGGCGCGGCGGTCGGGTCGTCGATCGGGGGCGGGTCGGGAAGGGGCGCGAGCGCGAGCAGCGTCCGCGCGACCTGGTCGTTGTGGCGGTGCACCGGCCCGTTGCTGGCGGGCCGGGCGAAGGCGGCGGACTTCACCGTCGTGTGCATGCCGAGGGCGAACCGGCGGGACGCGCTGGACCCGTCGGCCCGCCGCAGCCGGTGGGCTGGGTCGACCGCCAGCTGCCCGGTCTCGAGGCGCTCGCCGTCGGCTGCGGTGAGGACCTGGCCGACCGCCTCCCCGCGGGCGGCGAGGGCGGCCAGCAGCGGGTCCTCGGTCCGGCCGAGGTCGAAGGCCGGCAGGGTGGCGTCCACGAGCGTGCGGGCCCGCACCTCCCCGGGGACCGTCGTCGAGCGGGCCACGAACGCGCCGCGGTCGGGGTCGGTGCTGATCTCCAGGCCGCCACCGAGGAAGGCGACGACCCCCGCCTCCTCGAGGGCGAGCAGCTGCTCCAGCCGGTCGGGCGGGGGGCCGCTGGCGTAGAAGCTGAAGAAGCCCATGAACCAGCCGAGGAACTCCTGCACCAGCGAGCGGGGGTCCATCTGCGGCGAGGCCAGGGCCGGTCCCAGCACGGGCAGCACCGCCAGCAGCGCGTGGAACGCCCCGAGGTCGGCGCTGAAGGCGACGTCCTGCCGCCGGGCCAGGTCGGCCCGGACGTAGGAGCGGACGAGCCGGGCGAGCTCGGCGCGGTCGGCCACCTGGCGGTCCCGCAACGGTCGGTCGAGCGCCGCCAGGTCGAGGCGGTCGGCCGGGTCCGGCACGACCGTCGCGATCCACTGCGCGTACCCGGCGCTCCCCCACTCCAGGTCGGCGAAGGTCGCCGCGAACTGCGGCCAGGGCACTCTCACCCGCCCGGGGTGGCCCTGGGCCAGCTCGAGGTAGTAGGCCCAGGTCACCTCGCGGCCGACCAGCGGCCAGAGGTCGCGGAGGAACGTGATCGGCCGGCCCTGCTCCAGCAGCGCGGTCACGGCACCGGGGGTGCAGAAGGTGGTGGCGGCGGGTCTCGGCGCCTGCAGGCGGTACATCGGCTTGGCGTGGTACGGGACGCCGCGACGGGACCCGACGAGCAGCCGGGGCTCGGCACCGGAGGGTTCGTAGCGGAGCCGCGCGCCGTCGTCGTCGGTCGGGTCGGTCAGGAACTTCCCGCCCCGGCCCTCGGTCAGCAGGATCATCAGGTCGACGAAACCGAGCCCGAAGCCGCGGACGAGGACGTCCTCGCCCGCCCCCACCGGGCCGAGGTCGAGGTCACCGCCGTAGGCGGGTGGCAGGTAGGTCAGGCCGTGGTCGTCCGCGAACGCCGCGAGGGCGGCGTACGGCGGCGCCGGCGCGACGTCGACGTGGCTGGTGAGCAGCACCACCGCGTCCGCGAGCAGCGTCGCACCGTCGTCGAGGACCACGCGGTCGCGTCCTCCGGCGTCCGACCGCACGACGTCGACCGCCCGCTGCGCGTGGCTGGTGATCGTCATCCCGGCCGGGGCGCGCGCGACGGCCCGGTCGAAGGCGGCGGCGAGGTACGCGCTGGCCAGCCGGCGGCTCGGGAAGTCCAGCGGACCCAGCGCCGCCGCCTCGGCCACCAGGGCGGCGTCGGGGAGCTCCGCCCCCTCGCTGCGGCACCACGCGAACAGGGTGGGCCCGCTGGTCACCGGCCCGTCCATCGTGACGCTCGCGTCCACGAACGCCGTCAGGTCCTCGGCGGTCGTGTTGAGCCGGAGCAGCTCGGACTGGTCGTCGCGCCACACCCGGCCGGGGCCGGGCGGGAACGGGTCGACGAGGTGCACCTCGACGGGGCCCCGGTCCAGGACTGCGGCGTTGCTGACCAGCCGCTCCAGCAACCCGGCGCCCCGCGGGCCCAGCCCGACCAGGACGAGCACCAGGGACGCGGCGCCCGCCGTCCCCGTGCCGTCGTCCTCAGGCTCCACCACTTCGTCACCAATCTCTGCAGACTTGGTAGGGAATACTACCGACGGAGGCCGTCGGGGCCAGAGGTGTCCGCGGACCGAGCAGGGGGGCCGGGGAGGTCCTGGGCCCACGGACCGCGCCGCGACCCCGGGGGACGGAGGAATAGACCCGGTGACGACCCGGTTGGCCGCCCCATGACCCTCCCCACCGCCGAGTCCGCGGCGCAGGGCACCGCGGCGGCGCACCCGCTGGACGCGGCCACCTGGGCCTCGCTGACCGGCCCCCACCGCCGGCTCGCGGAAGGTCGGGGACGGGCGCGCCGCTACCCGCCCGACCTCTCCCCGTTCGCCGCCCTCTCCTCTCCCGACGACGAGCGTGCCTGGGCCGACCTGCACCACCTGCAGGGGCCCGACCAGGCCGTCCTCCTGGCGGGCCCGCCCGGCTTCACCGACGCGCTCCCCCGCGGGTGGGCGGTCGACGCGGTGATCCCCGGCGTCCAGCTGGTGGCGACCCCGGCGCACCGCACCGAGCCCGACGACGAGGCGTTCGTCATCAGTGCCGCGGACGCCGTCGAGGCCGCGGAACTGGTCGCCAGGACCGAGCCGGGACCGTTCCGGGCCCGGACCCACGAGCTGGGCACCTACCTCGGGCTGCGCCGGCGGGGCCGCCTCGTCGCGATGGCCGGCGAGCGGCTGCACCCGCCCGGCTGGAGCGAGATCAGCGCCGTCTGCACCGACCCGGACCACCGACGCCAGGGTCTGGCCACCCGGCTCATCCGGGCCGTGGGGCACCTCGTCCGGGAGCGCGGGGACACCCCGTTCCTGCACACCGGCGCGGCGAACACCCGCGCCATCGACCTCTACCTCGACCTGGGTTACGCGCTCCGGCGCGAGGTGGAGTTCGCCGCGCTGCGCACCCCGGCCGCCCCGGCCCGCTGACCGCCCCGCGCGGTCGACGTCAGCGCGGTGGCCGGCGGGCCTCGACCAGGAAGCGGCTGGAGTGGGCGACGAACGGCCCGTCGTCCACCATCTGCTGGTGGAGTCGGCGCAGGGTGTCCCGGTAGCGCTCGACCGTGAACCCGGGGACCCACCACACGCACTTGCGCAGGACGTAGACGATCGCCCCGACGTCGGAGAACTCAGCCCGCAGCCTGGCCGACCGGAGATCGACCACCTCCAGCCCGCAGCGCTCCGCCGCGGCGCGGGCGTCCTCGGGCCGGCGCCACCGATCCGCGTCGGGCAGCGGGCCGAGGAACGCCTCGCTCAGCTCGACCATGCTGGCGGGACCGATCTGCTGGGAGAAGTAGCGGCCACCCGGCACCAGCACCCTCGCGATCTCCGCCCAGTCGGTGCTCACCGGGTGCCGGCTCGAGACCAGGTCGAACGAGGCGTCGGCGAACGGCAGGGGCGCCGCCTCGTCGTGGCCGAGCACGGCGACGCCGAGGGGGCGCAGCCGGGCCGCGGCGACGACGAGGTTGGGCCGCCAGCCTTCCGTCGCCACGGCGAGCGGGGGGTAGGTGCCCGCCTCGGCCAGCACCTCACCGCCCCCGGTCTGCAGGTCGAGCGATGCTCCTGCCTCCGCCAGCCGACGGGCCAGCGCGCGTGCGTAGCCCCACGGCGGCCGTTCCTCCGTCGCGCGTCCGTCCAGCCAGGAGAAGTCCCAGCCCTCGACGGGGGCGTGGTCAGCCTCGGTGACGAGCTCGTCGAAGGAGCGCATGGCCCCATTCTGGAGATCGGCGGGCGCCGACCGCTGGCCGGGTGCGGCGGGCCGTCGACCCCGCAGCGGTCGACGGCCCACCGGCATCGGCACCGCCGTCCTCCTCAGGCGTCGGGCCACCTCACCAGCTCGCGGGTGAGCTGCTCGAGGTACTCCGGTGGTCCCGCTCCGGCGAACCACAGCCAGAGCTCGGCGGCGTGGACGGGGAACCACGCCCGCACGGCGGACGGGTCGGCGCCGTAGCCCGACACCAGGGCGTCGAACGACCGGGGGTCCTTCCGCGCCGCCGCCCAGGCCGCCCGCGACAGTTCGCGGAGGGGGTCGCCCAGGTGCGCCGCCTCCCAGTCCAGGACCGCCGTGATGCCGGCGTCCACCGCCAGCAGGTTCCCGTCGGTCCAGTCGCCGTGGCAGAACGCCGGCCGGCCGGCCGGCGGGACGACGAGGGGCAGCGCGGGCCCGCCGGCGTCGCGGTAGCGGCGAGCGGTCAGCGCGTCGTCCGGGGCGCTCGGCAGCCGACCGGGAGGTCGGAGCTCGTGGAGCCGACGCAACCAGGTCGTCGACGCCCGGAGCCGGTCGAGACGCAGGTCAGCGCTGCCGGCGTCCAGCCGCTCGCCCGGCATGAGGGTCATCAGGACGGCCTCCGGCCCGACCTCGACCAGCTCGGGGACCGGGAGGCCCTGGTGCAGCAGCTCCCGGAGGGCGAGCACCTCGGTGTCACGGCGGCGGGGATCGGCGAAGCGCTTCTCGACGAGGAAGCGTCCGTGCCGCTCCACCGACCTGACGTGCCCGACCGCCCCCTGCCGCACCCGACCATCCTGCGCGACGCTCGAGCCGGACCCAAGCCGAGAGCGGCGACCCGGTCCAGCCCGACGGTGGACGACGGGGTGCGGACCGCCCCGCCGGAGGGGCGACGGGCCCCCCTCGACGGGGGGTGCACAGCGGGTCCTCCGGGCGGATGATCGGGGTGTCGGGAGCCGGAGCTGGTCGGGTCCCGCGCGGGTCGGGCCGCCGGGGACGGCCCCACCCACCGAGGCGGTTCCGACGGAGGGGGCACCCCATGAGGGCACGGCTGCGGACGGGGCTGGTCGCGTTGACCGCCGTGCTGACCGCGGCGGCGTGGGCACCCGGCGCCGTGGCGGCGCCAGCCACGGCCGGCTCGGGCACCGACCCCAGCTCCGCCACCGTCGTCGGTCCGCACCTGTACCGGGTCACCGCCGACATCGACGGACGGACCGCCCGCAACCTCGCCAACCACGCGGTCGTCGACCAGTACCCGGAGGGGTCCTCGGTCCTCGTGGTGTGCCAGTCGACCGGCGACGTCGCGTACGGCGGGAGCAGGATCTGGGACCTCACCTCCGACGGGCTCTGGGTCCCCGACGAGCTGGTCCCCACCGGGACGAGCGGCTCCTACGCACCCGACCTGCCCCGGTGCACCATCCCGCAGACCTACGTCGCGGCTCGAACGCTCGACGGACGGACCGCACGGGTGCTGAGCAACCATGCACGGCCCGACCGCTATCCCCGCGGCAGCCGCGTCCAGATCACCTGCCAGGCCCTGGGCGGCCCGACCTACCACGGATCCTCCCTGTGGGACCGCACCGTCGACGGCCTGTGGATACCCGACCACTTCCTGAGGACCGGGACCGCGGGCTGGGTGACCGGCCTCCCCCGGTGCGAGGCGGGCGACACCGTCACACCCGCACCCGCACCCGCTGCGGACTCCCCCGCCCGGGCCGGGCAGGACCGGCAGCTCAGCGTCCAGGGCGCCTCGTTCATCGCGGCCTACGAGGGCTACCGCTCCACGGCCTACGACGATGCCGGCGGGCACTGCACCATCGGGTACGGCCACCTCGTCCACCTCGGCGGCTGCTCGCGAGCGGACGCCGCCCGCTGGGGCAGCCTGACCCAGGACGAGGCCCTGGCCCTGCTGTGGCAGGACGCGCAGACCTACGCGGCCGGGGTCCGGGCCGCGCTCCCCCGCACCCCGCTCTCGCAGGCCCAGTTCGACGCCCTGGTCAGCCTGTCCTACAACATCGGCAACGGCGGTTTCCGCGGCAGCGCGGTGAGGGCGAGCCTCGCCGGCAGCACCCCGGACCACGCGGCGGTGCCTGACCTGATGCTGAGGTGGGTCTCCTCGAGCGGGGTCGAGCTCCCCGGGCTGCGCCGGCGCCGGCTCAACGAGGGCAGGCTCTTCAGCACCGGCTCGTACGCGATCATCCCGGCCCGCCCCTACAGCCTGTCCTGAGCGCTGGAGGGATCGCGCGGGGCGGCGGCACCGCGGGCCGGGGCAGGCGGGGCGGTCACGAGGACGGCCGGCGCCCATCGCCCCAGACCCTCACCCGACGGGCTGGTGACCCCGTCGCTCCTCGCGCCGATGCCCTTCCGCCAGCCGGCGCAGCGCGTGCAGGTCCACCTGGTCGCCGGACGCCTCCGCGACCCGCGCCGGGGTCCGGGCGCGCAGGGTGGCGGTCCGCCGGCCGCCCTCGAGCAGGGCCCGTTCACCGCCGACCGCACCGGGTCCCACCTCAGCGACCAGGACGTCGTCGACCAGCACGTCGAGGACCCCGTCCAGCAGCAGGAAGACCGGACCCGCCGGATCGCCCTGCCGGACCAGCTCCTCGCCCGGGGCGAGGGTGCGCACCCGCGGCTTGGCGCCGCCGCGCATGATCGCCGCGGACAGGGTCCGCTCCAGCGCGGTCTCCGCCAGGGTCACCACGGCCGGGCTGGCGACGTCCCCCCACGGGCTGTGGTCACCGAAGCACTCCTGGGACCACCGGCTGAAGTCGGTGAGCCCGCTCTTGGCCACGAGCGCCCCGCCCTCGTCGTAGACCCAGTGGCGCGGGAAGGGACTGGCCCCCGCCAGCTGCCACGCGGCACGTCCGTCGGCGTGCAGGGTGAGCTGCAGCGTCGTCCACACCGTCGGCGCGATGAGCTGGAGGAAGGGTGGCCGGTTCACGGCCCTCGGCATCGGGGCACCGGTCCGTCCGCCGACCGTCTGCTCGAAGCGGACGCAGCCGTCGCCCCGCTCCGGCTCCCTCTGCAGGTCGGGGTAGGCGATCGCCGCGAAGGTGATCGACCTCGGTCCGACGCGCACCGTGGTGGAGCCCATCAGGCCCCCGCCCGCGTAGCCGTGCGCGGTGACCTGGCCGCGGTCGTCGACCTCGATCCAGGCCTCCAGGCGGTTCGCGAAGCGGAACCGGTCGGCGTCGCGCCAGGCCGCGAGGTCCCCGAGCTCCGCAGGCGGCGGGTCGTCGTACTGCCCCACGCCGAGGGAGAACGGGATCTTCATGAGCCCCGAGATCGCCTCGGACGGGATCCACGAGACGGACGTGACCGACGCTGACCGACGCATCCTGAGCTCCTGACTTCCCAGACACCGCTGCCGCCGGTCCCAGTCTGGCACCGGCGAGCGGGCGCGGGCGATGCCCCGCACACGGACCACCGCAGCGGTCGCGGCGGGCGGTGACCACCCCGGGCCACCGGGCCGCCGTCCCAGGACGGGTCAGGGGCGGCTGGGCTTGCCCGGTGCGTGGAGCCAGGTGGTGAAGAGGTCGTCGAGCGGCTGACCGGACACGCGTTCGGCCACCCGGACCAGGTCGTCGGTGGACACGACGCCGTACCGGTGGCGCTGGGCCCAGGCGCGCAGGACGCGGAAGAACGCGTCGTCGCCGACCCGGGTGCGGAGGGCCTGCAGCGCCATCGCGCCCCGGTCGTAGATGGCGGCGTCGAACAGCCGCGCTGCCCCCGGGTCGCCGACCTCCACCTGCCAGAACGCGCTCGTCGCGGGTCGGGCGTAGGCGGTGTCGAACTGCTCCTGGACCGAGGCGCCACCGCGGTGCTCGGTCCAGAGCCACTCGGCGTAGGTGGCGAACCCCTCGTTGAGCCAGATGTCGCGCCAGCGCTCCGGCGTGACGCTGTCGCCGTACCACTGGTGGGCGAGCTCGTGGGCGACCGTGCCCTCCGAGGGGGGACCGGAGTAGATGGGCCGGGTCTGGTTCTCGAGGGCGTAGTCCGCGTCCTCGTCGTCGTCGACCACCGCCCCGAACGAGCCGAACGGGTACGGCCCGAACAAGCCGGCGAAGTACGCGATCATCTCCGGTTGCCGGGCCAGGACCTCAGCCGTCTCGGCCTGGTCCGTCGGCGACAGGTCCGCGTCGACGGCGTTGACGATGGGCAGCCCGTCGGCGGTCCTGCTGGCGGTCAGCACGTAGTTCCCGCTCGCCGCCATGGCGAGGTAGCTGGCCATGGGCTCCTCGGCCGACCACCGGGACGTCGTCCAACCCGCGCGGGTCCGGGTACCGAGCAGGTCCCCGTTGGCGACGGCCACCGTGCCCTCCGGCACGCGGATCCGGAAGGCGTAGGTGGCCTTGTCGTACGGCGCGTCGTTGACGGGGAACCAGGTCGACGCGCCGTCGGGTTCGTTCGCCACGAACGCGCCGTCCGGGTGGGACACCCACCCGTACAGGGCGCCGGTCGCATCGGTCGGCTGGCCGGTGGTCCCCCCGTAGCGCACGTCGACGGTGAACCGCTGCCGCGCCCGCAGGACGTGTCCCGGCGTCACGACGAGCTCGGGGCCCTCCTGCCGGAAGTCGGCCGGCCGACCGTCGACGCGGACCGAGGACACGGTCAGGTCGCGCAGGTCCAGGCTGAAGCTCCGCAGGTCCTCCCGCCGGGTCGTGACCTCGATGCGGGCGCGACCGGTCAGCGACCGGCTCGCGGGCGTGTACCGGAGGCTGAGGTCGTAGTGCCGGACCTGGTAGCCACCGTTGCCGGCCGCCGGGAAGTAGGGATCGCCGCCGGAAGGGCTGCCCACCACAGCCGTGGTCGGATCGGCACCGGCGGGCGTGCCTGGCGCGATCAGGCCGACCAGCACGAGACCTGCGGCGGCGAGCAGTCGGACCCGGGGGCGTCCCATGCCCCGGGACTCTAGACCGCCGCCGCCAGCGCCCGGGAGTCGGACGTCCCGGTCCCTGCTGTGCGCGGGAGATCAGGCTCCCGGCGTGGGCCGGGAGCCCGATCGCGGTCAGCGCCGGGCGGCGCCCCCGGCCCGGGGTCAGGGAGCGGCGGTGTCACGACGCCGTGGGCGACGACGTCACCCCGGCGTGTCGACGCGGTCCCGCCGCGACCACCGGGCGGAGGTGTAGCGGGTGCCGTCGTACACGCCGACGTAGAAGCCCGGACCGGAGTAGGGCCGGGTCAGCCGGTACCGGCCGTCCGCTCCCGTCCTCGTCGCGGCGATCTCGTCCATGTCCTCCTCGTCCAGACGGATCTGGTAGATGCTCACCACCCGCCTGGCGAGGTCGCGGTAGGTCCGGGTGTCCCAGCTCGCCCGCTCCAGGTGGCCGCTGTAGGTGATCCGTCCGTTGCGGACCGGTTCGGGGCCGGCGTTGAACGAGATCCGCACCGCTCGGCGGACGTTGCTGTTGACGGTCCTGCTGTCCGGGTTCGGCCCCGCCACGCGGAAGGTCGTCCGCCACCGGCCGGCGTCCTCGTTGCGCAGGGAGCGGGGCGCGATGCTGAGCGCACCCCTCCACTGCACCCGCTCGGCGTCCCGGCTGACCTCCTCGAGCCGCACGGTCCGGGTCCCCTGCGGCGTGCGGACCGCCGCGGTCGCGGCGGCGGCATCGCAACCGGTGCGCGTGTAGAGCGTGAACCGGAGCTTCTGGGTCTTCGTGGTGCCGACGGCGACCGACGGCGCGTCGCCCACGTCGAGGATGGTCTGCGCCGGCCCCGGGCAGGGCGGGACCGGAGCCGGGTCGGCGGCGGCGGCCGGGGTGGCGAGGGCCGGGACCAGGCTGAGCGCTGCGATGGCCGCGACCAGCAGGCCGCGCGCTCGGCGCGGCGTCGCTGACGCGTCCGGTCGACGCGTCGAGGGTGTGATCGGCCCGCTCGGCCGTACGGGGGACGGGGTGAGATGCACGGAGATGCTCCTGGGTGAGGGTGCTGGTGGGAGAGAGCTCGACTCGGCCCTCGAGCCGGGCGCGCGGTGTTCGCCGCGGTGGTCCGGGTGAGCGGGTCCGACGCCGCCACCGCTGGGGTGGGCCGAGTCAGCTGACGTGGTCGGTCCGGGAATGAGCCGCTGCGGTGGTGGACGTGCGGGCCACGTCGGCGTGGTACTCCGCCGAGCCGGGGAACCGCTGGCTGAGCCGGTAGGTCCCGCCCTTCCGGGTGACCGGGGCCGCCACCTGCTCGCTGTTCCCGTGGTCCTCGTAGAAGGCGGTGACCCGGACGGTCCGGCCGGTCCAGCCGAGGTAGCGCAGGCTGTTCCAGCTCGCCCGCTCGAGCTTGCCGCTGTAGGTGATCCGGTGGTTCCTCACCGGCTCGGGACCGGCGTTGAAGGTGAGCCGGCTGGCCCGCAGCACCCGGTTGCTCACGGTCAGCTCGTCGACGCCTGCCCCGTTGACCCGATAGGTGGTCGGCCAGGTCCCGGCGTCGGTGTTGCGCAGGGTGCGGGGCTGGACCGGCAGCGAGCCCTGCCAGTGGTCGTAGCCGTTGATCGTGCCGACCTTGGTCAGCTTCACCCCGAAGTCCCGGCGGGGCGCGTCGACGACGGCCGAAGCCTCGGTGACCTCGCAGTCGGCGTCCGCCCACACGTCCAGCACCATCCGCTGGGTGTACCTGGTGCCGACGACCACCTCCTGGGGGATGGTCGCTTCCTCGTCGATGATCTGGGTCGGGTCCGGGCAGGCGGCGGTGGCGCGCACCGGCCCGGTACGCACGTCCGCGCCGGCGATCGAGGGCGCGGCGACGAGCAGGGCGGCGGAGACAGCGACGGTGCTGAGTCCGGCGAGCAGACGATCCATGGTCGTTCCCATCGTGGTCGTGTGGCGGTGTTCTCCCGGCTGCCCCCCACCGGGTGCAGCCGGAACCGGGCGAAGGACGGGCCGCGAGGGGCAACCCGCCGGTGCGCTCTGGACGAGGCGTTCACGCACCCGGACGGCCCTCCCCACCGGCCCTTCGCACGGGGTCGGCACTGATGACTCTGCCGGGGAGCGGGGCAGTCATCGACGCACAGAGCCCCGACACTGCTCGCACACTGCGTCGACCCGATCACTTCTCGCTCACCGGCACTACGCCCGAGCAGGACCACGGGTTGCGCCCGCCGGCACGTCAGCGGTCCGCTGGGCTCGCCTGCACGTCCCGGCGATGATCGGACACCCTGCGACGACCCCGACCCCGACCCTCGGCTTCCCGGGGGCGTCCTGGGTGATGAGCGCGACGGCGCGGCAGGGCCTGGGTGCAGCAGCCAGGCGATCCGGTGGGGAGATCTGGGGACACCGATCCGGCGCGCCGCCCGAGGACCCGGGAGCAGGGCAGGACCCGCTCTGACCGGGCCTTCCGTGGTGGGGCGGGCGGGGCTCGAACCCGCGACCCAGGGATTATGAGGGCGATCCCACTCAGCGCCGTACTACCACGCCTGACGGGCGAGCCGACCGCAACCGTAATCGGTCGAATCCCTTGGTCGTGACTGTTCCTAGTCTCACCCCTCAGAGGCAGCCCAACATCAGGGCCGCATGCTTGAGGCTGCCGCCCTGACAGAGGCGATCCGACACTTGACGCCATGGCGGCTGGAAGCAAGAATCCCAGCCTTTCCTCGTCAGAGGGCCATGCCGCGAGGGTCGCGACCATGAGCAACGGCGAAGCCGTTCGAGTGCTCTGCGGGCTCTTGAGTCTGCCGGACCAGAAGCACCGAGGCTCAGAGGCGTCGTGCGGGCGCCGAGACACGGCCCATTGTCTTGGTGAACGCGCAGCCAACAGTGCCTACTCCGCGGGATCTCTCCCCTCAAGGTTGACGCGACCCTCAAACTACGTCGGTCCGGCGTTATCCACCCATGTGTGTCGGCAACCCCGCATCCTTACCTGGTGAAGGGAGCGGGAGCCGTTCTCACGCTGCGGTTGTGCGCCGGCATGGGTTGCGGTCGGGTGCGCCTGCGTTGCTGCGACGGGCCGCTGAGCTCGCGGGTCTGCTCAGGTTCCAAGGTGATCGAGGCGGCCCGTCGGGAGGCAGAGACTGCGGTAGCCACCAGCATGTCGATCTCATCGCGCGCGTCGCTCGGCAACGGTCGCCGCATCACGGCAAGGCGTCCGCTACCTGGGGAGGTGGCGTGCGGTTGAGTCGATTCCAGTAACCCGGCCTTGGATGCTTCGGCAGCTGGAGCCCTCGAGCTACGGGCCGTTGTGGTCAGCCGTGCCGGGTCTGCGGCCATGTCGCTGACGAGGTAGGCGACGTCGATCGAGCTGGCGAGCGACTGTTGGAGGGCCTGCACGATCCCGAGAAGGTTGGAAGGATCAGTGAGTTGCTGTGGTTGCTTGAAGCCGATTGGGCCGCAGGCCACATCACGGACTGCCGCCCTGGTCCCAGCCGCCGCCCGAACCAGCAGTGGGTCGGTTCGAGCGTCCGGTCCTACGAACTGCCCGGTCAGTTCCGCCAGCTGCGTCCAGACCACTTCGAGACTGCCAGCGGTGTCCGACAGCCGGGCCGCCGCCGGGCGATCCGCTACTGCCAAGTCGCCCGCCGCTGCGGCGAGCGCGCCGGTGGCCGACGCCACCAACGCATTGACGCGAGCGACCCGGACGACGTCGGGCAGGTCAACCCGGCTGCCGAACGTCCGATGCACTTGAGCGTCCCAATGCTGCAGAACCGACGGGAGACGACCCGGCGGCTGCTCGGCTCGAACCTCTCCCAAGGCGACCATGGTGACGGGGTGTGAGGTGACGTAACGGCTGGCGATCTCTTCGAAGGACGTCAACCGGTCGGCGAGCGCCTCCAGAACGCGGAGCTCCGCCGTCCGCACCCGCCGGCCCCTGGGTCGGCGTCGATGCGACTCATGCTCCTGGTAGGCGGCTTGTGTCCGGACGGCGATGGTGGTGGCGTGGGTGGCCACGTAGAGGGTGTGGATGACCCGAGCCCTCGCTGCGGCCAGGTCACCACGGACCGCTGGCGTGGTCGGTTGGACGTCACCGCCGTACCGCTCGACCAGGAACGCCGCCCGCGCCAGGTTCGCGCCGACCTCGAACAGCCGCTCGTCTGGCAAGCCAGGGCCCGGCCACGCTGCTCTGGAGATGTTCTGGCCAACCCCCGCCCCGATCCCGGCCAGCCGCGCCATCGGGTCGACTTCGGCAGGCGCGAGAGCAGTCGGCAGAGCTGCCCAGACGCGCACGGCGGCCTGGATCATGCCAGGCCAGCTGCGGACCAGGCCCGCTGCCACCTCAGCGGCCGGGTCGGCCAAGAGTTCGCGGGCAAGCAGGTCGCTATCGGCAAGAAGCTCCCCCACCGATCGGCGATCACCCGACGGCATGACCAGCCGCCTCCGCCACCAACTCTGATACCTCGTCGCAAAGGTCCCCGAACCGCCGATCCCTTGCTGCCGACCACAGCTGGGCGAGCAGCTGCTCAGCCGCGCGCAGCAGAGCAGGAGCGTCGCCTTCCGCCGGCGGCGGTCGAGGCGTCATTCGGTCAGGCAGCAGGAGCTCAACCGCATCGTCAGCGGCGATGTCGATCCCCACCGCCAATACATGCCCGGCGAGCCCGTTTGGTACCCCGCGTCCGAGTCGGGTCAGCACGCTCGCATCCCTTAAGAGCGGGATCGCCGCCTCCAGCGCCTCGCGCTCCTCGCCGGTCAACGCCAAGCCGCTCTGACCAGCGCGAGGGCCACAAGGGGCCGTGAAGAGCTTGATGGGATCCCGAGTTCCGACCCGTCCCCGGGGCGCCGCTGCCTCTCCGGCATCGAAGTGCTGTTCATACCGGCCAGAAGGGGATGATCCAGCTCAACCGTTCATCCCTCGCCACACCTCCTCAGCCGCCAAGGGCGGATAGTCGCGGCGACCAAGGCACGCATCCAGGGGTGCTCGATCGCCGCGCAGCACCGCTGCTTCGAGCAAACGATCAAGACGCTGTCGGCCACTCCGACCCGCGCACCACCCGTCGTGACGGCCACAGCAGCGACAACCTCGACCGTTCCCCAACCACCTCCCCCGCGGGAGTCGTTGCCAACACCAGCATTAACGAGTTCGGAGAACACTCCGGTTAGCCCCCGCTCACTGCGACAAGTCCCCGGGCGGGTCTACCGGGACGCGCGAGGTCAGCCCGTGGCCGGTCGCCACCTACTCCCCCACCCGCGAAGCGGGGCCACTTCGTTATGGCTCTCTAGCTCCCCATCCTGAGCGCCGAAGCAAAGCCATCAAGGCGGGACAAATCGCGCCGCGGCAGCCCTCGAGAACTTCGGCGTCCGTTCAGATGCCATCCAACGACGGCCACTAGGAGGCCCGCAGGCGAGGCGTCGTCGAGGCCGTCGTGCGGGCGGCGGAGGGTAGACGGTCGACTATTGCGCGTCCCGCACGAGGATGGTATCGCCGCCAACCGCTGAATGGGCGCAGCTTGAAGCCTAGGATGCCTCAGCAATTGTCACCCGCCGGCTTGTACACAAGGCAGCTCTCAGCATCGAGACTCAACGAGTATCGTGCCGAAGCACGACATCGTGGGCGTGGCGCGCCTTCTCCTCACCACGGAGTCAACGCCATAATCGCGGCCCCCGACGCAGATACTGATCGAAGACGTTGAGGCGAACTAGCCGAACATTGACTTGTCGCTGATGAAAGAAACGGCAGTCACTCTCGAGTAAGGGACCCTTGTCAAAGCCACCTTCTTCCTCACGAACGAGTTGTCCTGAACATCACGCAGAGCGATGTGAGAGTCCGATGAAGCCGGTTCCGACGCCTATTGCGTCATACACGCCGAGGATCTGTTCACCGTGCATCACGCCAGTGCGATCGCATCGAACTGCTCCTGCTTGTCGAAAACGGGTTAAGTCACCCGTGAAGCGTCGCACGGACCAGCCACGCATACACCTCCTTCTGAACAATCTGTGCGCAGCCAACCCGCTGGCCGTAGATGCGGTTGGTTGTGCTCGGGGCCTCCATGCCGGAGGATGAAACGCATGGGCACCCGCACCGAAGTAACGCAGTTCGACGACATCGACGGCAGCACCGGGGATGTCCGCACCATCGCGATCGCCGTGGACGGCCAGCAGGTCGAAGTTGACCTGTCGCCTGCTAACGTCGCCAAGCTGATGACCGTGCTTGAGCCGTACCTGAGCGCCGGACGGAAGGCTGGGGGCGGAGGCATTTCCAGCCGTCGCCGCCGCATCTCCGGGGCAGCCGCAGCGAGCAAGAGCAGTTACACGCAAGCGATCCGAGAGTGGGCTCAGGCCAACAACATTCAGGTCAGCGGGCGCGGACGGATCAAGAAGGAAGTCCTCGACGCCTACCAAGCCGCACAGGGCTAGCCCTCTAGTTGAAGGACGCCGCTCTCTGCTGTCCTACTGCCACTTCCGGTTACGCGGCGTGGGTGACTCGGCACCAGACGACAGCCGAGTTCGCCCGCGCCAGACCATCAGTCTGGCGCCTGTCGATCGGCGGCCGCAGACGTGAGGAAGGGTCTTTCCGGCTCGAGCGGGGGCGACGGGCGAAGTCGGTCCAGCGTCCGATAGATCGTCGAACGACTCACGTTGAACATCTCGGCAAGTTCAGCGCAGGTGTAGGTCCCGAGGCTGTGCAGCTCCAACAGGTGCTTGGCCTGGTTCGGCTTCAGCTTCGGCTGCTTCCCGCGAAGCCGACCCTTCTCTCGGGCGACCTGCATGCCTTCTCTGGTGCGCAGCCGAATCAGATCCGCCTCGAACTCAGCCACCATCGCTAACACGTTGAACAGCAGCCGGCCTACAGGATCGGTCGGGTCGTGGACCGAACCGCCCATGCTGAGCCGGACGCCGCGGCAGGTCAGTTCCTCCAGGATGTCGCGAGCATCGGGCAGCGACCGCGCTAACCGGTCGAGTTTCGTGACCACCAAGGTGTCGCCCTCGCGGCACGCAGCTAGTGCAAGCCGCAACCCGGGCCGGTCCCGGTTGGTGCCTGTAAGCCCATGATCGACGTAGATGCGGTCGTCGCCCACTCCAAGGGCGTGGAGGCCATCACGTTGAGCCGTGAGGTCTTGATGTTCGGTTGAAACGCGTGCGTACCCGACAAGGAGTCTGTCCATCTACCTGGCCTGACACGGCCTACAACTCAAGGCAAGCCCCTCCCCAGGCCGGCGCGTGCCCTGTCCCGCACGAGGGTCGGCCACTGACGTGCTCCGCACGAGGGTCGTCCACTGACGTGCTCCGCACGAGGGTCGTCCACTGACGTGCTCCGCACGAGGGTCGTCCACTGACGTGCTCCGCACGAGGGTCGTCCACTGACGTGCTCCGCACGAGGGTCGGTCACTGACGTGCTCCGCACGAGGGTCGGCTAGGAATGTCGACGCCTGGGCCGAGGCGGCCCGCCTCGGCCGCTGCCCCGTAGTCGAGCACCCTGGCTCAATGCGGAGTGTCGGTGGTGTCCTCGAGGACGGTCGCTCACCCGGTCAGTGCAGCGGGCCAGTTCGGTGACGGCTGCATCCACATCTTGTATATGGCGAGGGCCAGAAAAATGGAAACGGCTGCGCGACGGCCAAGGCGTTCATATAGTTCAGGCCTGACACGCAGCCCGTCTACTTGGTCTCTTCGCGAAAGGGGGGGGGCAGGAATTTATAGCCGGACCCAGATGCTCGGCTCAGTTCTCACGTGTCCGGCAGTCTCGTCCTACCATCCCCAGCCCCCGAAAGGCTTCCTGTGCACCGTCTTCTCACCCGGACCGGGGCGATTGTGGCTGCGGCCGCCGCTTCCCTGGCCCTGACCTCATTTCCTGCAAACGCGGCAACCCGCACGTTCCACGATGCCAAGTCCTCCGATTGGTGGTCCGACCTCACCCGCGTCAAAGTCAACAACGGCACCACTTACCTCACCGTGACCGCCGATGTCGGCTCGATGACCACCGAGGACCGCTTCTACCTGTGGGTGGACACCGACGTGAACAACGCCGGCCCGGAGTACAAGGGGACTGCGATCCCGAACTCAGAGTGGCAGAAGCTCCGCAGGGTCGGCTCCTTCAGCGACAGCGGCAAGGCCCTCTCTGGCGAGAACTGCTGGGTAATGGGCACAGCCGATGTAAACTCTGAGCCGACGGTCACCTTCAAGGTCAAGCGGTCGTGCATGAAGCAACCGGGAAAAATCCGAGTGGCGGTGAAAGCTCGCTACCAACTCGCGGACGCCATCAAGTCGGACTGGGGGCCCGGTAAGAATGAGTTTTTCGGCTGGGTCGCAAAAGGCTGATCCCCCTCACAAGTCCGTGAGCTAGACCTCGGCTCCTGCGCTGCTGCCGGCTTCGTCTAGAACGGGTCGTAGGCGGCTCTCTGCTCGCTCTTGTAGCAGGTCGCGAATGTGTCCAGTCCGGCAAGCCGGCGGGAACTTCGCTCAGAGCATCGCGGATCTCACGGGCCGAGAGCCGAGAACGTTCAACGCGCTTCGCTCGAAGCGACCTTGGCCACGATCCGCTGTTCGTCGGTGAGGCCGACCTAAGGCGGCGAGCGACCAGGTGGCGCTTGAGGTGTATCGAAGGATCAGCCCAGCCCGTGGTCACTTCAAGATCTGCTTGGAAATATCATAAGTTCAATGTATCCGAAGGAATAGGAACCCAATGAAGAAACTCCCTGCGCTGCTCACGGCGACAGCGCTCGCCCTAACGGGGCTCGCGGCTACCACACCCGCCGCAGATGCCGCCACCAACGTCTGCGCAGGAGTGTCCAGCTGTCGTGTCGTCGCCTCGTCTGACATCGACGGCGACAAGGAGCCCGATCAGGTCGGGATCGCTCTGACTAAGACCTCGACGATCGTGCGCGTGAAAACGGCCACCAGAACGATGCAGACGACAAGCCGTGACGCGTGGTCGTTTGAGCCGCTTCACGGCATCGCCGCAATCGACGGTGTAAAGGGCAACGAGATCGTCATCGGGGACCTCACGGGGGCCAACACCTATTGGTATCGAGTCATCACGCATCGGTCAGGCAAGCTCGTCACGCTCAACCCCGGCCAGAAGTCACCGGCCGTTCCCAACCGCTGGGGAACTCAGGCGTCGTTCAGTGCCTACGCGGGGTACTCACGAACCGTTTCGTCTACCGGAGCCGTTTCGCTCGTCGAGAAGTATGCGCTGCGCAACGACACAGGTTCCGGCTATACCGGCAAGAACATCACCTACGCGTGGAGTGGCGGCAAGTGGGTGAAAAAGTCAACGAAGACTGCGCGCTACTCCAGTGCTGCGAAGGCCAAGGCGATCTACGGCTGGCGGATCAAGGGACTGCCCATCGACTCCGAAGTTATCCCGCGGACGTACAAGAGCTGCACCGCGCTCGTGAAGGACTTCCCGCATGGAGTCGGACGGTTCAACGCGAAGGACAAGACCACCACAACGCCAGTGACGAACTTCAAAGTGGCTGTGACCACCTACTATCTGAACAACGGCCCGCGGGCCGGCTCTCAGTACGATCTCGATCGTGACAACGACGGGATCGCCTGCGAGAAGCATTAGCAGTCTGAGCAAGGGCCCGGTTCTTCAGAACGGGGCCCTTGCCATTTTCCTGACCATAACCCCGTACCTCCCCACGTGACTGTCAGCCGCGACGTGCCGCACGGGGAGCCGGCTGCTGCGTGTGTCCCGCGCGAGGGTCGGTCGCTGACGTGCTCCGCACGAGGGTCGGCCACTGACGTGCTCCGCACGAGGGTCGGTCACTGACATGCTCCGCACGAGGGTCGGTGACTGACGTGCTCCGCACGAGGGTCGGCCACTGACGTGCTCCGCACGAGGGTCGGCCACTGACGTGCTCCGCACGAGGGTCGGCCACTGACGTGCTCCGCACGAGGGTCGGCCACTGACGTGCTCCGCACGAGGGTCGCCCACTGACGCGCTCCGCGCGAGGCTTCACCTAGACCGACGGGCGCCCGAGTGCTCGGACTGGTTTACCTTAAGTTCCTTATGAAACTGCTTCGTCTCGATCCTCGGTGGGTCTACTCGACCGAGATCGACGCTCGGCAGGTCGTGATTGCGGCGACACCGGACGAGCTTGCCTTGATCGCAAACTCGCTCAACGAGTCCTTGGAGGCAATCGAGGACTGGGAGTTCCAGACCAGGCTAGGAGAGTCGCACGAGGCAGCCCGCGCCCTCAGATCCCAGATCAGCGGCTTGCTGGACCAACTCCGTGAGGTCGAGTAGCGCCGACGTGCTCGTCCACTGGACGAGCTCCGCACGAGGGCCGGTCACTGGCGAGCTCTGCACGAGGGTCGCCACTGCGTCTGTCCCGATAGGACAGGTCGAGCCACGACGGCATGGTCCGCAGATCTCGACCTGACCAATTGGTCGCGGAGCGTCCCTACAGTGGGTTTCATGAGGCTGCGCCTGCAGAAGTTGGATGACAGCGACTGGGGTTGGGGCAGGGTTCGGGTGGCGACCCAAGTAGCGCCCGACGCGCCCTGGTCGGTAGCCGTCATCCGGCAGCACAAGCTGGGCACGTACCTGCAGAGGGCGGGGATTGAGGACTTCCGAGATCGGGCGTTGCTCGGCAAGCAGGCGAGCGCTGCTCGACGGGAGTGGGGGCACGAGGGCGGGTTCGCTGAGTGGACGCGGGAGCGGAGTGAGCGGCGCTTCGCCGGCGACCTCCTTCAAGAGGTCTCCGACTAGCACCCCGGCCTAGGTGCGCGTCCCGCAGGAGGGTCGGTTAGTCGTCGGTTGGTCGGTGCGGCAGCAGGTTGCGGAGGGGTTCGTTGAGGAGGTCATTGACGTCGCGCCAGTGGAGGCCGTAGTGGCTTGCGATTCGTTCGTCTGCGTCCGCCCAGCTGGAGGCGGCGAGGACGTCAAAGAACCCAGATTGGTCTTCCTGGATGGTGCGGATCGCGGCAGCCAGTCCTCGAGAGCCGGGAGCTTCGGGCCACGCATACCGACTGACGGGCGGCTCCACTCCCTCGTCAAGTAGGCCGATGCGGAACCAAGCCGCGACAACATTGACGGCAAGATCGTCGGGGTCCAGGTCACCGCTGAGGTCGGCAAGCGGGTCGTAAAGAGTGTTGATCTTCCCCGTCTGGTCGACGGCCACCCAGGTGCGCTTGCGGCGGTCGGTGTGCACGATCCGGGCCTCGTACAGCAGGTCACGATCGTCGCTCCGCACGTAGCGGCGTCGGTCATACACCTTGATCTCGTCCTCGGACGCATCAGCGAGAAGCCGCTTCACCGTCGTCGCCGGCAGCCGGTTATCCCATACGGGAGCCAGGCTCGTGTCGGTGTCGGCGCCTTCGTCAACCAGGCTTGCGTCTCCAACGTTGGTGACCAGCTCGCCGTCGCTGACGACTACGTGACGCATAACCTGGCCGTTGGCGTCCTCCCAGCGAGCCTCCATCGCATTCGCCGCCGGGGTGACCGAGACAGAGAACCGCTGGCACTTCGGGTCTCGTTGCAAGTCGTCCCAGTTGAACGCCGAGGCTGGCGTGCCGGACCAGATGATGAGGACGACCGGTCCCCACACGGAGATGCCGACAACGTCCTGGCCGACCACTGTCGACGCCTTCCCCACTCCTCGGAACAGGGGTCCTCTGCCCATGAGCCGCGATGCAAGAGGCTCGGCGGTATCGCGGCCCTTAGAGGGGTGGATGTACCAGTCCCGGGGCGAGCGCGGCGCGTACCCGACGATCTCGAAGCTCAGCACCAGGCGATTCAACAGCACTGACGCCGTACAGGGGCCGGTCTCTGTTGGTCCCCCAGAAGAGTCGGCCAGTGCGTGCGTCCCGCACATCGATCGGTCACTGACGTGCTCCGCACGAGGGTCGTCCTCTGACGTGCTCCGCACGAGGGGTCGTCCTCTGACGTGCTCCGCACGAGGGTCGCTCACTGCGCGCTCGGCAACGAGGTCGGCCAAGTGACCGCTGCTACTTTCGGATCGTGGCCGAGGCGTGGGAGAACAGTGCCAGCGCCTATGAGCGGTCCTTCGCGCGGCTGTGTGCAGGTACAGCGGCAGAGATGGTCAGCAGGCTCGAGGAGAACCATCAGACCGTGCTGGACATTGGGACCGGGCCAGGCACCGTCGCTGCTGCAAGCAAAGCGCAGCGGCCGCGCGGTGATCGGCATGGATAAGGACCAGTCGATGGTGGACCTGGCTGCACGTCGCCACCCGACCATCAGTTTCGCCCGCGCAGCTCTTCCTACGCTTCCGTGTGCAGGCCGGATCCTCGATGCGGTCACCGCTAACTTCGTCCTCAACCACACCCCCGATCCAGGCGCCGCCGCCCGAGAGCTGCGACGAGTTCTGCGACCCGGCGGCCGGCTGGTGGCCACCATTTGGACTTCTCAGTTGGTGCCGCTCAACCAGATGTGGAACGACGTCATGCGGCACGCGTCGGTCTCACCGCCACCGGGGCTGCGGCTAGCGGCCGAACTGGACTTCGACCGCACGGTCGAAGGATTCGCCCTACTCCTCACCGAGGCCGGCTTCGGGCAGGTCGAGTGTCACGAAGTCCGGTGGACCTTCCAGATTGAGGCCGACGACTTGTGGGGCGCGGTCGAGGCGGGCATCGCCGTCATCGGCCAGACCTACCAGGCACAAGATCTCAGCGGCAGAAGGCGCATGCGCGCTACTTACGAGGAGGTTGCCGCTGCGCTGAGCATCGACGGAACGCTAGTTCTACCCAGCGTCGCCCTCATCGCGGCTGCTCGACCCGCCCCGTGATCGAGCCCGGCCATGCCACAGCCGGCCGGCTGCTGCGCGCGTCCCGCACGAGGGTCGGCCACCGGGACGGTCACCCACAACGGTGTGAAGCCCACCGTCGAGGACTTTGCTCTAGATGCTGGTGACGATGGTGACGGTTCCGCCGTCGGCGGCGTAGAGGAAGTTGGTGGTGGTGTCGACCGCGAGCTCGCCCCAGGAGTGTGCGTGGACAGGAGGGGGGATCTTCCTGACGAGTCGGAGTGTCTTCGTGTCGAGCACCAGCAGCATCCCGTCCTGCGCGACGGGCAGGTAGGCGAGCTGGAGGTCCGGGTTGATTGCGAGAGCGCCCGTGCCGCTGTGGAAGGCGGCTTGGATCGTCTTCTTGATGGCACCGGTGGTGGTGTCGAGAACGGTGACCGTGCCATCCCCTTCGTTGGGGATGAAGGCTTGCCCGGTGGTGGAGTCGACGGTCACTGGCCCGCCGCCACCTGTCTCGACCGCTGTCATGGTGAGTGAGGTCGTATCGATGATCCAGCTTCGTGCGCTCCCGCTGACGATGGCGGTACCGGCCCGCGTGTCGACATCGACGCCGAGCGCCACGGCCTCGTGGCCACCACTCTGGCGGAAGCCGACCGGGAGGGCGGCCACGATCTCTCGGTTGCGGGTGTCGATGACCGCGACGGTGCCGAGCGCGCTGGTGAGCACGAAGAGGGAGTGCGCCTCACGATCCAGCGCCAGCTGGTGCGGCACTCCCCTGCTCCGTAGCGGGATTCGGTCAACGACCTCAAACTTGCGCGGAGCTCCCGTCTGGTTGTCGAGTCGCCGGTCGATGTTGACGACCGCGACGACACCCTGCCCGGTGCTGGTCTGGGTGCCTGCGTAGAGCAGACCGGATGCCGGGTCCACGGCGAGCCCGCCCGACACGACGCCGATCTCGATGCTGTCCCGTGGAAACTCTCCCGATTCCGCCTTGTCGATGTCGGTGATGGTCACGGTGCCGTGGTCGCTGGTGTAGAGCTCGTTGTCTGGGTCGATGGCCATCTTCGGAGGCGGATGGGCCACTGCGACCCGGCCCGCGATCTTCACGGTGCTGGACGTCGGCTCGACCGCAGGGCGGGTCGCCGAGGTCGACGGCGCCGGACTGGATCTCGCCGAAGGAGAACGGGTGCCTGACACGGTGCAGGCTGGCATCGCGAGGGCGAGGAGAGCCAGGAGGGCGACCAGCATCGGCACACGCTGTTGCGATAGCGCGGCCATGGCGCACCTCCAACCTGCATGGTGCTCCACCTCCGAGAGGTCTGTCCAGGGTGGTGATGAGCGCTGCGGCGGCGAGTCGTCAGCCGATCTCGACCGAGCCGATGATCGTCTCGATGTCGGCACGGTCTTGCGCCGAGATGCTGGGTGGGTACCCGGCCAGGATCACGAGGCGGGTGCCCTCAACGTCAAGGATCCACGCCTCGTTGTGCCGGTTAGGACTTTGCGCCCACAGGCTTGGAGCTTCGCCTACGCCGACGAGATGGTCCTCCTGCAGGAGCCCATACTTCCCCTCCCTGCAGTCCTTCGGGTTGTAGGCGGGAACCCTGTAGCGCACGCGCTGACCTCGGAAGCCGTCAACGCTCACGTCGCGGGCGGCAGCCGAGCCCGGCAGGTGCCCGTAAGCCGCGACGAGATCCTCGACTGCGTCCCCAGGTGGAGGATCCAGCAACTTCCACTGACACCCGTCGACGTAGATGTTGGCCACGTCGAAAAAGTCGATACCGATGCGCGGTTCAGAGCCCGACTTCAAGATGAACACGTCCTCCGACCGCCAGCCGGGCGGCAGGGTGACGACGACCGGCACCTCCGGTGCGGCTCCGCCGAAGTAGGCGGTAGCTCTGCCGGGTCCCTCGGTAGCAGTAGCGGCGGCCGAGGGTGTCGACGCTGGTGACGACGAGATGCCCGGCTCCCCAGGACTAGCCGGACCGTGATCCTCGGACAGAATGGAGGAACAGCCGCTGGTGATACCTGCGCCGATGAGGACGGTCATCGCGGCGCCGGCGACGCAGGGTGGCATAGCCAGCGTCCTGCAACCACGCGGACCGGGGTGACCCGTCATCTCAAGTACCCGACGGCAGCGACCCTCATGCCTCACTTTGGCGCCCCAGACTCTCGCCCGTCAACGAGCACCCGGCGCCACCTGTGCCTGCGTCCCGCACGAGGGTCGGCCACTGACGTGCTCCGCACGAGGGTCGGCTTACGGAGCGGCTGCTCGGCGACTGGCTGCCAACCACTCCACCCAGCTACTCGGCCTACAGCCTCTTGATTCCGCTCGTCTGGCTTTGGCAGTCCCCAGGCTGTCCCTGGTGGCTCAGTCGGTGATGGTGTCGGTCGCTTGGGACCACCGGCAGCGCCAAGCTTTGCCCTCGCGCTGGTAGACGTCGAGATGCCAGCACGCGAGGTGACCGGGAGTGCCGCCCCCGACGCTGATCTCGATCTCTGACCGGTAGCGCAGCACAGCCAGGTGAAGGTCCGGAATGACCTCGATCGGCGTGACGGGGGCGAAGCGCAGGTAGTTGATGGTGCCGTCGACCAGCCCGTCCAGGTAGTGCTGCCTGCTCCAGACGTCCCCGCTGGGCGTGCACAGGACGAAGCTTGAGGCGTGGAGTTCGTCCAGCATCTCGGCGTTGCCCGCGACAACGGCCGCGAGACGTTGCGTCTCCAATTCTCGAAGCCGGGCGGACTCAGAGTTGGCGGCCATGCCGAACGCTAACCCCGTCTCGGTCAGCCTTCCGCTTGCGGCGCACCGGTAGACCGTCCATTCTTGGGGATCCTGCGCGAACGGCTAGGAAGCCCGGTCCATGCGGCATTGCGCAGCGCGGCTTCGGGCTAGCCCGAGCGACGTCAGCGTAGACAAGAGCAGTAGGCCCGCTGCGAGACCAAGGGTGACGATGAAGAAGAGAGCACCTAGGGCACCTGCGAGGTACTGGGCTCGAGGGCTACGTGCGCTCGGTAGAGGCGCGCGATTCACGCAAGCAAGGTAGCGCGGGTGGGTGGGTCGGGACGCCGGAACTGCCAGCAATCCCTGCGGCGCGTAGGCCGGTCGGCCACTGACGTGCTCCGCACGAGGGTCGGCCACTGACCTGTCCCGCACGAGGGTCGGCCGCTTGATCCACCAAGGGACGGGTCGCCTTGAAAAGAGCTAGCTGGTGCGCGGGTCTGACGGTAGGAATCGGGTCCACGCAGTCCGCTCGACGACTCGGAAGCCGGCTCGCACGAGGTTGCGCGCACTCGGTGAATTCGCCGCAGCGGTGGCCGTAGCGCACCTGGCCCCCGCCGCAGCGGCCACCCCCAGCCGATACCGCAGCAGCTCGGCTTGGACACCGGCGCCGCGGTGCTGGGTGAGGGTGGCCGCGCCACCCAGGACGACCCACTCTCCGTGGATGGACAGCGCGGCGGCGCCTACCGGCGTACTGCCGTCCCAGGCGAGAAATCCGCGAATCGCTCCCATCGAGTGCTCCGCCCTGACGAAGCGCTCGACGGTTTCCGAGGCGGCGTATCCGGCGGTCAACACGTCCAAGAAGGTCGCCCGTTCGGCGGCGCTGACCACCTCAGTCACCGTCAACCGGCTGGTAGTGAGCGCCACATCGTCAGCCGATAGGTCCAGGACAGCGAGCGGCCTGAGCCCCGTCGCCACGAACCCGAGGCTGGCCAGGAGCCGGGAAACTTCCGGGGCCACCGATCCGGTCACCACGCAGGTCGGCGGCATGCCGGTGGCTCGAAGGTGGTCCAGCACGGGCGAAAGGTCGGCCGTAGAGGACTCGTCCAATACCGTGATCGAGTTCAGAAAGCCCAAGCCAACGGCGGTCGTCATCACCACACGCAAGCCGCGGACTTTCGCCGTCCCGAACGTTCCGGGCAGCCCGGCAGTGGTGGCTGCAGCGCAGGCGAGCTCGAACCGCTCGTGCAGGCTCGACTCAGCGCCAGCGAGGTCCATGACCCTCATCGTGCTCTACTTCGTCTCGGCCCGGGACGTTGTCACTGTTCCGCGCAGCGGTCGGCCACTGATCGTGCTCCGCACGAGGGTCGTCCACTGATCGTGCTCCGCACGAGGGTCGTCCACTGATCGTGCTCCGCACGAGGGTCGTCCACTGATCGTGCTCCGCACGAGGGTCGTCCACTGACGTGCTCCGCACGAGGGTCGTCCACTGACGTGCTCCGCACGAGGGTCGTCCACTGACGTGCTCCGCACGAGGGTCGTCCACTGACGTGCTCCGCACGAGGGTCGTCCACTGACGTGCTCCGCACGAGGGTCGTCCACTGACGTGCTCCGCACGAGGGTCGTCCACTGACGTGCTCCGCACGAGGGTCGACTACTGAGTGCGCCCCGCACAACGGTCGGCTACTAGATGCGTCCCGCACACGTTCGGCTACCAGCACGGCACTTCCTCACGGCTCGATGGGAACCCACAAGCTTGGTGCCCGAGGTGCGGCTAGCTGGGACCGGGATAGGTTGGCGGTATGGCACGTGTGGTGGTGACAGGAGGTTCGGGCAAGCTCGGACGGGCGGTCGTGGATGAGCTCGTCGAGCACGGCTGGGACGTGGTGGTCTTCGACCGGGCCCGACCGCCAGCGGAGAAGGCCAACGCGGCGGCGACATACATCCCGATCGACCTCACCGACTACGGACAGGTCCTCGACGCCTTCCTCGGCGTGCAGGAGCGGTATGACCACGTGGACGCCCTGGTGCACCTCGCGGCCATCCCGGCGCCGGGGATCGTGCCGGACCACGCCACCTTCGCCAACAACATGAACGGCAGCTGGAACGTCTACTCTGCAGCCCGCCGGGCCGGCGCCACGACGATCGTCTGGGCCTCCAGCGAAACCGTGCTCGGGCTGCCCTTCGACGAGCCGCCGCCCTATGCCCCGGTCGACGAGGAGTACCCGCCGCGGCCGAACTCGACCTACTCCTTGGTAAAGGCGCTCGAGGAGCGGATGGCCGAGCAGCTCTGCCGCTGGGACCCGCAGCTGACCATGATCGGGCTGCGCTTCTCGAACGTGATGGAGCCGGCCGACTACGGGTCGTTCCCGTCCTTCGACGCCGACCCGCTGACTCGCAAGTGGAATCTCTGGGGCTACATCGACGCTCGCGACGGCGCTCAGGCCGTCCGCCTCGGGCTCGTGTCCGACCTCACCGGCGCCGAGGTCTTCGTGATCGCGAACGACGACACCGTCATGAGCCGGTCCAGCGCCTCGCTGATGGCGGAGGTCTTCCCCGGTGTCGAGCTCCGGCACGAGCTGGGGGAACACGAGACGCTGCTGGGTAACGCGAAGGCCAAGCGACTGCTCGGGTTCGCGCCGAGCCACAGCTGGCGGGACACCGTCATCGCCTGACCGGGCTGGGCGAGCCGCGTTGGACGACAGGGCTTAACTCCATCACCGGCGTCCGGAGGCTGACAGGTGGGCTTCGACGGCCGTTCACGAGTCGTCAAGGAGCGGGATCGCAGCGCGTTCGTCGAGCGGTAGCACCACCTTGACGCTGCACGGGACGCTCAGCCGCTCGACTAACTCAACCCTACTGCGCCTGACGTGAAGGAGAGGTTCAACCCTTGGGGACCGTGGCTATCCGAGCAACCCGGATGACGCACCAGGATGAGAAGCCATATGTCATCGGCAGTCAGGCATTCGGATGGGAGAGGAGCTGCTGGATCGTGGGGCAACAGTGGCGACAAGCTGCTTGTGATCGGCGTCCAGGAGGACGGGATCGCCGATAATCTGCCGACTGGTGTCGATGCCAACGAGCATGGCGGCGAGTCCGGCACGGAGAGCGGCGTCGCCGGTGCGACCGGTGGATCCGTGGAGGAGCCGGGACTAAAGGAAGTCACGCCTCCAGCAGCGCCAGCCCGGCGCCATCCCCCCGGGATCGCCTGGACGGCCAACTCCGCGACCCGGGTCAGCAGAGCGGTCAGAGGGAGCCAGTTCGACGCCAATCCCGACAAGCCGGCCGAACTCGCCTGCAGGTCCTCCTGTTCGACCGCACGTTCCAATTGAAGCTCTGCTCTGCCTTGTCGCCGCTCGTCATACCCACCCGTCTCCGACCTGCTCCCGATCCAGGCACCGAGTCTGCCCGACAGCGCTGCCAACGGCGGCACGCGTCCGGCACCCCAGTCAGCTGGCGCGCACACCCCACCACGACCGACCCCAGATCGATCGGGATTCTCCAGGGCGTCACATCAGCGCGGCAGGACGTCCGACAACATGGTCGGAGAAGGACCTTAGTCCACCCACACACCGAGGACTGGGTCAGCGCCCCAGGTGACGGCCCACCCAACTGTCCGATGCTTGCTCCCTGAGGGATGCCAGCGGAGCCGAACCTGGCGCGGCCCGTTGGCGCCCTCCTGACGGGCAGCGTCAGAGCGAAGTCGGCGGCTCGGACCGGAGGGTCACGAGCGCCAGGCGGAATGGCTGGCAAGGGCAGCCAGCGCTCCGAGGGGTAGGGGTTCGGCCAGCGGGGGAAGCTGCCGCATTGACCACCACTCAGCATGGCGGACAACCAGGGTGTGATCACCTCGCTGGACACGGAATGCCTCGGCGCGGCACAGGAAGTACAAATCGATGGGAAGCTCATCGAGGTTCCGCCGAGGGGATGCGATGGGTCCGCTCAAGTGGCTGACGGACTGACCCGTTGCGGTCTCGATGGCCCGCCGCGCAGCCGCGGTGGGTTCCTCTCCAGGCTGGACGTCACCGAACGGAACCACCCAACTCACCTCGTTGTGACCGGTGGTCCGGAAGAGCAGCACTCGTTGGGCGGCGTCGACCACGACCACGTGCACCACGGGACGAACCGGCACTGGTTCACACATGCCAACCAGTGTGGCTGGCACGAGCGACAACCAGGTAGAACAGCCTGCCGCGAGCCTAGCGCCACAGCCGAGCGGAGAGCGCCCGTGCTAGCTGCCGTCCGGCCACTTTGACCTCAGCAGCGGGGGTTGCTCAATGCAGGTCGAAGGGCAGTCCTAGCTGCCTGGAGTCGACCACACACCCGTGGCTGTGCCCTGCGAGCGGGAGCGGCCTGCCACTTGGTGGCGAGGCCCTCTCCTTTGTCCTCACCGCGTGAACTGCCCATCGGGCTGGTTGTGAATGGACGAAAAGCCCGTGATCTGGAGTAGTGGTTCCCGTGGCTACGCCAACGGTGCACGCCAAGTAAGGCGCCGTTGATGGGGGCCGGCGCTGGTGAGGGTGCACAGGCCGTCGAATTCTTCGGCTCGCTCTTCGAGATCGGCCCGAAGCGGGTAGGTCCAGTCTTCAATGGCGTTCGTACCGTGCTCGATGTTGTCAACGACGAGCCACCCGTCGACGATCGAGATTTGGCATTCGAGGGCGTCGACCTCGATGTTGGAAGCGGCTTGGTGGGCAATGTCGTACACGACGGAGATAACCACCGGGATCAAGGAGTTAGGGATGGTGGCCGGCTGAGTGGTGTCGACAACGAGCTGCGGTTGAAAGTCCAGAGAGGCCGCGAGGGGAGAAAGAGAGGTTTGAAGTATGGACTCCAGAGCCCCGAGAGTTGTCGCGTCCGAGGGTGCCGGCTTGACGGTGGGGCGAAGGTGGCGGGCGAGCTCGTCGATGTCGGACACTGCTCGACGGAGGGTGGCAGCGGTAGTAGCCGCCGTTGTCTCTGCGACAAGGGTGTGGAGGGTGGTGTTCAGGGCGAACAGTCGCTGGAGGGTCTCGTCGTTGTGGGTTCTACTGATTCGATCACGGTCTTCTAGCGTGGTAAGGCGGTGCTGGTCGGCGTCGACGCGTCCGAGCTGCCAGGCGAGTCCGGCCTGGTGAGCGATCAGCTCGGTCAGTTCAATCTCTTCGGCAGTGAACGCTGGCGCTCCGTCGAGGCGCGTCAGCGTGAGGACGCCTTGAGGGTTATCACTGCTGAGCGGCACTACCAGATAGGGGCCAAGAGCGGCCTGCTGCCGGATCAAGGCGGCGTGCGGGTGCTGAAGCTGGGACACGGCCTGTTGGTGGCTTCGCCCGGTTCGGAGTGCCATGCCCGCAAGGCTCTCTACTGTGTTGTCGAACTGGGTTCCTCGAAGGCTCGCCGCGAGAGCGGGCTGGCTGCTCGAGCTGGCCGCGGCGACGCGAAGCACGTGCCCGTCGGCGGGCACGACGACGCAAACCAGGTCGGCGGTGTTCAGCGCGAGCAGGACTTCGGTAATGGTGGTGAGGGAGAGCCGTCGGCGGGAGACGAGGGTGGCAGTGATCTGTCGGCTGGCGCGCATCCATTGCTGCCATCGCCGGTTACGATCGTTAACCCAGCCCTGAGCGAGGAGCAGCTCGGCCTCCGCCGCAAGGTCTTCGACCACAAAACGGTCGTCCGCAGCCGGCGGAGCCATGGTCGCCCCCCAATCAAGAGTGAGCTCGCCGAACATCACGCCCTGCACCGCCATTGAAGCGATGAAGCGATCGTGCCTCCCGATCGCTGACCAGCCGGCAGTCCGCGAGGCGGACCCATCGGCGCCAGCATCGCCAAGTCCGTCATGGTGGCGAGACTGATCGCTCAGCGTGCTCAACCGTTGTTGCTGTCCGTCAGGTCGGTCCAGTACGAAAGTGGCGGCGACTCCAGGCAAAGTGGCCTCCAGCATCCTGAGTAGCTGAAGGGCGACCTGATCTACTCCCAGGTCGTCGAGGAGCTGCGTCGCCCGTAGCCGGCGCATCATGGTGCCCAAGGCGTCCAAACGAATCTGCAGGAAAGCCGCGGCAGAATCGGAACCCTCGCCGAAGCGCAGCGGCCGAGCCGACTCGACAGCACCGGTCCAACCCGGAGCCGCCTGCTGATCGGGGGACGAAGAACCGGCCGAACCAGCGGTCCCGCCCGGACTGACCACCGTGCCAACCTTCCCCGTCGACCACCGACGATCCTTGATCTCGCATCTCGTCGGCAGGCTACTCTTGCCTCACGCGAACCACCGACAGGTTCCCTCGTCGTCACCGTCGCGTTCCAGTTCAGGCTCGGGGCGGACCTACCGGAGAACTACGTGGACGCCAGCGCAACGCGCCCGAACGGATCGGGCGAGCGTGCCCGTCCTGCGCCGGACCCCAACCCGCCCCCTGAGGGCATCGAAAGACTGGTCGGGCCATGGCTTGATCTCATGCCTGCGGCAGTACTGCTGGTCGACCACAGCCTGCGTTGTGTCGCGGCTAACCCGGCAGCCGCCCAGTGGGCCGGAGCGACCGCTCCAGGCGATCTCGTCGGCCATGCGCTCGATGACCTGGCTCCGGACGGGGTGATGGTTGCAGATCAAGGCTACCTGAGGGCTGCGCTGTCGGGCGCCCCTCAGCAGTTTCAGCGAACCCTGCTCGACCCCGACGGCGGAGTGCGACACGCCCAACTCAGCTTCACGCCCTATCGCTCGAGCGGCGAGAAAACCGCTGGGGTCGTGGTGCACATGGTCGACATCACCGAGCGGGTCAACACCGAGGCGCAAATGCGTCGGCAGAGCGAACTGCGGGCCGGACAGCGCGAGCGCGCGCTGCTTGCGAGCAGAATGACCAGTGAAGTGATGCACCCACTTTTCGGTGCCACCTTGGACCTCAGCGGTTTGATGCAGCACGCCGATCCGACTGTTCGTCGCCAAGCAGCAAAATCCATTAGCGGTATCGACGCCGTGTTGACGGCAATCCGGTCCATCCTCCGCCTCGAGCGCGCCGAACCCGATACACCGGCCGGGGACGGACCACAGAACCTGGGGGCGTCGTACGCGCTGACGGCTGAGATCGTCGCCGCGAACGTCGCTGACCTGATCACCGTCCAAGACAGCGACGGTTGCTACCGGTGGGTCAGCCCGTCGTCATTAAGTGTCACCGGCTGGTTGCCCGAGCAACTGCTCGGACAACCGCATCCGGAGTTCATCCACCCCGACGACCGACGAATCCTCGAAAGGGGCAAGGCAGCCAACGATCGCCAGACCGCAGTGGCCGTCGAATACCGCTACCGCCGCCCTGATGGCACTTACCGCTGGGTAGAAGACACGGCGCAGCCACTCGCGCCCAATTCTGCTCACCACATGGTGATCGTCACCACCCGCGACATCACGGAACGCCGCCACCTCCAAGCAGCCCTAGCCGAGGCCAAGGACACCCTGGAGCAAGCTTTCACCGCAGCCCCCATCGGAATGGCCTTAGTCGGACCCGACGGACGCTGGCTCACCGTGAACCCCGCCGTCGCCGCCATCACCGGCCGCACTCAGGACCAACTGCTCGCCAGCACGTTCCAAGACATCACCCACCCCGACGACCTCAACCTCGACCTGGAGCTCCTCGCCGAAGTAGTCGATGGGCATCGTGACCGCTACCAAATGACCAAGCGCTACGTCCACATCGACGGCCATGCTGTGTGGGTGCAGCTCAACGTCGCCTGCCTACGCAACCCCGACACCTCAGTCAGGTTCTTCATCTCCCAAATCGTACCCATCGCTACCCCACCCGAGGCCGCGGCTACGTGACAAAATCGATCCGAAAGGCGGCCACAACAAGCCAGAGGTCCCACTCAATACACTTCACTTCCAGACTTGCCACTCGGCCCCCATTTGGCCTCCACCTCTTTTCAGCGTTCGCAGCTTCGAAGCCAGCCGTGCACTGCGATACTGTCGCTCGACTATCCCCGACCGACCCAGCCCGGAATACCAGCCTGCGGGGTGCTGAAGGGCCCCGTCAAGTCGAGTGCTTGTGCCGAGGTCGACCTGGTAAGACCCTTCGGCAATCTCGCGATCCGAGCTGCGCCTCAGGCCGACGAACAATATAATCATCAGGGGCATACTGAGGTCCGAGCGCGCCCAAAAATTCTATGAACGACCCAGGAAGCTCTCGTACCGGAGCCCAGACAGAGGGAGTGGCCACGTCGGGACTCCTAGGCTACACAGCCTCCATGAGTCGCTCATTCCTCCGAGGAGTTGCAATCCCACGCCATCCCCCGAAAGCACGGCATGAACAGCCAGCTAGGCGGACGTGCCTCCAGCGGGTCAAGCTTGTTGTCTTCATAGGGCGAATTTTGAGTCGCAGCAGAACCTATCTCAGCTGTCGCGAACAGTCGACACCCTCGGCCGACGCCCAATAAGTACGACGCTGGTCGTCCAACCGCCCACCTCCGGCCATAGCCGTCGCCAGATGATCAGTTCACGATGATCAAGCACTGCCATACGAATACCACTTGCTCAGTAGGTTGTTTGCGCTCGGGAGCGCACCTGCTGGCGGCAAAGCGAAACTTCGTCGTCGGTCCGTACCTCAAATTATATATACTCGCAGCTAGACCTCTTGGAAGTCGATAGTCACTCTGAGGAAGAGGCAATTCGCCTCGCCGAGTCCTGCTCAGACGCAGCAAGGATCTGCTCGGCGACAGCAGCCAGCCTGGTGTTGCTGTTCTGAGATAGCTTGATCAAATGAGCAAGCGCGGCCTCACGGTCAAGATGAAGGCGCTCCATCACCATGCCCAACGCCGCTCCAATTACGCGGTTGCTGGCAACAGCAGCCCGCAACTGCTGGTTCGCAGCCCGCATGTCGTCGACCGCCCCCATGTGACTACCGGCAACCGCATCCAGCCTCAACTCGCGCTGGCCGCCACGCTCCGCTTCCGCAGGCGCTGGTCCAGGGGGGTCGGCGGCCGCCTCGACATCCCAACTCTTCGACTCCACCCTGTCATCGTTACACGGGTAGAGCCGCTAGGCATAGAACCCGCCCGAGGCCTGCGGACCTGCTGCTGGGCGGCTGCGGGCTGAACAACCGTCGCCTAGGAGGCGGCTGGATGGGCTGTTTGCTCAACCACATCTCAGCCTAGGCCGCAACCGAGCTTGACCCGGCAGCAACTTAGTGATCCAGGTACCGTTTGCGCCTCGCTCAGACAGCCCCGCGATGGGCATGCACAGCACGCCGAATCGAGAAGAGTGGCGGTTCCGACTGGGACAATCGGGATCTCAACCTTCATACCGAGGTCCGCACAAGGACCTCCCCTGAGCGGGCAGATCCCACGTGGCAGACACTCTGCTGGCAACCTCTGGTCCCAGCCGAGTAGTTCGTCAGAAGAGGTCCCGCTGACTAAAGGCGAGCCCGGATGTCTACCGCCGCTCAGCTTGGCCGAGCCGGCAGGACCATGCTGGCGGCGTCCCTTGATGCCTACCTGCCCCGCTCGCTCCGCACCAAACTGGGCTGGTGAGCAAACCAGCACGGGCTCGTACGGAGTGGTGAGACGGTTCCATCAACCCGCTCACGCGGCCTGGTATCGGCCACCTCCGAATCGGACGAGCCACCTGAACGGCCGCTGACTGTCGGCGATCGAGCCCTGAGAAATCTCAGATCCGATGGACGAGGACGGTGCTGCGCCCCGCTAGCGCGTCCGTCAACATCCTCGACCGCAGACGCCGCTCTCGAAGCAAACTTGCTGTTAATACAAGTCAGACACACCGTGCTCGTTCCAAGCAAAAGTCCAGGCGCAATTCAACTGGTTCGGCGGATTTCGTTACCGGATGCCTCGGCTAGCTCCAGTAGGCCGGCGATAATCGTGGGCCGGGCGTCTGGTCGGGTCATGAGCCGGCGCGCGACCTCGGACACGTGGACGTCATGATGGTGCGCATACTGGCGGAGGAGGGTGAAAGCGTCGGTCAGGCTGGTGTCGAGGCGTTCCCGCAGAAAGCCCTTGGCCTGCTCGACAACGACGCGGCTGGCCAGTGCCCTCCGAAGCCGCGGTAGCACGGTCTCGGGTGTGGGTGGGCGTTCCTGAACGATGGCCACGCTGGCCACGTGGGCCAAGCTGCGTCCGACCAGCAGGTCAGCGTCGTTCAACGCGCCGGTACTGGTGCCGAACAGCCCGAGGGCGCCGAGAACGCTGCCGGCCGCCCGCAGTGGTACGGCGTGCACGGAGGCGAACCCGGCTTCCCGGGCGGCCGGCACAAAACGTGGCCAGTGGCCTGTCTCGGTGTCAAGGTCGGCGATCGAGATCGGCTCTCCGCTAACGTAGCAGTCCAAGCAGGGACCTTCGTCGGCCTGCAGTTGGAACAGCTCAAGCCCTACGGTGCGGTCGGAGGTGGCGGCCATCAGGTGCAGTTGGCCCCGCGGATCGGCGAGCAGCAGCCCGGCCGACGAGATGTCGAGCAAGTCTGCGCAGCGTTCGGTCAAGTCGGTGAGCAGGTCGACGACGTCGAAATCGTGCAACAGGTTGTCGACGAGTGCTACCACCGCCCCCAGCACCCGCGCTTCACGATCACCGTTGGTCATAAGCCCTCCTTGTCACAATCATTGTTGCTCTCGGCCGAGCACGGATGGTTGCGGAACCGACGGCTTCAGTCAGGTGCCAGGCGCAGACGACGCTCGAGTATGTCGCGGGCCACCTCGGTGGCGGACCGGTTGGTGGCATACGCATGTGCTCGGAGTCGGACCAGCGCCTCCGCGGGCCCGACATCGAGCTGTGCGACCAGCATGCCGGTGGCCTGATTGACCTCGGCGCGAGCGATCTGGTTCAGCTCGGCCCAGGCGGCCGTGCTTGGGTCAGCCACCGACTTTTCCAGGTTGTCGGTCAGCAGGTCCAGCAACGGCATCTCGGCCAGCTCGGCCGCAACCAGTGCACCCGAAAGGTCCTGACCCTCCAGGCTGGCGGTCCTCGTCCGGAAGAGGTCGAGTGCCCCGACGTACTCCCCGGCCACCAGAACCGGCATCGCGAACACTCCAACAATTCCGTAAGCGAGCAGCGCTGGCCCATAGCCTGGCCAGCGGCCGGTGCCGATGTCGGCGGCGAGGTCAAACACCAGCACTGGGGCTCGCGTGGACACCGACTCCAGGCAAGGCCCCTCACCGACGGTGAACTGCAGCTCGTCGTATTGCCGGGCCAGCTCACTGCTTGATCCGAGCGTGCCGGTGCTGACGCCGTCAAACACCAACGAGATCGCCGCCGCGTCCACCGCGAGCAAGTTCACGCAGGCCCGGCAGAGACGGTCCGCCGCCGCGACCCCCCGCTGGCCGCCAACCGCCGAGATCAACAACCCCTCGATCGACATCAAGATCCGCCGTCGAACCAGATGAGCACCCTCCCGAGAAGCGTCGGCCGACCAATCTCCGAGTTCGGCCGCTTGGCAGGAGGGGCGCACATGCTGTCAGTGTGGACCATCGACCGCAGAACAAGGCCTTGACCGCTGACCCTCAATCAGCTCTCGACGTTGCTGAGGGCTTGCGCTGACCGAACGAGGCCGTCGCGGCGCATGCAAGCGCCGAATCTTCACCGCAAGGCGCCAACCCAACACCGCGTGACTCGCCGGTTGACTCGTTTGGGGGTGCACTGCCGTGCTCCGCACGCGGGTCGGCCACTGACATGCCTCCCGCGCGAGGGTCGGCCACTGACGTGCTCCGCACGAGGGTCGGTCACTGACGTGCTCCGCATGGGGGTTGTCCACTGACGTGCTCCGCACGAGGGTCGGTCACTGACGTGCTCCGCATGGGGGTTGTCCACTGACGTGCTCCGCACGAGGGTCGGTCACTGACGTGCTCCGCATGGGGTTGTCCACTGATTTGCTCCGTACGAGGGTCGGTCACTGATGGCGCCACCTATGCGGGCCTCAGCCGCGCTCTTCGTAGGCTGCTGCGGTGACGGTGATGGTTCCAGCCGGCCTCGTGGAGGCCACGACGCTGCGCGAGGGAGCTGAGGGTCGGGCCTGGTTGGACGGGCTGCCAGCGCTGGTCGACAACGCTTGCGGCCGGTGGCGCTGCGCCATCGACGGCCCGCCCCAGCATGGTCAGGTCGCCTTGATCGTGCCGATCCATCACCCACGAGGACCGGCGATGCTCAAGGTGTCGTATCCCCACCCGGGAAACCTTGGGGAGGCGCTCGGGCTGGCCACCTTCGGCGGTCGCGGATCGGTCGAGCTGTTCGAGGTGGACGACACCCGGCTGGTCCTGGTCCTCGAACGAGCTTCCCCGCAAACCCTGACCGACTACGCCGTCCGCCCGGAACTCGTCGAGGAGGCCATAGAGATCGCCGGCGACCTCGCCAGGCGGCTTGCGGTCAAGCCGCTGCCCGGTGTCACCGCGTTGGCCGAGACCACCACGGCGTGGATCGACGAGCTCACTCGCCAGACCGAGTCATCACCGTGGGCGCTGCCGCAGGCGGCCATTGACCAGGCGCAGGAGACCATCGAGCAGCTCGCCACCGACACCACGGCGACGATGCTGCACGGGGACCTGCACTTCGACAACATCCTCCGCAGCACACGAGATGGGTGGCTGAGCATCGACCCGAAAGGATGGTCAGGCACCGGCGCTTTCGACACGTTCACAGTGATCGCTGGACGACGCGAAGAGATCGACCAAGGCCCCGGGCTGTACCAGGGCATCGTCCGACGGATCAACCGGTTCGCCGCGGCCGCCGGGATCGACCCCGACCACGCCCTCGCATGTTGCCAAGCCCGAGCCGTCAGCTCCTACTATTACCAACAACAGGTGCCCGGCAACTGGTTCGACCTGAAGTTCCTCGAAGTCCTAGCCCTCAGCGGCGGAGAAGTCGGCTGAGCCGCAGCCAAGCCGTTGCATCCCGGCTTGGTTTCCCACTAGGAGCCGCCACACGCGTCCCGTATAGGAGTTGTCCACTGACGTGCTCCGCACGAGGGTCCGCCTCCTCGGAGGGCGTTTAGGGCGGCCACCAGCCGCTGGGGGTGCAGGGGGTGAGGTCGTCGAGCAGGGCCTGAGTTGTCCGAGGGCAGACCAACGGATCGGCATGCAGCGCGTGCCTTCTCCGTTGACGACATCGGCGAAGCCCTGCGGACGGCCGCCGGAGATGGTTGCCACCAGGTCCACGCGTGGCCACCTATGAAGACGTTTCGAGTTCACCGCCGGCCGCGACCCAGCGGCATCATCGTGCTGCTCGCAGGGGGACTATGACCCAGCAGCGCTGAACAGCCCTAGGGCGAGCCGTTGGAGCGTCCACGGGTGCCCGCGCAACGCCGGCCCGAACAGGAGAGCCAGCCGACTGAACGGTGCGGCCGCGGCCCGGATCCGGCTCGCAGTGCCTATGCTGTCTCCACGGCCGTCGGGCCGGCGTCTGCGCAGGTGGTGCCGTCCGATTGCTGCGGCTCGGGGTCGCACCGCTCGACCGACCGGAAAGGTCGCCTCATCGACATCCCGGAGCCACTGACCTCCGCCGTCCCGCACGCCTCTGCCGCCGACCGGCTCCAGCACGAGCTCCTCGTCGAGCGGGGTCACCGGCAGGCAGCCGAGGCCGAAGCCGCACGGACGGCCGACGAGCTCCACGCCGTCGTGCAGGGATTCGGCCGCGCTCAGGCCGTGCTGGACGAGACGACCGACTTCGTCGCCCTGGCCCACCCGGACGGCCTGCTGTTCTACCTGAACCGCTCAGCCGCCCACCGTCTCGGCTTGAACATCGTCGCCTCACCGGTGCGCTTCATCGAGCTGCTCGACGCCGAGGGCCAGGCGGCCTGGGTGCGGGAGGGGGCCGCCGCGGTCGAGCGGGACGACCGCTGGTCCGTCGACACCGAACTGGTCGGCGCCGACGGGCGCGCCGTCCCCGCGTCAGTGCTGATCCTCACCCACCGCGGACCCGGCGGAGCACTGGAGTACCTCTCGGCCGTCGGCCGCGACATCAGCGAACGCCGCGCGCTCGAGGCCCGGCTCACCCACCAAGCGCTGCACGACGCCCTCACCGGGCTGCCGAACCGCATCCTATTCATGGACCGGCTCGCCCATGCGCAGACCCAGCTCGGCACCGACACCGCGACGTCCGCGCTGGCGGTGCTCTACGTCGACCTCGACCGCTTCAAGACCGTGAACGACAGCTACGGGCACGACTACGGCGACCGGCTGCTGGTCCACGCGGCAACCCGCATCCGCGACGAGCTGCGGCCCCAGGACAGCGTCGCCCGGCTGGGCGGCGACGAGTTCGTGGTATTGCTAGACCGCACTGAGGAGGCCGCCGACGCAGTCCAAGTCGCCGACCGCATCCTGGCCGCGCTGGCCCGGCCGCTCACCGTGGACGGCCGTCAGATGCACGTCGGCGCGAGCCTCGGGATCGCCGTCGGCCGCGCCGACCCCGACACGATGGTGCGCCACGCCGACCTGGCCATGTACCGGGCGAAAGAGCGCGGCCGCGGCCGGTGGGAGATCTTCGAGCCCGAGCTCAACGAACGGGCCCAGCGGCGGATGAGCGACGAGACCGCCCTCGGCGCCGCGATCGCCCGCCAAGAGTTCCTGCTGCACTACCAGCCCGTCGTCGACCTCCGGACGGGCGCGGTGACCGGGTTCGAAGCCTTGGTCCGCTGGCAGAGCCCCGAGCGCGGCCTGGTGCCGCCGGACCAGTTCATCCCGCTGGCGGAGGAGACAGGGCTGATCAATGTGCTGGGCCGCTGGGTGCTCGAGGAGGCCTGCCGGCAGGGCCGGCTGTGGCAGCTGGCCCTCGGCGACCCGACGCTGCAGGTCGCCGTCAACGTCTCGGCCCGGCAGTTCCAGCAGGTCGACCTGGTCGAGCAGGTCGCGACGGTGCTGCGCACGACCGGGCTGCCGCCGGCCAGCCTGCTGCTGGAGATCACGGAGACGGCGGTGATGGGCGACCCGGCTAAAGCTGCCGCCACCATGCGCCGGCTGGCCGCACACGGCGTCCGGTTCGCCCTCGACGACTTCGGTCAGGGCTACTCCTCGCTCGGCCACCTCAAACGTTTCCCCATCGACGTGGTCAAGATCGACAAGGAGTTCGTCGACGGCCTAACCAGGAACGCCTCCGACGCCCAGATCGTCCAGGCGGTGCTCACCATGGCCCAAGCCCTCGGCCTCGAGGTCACCGCCGAGGGCATCGAGGACCACGCTCAACTCGACCGGCTGCGCACCCTCGGCTGCAACCACGGCCAGGGCTACCTGCTCTCCCGCCCCCTCCCCGCCGCCGCCGCCACCGCCCTGCTCACCGCCCGCACGCCGCTCCCCTGCCCGCCTCCTGACCCGGCCGGTCAGGTCCGCGTCGCTATCGACGCAGACGATGACCACGACCCGACCCCCCAGGGCGTCGCCCGCTGACCACCAGCCTTGTCGGCCGGCGGCGTTGGCGTCGTCGAGCGGGCATGGCCAACGGCCACCAACCTGCAACCTGTCGGGCCTGAACACCAGCTCCCCCTCCGGACAGCACCGGTCAGCCACTGCGTGCGTCCCACACCAGAGTCGCCTAATGGCTGTGTCCTGCACAAGTCGGACACTGCCGTGCTCCGCACGAGGGTCCGCTGCGCGTGTTCGCATGGGTCGCTGGGCTAGGGACGCCTGCCCGGTTGCTAGAGGAAAAACTAGTGTGTTGGGGAATGTGACGCTGGCGATCGCCCAGTTGCAAGCTGCCGCATTCTCGGGCGTCTGCCTCTACATCGGGTTGGTTCAGCACCCGGTGCGGGCGAGGCTGAGTCCGGTTGCCGCATTGGCAGACCTCCGGGCTGTGATTCCCCGAGCCGAAAAGGTTCAGGCCCCGCTGCTCATCTCCTGCCTGCTCGCGGTTGCCCTACACCTCCTGGTGGCGCCGAGATGGACGGTCGCTGTTGCTGGACTGCTCCCAGCGGGAGTACTCGGTCTCACCGTCGCGACCGTCCTCCCGAACAACCGGCGCCTCCTGTCGGGACCGGCGGAGCAGCACCTCGGCGGGTCCAGCCAGGATCTCGCGTGGCGGGGCATCTGCACACCGTCGGCACTGCCCTTGCCGTGCATGGCGCGATCACCCTTTGAATCTGACCCCGGATGCAACCTCTGAGGCTTCTCCCCTCAGGCTGAGCTGGTGAACATCACCGTCTTCGGCGCTAATGGCAACGTCGGCACCCTCGTTGTCCGACGAGCCCTCGACCAGGGCCACCAAGTCCACGCCTTCGTCCACAGCCGCGACCCGTTCGACCCCCACCCCCAGCTACATGTCTCCGCTGGCGACGTCGCCGATGGTGACGCCGTCAACTCTGCTGTCACGGGGGCTGACGCGGTCATCAGCACCCTCGGTGCCTTTCGACGCGGAACCGGCGCCGTCCTCACCCCCGGCCTGCGCACCATCACCGCTGCCATGGAGCAGCACAGCTGCGACCGGCTGGTCATCTTGACCGGCGCCGGGATTCGACGCCCCGCTCACCGCAACACGCCTCGCACCCACCTCAACCGGCTTGTCCTCACCGTGATGGACCGAACTGCTGTCGCCGACGCCGAGACCGCCCTCGCGATCGTCGCGGCCACCACCGTGAACTGGACGGCTGTCTGCGCCCCCACCATCACCCCAAACGGCCCCGATCTCTACCAACTCACCGATCGCATGCCGTCCCTCCTCAGCAACGTCCCCGGGCCCGCTGTCGCCGCCAGCCTCGTCGACCTTGCCACCCACCCGACCACAGAAGGACCCGTTGTCGGCATCCACACGCGCACCCAAGACCCCGCCTAGTCGCGGTCTGGTACTGCGTTCCTCCCGCGCGAGGTGGGTGATCGAAGATCTGTCGCCGTCGCCGTCGCCGTCGCCGTCGTCGATGCCGAAGTGGTCACGGTCGAGGTCGGTGAGGGGTTGGCCGCCCGTGCTGGCAACCACGATGTCGGGAGCGGCGCCCGGAAAGTGAGCACCTGGACCTTCGGGTCTCTAGGCGGTCGAGGAGGTGATGCTCAGACCATTCGCAGAGATCGCTGCCAGGCGCTGGAGTTCGGCGTCGAAACTTCCCTCAGGAAGGGCGCCGGCTTCGTGGAAGCAGGACACCTCGACCATCCGGGCGCGGAGGCGCCATGTCCCCGCGACCGCTCCGCCGACGATGACCGGGTTAGCCCCTTGAGAGAAAAGGGCTCGGCGAGCGGGGGCGATGAGTCGGGGGTCTGCCGTACCGGGACCGAGGATCCAGGGGTCGAAGGGCGGGAGGAGTCGGACGGTCACGCTCAGCTCTGCCGCGTGCAGCGCCTCCAGGTCGGCGTTCAACACGTACCACTCCTCGCCGCCGCCGCCGCCGTCGCCGTCGACCGTGACATGGTCCGCCACGTCGCTCAGCCAGCTGTCGAGTCGCCGTCGGGGCGCCCCGAGGCCGTCGGTGAACCAGTAATGGAGGTTTGCGCTGGTTGCGGGGCCGTAGCTGCCGAGGTACCGGGTGACCAACTCACGGCCTGCGTCCTCGACGTCCAGTAGGCCAGGCCAGGCAGGGTCGTCGCGGAGCAGACGGAAGGTGGACTGGCCGTCTCGCTGCGGGCCAAGCAAATGTCACCCCACCAGTGCAGCGGCTTGTACAAGCTGTCGGCTCCTGCCCCGGTAGCCGCGGCGCTGAGGTGCGCGAGCGGCGTGCGTGCGAGCCGTGCCGAGAGCTCACTGCGCGTCATGGGTCCGTCCGCGAGCGCATCACGAACGGTCTCCCGCAGTGGGTCCCAGTCCTTGAGCGCGAACCCGCCCTGCTGCTGCCAGCGCGGGGTCTCCCGTACCCGGGTCGCAGTGCGGACCGAGAGCACCAGCGCGGCGATGTCGGGGGTGAATGCATAGCTCCCGCCGCGAAACGCGTAGCTGCGGACCATCTCACCCTTGAGCAGGGCACGCTCCAGGTCGCCGGGAGTGGGCTCAGTCTGCCGCACGGCGACCGCGAGGTCAGCCGCGTCCAGAGGCCAGCCGCGGATAGCCAACACGCGTCGGCCCACGTCGGCCGCGATCGGCACACTCCCCCACGATAGAGTCTCCACTGCCTGGATCAGGCTCACCATGCAGCCGCGGAAGAACCGATGATTATCGTCAACCAGGACGCGGATCATCAGTGGGCTCCGCGGGCACGCTGGTCAGGCACCAGCGGCTGCCGGTCCCTGGAAAAATCCTCCCGGGCCAAGTCCATGCATCACACCCGCTGGTGAGGGGGATATTCTCCTACAAATGAGGCCTGCTACGACCTATGTCCACCGAGCCTGCCCGCAAGTACAAGTCGACACGCTCCCGCGGCCCTCGCCCACCCAGAATCGGGCCCAAGTCCTGACTCCGACTCAGACTCAGATATCGCACGACAACTGATTCATGCTCGTCCCTGGGGACGTTCGAGCTCCGCTGTCGCTGGAGGCGGTCCGACGCCGCCGAGTCGTCGTTGCCCCTCTGATACGGCCGGCGATCGGCCACCGTGGGCTCGGGCCGATCGAGTTGTGGATACGCTCACCGGCGAAGTCAACGCCGATCCTCCTCGGGGGGCGATCGAGAAACGGCGCGGCCAAAGCGGGGATCGACCCGCCTGGGTGTCGGGCCTACCCCAGCACGCAAGGTCCGAGCTACACAACCGGCCTGACCCTGACTCAGCAACCGCCAAGACCACGCAACTGCGCCCCGCGTAGCCGGACGTGCAGTCCTTCATCAGAGTTCAGGCCTGCTCGACAACAAGCACGTCCCCTCCACGGCGGTCTCGTCGCTGGTCGAGTCCGGACCTTGGAGCTGCACCGGCCGATCGACGGACCTGGCTCGACGACCCGGCCGCGTTGGTCACGAGTTGACGGAAAGCAGCCGAGCCAACGTGCACCGGCGCGAGGGAAACCCCGAAAAAGGCCGATCCGGAGACCCTGGGCATTGCTGCCCCGGCGTCGGGCTCCGCTCACGCCCGGCCGAGGTGACTGCTGATGAGGTCGGCGGCGTGGGAGAGGCTGCCCCTGAGGTGGTGCCCGGGCAGTGATTGTCGTGATCGGGCGCTGCGGAAGGCGGCGCCGGCGTAGAAGAGGACCGCTTCGGTGTCGCTGACCGCCTTCAGCGCTGCCACCGCGGCCGGGCGGTTCCTGGCCAGCTGTGAGGCGACGACCACACCGGCGGCGGACGACCTCTCCACTGCGAACCGGAGGGAGGCGGCGGGGGTCTGCGCGCCGAGGTTGCGGCAGTCGAAGCGGTGGTGCCGGAGCAGCACGGCGAAGGCCTCGAGTCCGATGGTGTGCTGGTCCTGGGGGCCGCCACTGAGCACGATGGGTCGGCCAGGGAGAGGCGGCGGCGCGTCCGGGGCACGTCGTGCGAGCCAGGCGAGGACGGCGGCCGTGGCCAGGTGCTCGTTCGCGACGTCGCAGTGACCGCGTGACCACTGCACCCCGACCTCGCGCATCGCGGGCAGCAGCACCTCTTCGAGGGTGGCTGCCAGGCCGTGCGCGCGGAGGCTGACGTCGAGCACGGCGCTAATCTCGTCACCGTCCAAGTGGTGGGTGCCCGCGAGCATCTGCCCGCACAGCTCAAGGGATGAGGGAGCCTGGGCGACGGCGGCAGCCGCGCCGACCGCCATCCCCGTCGAGCGCTGGTCCCGCATCCGACGCAGGACCGCGACGTCATTGTCGGTGTAGCGGCGGTGGCCGCGCTCGTCGCGGGCGGTGGTGGACAAGCCGTGGCGACGTTCCCACGACCGGATGGTCGGTGCTGGCAGGCCGAGCAGCAGGCCGACCTCGCCGATGCTGAGCGTGCGGCCGGTCGAAGCCGTCTCGCCGCTGGGGTCGTCCCTATGCAAGGGTGACTCGTTTTGCATAGGGCGAGGCTAGGGCGTGAACGAAAGCTGGCATCGCCGGGTCTGCTGATCCCTGCGGGAGGCTCGGTGGGCGGCATCGCCTGGCGTGCCGCGCGAGGCGTCTCATCCGCGACAAGGAGCATGAGCCGTGCACACCAATCAAATCGAACTCATCAAGGACCGCCACAACGGCCCGCCCACTGATGCTGCTCATCTCTCACTCGTGGGGACGAGCCTGACGGATGTCGCAGTGGCCCCAGAGGTGGCAGAGCTCAGCCAGGAGATCGAGGCGCTGCGTCGCCGGTTGGCCAACCTGCCGGCCATCGAGCAGGCCAAGGGTGTCCTGATCGGGTTCTACGCCGTCGACGCGGACGCAGCCTTCGCACTCCTCGTGCGCTGGTCACAGCACACCAACATCAAGCTGCACCGGCTCGCCTCCGACCTCATCACCGCAGCCAACGACACCTCGGGACACCCGCACGCACAACTTCGCATCTTCATCGACCAACTGCCCAATTCGACGGCCAGGCTGTCGCCGATACCAGACTTCGGGACGACGTCGCGGTGACGACGAGCACCAAAGAGTCCCAGCACCACCACTTCGTCATCGGGTCACCGCGCGCACCCGTCGGCCCTGCAGCCCCATTGAAGCGCTGCCAATCAAATCGCGTGCCACCGATCGAGGCAAACGAGACCGCCCTGGGTAAGGGATCACACAGGTACAGCGCTGAACCGCTGCACCTGGTTGGTTCAGTTAAGCAGTCAGCTGGGCCACACCGCCTCCCCAAGCAGTCCGGGCAGAATTGAGCGAAGTACCGACTGAGGTCCGGCCAGAGACGGGAATGTCATCCGTGGCAAGCCGCGACGACATTGCAGACAATTACAGGTTCGCGTGCGCCCGCATCAGTGTCGGCTTGCGTGCGTGCCGCACAACTGGTGGACATACGAAGTTGATGACGCCTCGTCGCTTTCGCTGATCCGACCGGGACCAGCCGCTGACGCTCGAGCAGCACGCAGACGACCTACACCGCGTCATCGAAGCGCTCGGGGAGGCCCAGTCGACCCGAGCCGCTGCGGCCGACTCGCTCGACCGCCCGGCGCCCGACCCGGCCGCCTTCGGCCTGAGCGCCAAGGACGACGGTGACCGCACCAACCCGCTGATGCGCAACATGCCCGCCTGCAACGCCTACGTGCCCGACTACACCGCGCTCGCCGCCCTCGGGAAGCGTCTGCACGTGGCAGTCGGTGCGGACTCCGGCCAGGAGGTCGCCGCGCGCGGCGGACACGGCCTGGCCCAGCGTCTGGGCCGCGACGTAGACGTCTTCCCCAGCCACCACGCCGGCTTCGCCAGCGCCGACGGCGACTTCCCCGGCCAGCCAGAGGCGTTCGCGGCCAAGCTCCGCGAGGTGCTGGCCTGAAACCGACGGGTCACTGCGTCCCTCACGATGATCGGCTACTGCGTCCGTCCCGCACAACAGCCGGCCACTGCATCCGTCCCGCACAACAGCCGGCCACTGCATCCGTCCCGCACAACAGCCGGCCACTGCGTCCGTCCCGCACAACAGCCGGCCACTGCGTCCGTCCCGCACCACGGTCCACTACCGCGTGCGCCCTTCACCAGGGTGGTACGAGGGCGGGATGTTGTCTGCCGGCGGTCTCTGGAATGATCAGCGAATGGCAGATCCCGTTCCCGCTGGGAGTGACGTCTCCTCCGGCACCTATAAGTGCACCAGCTGTGGCTACAAGCTTTCGGTTGCCTCGACCAAGCACCTTCCACCGTGCCCGAGCTGCAGCAACGGCCACTGGGAGGCGCTCAGTGGTGGCGATTCCAAGGATGACCCCTACCCCAAGCGCAAGTAGCTGGGCGGTAGCCGGGCGTGCAACGTCGAACCGGTTCTCCCCTATTCTTCGGCACGCCATGCCACCCGTGCTTAATCCACCGCTTCTCTCTTAGGGCGGTCTAGCCAGCCCGCGGCCAGGCGGGACGCTGTCGCAGAGGCCCGTCGGCCAGGTAACAGCACCTCGAACAGCGCCTTCAAGCCACACTGCACAGCGGCACGCCGACCTCGTCGAGGCGATCACTGCACTCACGCCAGCGACAACCACACCCAGTCCTCGCACGCTGAGTCGCCGGCCTGCTATCCGCCGGCTCGAGGGCCGCCGGCTCCTGAAGAAGCACGCACCCAAGGACCGCTGCCGGACGACCACCCAGCCTCAGCACTACGGTGGCGCATCATTGAGCGCCTACCCCGGCGAGCCCCAGCGACGGACCCATTGACCTCCCAGCCCGATCCGGACGAACAAGCCGCTGATGGCTCGCGGACCCGACACTACTGCGGCACCAAATGGGCCCCCGAACCTTCACTCCGTGAGCGGTGCTTAGCATTCGGAGTCGGCAGGCTGGCTGAGTAGGCGTGGGCAAACTGATGTCTCGACCTCCGCCTCCCTAGTCAGCAGCCGGCGGCCTGGCGCGTTGAGGGCGGCTTCGGAGCGTCCACAACGTCCGCTGGGTGACCAGGGTGAGGACACCGGCGATCGTCATGCCGAAGAGGTTGATCCCGAGCTGGGAGGCGGCGCCGAGCAGGTGTCCTGGTGCGCCCAGCGCGAGAGAGAGGGCGATGTCGCCGGCAGCCGGGACCGTGGTGACGGAGATGAAGACACCAACGAGGGCGTTCGAGCGACCTGCGGTCTGGGAGAGCACCCCGGCGCAGCCAGCGAGGACGGCGACGACGGCGGACCACTTGTCGGGCCGCCAGATGAAGCCGGTCAGCGGCCGTGGTCCGGTGACGTCGGCCAGGTCGACCCAACCGACGAGGCGAGCCAGCAGAGCCAGGACGACCGTGGCGGCGATGGCGTGAGCAAAACCCTTGAGCAGGAGGAGCGCAGCACCGCTGACCAGGCTTCGCCGCCGGCCCACGAGGCCGACCGCGAGGGCGGCGACGAGCCCGAACTCAGGGCCGACCACCATGGCCCCGACGACGAGGATGGCGGAGTCCGTGATGACGGCGACGGCAGCGATGGCGGTCGCGAGGGTGAGGAAGGCGTAGAACGACCACGAGCCACGGACCTCGCCGTAGGCGCTGTCGAGGACGGCGTCCCAGACGATGGCATCGTCCGGAGCACCGGGAGCAGCAGCTTCGGTCGCGCGAGCGTTCGCCGAGGGCGCTGACGCGACGTCGCTGAGAACCACGGACCCGTCGTCGTAGACGCCCTCACCGCGCAGCCAACCGAGCACGTCGGACACGGCTTCTCGGGTCACCTCGCACTGGACGAGATCGCCGGCCGGCCTGACCCCGCCGCCGGGCAGGACGACCAGATTTGTCGTGCGAGCATCGCCCGCCAGCCGATCGGCCACTCGCCGTGTGCGGTCCGACGGCACGATCAGCCGGAGCGTCATCATCACGCCGTCACCCCGACAGACCGAACCCGGGCCCTCGGTCGCTCGTGGGCATCCTCAACCACACCCCCCGCAATCCCGCCACGACGTCGCCAGGACGAGGACGCCGATGCCGACGCCGACGACCAGGAGCGACCCGCAGAAAGTACAGCTGCAGGCGCGGCGATCACGGAGACCGGGTGCGTCCTCGGAACACTGACCCTCGTCACCCGCAGCTGAACAGCACCGACCACCGTCGCGATGACCCCGGACGCGCACACGGTTCTCCGGCTGGTCAATCGACAACCCTTCTCGCCATGACGTGCATCAGCCCGCGTGGACGTGCGGTCGGCGGGACCGGTCGGGCTCCGCCCGGCGGACCACCTCCCGGGTGACAGGGGCGACCTCTCCAACGCCGCCCAGGAGGAAGTGGAGGAGGTTGACCAGCGGATGACCTTCGGTCCACTCGAAGTAGATGTGGGGCCGATGGCCGGTGACGTCGCGGATGTGGAACAGGAGCGCGGCGAGAGCGTTCGGCACGGTCGAGCTCTGGATCGTGAGCACCCGGAACTGGCGATGCTTCACCTCTCCGTGGACTTCGAGGCTGGTGGCGAACTCTGAGGGATCGGCGACCGTGATCTCGACGAAGACGAAGTCCTGCTCGTCGGTGAGGTCGTGATCCTGCATGATCTGCAGGCGCTTCTCGGCGTACTCCTTCGCGTCGCCCTCGTCCGGCTCGTTCGCGACGAGCCGGACCGTGCGGCGTGTGCAGTCACGGATGAACATTGCGCGGTGTGGTCGAGGTGGACGTCAGTCACCCGGAGCTCGAAGGCCCGCGAGAGCCGGGACCAGATCGAGATGGCCAGGATGCCGGCGATGAAGAAGGCGGAGATGGTGATGCCGTCGGGCTTCTCGTGCACGTTCTCAGCGAGGGCGTAGAGCAGGATCAGGGTCAGCACGGTGAAGCCGACGATGGATCGGCGCTGCCGGCGGCGGATGGCACTCACCGTCACTGCCACCGCACCCGACACCATCATCGCGAGGATGCCGGTGGCGTAGGCGCCCGCCTGGGCGTTGACGTCAGCGTTGAACGCCACGGTGATGGCGATGCTGACCGCGGTGTAGACCAGGACGACCGGGCGGACCGCCCGACCCCAGTCCGGAGCCATCCCGTACGAGGGCAGATACCGGGGGACGATGTTGATCAGGCCAGCCATCGCCGAGGCTCCAGCGAACCACAAGATGGCGACGCTGCTGATGTCGTAGACCGTGCCGAAGCCCTCGCCGAGCTTCTCATGCGCCAGGTAGGCCAGGGCCCGGCCACTGGCTTCGCCGCCCTCGGCGAACGCCTCGGCTGGGATGAGGACGGTGGTGATGAAACTGGTGGTGACCAGGTACACCGACATGATGAGCGCCGCGCCGGTCAAGAGCTTGCGGGTGTTCCCCACCCGGCTGGCCAGCACCTCCTCGGGACTGCGCCCTCTCGCGGCGACGAGCGGCATCATGCTGACCCCGGTCTCGAACCCCGACAGCCCCAGCACCAGCAGCGGGAACGCGAGCACGGCTGGTCCCACGATGTCGAAGAACCCGGTTCCCCGGGAGGTGAGTGCCTGCGTCCAGTCACCCAGCAGCTGCGGCGTGGCGACGATCTCGCCGATCCCGACGGCCACGACGACGGCGTTCAGGGCCAAGAAGACCGCCACGAGCGGGATGGCGACCACGACCGCCTCGTTGAAGCCGAGGAGGAACACGAACCCGAGCACCAGCAGCAGCGCGACGGTGATGAGCACGGCGTGCCCGTGCAGGAACCCAGGGAGGTAGGGGTTCTCCAGCATGTGCACAGTGGCGTCGGCTGAGGACAAGGTGATGGTGATGATCCAGGAGGTGGCGACGAAGCCGAGCAGGATCAGGACAAAGATCTTCCCGCGCCAGAACGGCAGCAGCTTCTCCAGCATCGCCACCGACCCCTGACCGTGCGGGCTCTCCTGCGCCACCCGCCGATACATCGGCAGCATCCCCAGCAGCGTCAGCGCCACGATCAGCAACGTCGCCAGCGGCTACAGCGCCCCCGCGGCCAGGGCGGCGATGCCCGGGAGGTAGGAGAGCGTCGAGAAGTAGTCGACACCGGTCAGGCACATCACCTTCCACCACGACTGCGGTTCGGTGTGCTCCTCACCCGCCTCCGGCCCGACCGGCTGGACCCGGTTCGCCAGCAGCCAGCGCCCCAGTCGATTGGGTGATGGGGTCATCGCCGAGTGGTCGGGAAGGCCAGTGCTGTGATCGGTCGTCGTACTCATCCGGGTCCTCCGCCCAGCCCTGCAGCGAACCCGACTGGACCTCGCTCATCACCGCGCGTTCCAGAACCCGCGGTGGTCCGACATGAGTGGTCCGCTCGAAAAAGCTCACCTGGTGCTGGCACGACGGAAGACTCCTGGCTCACAAGGGCAACGGGCACAACGCTCAACGCTACGCCCGCCTATATACCCGTAGCCGGTCCCCAGCTCCTCGAAGAGCGTCAAGATTTCGTCAAGATCACGGCTGCCGCCTGCGCTGGTGCCCACTGCTCGACGCCCGGACCAATCGCGAGGTCTCATGGCCGGGGGTCGTGCTCCGCCAGGACGGACGCCCAGAGCTGCCGGGTAGGTGCAGCCTGTTGTCAGCTTCGGGCGCTCCGGCACGTCGGCGCCGATGGAAAGGGGGGCAAAGAGAGCGGGCCGCAACGCACCGCCAGATGGAGCCGCCTCCGAAACTCAGCGCAGTGTGGGCGGCCTCCTAGAGCGGTCTCAGTGTTGGCCTCAGCTGCTGACGTTCATGGAAATCCGTCAACATCCTTCGCGAGCCCTTCGATCCCTGAGAGGGCGCCGTGGGTGTGGGACCCCGTGGTGGCCGAGGCGAGTTAGCCGGGCTGACGCCGCGCCACCTACGGCATACCGCCGCGTCGCTGGCGATCGGCTGGGGGCATCGGTCAAGCACGTGCAGCGGATGCTCGGTCAGAAGGGTGCGGCGATGACGTTGAACGTGTACGCGTCGATGTTCGAGGACGACCTAGACGACGTCGCCGACCGGCTGGGCACGGCCTCGGCGTACCGCAGTACAGCCTCAGGGCGCCCTGCGAGCCCGGTCGCGGAGCCGTGTGTGGTGAGTCGCCCCGGCCGATGAGTGGCCCGACTAGGCCTGACAGGTGGCGCCCTCAGCAGGGTTCGAACCTTCAACACAGGTAAGGAGTATGACCGGGACCGCTTCTCGTCGTCCGGCGACGCGGTGCAGAGTGCTGTCTGGCCTGGTCAGCGCTAGATCTGAGTTGGCTTCGGCTTTTGCTTGTTGGTACCGCTCAGGCCGGATGCGCAAGCTCGTGTGGCCTGCGTGCGGCCTGACGAGTCCTTGGCCGGCCCTCCCATTTTGTGCCGTTAACACCCCCCCTCTGAGGGCTGCCGTCAGTGCTTGCTTGTGCGCAGCATGGCTAGGGAAGGACCGCTTTCGGTCCACCATCCGGCCTGGCGTCGGCGCCCGGCCCCAACCCCCCGGGGGTGCTTTGACATGCAAGATGGACGAGGAACAACAAAAAAGGTGGCTCAGCCGCCAGGTCTGAGGCTGCAGCCACGGGGCCGCCGCGCCAGCCGCGGCGTGAGCTTGCTGGTGGTGGGTGCGCTCAGCGTCACCGGACTCGCCGCTCTGACTACAGGTTTGGCTGCCGGCGCCGTACCAGTTGCGCCCGACAACCTCCTGGTCTTTCCCAACCGCGACTTCATCACGGTCGAGGGCTACCAGAACCACGCCGGCGAGAAGGCCACCGTCGAGCTGGTCCGGGCGGGCAAGGTCGTCGGCTCCGCAATCGGCACGATCTCGGGTGGCGACGTCGCCTTCGAGGTCAACCACCCCGGCGGCATCTGCTGGGGTGCGGGCACCGGACTCGCCGTAACGCCCGACGTCCAGCCGGGCGATGTCGCGAAGCTCACCCTGGCCGACGGCACCTCCGACGACATGACGGTGCAATCGGCGACGGTGACAGCGGATGCGACCCTGAGCGGGCCCACGCTCAGCACCCTGACGGTGAATGGAACCCTGGGTTCCGAGGTCAACCCCGACTTCACCGAACAGCGAATCATCAACCCCGACCTGGTGGGCACCACGGTCGGCAAGCGGGACATCCGCGCGGTCCCTGGACCCCTCACCCCGGCACCCCGGGGCGGCTACGCCTCAAGCCTCACGTTCGGTGCGGGCACCTTCACCGCGACCTATGAGTTCGAGGACCCGGCCGTGGCCAAGATCGCCTCCGAGGCCAGCCTCGGGGAACGGGCCATGTCCTGGCAGGTCCTGGACCCGGCCGGTAACCGGGAGGGGGTCACGATCGCCGAGTTCGGCGAACTCGGCGGCCCGGGTATGGGCGGCTGCCCCGCCGGCCCCGCCGACCAGGCTGCGCCCGCCGGAAGCTTCTCCGTCGTCCGCTCGGCGACTGACAAGTCCCAGGTCGCCGTCAGCTGGACCCCGACCACCGCAGTTCCCGGAGCAGCCCCGGTGACCGGCTACAACATCGACGCCATCGCCCCGGCCAACGGCGGGGGGGTCTCTATTGGTGTCGTCGCACGCACGACCGCCACGGCCACCAAGACGACTCTGACCGTCGACCCGGCCGTGGCCAACTACACCTACGAGGTCCGCTCGATCGCTGGACCGCGGATCAGCGAACCGTTCACAGCGGTGGCCACCCCAGCGCCGGGCGATCAGGTCGCGCCCAAGCTCACTATCACCCCGGCACCCAACGCGGACCCCAACATCTCCGTGACAGCCGACAAGGTGACCCTGTCGAGCGAGACCGGCTCCGACATCTACTTCACGACAGACGGCTCGGCCGCTGTAACCGGCGGCCTGCCCAGTGACAGCGCCAAGCTGTACACGACAGCGATCCCGATCACCAAGGACCTGACCGAGGTCCATGCCGTCGCCTTCGACCGGGCCGGGAACTTCGACGCCAAGTTCGGCACCTACTCCCCGGCCCCCGCCACCGCACTCGACCCACCGGCGAACCTGACCGCTGTCGCCGGTGAGGCGTCAGCCACCCTCACCTGGGGTGCGGTCACCGGAGCCACGTCATACCAGGTGACCGTCAGCCCGACACCCGCGGCCGGGCAACCAGCCAGCCTCACCGCGCGAAACCTCAAGGTCACGGGCCTCACCGCTGGCACGCCCTACTCCTTTACCGTCACCGCCAGTGACGGGACCCGGACCAGCGTGGCCTCGAACACCGCGACCGCAACCCCGGTCCCGGTCACCGCCAAGGTGGCGTTCACCACTGGCAAGTGGAAGAACGGTGACACCACCATCAACGGCACGACCGACACGGCCCCGAACGCCGGCACCATCCGGTTCTACAAGGCCACCGCCGACGGCAAGGCCGACACCACCAGCCCCTACGGCGGCACCCTCGGCCAGGTACTAACCGCGGCCGTCGCTCCGGCCACCGGGTCAACGTTCGGCGGCCGCTACCGCACTACAGCCCTGACGGGCACCGTTAACCCCGGCAAGCTGGTCGCTGTCCTCTCCGACAGCACGAACAAGGTGTTGGGCGCCAGCGCCCCCTTCACCCTGCCCACCGGCTAGCGGGACGGCACCAGGAAGGGGCGGGCTCGACCGAGCTCGCCCCTTCACATCTGATCTTCTTCCCGAGTAAGGAACCACATCACGCCGTGCGACCGGCTCGCCGGCGCTAGCTGGTCCACTACCGGTCGCGCATCGGCTTGCCGGAGCCCCTTGGCTACGCGGGCGGTTCCTCATCCTCTCCGTTGACTGGCGTGAGGGCGGCGATGGGAGGCTGCTCAGGCTGGCTAATTCGATGCCGGCTGCCCGCAACGAGGCGGACGTCGCTGTATAGGGTGCGCTCCAAGTGGGTGAGCAGCGCGACGAGCCCACTGATCGCCACGAAGATGGCGAGGGCCACTTCGACGAACTCGTCTAGGTCGTTCATGCCCTGATGCTCCTGGAGTCGAGGGGCCAGCCCGGCCCGAGATGCTTGCTGTCGCGAGCGTAACATCCGCTGCTACCTTCGTTACATGAACCAGGACGGCGGTAAGTGGGTGCTGCTCAGTGTCAGCACCAGCAAAGACGCGTCGTTGCGGGTCTTCGCCTGGCGGCGGCTGCGCAAGCTGGGGGCGGTGTACTTCCATCAGTCCGTCTGCCTGCTGCCGGACCTGCCCAGGGTCCGGGAGGCACTCGCGCCGGTGACCGCGCGGATCCGCGGCCAGGGAGGGCGCGTGCGTACCCTCACGATCACCGTGCCCGCCGACGAGCACGACGCCTTGGTGGCTGAGCAGCGCGACGACCGGAACGAGGAGTACGCCGAGGTGGTCGAACGGGTACCGCAGTTCCTCGAGGAGATCGTGATGGAAACGGCCCGGGGACGGGCCACCTACGCCGAGGTGGAGGAGTCTGGAGCGGACCTCGAACGGTTCGCGAAGTGGCTGGCCAGCATCGCTGACCGTGACTACTTCCAAGCGGGTCGAGGCGCCGACGCGCGGGCAGCGGTGCAGCAGTGCCGCGAGGCACTGGCCGCGTTCGAGGGGGCCGCGCTCGCTGCCGACACGGTCGCCGACAACAGCAGTGAAAGCGTGGTGCAGCTCCGAGTGGTTGAGGACCAGCTGTGACCGGCCACCCCTGGCTGGACCTCGGTCTCGGAGCCGCCGTCGCGCTCGCTCTCAGCTGGCTCCTCTTGGTTATCGCTCTTGCTGTCGGCCGACCTCAGGGCAAGCTGTTGAGTGAGTCGCTGCGGCTTCTACCCGACCTTCTTCGCCTGCTCAGACGGTTGGCTGCTGATCGGGCGCAGCCGACCGGCGTGCGTGTCCGGCTCGGCCTGCTGCTGGTCTACCTGGCCATGCCGATCGACTTGATCCCTGACTTCATTCCCGTCCTCGGCTACGCCGATGACGCGATCATCGTGACGATGACGCTTCGAAGCGTCGCCCGACGCACAGGAGTAGGCGAGCTGCACCGCCACTGGCCCGGCACCGAGGACGGGTTCCACGCCTTGTGCCGGCTCGTCGGCCTCAGTCCCGACGGTCCGAGCCACACGAAGGGGCGCCATGTCGCCCCGACGCAGGCGGACCCAGGATCAGCCGCGAACCCAGCAGCTGTGGCGACTCGACGCGATGCGGGCGAAAACCGGTGCTGACGCTGGAACTCACCGGGATCACAGGATGGGCAGCGGACCTGATGGACAGGATCGGAGCCTGGGGCGTCGGGCTCTTCACCCTGCTAGAGACCGTCTTCCCGCCCATCCCCAGCGAAGTCATCCTGCCGCTCGCCGGCTTCTTGTCCCAGCAGGGCCGCATGAACATCATCGCCGCCATCATTGCCAGCACCCTGGGCGCCTACCTCGGCGCGCTGCTGCTCTACTCACTCGGCGCCGCTGTAGGCCTCGACCGGTCAGTACGGATACTCGCCAAGCTGCCGCTGGTTGACCGTCAAGACTTCGACCGCGGCACCAAGTGGTTCTCCCGCCACGGAAGAGCATCGATCTTCTTCGGGCGCCTGATTCCCGGGGTCCGCAGCGTCATCTCCCTGCCGGCCGGGGCGCAGCGAATGAACCTGGCTGTGTTCAGCGCTTCCACCATCGCCGGTAGCGGACTCTGGAACACGTTGCTCATCACCCTCGGCGCCGCCCTAGGCACCCAGTACGAGCTCGTCGACCGCTACTCCGTCTACCTCAACTACGCAGTCTACGCCGCAATCGCCGGCCTGCTCGTCTGGCTGATCGCACGTCGAATCCGACAAAGGACCGGCCAACAGCAGAACGGAAGTGACCGCTGATGTCAGCACCCTCGGTGAACAAGCCCCTCATCGCGTTTCGGCGAGGACACGGACCACAGCCAGGCTGAGCGCGGAAGCGCCCGGACCAGTAAGAAGAGTTCTCACCGGTTCATCGTTTCTTCATGATGGTCGACCTAGCGTCCGGGACATGAGTGAACTCCTGGCCGTGCAGGCCGAAGGTCTGACGAAGCGGTACGGCGCCCTGACCGCCGTCGACGGCATCTCCATGCGCGTCGCCCAAGGCGAGGTGTACGGGGTGCTCGGCCCGAACGGGGCCGGGAAGACGACCTTCCTGCGGATGTTGTTCGGGTTGATCCGCCCCGACGCGGGCCAGCTCGAGGTCTTCGGCCGGACCTGGGCGGAGCACGGGACGGCCGCCCTCGACGGCGTGGCCGGATTCATCGAGAGCCCCCGCTTCTATCCCTACCTCAGCGGCCGACGGAACCTTCAGCTGCTGGCCGGTCTGGACGGCGGCTCCGGAGCCGACCGGATCGAGGAGGTCCTCGAGGTGGTCGACCTCACCGGCAGGGAGGGCGACAAGGTCGCCGGCTACTCCTTCGGGATGCGGCAGCGGCTCGGCGTCGCCGCCTCTCTGCTGCGAGACCCACGGCTGCTGGTGCTGGACGAACCGGCCAACGGGTTGGACCCGGCCGGGATCCGGGACATGCGAGCGCTGGTGAAGCGGCTCGCGGCGTCCGGTCTGACGGTGTTGCTAAGCAGCCACGACATGGACGAGGTCGAGGAGATATGCGACAACGTCACGATCATGAAGCGCGGGTCAGTGGCCTACCACGGGACGATCGCCGACCTGCGCCGGCAGGCGCCTCCCCAGGCCCACCTGCTCCGCACCAACGACGACACCGCCGCGCTCGCCCTGGCCGGGCGGGCGGATGTCAGTGTCAGCGCCGCTGACGGCCAGCTGGCGGTACATGGCCAGCAGACGGCGATCGACGCCTACGTCGCTGACGTCGTCGGGTCCGGGCTGGCCATCCGCAGCCTCACCCTCGGCGAGGCACCCCTGGAATCGCTGTTCTTCATGCTCACCGAATCCGCCCCCGCGACCACCGCCACACCGGCCCACACCGACCTCGAGGAGGCGACCCGATGACCACCACCGCCACGGAGCCCAGCACCGCGAACCCCGACTCAAGCCGTCCTCGTCGCGTCGCAGCCAAGCTGCAGCGCGCCGGGACCCGGACTGCCTACCACTGGGAACTCGTCAAGCTCGCCGCCCTGATCCGGGTCCGCGCCATGATCATCGGCTGCCTGATCGCGCCGCCGATCATCGTGTTGATCCTGCGCGGCCAACGACCTCCCGCCGACACGCTCTACGGCAAGCTGATCCACCTCAGCGGCTTCGCGGTCCCACTCCTGCTGCTGGGCTTCATCAGCCAGTGGGTCCTCCCGCTGCTGACCAGCCTGGTGGCGGGCGACATCTTCGCCAGTGAAGACCAACAAGGGACCTGGAAGACCATTCTCACCCGATCGGTCAGCCGTGCCCAGATCTTCCGAGCCAAGACACTCGCGGCGCTCACCTTCGCCGCCGTGGCCTACTCGGCCCTCGCGGTGTCCGCCATCGCCTCCGGCGTCCTGCTCGTCGGCCGGCAGCCGCTGACGGGCCTGACCGGGCAGACCATCACGCCATCGACCGCACTCGGACTCGTCATCGCCGCATGGGCAGCCGCATTCCCAGTGCTCATCGGCTTCACCGCCCTGTCCATCCTGCTGTCGGTCCGCACCCGCAACCCCGCACTCGGGGTCGTCGGGCCCGTGGTGCTCGGTCTGGCGATGAGCCTGCTCGGCTCGGTCGGAGGGATCGGCCTGCTCCGACGCCTCCTGCTCACGACCCCGCTCGACGCCTGGCACGGACTGCTCACCGCCACACCGTTCTACGGACCCCTCGTCCAAGGGCTCGCGGTCTGCGCAGCCTGGACCGCCCTCTGCCTCGTCCTGGCCTACCGCTCGCTGCGCAACCGCGACCTCACCGAAGGATGACCATGTCCAGCACCACCACGGCCCGCCGATGGGCCACCCCTCGACCCGCCACGCTGTTCCGAGCCGCCATAGCCCTCGTCGCCGCGCTAGCCGTCGCTCTGGCCTTGGTCATGCTCGGCAAGCCCGAGATCACCAAGACCCGCGTCGAGAACTCGCTCAACCCCGCCTTCAGCAACCTCTACATCCAGCAGCAGCAGATCCTGGGCCACCCCGGCATCAGCCCCGCTTCCATGAAGACCACCAGCACCTGCGACCGCGGCGGCGCGAACGTGCCCGACGTCGGCGCCGGACCCGACTGGCTCTGCCTCGTCAACTTCGTCGACAGCACCGGCACTCTGCAGGAAGAGGCGAAGTTCGAGCTGCAGGTTCACGCCAACAGCTGCTACACCGCAGGCGCCCCCGCCAAGCTCCTCGGCAGCTTCACCATCACCGACACGAACGGCCGCGAGGTCCCCAACCCGGTCAACGCCTTCGACGTCTGCTTCGACCCCGACGCCTGACCGTGCTGAATGCAGGCCGTCGAGCGGTCCCGCCCGTTACGGTCGTGGCCCGAGAGGAGGTCGGCACCCCGATGAAGATCCTGCTGGCTGAGGACGACATCCGGCTCGCCGACCTGCTCGAGCAGGCCTTCGTCGAGGCGGGCTGGCAGGTCGAGACCCACCACGACGGCCCCTCCGCCTACGAGGCCGCCCTCACCGGCCGCGACCACGACGTGTTGCTGCTCGACTGGATGCTGCCCGGCCTCGACGGAGCCACCATCAGCCGGCGGCTCCGCGAGTACGGGATTCGCACCCCGATCCTGATGCTGACCGCTCGCACCAGCCTCAGTGACCGGGTGGACGGACTGAACGCCGGCGCCGACGACTACCTCGCGAAGCCCTTCGAGCTCGAGGAGCTGCTGGCCCGGATCCGGGCCCTGCACCGCCGCGCGCACCTCGACGACACCGAGCAGCCGTTGCAGGTTGGCGACCTCGCGCTCGATCCGTTGTCCCGCCGGGTCACCCGGGCCGGCCAGGAGATCGAGCTGTCGGCCCGCGAGTTCGCCATCCTGCAGCTGCTGCTGGAACGAGCCGGCCAGGTCGTCAGCCGCTACACCATCCTCGACGAGGTGTGGGACGGCGACACCGACCTACGCAGCAACGTCATCGACGTCCACGTCGCCAGCCTGCGCGCCAAGATCGACCGGCCCTTCGACACCAGCACCATCACCACCCGGCGAGGCGCCGGCTACCGCGTCGAACCGGACCCACGATGACCGCGAGCAGACTGGCTCGGCTGCCCCTGCGAGTGCGACTGGTCGCCGGGTTCTCCGCCACCATGCTGCTGGTCCTGCTCGCCGCTGGCGGCTTCGTCTACTGGCGCGTCCACTTCGCCCTCGACCGACAGGTCAACGAGGACCTCACCGAGATCAGCACCCGGCTCACCCCACTCATCACCGACACCGGTGCCTTCCGCACCGACGCCTCCGCCAGCGACCGCAGCGAGATCTACCAAGTCCTCGACGCACAAGGCCAGGTCCTCACCGCCAGCCCCACCGCCGGCCCGGAACCACTCCTCGATACCGCCGACGCACGCCAGGCCCTGACCGCTCCAGTGCGTCGCGACATCGGCGCCCTGCTCCCGATCAAGAACCACCCGCTCCGCGCCTACGGCGTCCCCCTGCCGAACACTGGCGGACCAGCAAAGGTGCTCGTGGTCGCCGTCCGGCGCGACCACCGCGACGAAGCATTGCTCGAGCTGTTGCTCCAGCTCGGCATCGCCGGCCTCGGCGCGCTCGTCCTCACCTCAGCCGTCGGCTACCTGCTGACACGATCCGCGCTACGTCCCGTGGAGCGCTACCGCGCTCAGGCCGACCAGATCGTCCACGGAGTCCCCGGCGTCCGGCTCGGGATTTCCGAGCAGCGCGACGACGAGGTCACCCGACTCGGCCGCACCCTCAACACCATGCTCGACGCCCTCGAAACCGCCCTCGAACGGGAACGCGACTTCGTCCGCGACGCCAGCCACGAGCTCCGCACCCCGCTCACCCTGCTCACCACCCGCGTCCAGCTCGCGCTCCGCAGACCACGCACCGTCACCGAGCACGAAGAGATTCTGCGCGAGGTCCGGACGGACCTGGACCGGCTAACCCGACTGGCCGAGCAACTGCTCCGCGCCGAAACACCCGGCCCCGAGGCGGAGGGAACGGTCGACCTCACGCGAGTAGCCGAGCGGGCTGTGCACGAGCGCGCCCGCACCCCGGAGCATGGTGAGCCATCGGACCTCGAACCGCGCCTCCACCTTGAGGCGCTCGCCCCTGTCGAGGTGGCTGTCGGGGAGGTTGAGCTCGGCCAGGTCGTCGGGAACCTGCTGGATAACGCCTTGCTCCACGGGGAACCACCGGTGCAGGTCAACGTCGACCGGGTTCAGGGGATCGGCCGGCTGCAGGTACAAGACGCTGGTGCCGGCATGGACCCGAAGTTGCTCGCCACCGCAACTCGCAGATTCGCCCGAGCCACCGAGTCCCGATCACAGCCCGGATTCGGCCTCGGCCTCTCCGTCGTGGCGGCGGTCGTGGCACGCCGCGGAGGAGAACTGCGGCTCTGCTACGCCGGCCACCACGAGCTGTACGGCGCAGCCATGCCGCCACTGTGCCAGCACGGACCGGCGATGACCGTCACCGTCCTGCTACCCATAACGCACCTAGCAGACGGCTGACCGATAGCCGCTGGGACAGCCGCAGCAATCAGCAGCGGTCACCACTTCCCACCGGCCCAGGGAACGGCTCCGGCCGCCGTTGCACTTCCCTCCGATGACACCGACGGGAAGCCCGCCAGCTGCTCACCAGACTTGCTCCGTGACCGTTGACCTTCGTCCGCCTCCCGCTGCTACAACGCGAAGCCTCGACCATGAACTGACTATCGGTCACGACCAGAGAGCGAATATGCCTAAGCGGAAACTGACGACACGTAGCCGGCATTCGCCCAGTGCCGACACAGCCCAGCCCGTGGTGGTGGCTTGCCGGGGCGGGGACTGCGGTAAAGAACCAAGCATCCCGACACCGAGCACGCCACACAGCTCCGCGATCTTCGCACCGGCCTCGCCGACACCGCAGATGTGCTCGTCAGCACCTGTCTCGATGCCTGCGAGCGCTCCAACGTGGTCGTCGTCCTTCCCGGTCAACCCGGACGTGAGGCAGGCGGCGAAGCGCTCTGGATCGGTGGAGTCAACGACCCCGAGATCACCCGGGGCATCATCGATTGGGTGCGGGCTGGTGGCCCCGCCCTCGCGGCCGAACCGACGCTCGTCGCCATCAGCTGCTTTCGACCCAGCCGGCTCAACCGCCATGAGCTCGACGAGGTCACCGAGCGCCGTTGAGGGACCGCAACGACAACCGGGTTTCCGACAACCCTCGCTGACTGGACTCCGCTGTCGATCAGCCGCCACCGGCCAGCGACGGCGCTGGCGAAAGTCCCAGGCGGGCTCCCATGACCACTACACGAGCACGTGCAATAATCTTCGCATGCTTGAACATTCGCAGGATCAGACATTACAGGGGGATTCTGTTCGCGCAGACGAGCAGATCGTCGAGCTGGCAGTGGAGGTGTTCACCATGCTGGCCGATGCAACCCGGGTGCGTATCGTGCTGGCGCTCCAGGACGGCGAGCTATCGGTAAACACCCTTGCCGAGCTGGTGGGCAAGTCACCGACCGCAGTGTCCCAGCACCTGGCGAAGCTGCGGCTGGCCCGCATCGTCGCCACCCGTCACGAAGCCAACCGCGTCTACTACCGGCTGGCGAACGAGCACGCCCGCCGCCTGGTCGCGGACGCCATCGACCAGGCGGAGCACTCCGTGGACGATCACCCCCGACACCACCGACGCATCACCAGCAGAGACGACGAACATGACTGCGCCTCAGCACGAGCACGAGCGCCCTCATGCTCACGCACGCCCCCACTCTGACCGCCACCAACATGGGCGTGAGCACGACCACGGGCACGTCCATCCGACGGGCTTCAAGGGGTTCTTCTACGGCTTGTTCGTCCCGCACAGTCACGACGCGGCCGACTCGATCGACGACGCGCTGGAGGCCAGCGAGGCTGGCATCCGGGCGGTGAAGCTGAGCCTGCTGGGGCTTGGGGTGACCGCGTTGCTACAGCTGGTGATCTATCTGATCAGCGGGTCCATCGGGCTGCTGGCCGACACGATCCACAACGCCTCGGATGCCCTGACGGCGGTGCCGTTGTGGATCGCGTTCGTGCTGGGCCGGCGGGCGGCCTCGCGCCGGTACACCTACAGGTACGGCCGGGTCGAGGACTTGCCCGGGCTGTTCATCGTGGCCATGATCGCCCTGTCGGCCGTGGTGGCCGGGTACGAGGCGGTCCGCCGGTTCTTCGAGCCGCAGCCGGTGACCAACCTCGGATGGGTGCTGGCGGCAGGGCTGATCGGGTTCGCCGGCAACGAACTGGTCGCGGTCTACCGGATCCGCGTCGGGCGCCGGATCGGGTCCGCCGCCCTGGTCGCCGACGGCGTGCACGCCCGCACCGACGGGTTCACCTCCCTCGCGGTGGTGCTCGGCGTGGTCGGCATCTGGCTGGGCTTTCCCCTCGCCGACCCGCTCGTAGCCCTAGCCATCAGCGTCGCCATCTTCGTCCTGCTGTGGAGTACCGCCCGCGACATCGGCCGCCGCCTCCTCGACGGCGTCGACCCCACCATGGTCCACATCGCCGAAGATGTGATCACCGCCGCGCCCGGTATTGCTGGCGTGACCGCCGTGAGGATGCGCTGGGTCGGGCACCGGCTCGACAGCGAAGCCACCGTCACCACGGACCCCGCCATGCCCGTCGGACGCTTCCACGAGCTCGAGCACGACCTCACCGACACACTGTGCCAACGGCTGTCCAGCGCCCAAAGTCTCCGACTCGTGCCGGCCTCGCATCTGCACGGCTCGGACCGGTAACGCTGCCGCCGACTCCACGGCACTCCCCGCCAGCCGGCATCAGCCGGCGTCGGAGCAGCACTTGCCTTCGCGGTCGCTAGCGGACAGCCAGATCGAAGTTGGTCTCCTCGGGCTCGCCCGAGTGGCCGACCACGATGGGTCAGCTGGTGCGGTGGCCGAAGACGATGACGTTGCTGAGGTAGTGGTCGACGGGGTCGAAAGGGCCGCCGCAGGTGACGAGCCGGATCTGGGGCTGGTCGAAGTCGCCGTAGTAGACCTCGTCGGTGGGGAAGTCGTCCTTGGGGTAGACGGCGACCTTGTCGACGGTGAAGGTGACCCGGGTCTTGTCCTTTCGGGTGACGTGGATCTTGTCGCCCTTCTCGACCGCGCCGAGCCGGTAGAAGACGCCCGGCCCCTTCTTGCTGTCGACGTGGGCGCCGAGAACGGCCGGTCCGAGCTGGCCGGGCGTGGGTCCGTCGGCATACAGGCCGACCTCGTCGGCGCTGCCGGGCACGTTCAGGGTGCCGTCCTTCGCCACCTGGAGGTCGACGAAGCTGGTGGAGCGGATGCCGACCGAGGGGATGTCGAGGGCCGTCGGTGCCGAGGCCGGCAGGAAGGCGCCGATCCGGGTCTTGGGCTCAGCCGACGGCGCGGGCCGCGCCGGGGTCCGGCCTCCGCCGCTTCTCGCCGGGCTGGGGCTGGGTGTGCTCCTCGTCGGTTCCGGTGTCGGGCTGACGGTGACGACGGGTTCGGCGGCTGCCGGTTGCGGGGGTCCAGCCCGGCCCTGCACCCCGAGGGTGAGGACGACGATCCCGACGAGCAGCAGGACGACGGCGGCCGCCGCAGCGATCAGTCCGCTGCGACGGCCACCGTCTGCCATGGTTGCGTCCCTCAGGCCTGGGTGCGGAACCGTCGGACGGCGACGAACCCGCTGCCAGCGGCGGCCAGGAGGGCGCCACCACCGAGGGCGATCATCGTGGTGTTCGGTCCGGCGGCGGTCGCGCCACCACCCGTGGCCATCCCTCCGTCGGGGGCGGTGCTCAACACCCCGCACAGCGCGGGGTCGGTGGCCTCGGTCGGGAGGTCGGGGTTGAGGTCGCTCTTGGCCTTGCCGCTGTACTTGCCGTCGTGGTTGTGGTCCACGCCGTGGATGACGACCACCGACTGGCCGTCGGTGATGGCCTTGGCCACGTCGTCAGAGACCTTGATGCTGCCCCGCTCGTAGCTGATCTTGCCGCCCTTGGCGGTGTCGAACCGGTCGACCGCCAGGCCGCTGTCGGGGCTGGTGTCCCCGGTCTTGGTCAGCGACACCACGATGGCACCGTAGGCCGGGCCACCCTCGGTGGTGTTCAGGCGGCCGTTGCCGTCGCTGTCGTCGGAGGCGGTCGGGCACTCGTGCCGGGCGTCAGCGCCGAAGTGGATGTGCGCGGCGTGCGGGGCGTCGGCCAGCAGACCCATGGCGGCCATCGTCACGGTGATCGAGTTGCCGCTCACCTTCACCATCGCCGTGCCACTGCCGTCGACGCCGTTCTCCGCGACCGGCCGTAGGTTCGCGTGCACACTGCCCGTCGCCGCAAGAGCGGGACCAGCGCCGAACGCGGCCAGAGCCGCCGCACCGCACGCCACCCCAGCAAGTCTCTGAATGTTCCGCATCTTTCCTCCTTGAAAGGGTGGAGGCTCCGGCGTCACGCCCGGATGTTCCGAGCCGCACGGCCTCACCGAGATAGGTTCGACACCGACCACGGAAAGGATTGGTCGGCCCCATGACAGAGCAGCCGCCGGTGGGCGCCCGTGCGGATGGCTGAAGTTGCTACCGACCGTGAGAGCGTTGGTGGTGAGCCCAGCGTCCGTTCCCTGGAGACGCCGCCACTGGCTCGATGGCCGTCGTGATCGACCTTGGCTAAAGTTGCACTAAGTCGCGGCACCTGCGCGCTGGGGCTGGTTCTGTCACAGCTGGCAGGTGGGGGGCATCATGCGCCAGGGTCAGGCGTGGAAGCTCCGAGGCAGGTCACAGCTTCGTGAAGTGGTTCCACCTGGTGGCGCTGGTGAGTCCAGGCGATCGGGTCGCCCAACTGCGGCCCTCCATCGGTCCTCGGCGGGCCTGAAGTGAGCCCGTGAGGTGGCGTTGACGCCGCCAAGCAGAACGCTGCTAATGATCGAAGGGGCAGCGTGGTCGAGGGCCCGCTCCCCCTACCAGTTCCTGCTGAAACGTTGCCTGATCTCCTACCGGGCGTCGCCCAGTGTTCTTACGTTCCTTGTTGGTGTTCATCTGTTCGTCATCCGTGGGCTCCCCTGTGTTCCTGCTGGACGTCTTAGGTGAAGCGTGTGTCGGTGTGGCACAAGGACTGTTGAGCGGAGACATGGCATGCAGAGACACAGACGAGTTGCAGTAGTGGCGCTCTTGAGCGCAGCGACGTTGACCGCCACAACGGTGGTGGCGGCCGAGGCGGCGCAGACCGCTGGAGGCGGGCGGGTGAAGAACGTGATCTATCTGCTGGGTGACGGCATGGGTCGCTCTCACGTCACGGCCGCCCGCGAGCGCTACTACGGCGCGGCAGGCGAGCTCAACATGGAGTCGCTCCCGGTGGTCGGGCAGGTCCGCACCTACGCGGTGCAGAAGAACTCGGGCCAGCCCGGCGACTCGGACTTCGAGCCCAACTACGTCACCGACTCGGCCTCGGCGGCGACCGCCTGGGCGTCTGGGGTGAAGACCTACAACGCCGCTCTGGGGGTCGACGCGAAGGGCGCGGTGGTGCCGACGGTGATGGAGCTGGCCAAGGATGAGGGCTACCGCACCGGCAACGTCTCCACCGCAGAGATCACCGACGCCACCCCGGCCGGGCAGATGAGCCACGCACTGGCCCGCGGCTGCCAGGGACCCACCTACTCCGCGGCGGCCTGCCAGGACCTGACGATCACCGGTGAGGCACTGCCGACCAGCGATGTGCGGGTCACCCCCATCGCGGACCAGATCGCCCGGAACGGGACCGCAGACGTCATCCTCGGCGGCGGGCTGTCGCGCTTCGACGCCGCCGACGAGCGGGCCCTGCTGCGGCAGGGTTACGACGTCCTCGGCTCTCCCGCCGACCAAACGGTGGCCACCCGTGCTGACCTGCGCAACACCTCGAGCCGCAAGGTCTTCGGCCTATTCAACAAGGGCAACCTGACCATCGAGAAGTACAAGCGGGAGAACCGTGCTGCAGTCGAGGCACGTGAGCCTTCGCTGCCGGAGATGACCCGCAAAGCCATCAGTCTGCTGAACCGGCCCGGGCGCAACAAGAAGGGCTTCTACCTGCAAGTCGAGGGCGCGCTGATCGACAAGCGTTCCCACGCCAACGACGCCGCACAAACGCTGGAAGAGATGAGGGCCTTCGACGACGCAGTCGCCGCGGCCAAGGACTTCGCCGCCCGCGACGGCCACACCCTGGTCATCGTCACCGCGGACCACGAGTGCGCCGGCTTCAACATCATTGAGAAGGGCACCTACACCAACGCGGAGGCGACGACCCCGCCGGCCAACGTAGACGCGGGCAACACCGCCAACAACTCTGCTCCCAGCCGGCCCACCGGTGGCACCAAGGACCCCGCCCGCTCCTCGGGCCCGGTCAACGGTTCCGGTTCGACCGACGCCAAGAACTTCGGCCCCGCCACCTTCCGCACCGCCGACGACCCCGACTCGGTGAAGGACGGCACCGCCGAGGCAAGCCTGTGGCTGAGTTACCTCTCCGGTAACCACACCGGCCAGGACGTGCCGATCTTCGCGTACGGTCCGCGGTCCAGCAGGGTCGGCGCCGAGATCGAGAACACCGATCTCTTCGACGTCGTCACCGAGGCCCTGCGCCTCAACAGCTAAACCATGATGATCGGGGCCTGCACCGCTGCGGTGCAGGCCCCGACGCCATGCCTGACCCTGAACGGAGCCTCCTGTGAGACCAAATCGTCGGATCATGCTGGTCGCGGTGCTGGTGGTGGTCGTCCTCGCCGCCGGCGCGTGGTGGCGCTGGGGCAACCGCGGCGCAAGCGCTGACCCGCAAGCCGCGGCGCGGACGTCGTTCCCCGACCTCACCCCCGCCACGGGCGACCCGATACTGCCCAGCCTGGCCGGACTCAGCCCCTCGGCCGGCGAAGTCGTCCAGGCTGAAGGCCCGTTCGACAACCGCTTCGAACTGGACAAACTGCGCTTCGACGGCAAAAAGCTCACCGGCACCGCCACGATCACCAGCGACGTCAGCGAGATCCTTGAGTTCGAGGCCCTGGCCGGCTTCTACGACCGCCAAGGTCGGCTGCGCGGCACCGCCCGCCACGTCTACCACCTCGACGAGAGCAAGAACGACCACGCCCACGAAGAAGGAACGCCGAGCGAGGCCCACCCCTTCACGATCCAGGTGCCGAAGGACCTGACCGACGTCGCCGTCTCTGCCGCCGTCGGCGTCCCCGTACTCGTCAACGAGTAGCTGGAGGCGCCCGCTCGAGTTGCCCTGGCGCCAGAGTCGATGGACTGAGCGCTGTTACCGCATCAGCCGGACCTGCGGTTCGCTCGGGTGGTGGTGGTCGCACTGGTGGCGGTAGTGGTCCTTCGCATCGCGGTCCTGCTGCTCATCAGGGCTCCCGGTGACGACGTCGTCCACGGATAAGATCGCTGCCCTGGCCGCTCCGGCTCTCGGCTCGGCTGTTCAGGCGGCGAGAGCAGCGCAGTCGGAGGATGGTGGGGCCGCGGACACCGAGGGGAGAGCCGTCGCGGGTCGGCGACCATCGGGAGAGTCGCGAGCACAAAGGACAGGGCTGGCCAATCCGCTGGAACGCGGGCTCCGAACCAGCACGAGTGCGCGAAGTGGTCGCGCACAGACTCGGAGGACGTCAATGAAGACCAAGCTCCTAGCGGTGACGGCAGCAAGCGGTGCCGTCCTGCTCAGCACCCTCGCTCTCGGCGGCACAGCCGTGGCCAGTGGTTCCTACCCAGGCCACCACGACAACAAGGTGTCCGGTCGGCTGAACACCCTCAACAACTCCGGCGTGACTGGGGACGCGCGGGTCAAGGTCGAAGGCAAGAAGCTCGAGGTGGACTACACGGCCAGACACCTGGCGCCGAACCTCCCCCACGCGGCGCACATCCACTACGGCGCACAGGCAAGCCACGAGTGCCCGACGGTCAAGGATGACGCCAACCGCGACTTCCGGCTCAACGTCGCCGAAGGTCTGCCCCGGTACGGCCCGATCGCGGTCTCGCTGACCACCAGCGGCGACACCAGCCCGGCCAGCGCCCTCGCCGTCGACCGGTTCGCCACCGCACCGAAGGGCACCATCAACTACGAACGCACCATCAAGACCAGCAAGGACGTCGCCCGCGCCATCCGCAACGGCGAAGGCGTCCTGGTCGTGCACGGTGTCGACTACAACAACAACGGCAAGTACGACTTCGACGGCGCCGGCAAGAGCGAGCTCAACGCTGCCCTGCCCGCCGAGGCCACCGACCCCGCCGTCTGCGGCGTCCTGCGCTGAGCTTGGTCCTGTTCAGACGGAACACCAGGCTCGGCTGAGCAAGCGGCCCGGACACCCTTCGGGGGGTCCGGGCTTCTTGCTGCTCCACTTGCTCACGGTGGTCGAGAACCCTGCAGTCCGCGTTGACCCGGCCTAGTTGTCCGGAGTGGGTTGAAGCCGCGGAGCCGGCGGCTGTTGGACACGACGAACACCGAGGAGAAGGCCATCGCGGCGCCGGCGAGCATGGGGTTGAGCAGACCGGCGGCGGCCAGGGGTAGGGCGGCGACGTTGTAGGTAAAGCCCAGAACAGGTTGGCCCTGATACCCCCCTGGGGTGTGGTTGGTAGGGTCGAGGCAATTCGGCAGATTGGATGGTGAGGTGGGGATGCAGCGGACGGGGACTGGACCCCTTCTGGGCTTCTTGCGGCAGGCGCGCAAGAGCTGGCTACGCCACCTCCTACACGTCCTGAGTCTGGTTATACTGACGCTAGGCGTCGTTGGCATGCACCAACTGTCGGTAGGCCACGACGTCGCAACAGGCCAGCACAGCCGGCACGCTCATACCGAGACAGCCGCTGCCGGTCCTGTCGAGGCCGCCCCTCATGGCCATGGGTCTACCGAAGTTGCGCTGACTGGGTCGCACCTGGCCGCTCCTACCGGGACCGGCGGGGTGGGTGCCGTCGACGAGGGCTGCCTGACCTGTGGTGACCACGAGATGATGTTGGGGTCGTGCCTGCTGGCTCTGACGCTGCTCGTGTTCAGCTGGTTCTTGCGTCCGCCGCAGCTGCGTCACCTCCCACCCTTCCTACTTCCCCGCCTGGCCCCACCAACGATCCGGCCAACCCTCAAACGGCTGGTTCCTTCACTCTCCTTGACGGAGTTGTCGCTGCGGCGAACGTGAGCAGACCTGTGTAGTTGACGCCTTCTGGCCACTCTCAGCCCTGCTAGACCCGCTACGGCGAGGTCTGGGCCTCGGTCAGTACTCGCATGTCCCACACAGACCCCGTACGAAAGAAGAGACTTCTCATGATGAGCAAGCACGCAATGAAGGCCGGCCTCGGCGCTCTCGCCCTAGCTGCCACCCTTAGCCTGGCTGCCTGCGCCGACGACACCGACGCCGGCGGTATGGGCGGCATGGGCGGTATGGCAAGCAGCTCCGCTGCGCCGAGCTCAAGCACGGCTGCCCCCTCCTCGCCTGAGCCGTCGGTGGCCAAGACGCCGGCGTCCGGGCCGCAGAACGACGCCGACGTGATGTTCGCCCAGATGATGATCCCGCACCACCAGCAGGCGGTGGAGATGAGTGACCTGATGTTGGCCAAAGCCGACGCCGACCCGCGCATCCTCACCCTGGCCCAACAGATCAAGGCAGCCCAGGCTCCCGAGATCACCCAGATGACGGGGTGGCTGGAGGGCTGGGGGTTCAAGGTCCAGCCGATGGACAACGACATGGACCACTCCGGCCATGCCGGCAGCGGCATGGACGGCATGATGAGCGAGACGGACATGAAGGAGCTCGAGGCGGCCAGCGGCGCCGACGCGTCGCGGATGTTCCTCGAAGGCATGGTGAAGCACCACGAGGGTGCGGTCGAGATGGCTCAGGCCGAGGTCTCCGACGGCGAGAACCCCGACGCGATCAAGCTCGCCGAGGCCATCGTCACCACCCAGCAGCAGGAAATCACAGACATGAAGGACCTGCTCACCCAGCTCTGAGCCCTTAGCAGCAGGCATCGCCGGGATCGGACACACGCTGATCCCGGCGGCGCCGATGCCCTTTCCTGCACGTCATCCCGGTGCGGCGCACCCTTTGGGTCGCGGAACCCTTCGGCCTGTTGGCGTCCAGTCGAGGCTGCGAGCCATCTACCGCTCGGGTCCCTCTCGTCGACGACGGGAGTCGCCAAGGACGCCGCACCCGCTCCGACACATTGCAGAAACCAGGTGATGCCTGAGCGACCCCCGAAACGGGGCTCGAAAACACCACGAGCAAGTCACAGGCAGCCGCGCCCTACCAGTCTGTGACCATCAGTAACCACCCGCCGTTCGGCGCGTTCTAGAGTGATCTCGATCAGGCGGTCAGATCTGCTGGCCCTCCGCACTGCATCTCCTTCAGCTGCGGAAACAGAAGAACTGGCAACCGAAGGTCACCACTCGAAGACGAGGCCACCTCTCACCGGATGGCGACCCGCATCCGTTCCCGGGGGTACGCATGCTCAGCAACAACGACGACCGAACACCACAGAACGCGGCGCCCACTACGGGCCCGACCGCACCGGTTCGGGTGCTGATCGTCGACGACAACGCCCCGTTCTCCAGCCTGCTGTCCGCAGCCCTGGATGCAGTCGACGGCATGGAATGCGTGGGCACCGCCCGCTCCGCTTCCGAAGGCTTCCAGCGAGTGGTCGAGCTAGCCCCGACGGTCGTCGTGATGGACATCATGATGCCCGGCCTCGACGGTCTCGCCGCGACCACCGAGCTGCGGCGACTCAGCCCGGAGACCGCGGTCGCCGTGGTAAGCGCCCACAGCGACCCCGAGTGGATCGCCCGCGCCGAGGATGCCGGCGCATCGGCCTACATCCCCAAGAGCGGGTCTCTCAGCGAGATGGTCGCGGTGCTCAGCGCCGCCCGCCCCGGCCCGATGGCCGTCGCCTCCTCACTTCAGGCAGCATGGTCGTCGTCGCGTGTCACCGATCCGACCCGCGCCGACCGACAGCCCGCCTCGCCCCTCCAGTCCGGGGACCAGCAGGTAGCGCGAGACGTTCGCAGCACGAAGGCGGCGATCGTGCAGCCAGGGCGACGACGGGACATCCTCCGGCTTCTGCGGCGCGGCTGAGCCTGTGGGCTTCGACCGACGACTAGCCAAGCGGGCGTACCGAAAGGCGCGACCTGCTCCAGCCGCATAATGTTCCGGCAACCGAGGTGCCTGGGGAGTCGTGGAGCCTCGCTCCTGCCGTCTTCGTCCATGTGCTGACCAGCCCACCAACGCCGCCGGCCGGTCCCCTTCGGTGCGCGGCGGGAGTGCATCATCTTCGCCGGTCATGGGCATGCACGGCACGAACGACGCCCGCTTGCTCTGGTCGCCCGCGACACGCCGTCGCTCAGGGCCTTGGAGCGACATCTCCGCTCTCATCTGGGGGAGGTCCTCCGGCCGGGCCGTGCCCCCGAGGGCAACCCGACGAAGAGCGGCGAGGATCAGGGCAGGTCTGCACCCCTTGACCAGATAGCCCATAGCCCCGCGACCACGAGCGGCGGCCCGGCTGCTGTCGGCGACGTCGCTCGTCAGCATGACGACTCGCACCGAAGGATCCTCGCGGTGCAGCATCGCCATCGCCTCGATCCCCGACATCGTGGTCATCTGGACATCCATCAAGACGATGTCGGGCCGCAGCGCAGCCACCGCCTCGACGACCTCGACCCCGTCGGCACACTCCCCCACCACTTCGAAGTCCGCGCTGTCCCCGATCAGGCTCACCAGACAGCCGCGGAAGAACGCGTGATCATCGACGACCAGGACTCGGATCATCAGTGGACTCTCCTGCACGCTCGTCAGGAAGCAGCGGCTGCCAGTCCCATGAGAGAAGACTCCCCGGGCCAGTCGGTGCTTCACACCCCTTGGTGGGGGTGGGTTATTCCCCTACAAATGGGGCGTGCTACGACCTATGTCCACTAAGCCTGCACACAAGTACTAGGCGACATGCTCATGCGGCCCTCCCCCACCTCGGACCGCCCACGGGTCTCCGACCCGAACCCAACTGCCGCCGTACAACTGACTCGTGCTCGGCCCTGGGGACGTTCGGGTTCAACTGTGCTGGACGCGGCCCGATGCGGCTTGGACGGAGTCGCTCCACTGACCTGGTCGGCGAACGGCCACACCCCAGCCCCATGGCCGATAGGGTCGTGGATCTGCTCACGGGCGAAGCCGGCGCCGATCCTCCTCGGCGGAGTGATCGAGAAGCCACGCCCCGAAAGCGGGGGGGTCGACCCGGCTGGGGGTCGGCCTACCCCCCGACTGAAGGAATCGAGCTGCACCGCTGGGCCGACCACGAATCAGCAACCGCCGAGGCCACCGCAGCTGGCATCCAGCGCACGGGTTGCAGCCGGTCTGCCTCGACCCGGACCTGCTCGACGACCTATCCACCAGCGTCCTCGACGCTAAGGGCGACCGGGCTTCGAGGGGGTACGACCCGAGGATCGCAGTGCCACACACCTCTTGCATGCCGGAAAGTACCCCCGGGCTGAGCTGATCGCCCAGCCGCGGCCGCCGCCTTCGGTAGGCGTGATGAGCATCCACAAGTTGACGGCGGGGTCGGGATATGACTACCTGACCCGGCAGGTCGCCGCCCTGGATGCCACCGACAAGGGCCACACCGGGTTGGCTCAGTATTACAGCCAGCGCGGTGAGCAGCCCGGTGTCTGGGTGGGCGCCGGGATGGCCGGCATCGACGGCCTGGCTGTCGGTGATCCGGTGACGGCGGAGCAGATGCAGGCCCTGTTCGGCCACGGCCTGCACCCCCTCGCCGACCAGAACCGGGAACGGTTGGCCGGTCCGGACCTGACCGAGGCTGACTACCGGGCGGTGACCCGGCTGGGAGCACCCTTCAGGATCTACAGCCCCGACGTCAGCCCGTTCCGGCGGGAGGTCGCCGCCCGCATCGCCGCGGTGAACAAAACGGCGGGGCTGCCCGGGGACTGGCCGGTCCCGTTGCCCGAGCGGGCGCGGGTGCGGACGGAGGTGGCGACCGAGTTCTTCCGGCGCGAGCACGGCCGGAACCCGGCCGGGCCGCGGGAGCTCGCCGGGACGATCGCGGAGCTGTCGCGGCCGCAGACGACCGCGGTCGCCGGGTTCGACTTGACGTTCTCCCCGGTGAAGTCGGTGTCGACGCTGTGGGCGGTCGCCGACCGGCCGGTGGCGGCGCTGGTTGAGGAGGCGCATCGGGCGGCAGTGGCGGATGCGCTCCGGTTCCTGGAATCGCACGCGCTGTTCACGCGGGAGGGGACGAACGGGGTACGTCAGGTGAACGTCCGCGGCCTGGTGGCGGCGGCGTTCACCCACCGCGACAGCCGGGCCGGCGACCCGGACCTGCACACCCATGTCGCAGTCGCCAACAAGGTGCAAACCCTCGACGGACGCTGGCTGGCCGTCGACGGCCGGATCCTGTTCAAGGCGACCGTGGTGGCGTCGGAGACCTACAACACCGCCCTCGAACACCACCTCACCACCCTGGTGGGCGTCCGCTTCGCCGAACGACCCAACTCGGACCCGCGGAAACGGCCGGTCCGCGAGATCGTCGGCGTCGACCCGACACTCAACAACCGGTGGTCGGCGCGCCGGCAGGCCATCGAATCCCGCCAGGCCGAGCTCGCCGCCGCCTTCCAGCACGCGCAGGGCCGGCCGCCGACGTCGGTTGAAGCCGTCCAGCTCGCGCAGCGGGCCACCTTGGAGACTCGCGACAACAAACACGAACCCCGGAGCCTCGCCGACCAACGCGCCACCTGGCGAGCACAAGCGCTCCAGGTGCTCGGCGGCCCCCGCCAACTACACGGCATGCTCACCAACACCCTGAACCCGCCCAGCAGGCCATCGGTCCAGACCGACGCCGAGTGGGTGGAGCGGACGGCTCGGGCCGTGGTGGCGACGGTGGAGGGGCAGCGTGCGACGTGGCAGGTGTGGCACCTCCGCGCCGAGGCACACCGCCGTCTCCGCAGCACCGACACCGCCGGACCCGAGATTGAGCGACTCGTCGACCGGATCGTGCAGCACTCGCTCACCGGCTCTGTTCGGGTGGACCGACCGGGCGATGGGGTCGTGGAGCCGCGGGAGCTGCGCCGCGTCGACGGCGCCTCCGTGTACACAGTCGCGGGATCCGCCTTGTATACGTCGTACCGGATCCTTGCCGCGGAGCAGCGGCTGGTTGCGATCGCCGGCCATACCGACCACCGCCGGCTCGACCCGGCCCTTGTCGAACAGGCGATCGCCGCGTCCACGGCCGACGGTGTTGCCCTGGATGACGGGCAGGCCGGGCTGGTGCGGGCCATGGCCAGCTCGGGTTGTCGGCTGCAGCTGGCGATCGCGCCGGCCGGGGCTGGGAAGACCACCGCGCTGGCCGCGCTCACCCGGGCGTGGACCGCCGACGGCGGGCAGGTGGTCGGGCTCGCGCCGTCCGCGGCCGCCGCCGGCCAGCTCCGAGGCCACACCGGCGCCCCGACCGACACCCTCGCCAAGCTCACCTGGGCCATCGACCACCACACCGACCTCCCCGACTGGGCAACCCGGATCGGGCCACGCACGTTGGTGCTGGTCGACGAGGCCGGGATGGCCGACACCCTTTCTCTCGACACCGCGGTCGCGTTCGTCACCGGCCGGGGTGGCAGTGTCCGGCTGGTCGGGGACGACCAGCAGCTCGCCGCGATCGGCGCCGGCGGCGTCCTCCGCGACATCGCCACCACCCACGGCGCCATCCGACTGCACCAGCTACACCGCTTCACCGACCCCGCCGAAGCCGCCGCCAGCCTCGCCCTCCGCGACGGCCGACCCGAAGCCCTCGGCTTCTACCTCGACCAGCACCGCGTCCACGTCGGCGACCAAACCACCATGACCGACCAAGTCTTCACCGCCTGGCAGACCGACCGAAGCAAAGGCCTGGACGCGGTCATGCTCGCCCCCACCCGCGACCTCGTCGCCGACCTCAACAGCCGGGCCCGCACCCACCGACTCGCAACCACGCAAGACACCCCGCCCACCCGGGAGGTGGTGCTGGCGGACGGCAACCAGGCCTCGGCCGGCGACCTGGTGCTGACGCGCAGCAACGACCGCCGGCTACGCGTCACCGCCACAGACTGGGTGAAGAACGGCGACCGGTGGACCGTCCTGAACCTTCCCCCGACCGGCGGGCTCACCGTCCAGCACACCCAGACCCACCGCACCGTCACGCTCCCCCGCGACTACGTGCAGACCGCAGTTGAGCTCGGCTACGCCACCACAGTCCACGCTGCACAAGGGGTCACCGCCGACACCACGCATGGACTTGCCGACGGACGGGAGTCCCGGCAGCAGCTGTACACGATGCTCACCCGCGGCCGCACCGCCAATCACCTCTACCTGCCCGTCGTCGGCGACGGCGACCCCCACACCGTCATCCGCCCCGGGACCACCCACCCGCTCACCCCGACGGATATGCTCGAGCAGATCCTGGCCCGCGACGCCGCCCCCCTGTCCGCGACCACCCTTCGCCGTGTCGACTCCGAGCCGATGAGCCGGCTCGGGGACGCCTGCGACCGCTACCGCGACGCCCTCCACGTCGCCGCCGAACATCTCGCCGGACCAGACACCCTCACCGCCCTCCACCACATCGCCGAGACCCTCTCGCCCGGCCTCACCGACGAACCCGCCTGGCCAACCCTCCAAGCCCACCTCCTCCTGCACGCCGCCGACGGCGACAACCTCACCGAACTGCTCACCGCCGTCGCTGGACAACGCGAATTGGGCAGTGCGCTCGACCGGGCGGCGGTCCTCGACGACCGACTGGACGACCGGCCACTTCGTACCCCCGGGCCGCTTCCCTGGCTACCCGGCATCCCCGACCAGCTCGCCGCGCACCCCCAATGGGGGAACTACCTCACCCGCCGAGCCGCCCTCGTCACCCAGCTCGCGGACCAGGTACGGATCAGCACGGAACCGGACCGCACCACTCCTGGGATCACTACGCCGTCGTGGGCGGAACAGCAGCCCGGTCGGCTCGCACCCGAGCTCGTGCTCGCGGTGCAGGTGTGGCGGGCCGCCACCCACGTCGACCCCGACGATCGACGCCCCACCGGGCCCCGCGGACAGGACCGAGTTGGCCGGGCCTGGCAGGACGAGCTCAACCGGCGGCTCGCTGGCGACACCCCCGCCGTTAAGGAATGGGCGCCGCTGCTCACCCAACTGCACCCATCACTCGCTGGTGACCCGTTCACCGGTGTGCTAGCCGGCCGGCTCGCCGCCCTCAACCGCACCGGCACACCCGCCGTTCAACTCCTGCGGCAGGCTGCAGCCGGTAGCGCGCTACCCGACGACCATGCCGCGGCCGCCCTCTGGTGGCGCATTACTCGCCACCTCACTCCAGCCACCAAGGCCCCCGCCTACCCGCAATCGAGCGAAGGCTGGGCGGAACGTCTCGCCGGCCATGTCGGCGCCACCCGCGCAGCCGGGCTGCAATGCAGCCCGTGGTGGCCTGCCCTCAGCAACACCATTGACCGGGGCCTCCACCGCGGCTGGACCCTCCACGACCTCCTTCCACCCCAACGGCTAGGCACCGGCCTCCCCGGCGAGCCCGAAGCTCTGACGCTGCTACGACGGGCCACCACCCTCACCACCCCGCCGCCGCCGCCGACCGAAGAGAATCCTCCGACCCCTCAGGACCTGCCGCCCGCCGACCTCTGGGACGGCTTCGACGCTGCCAGCGGCCACAGGCTTCCTGGCTCCGCCTCGACCACCGACACTCGCCGCCCTGATGCACCGGCCGAGCCAGCGGCAGCCACCAGCAACGCCGACTACCTAGACGCCGACCTCGCCGTCGCGGCGATGGTCCGCGACACCCTGGGACCACTGCCACCCAGCGCGGCCGACCACGAACGCGCCTACCAACGTGCCTTAGCGTGGGACCACTCCCCTGTTACGCGGGAGCGGCTGGTCGCAGTCAACGATCTCGCCTGCCAGTTCTACCAATCCCAGCTACCCGGCAGCTGGGGCCAGGCCTACCTCACCGAACGGCTCCGCACCGACCTGACCGGCCACCCCGACTACCGACCCGGCCACGCCCCCGCCGCCTGGACCGCCCTCACCACCCATCTCAGACGCCACGGCGTCACCGACGACGAGCTCACCGCCGCCGGGCTAGTCACCATCGCCAGCACCGGCCAACTGATCGACCGCTTCCGCGACCGCGCCCTCCTCCCCATCACCGCCGACGGGGAAGTCCTCGGGTTCGTCGGCCGCCGCCACCCCGACCGCGACAACGCCGGGCCGAAGTACCTCAACACCCCCACCACACCGCTGTTCCACAAGGGCGACCAGCTCTACGGAGCTCTCGACCAGCCACTCCACGACGGCGCGGTCCCGGTGCTCGTCGAAGGACCCCTCGACGCTATCGCCGTCACGCTCGCCACTAATTCCCGCTGCATCGGCGTCGCGCCCCTCGGCACCGCCCTCACCCACGAACAGGCTGCCCAACTTGCCACCTACGGAGCCGATCCTGTCGTGGCCACCGACAACGATGCCGCCGGCCGCACCGCCGCCGGACGGGCTTACTGGCTGCTCACTGCCCACAACCTCGACCCTGGACACGCACAGCTGCCCGCGAACTCCGACCCCGCTCAGCTCCTCGCCGAAAGGGGCCCGACCGCCCTCGGATCAGCTCTGCTGCGTGCACAGCCGCTCGGCGACACCATGATCAACGTCCGACTCGCGCACCTCACCGGCTCCGAAGCAGCCGCCGAGCTCGCCCAAATCATCGCCGCCCGACCCGCCCAAGAGTGGGAGCCCGCCGTCCGCAGTGCAGCAGCTCGGTCCGGCTTGCCGGTCGACCACCTCTCGCGCCAGCTACTGTCCGCGGCTCGAGCCCGAAACGTGGACCCCCTCGCAGCCTCCGAAGCTGCTCTGCAAACCCTGCGCCACAGCAGCGCCAGGCCCGCCGCCTCGAACGGCCAGGACCAGCGACAAGTCGGCGCCAAACTGAGCGCGCCGACCGGTGCCAGCGCTCGTCCATCGGCCGCGCGGTTCAGGGCTGCCAACTCCACTCGAAACCGTGCCTCCTCCGGGAGCGGCACCAGGACAACCCGCATGCCGGCGCCCCGGCCCGGGACGCAACCACCGCCGCCACCGACCATGGGCCGCGTCTGATATACCGTCAGCCGACCCATGCGAGGAGCGGATGACCCCGGCCACGAAGCGACCCAGCCAGGCTGCAAGTTCAACAGCCGCTAGACCGGGTGCTGCTCTACCTCCGAGCGCGCCGCACTATCCGATCGGGTTCGATGCAGCTCGGACGCCACAGCCGTCGCTGGTGATACGTGACCGTGCGGGCTACCGGAGCCTCGAAGGTTAGGCGGACCGCCGGCTCCTACCGTGACTGCCGCCTTCTGAGGCTGCGCCTCTCGTCCTCGGTGAGTCCGCCCCAGACGCCGTGGTCGACGCCTGACTCCAAGGCCCACTGGAGGCACGGGTCCTTGGCCGGGCAGCCACGACAGACCTTGCGGGCTTCCTCCACCTGCCGCATCGCCGGACCGGTTGATCCGATGGGGAAGAAGAGCTCCGGGTCCTCGTAACGGCACGCGGCTTGGTCGTGCCAAGTCGCGCCATCATGCGCCGAAGCGAGCCGCGGGGCCTTCGGCTCGCCAAGGCCACCCGACCTCTGGCCTGGCAGCCGGGCGCGGGCCGATTCGGCATTCGCAGTGGAGCTAGGTGCTGTGGTCACGGGGGAACCTCCCTGGCAGCTGGGGACGGCATGGAGGAGGTCATGGCCCGCCCATGGCAGGTAACGGCGAACCCCGATGCCCGCCTAGTGAAGGGTGCGCTACCCACCCCGAAGAAGGCTGAACCCCGAAACAACCGATCGCGCTGCCTCTTGGCGTCCCTGACCCTTGCCCCTACGTCTGGTGCTGCATCGGATCAGACATCCGACGCTGGCTTCCGGACAAGGCCAAAGGTTGGGTGGTGTCACGTTCGTCTCACAACTGTTCTTCCGTCGCCTCGGGGCTGGAGATGGCCACTGATCCCGGTCGTGAACCGTCGACGACAGCGGCATGTTCACTGACCGGCGCTGGAGACACCACGTGGGTAAACTCCGCGCGCTCCAATGGGCGGCGGGTAGCCCTCAAGGGGGCCCGGGGCCTCATCGGTGACTCCAGGCCTGTGAGGTTCAGGTCAGAGCCGCCCGCCTGTGGCAGTCTGCGGGAAGGTCCAGGTGCTGGTGTCGCTTTCGAACCGGCCCTGCCGCTCGGCACGGCTTGATTCGGCTTGGTAGCGGCTGTGGCGGCCTTGGGCAGGCCAGGGTTGGTGGCTGTCGGCGCAGTGTTCGCGTAGCTGGTTGTTCATGCGGTCGGTGAAGGCGGGCAGGGTGTAGCGGTGCCAGTCCTCGAGGAGGTCGCTGGTGAGGGCTTGGCCGGCGTGGTGGCGTTGGTCGGCGAGAACGGCGATCTGGTGAACCAGGTGGGGGTGGTGGGGCCAGCAGGCGGGGATAGTCGCGTGGGCGTCCCACACCTGTTGATGGTTGTGCCAGCTGACGACGGCGTCGAGCCATGCCCAGAGTTCGAGCCGTAGGTCGCGGTCGGTGCAGCGGGCGGGGTCCCAGGGGCGGGGCAGGTCGTCGAGGCCGCTGAAGGTGGACAGCCGCTGGAGGCTGCTGTTGGCGGCCACTTCGAGGTCTTGGTAGGCGTCCTGGATGAGCCGGCCGGGCCGAGGAAACGGCAGCACCATCGGCGTCGAATCCCGCGGTCGGGTGCCGGGCGGCTGCATGCTCATCGGAGGAGGTCAGTCGGGTTGGGCGTGAGTCCGTGCCGTTGCGCTTCCAGCAGGGCATCCTCCGCGAGCGCCTCGGGGGCACGGTTTCGGGTCTGTCGGTCGACCAGTTGGTGACGGAGGCGATGTTGGTGGTCGAGGAGTGTGCGTCCGTGTCGGCCGTCGATGCAGCGGGTGAGGCGGGCGATGATCGGTCGGCCGTTCTCGGCGACGACGAGGGCTTGGCGTTCGGGGAGCTGGCGGATGTCCTCTGGTCGGAGGATGGCGATGTCGTCGCCGGAGGTGGTGCGGCCGCCGGTCCGTCCGGTCTGCCAACTGGTGCGAGGAACCCGGGTTTGGCCGATCAGGTCGGAGATCTCCTGGTTAAAGCCGACGTCTTTGGAGCCGCCGAAGACGACGAGCACGTTGGTAAGGCCGACCAGCGCCCGGGCTTCGTGTTCGCCGAAGATCGCGGCGAGCTGCCGCCAGGTCTGGGAGGCGTAGATGAAGGAGACGCCGAGGGCGCGTTCGTTGGCCATCCGAGTCCGCAAGGTGGGCAGAGGCGCGGTGGACGGTAGTTCGTCGAGGCAGGCGAACAGGGGTGGGCAGAGCCGCCCCCATGGTGAGGTGTTGGCCAGCTGGAGAGCGGTGTCGAGGATGTGTTCGGTGACGGCGGTCATCAGCGGGGACGCCGACGCGTAGGGGTCGTCGCGGCCAAGCAGGTAGATGGTTCCGCCGCGGCGGAGCAGGTCGGCGATGTCAGTGGCCGGCCTACCGGGCGTGGGGGTGCAGCGGCGGCGGGTGTCGGCTTGGAAGAACAGGTCGAGCGCCTGCTGCACGGTGGTGGTGGTGTTGCCGGCGGTGCGCGGGTCGCCGTTCAGGGCCCCGTTGAGCAGGCCGTGCCAGAACGGTGCGGCGTGGGGGTGTTCGCGGAGGATCTCGGCGGGGTCGGTGGCGGCGGTGGGGTGCGCGACCCAGCGGAGCACGTGGTCGAGGGTGCGGCCGGTCAGGGCGGCGGCGTGGAAGTAGGCCTGGATGACTTTGGCGGCTTCGCCGGCGTAGAAGCGGGCGGCGTCGTCGCCGTGGCCGCCGGCGACGGAGCTGCGGATGGTGCCGGCGGTGAACGCCTTCGCCCGCCTTTCCGCGACAATCGGGTCGACGCAGCCGGAGACCGGGTCCCACACCAGCTCCGGCAGCCCGGGCGCCAGCCCGAACGGGTCGAGCACCACACACGGCCGGCCGGCAGTTGCACGGTTGGTCCAGCTGAGGAGGAGGTCGTCGACCTTGGTCAGGGTGACCAGCGCCGGGCCGGGTGCGCCGAGCAGGGCTGGGGTGAGCAGGTCGAGGGTCTTGCCGCTGCCCTGGGGTCCGATCACCCCGGCGGTCCGGTCGAACGGCACCCACAGCTCCCCACCCCGCGGCTCCTGCCCGCGGCCGAGCCGCCACCCCACCTGGCTCGGGTCGAACGCTCTCCCCCGACGCACTTCCAGATTCGACTTGGCTGAGAGGTTCTGCGGGTCAGCCACGGCGTCTCCTGGTTGGGTACAGGTCGGGGCGGATGATGGGGGCGTTGCGGCGGAGCCGGGTGCGGCCGAGGAGCTGCTTGGCTTCAGACCGGCTTGCCATGCCCCGCATCCGTCCCGGCCCCCACCGGCCCAGCCCGACCTTGAGCACCACCGAAACGGCGGTGAGAACCATCAGCTCCACCACCACGATCAAGGTCAGGACAGTGTCGGCGGTGGCCAACGGGGCGGTGGTCGCGGGGAGGCCGGCGGCGGCGTCGCCGGTGAGGAGGCCGGGCAGACTGGTGAAGAGGTCGGCCCGGTCGGGGAAGGCCCAGCCGGCACCGGCGATGCGGTTGGCGACCGCCCGGCCCAGGTGCGCCGCCAGCGCGGCGATCAGCAGAACCGCCACGACGACACCGAGGGGCAGCTCCCACGTCCACGGGTAGGGGTCACGGCGACGCGCCTGTTGGCTGGAGGTTCCGCTCACAGCACCCTGAAGGCGACAGCACAGGCTCCGGCGGTCACCCGGCAGGTCGTGTGTTTCAGAGGTTGGCGACCCCTCAGATCTCAAGATGTAATGGTGCGTGCCTGCGGCGCAGCTGAAGCGGCCGACATCGCGCGGACCAGGCGACCCGGCCTCCCCCAGTCGACCCGGAATGCACTGCGGAACGGCGCCGTTGACACAGCCCTGATCTAGCCTCGCACCGTGACCCTTGAACAGGTCGGCGCCGGGAACTGGCGGGCATGCCTAGCTCTTGAGGTGGATGAGTCGCAGCGGCGCATTGTTGCGCCGGTGGCCTACTACCTGGCTTTGTGTGCCTACGGGGAAAGTCCGTGGGGACCCCTCGCCGTCCGGGACGGGGCGGAGGTGGTCGGTTTCGTGATGTGGGGCATCGATCCGGAAGACGAGAGCTTTTGGATCGGGGGACTGCTCATCGACCGCCGACATCAGCGACGCGGTTGCGGTCGATCGGTAGTTGCTCAACTGCTCGAGCGGGCTGCCGCTGAAGGGCATCGAGAGGCGGGCCTGAGCTACGACCAGCAGAACACCGTGGCTCGGTCGCTCTACGCGAGCATGGGCTTCGTGGAGACGGGCGAACTCGCGGATGACGAGATCGTAGCCCGCAAGCAGCTGAAATAGCGCTCGGGGGCCGGCCCTGCAACAGGGCCATCTGCCGGTCACCGAAGAGGCGGTGAATCTCCGGGCGCTCCGGTCGATTGCAGTCGGGAAGGCGGTGCCGTGGCTCCGGACGGTCACCGCACGATCAGGATCCTGAGGTGAGGTTGGCGGCGCGCCAGATCTCGAAGATGTGGTGGGACGGGCCGTCGGCGTAGCTGAAGTGGCCGATGCCGTCGCGGGTGCTGCGGGCTTCGATGGTGGTCTTGGTGGCGGGGTTCCAGACGAGCATGACGTGGCCGATCTGGTTGGATCCGAGGTAGGAGTCCCAGAAGACGAGGTCGCCGGGTTGTTCTTGGCCGAGAGGGATGCGGGTGCCGTTGCCGGCGGCGAGCCAGCTCCGTTGGGCGGCGGCGGTGCGGGGCATTCGGATGCCGGCGCGGGCGTACGCGGTCTGGGTGAGGCTGGAGCAGTCGTAAGCGCGTGGGCCGTTGGCGCCCATCACGTAGGGTCCGCCGGCGCGGCTGGTCGCGAACCTGAGCACGGCGGCGACCCGGCCGGCGGTGAGCGGCGGCACCGGCCGACCGCCGGTCGCGCGGGTGGTGGTGCCGCAGTGGTGGGGGTTCCCATAGACGGTGCCGCCGCCGTAGGCGGCGGCGTAGAAGAGGACGTCGTTGGTGTACCAGGCCGGCCGGTTGTACGCCCGCAACGCCCGCCGCACCCCGGCCGCTCCTTCGCTGACACCGGATCGGGTCAGGTAGTTCGCGGCCGAGAACACGCTGTCGGCGTCGCTGCCGATCTCCGCCCGCCCGTCCCGGTTGCCATCAACACCCATGGCGGCGAAGGTGGCGGGCAGAAACTGCATCAACCCCTGAGCCCCCGCCCAGCTCACCCGGTTGTTGCGGCCGTGGCCGGTCTCGGCCATCCCGACCCCAGCCAGCAGCGTCCACGGGATCCGGTACCTCTTGGCAGCGGCCCGGTACAGCCGCTCGATCCTGGCCGGAATGGGCAGTGGAGGGTTGTGCAGCGAGTCCTGCCGCGGCCGTCCGGGCGGCGGCAGCGGGAAACCGATGCCGCCCTCCCCCGCGCCGCGGGCCACCGACGGCGGCAGCACCGGACGCGGCGACTCGGTCGGCGGCTTCCCGGGCGGCGCCGCGCTGGTTGCGCCGGCCGCTGCTGCCCGGTCGCCGCACGAGATGGGGGCGACCGCGGCGGGGACGAGGACGGCCGCAACGGCGAGGACCATCGCCAGCGGCAGTAGGAACAGGACGGTCAGCGCGATCCCGACCCAGCCGGCAACCTTCATGCCTCTGCCCCTCCTCGTCTTTCTGGCTCAGGCGTGTTGAAGGGCGTCGTTGGTGTAGGTGAGGGCGTGCTCGAGCGGGTGGAGGATGGTCTGGACCTTGTACAGCTGGTCCCCGACTCCCCACAGGGCGCGGCCTTTGCCTTGCATCGCCCAGCCGGTGACCAGTTGTTGGGCGATCGGTCCGAGGCCGAGGAGCCGGTCGAGGTCTTCGGCGACCGCGGCGTCTTGGCCGTGCAGGACGGTGATGTCGGCCAAATGGAGTAGGTCCTTGGCGATGGCGACGGCCTGGGAGCCGGTGTCCCCGGCGGACAGCGGGTCGGAGGGTTTGTGGCCGACGGCGATCTGGATGTCGCCGGTGCTGCGGGACAGCCGCAGGTCGGCGTCGAAGCTCTTCACCGCCTCCACCCCGAGCCGCAGCTGCTTCCACGACTCGTCCCGCACCACAATCCGCACATCCCCCGGTGCGGCCGTCTCCCGGATGCCGCGGCCCCAGCTGTTCAAACACAGCAGCGCGATCCCGACCGCCTCGTCGCCGAGCGGTTCGAGCCGGGACAGGCTGAGCGACTGAATCGGGGCCTGCCAGTCCACCGCGATGGCGGTCGGGCCGTCGAACAGCCCGGCGAGAGCGCCGGAGACGAGCTGGCCGAGGGAGTCCCGCAGCAGCCGGGTCTCATCAAGGAACTGCCGCTCGGTCGCGTAACGGCAGTCCCGAACCAGCTGCGGGGTCGGGTTGTCGAGGAGCCGCCACAGCTGCGGGATGGTGGTCTCGGTCATCCGGGTGGCCGCATGGTTGTAGCCGGTCAGGTCGGCGAGGGCGGTCTGCACGACAACCTCGTCGGAGGGCCCGAACGGGACCCGATGCTCGCCAAGGCGTTGGGAACCGACCAGGCCGCGGACCAGGGTGAGCCAGCGGCCGAACACCACCGCCGCCCGCGACCGCGCCTCCCCTGCGGACAGGGTGTCCCAGCCGTCGGCGAGGGGGCCGAAGGCGAGCGGGTTGATCCGCACGTTCAGGCCGGGACCGATGGTGAACGGTTCGACTCCGAAGGCCCGGCAGAGCGGTTCGTACTCGTCCTTCGGGTCGCCGAGGATGAGGGCGCGGTAGCCGAAGTCCATCATCCGCAGCAGGAACGCCTTCACCGTCGCGGACTTCCCGCGGCCAGGTTTGCCGAACACGAACATGTTCGGGTTGGTGACCGGCACGTGGTCGTTGAGGACCCAGCCGAGCGGGTCGGCGTAGAAGGAGCCACCGGACAGCAGGTCGACACCCATCTGCGCCCCCGACGGCGGCAGGCCGGGAGCGGCTATGAACGGCCAGCACACTGGCGCCTGGTCCGAGGTCATCCGCCACGTCGACACCGGCGCCGACGCCGCCGCCCACCCCCGACCCGACCGCATCGCCCCCCGAGCGGGGAACGGATTGAACATCCGACCCTCCCGCCCCACCTCGCTGGCCGGGGGTGCGGCGGGGAGGGTGTGGCCGAAGTCCGCGAGCAGCCGGGACACCGACCGACCGGCGCCCGGCGCGTACACCCGGCGCGGATGTGCGGACTGGGAGCGGACGGACCGGGTAGACGGGGGGTGGGGGCGGGTCATCGGGTGGCTTTGCGGGTGAGGCTCACGCCGAGGGGCACGGTGGAAGCGGCGAACGCGACGTCGTGGGCCAGATCCAGCCGCAGCGGGGCGAACCCGGCCCGGCGGACGGCGGCGTCGAGCCGGCGGCCGTACTCGGCGACCCGGGCGGTCTTGGGGACGGTGACGGTGGCGACGGCGTAGGGGCGGGTCAGGCAGCTGCCGCGGGCCAGCTGCACGTCGACCCCGCGGGCTTTCGCGGTCTCGGCGCGCTGCCGGGCCCGCACCTTCATCCGCGCCCGGGCGCGCAGCTCCTCCCCGAGGTCGGCGGCCCACTCGTTGTTCGCGGTGCGGCGATCAGCCACCGACTGGGCGAGGATCGGGAACGCGACCAGCAGGCTGCGCCGCTCCCCCGCCTCCCCGGGGGTCAGCACCGGCGCCAACGCACCCAGAACCGCGCCTTTGGTGGGCAGCTGGAGGGTGACGCTGACCGAGTTCCAGGCGTCGTGGCTGTAGTGCCGGGCGACCGGGTCAGCACCGGATGGGCCGGCCAGCGCCCACGGCACGTCCGCGTTCACCCCGGAGTCTTGTGTGTGGGCGGCGAGGGCTTCGACGATCCCGGCCCGGTCACCGGGTGCGAACCCGGTCCGGCAGACCAGGGCGAGCTGCGGGGACGTCAGCCACGCGACCTGGGTCATGCCGAGACCACCGCTCAGTTGCGCCTCCACCTCCCCCATCAGCCCGTACAGCACCCGCGCCCTACCCTCCAACCGGCCGCCGGCCTCCCGCGCCGGCCGGCCCATCCGAGCCTCGGGGACCACCAGGGTGACGAACGTCTCGGTTCGCACCGACGCCCCGGTCAGGCTCTGCCGGAGGTCGTCGTTCACCCGCCGCGACAGCTCCGGTCCGCCGGGCTTGCGGTGCTTACGGACCCACAGGTCGCGTTCGGCGCCGTCGTCGGGCACCGTCCGGACAGTGAACAGCACCTCCTCGATCAGCTCGGTCCGGGCGGCTAGGTCGAGCAGTTCCGCTAGACCGTGGCCTTGACGGTCTCGATCGGCGCTGTCGGCCATCCCGATCCCGGGATGGGTGACCTGCGCGGTGACCGCCCACGTGCTGAGCGCGTGGTTCTGCGCCACCGCCACCCGGACTTGGTGGGGGCCGTGCGGTGGCCCGTCGTGGATCTGGACGGCCTGCAGCACCCCCGGCAGGTCCGCCTCCGCCAGATCTTGGGCGGCGCCGGTCGCGGCGCGGCTCCGCCACCGCGTCCACCCGGCCCGACGGCCCAGCAGGAACGCCAGGCTGGCCAGCAGCCAGCCCGTTGCCGACCGGCCGCGGACCGGCACCGCCACCACCACCAGCGTCAACACCCACACCCCTGCCCCGGCCAGCGCGGCGGTCCAGGCGCCGCGCTGCACCAACCCGAGCACCGGCAGCGCGGCCACCGCCAACAGCACCAGCTGCCAACCCTGCAAACCGAAGAACCAGCCAATCCGGTCCCGGTGGTACTCGCTGTACGTCGCCACCACCACTCACACTCCTTCGTCCTCGTGCCTTGTTCTCGTGACTCGTTGTTCCTGGGCTGGCCCGCCTTCGTCTGCTGCGCCTGAGCCTGCGGCGTGCCGGACTCTTTCAGACCGGCACGATCGGCACCGAAGCCGCTGCCCCGGCTGCGCCTTCCGCGGCCCCTGCGCCTGTTCCGCCAGCGGCCGGACCTGGTGGACGTCTTGGTGGTGAGGCCGACCCGCCGCCACCCGGTCCGCTGCCACCACGTCCAGCGGGCGACCCCTCCGACCGAGGACCTCCGCCGGCCGCTGGTGAGTCCCGATGGTCGGGCGCGCTGCCCGGCTCGTCCTGCCCCAACCCGCCATCCGTTCCGTCGTCGGCCTCGGGCCGGTCGTACTCGCTAGAGACGTCCGGATTGTTGGGGTGGTAGCTGTGATGGCCAACGCTCATCTGGTTGGTCAGGTCCGACCCGACGGCGGTGGCGGACGCCGCCGTCTGCCGTGCGGCATCAAGGCCCGCGGCCGCGAGACCAGCGGCACCGCCGCCCGCGCCAAGGGCCAAAGTGCTGGCGGCTTGGCTGAACCGGGCGTCGGTCGCCTCACCGGACGCCGCCTCCCCCGACGACCGGCCGTCACCCCCACCAGCGGCGGCGGCGACGCCGTCGCCGGCACTGCTGCCGCTGCGCCCGGACAGGAAGCCGCCGACACCGTCGGCAGAGGCGAGGCCGGCGCGCAAGGCGGCGCCGGAACTGGTGGTCGGGTCGACGAAGGCCAGCAGCTTGAACAGCGCGAGCGGGGCGAAGCAGGCGACCACGATCAGCAGCACCCCCGGCAGTGCGGTGCCGACCGCACGTTCGACGCTGTCGGCGCGGCCATAAGCCACACCGTTGGTCATCTGCACCCCCACCCCCAGCATCAACACCATCAGCACTGGGGTGAACGCTGCGGCGTGGAACCAGCGCAGGCTCTTCCAGAACCAAGTTCGGCCGGCGTCGGCGACCAGCCCGGCGGCCATCGCCGGGGTCATCGCCGCCAGCACAATCAGCGCTCCCGCCCGGGTGATCATCACCAGCAGGTGCCCGATCGCCGCCAGCCACAGCAGCAGTCCAAGCAGCCCGAGGACGGTGGCCACCGTGGCCTCGGTGACGTGCGCCACGTCCAGCTCGGTGAACGGCTGCCACGCCGCCCAGCTGTCCACCCGCAGCAGGTTGCGCATCAGGGCCCGGCTGATCCCGCCGCACGCGGCGACGACCGCGGCCCCGTAGACCAGCCAGCCGGCCCACACCACCACGAACTTCGCCGACCCAATCAGGGCGGTCGCCAAACTCTTCCCGTCACGGCGCAGCGCGGTCACACCGAGCTGGACCATCAACATGACCAACACCAGCACCCCGGCCAGCCAGAAGGTGGTCGCATAGATCGCCGCGCCGGGCCCGTCCGGAGACAGGTCCGGGGTGAGTAGGCCGTCGACGAAGCGGAGCGCCAGCCGCAGCACCCACAGCCCGGCGTTCCACAACCCCAACATGGCCGTCGTCCACGCGTCCGCCGCTACCTTGCCCGCGCTGTCAGCCAGCCACTCGAACGGTGAAGGCACCTCCGGAACCATCCCAGCGCCCTCTACCGGTCCTCGACCGGAAGATCGGACCAGACAAGCTCGGCCCAGGGGCGCCAACCCGCACGTCGGCTGGCCTCGCTGCCCGGCCACGTCGACGGCGCCACCGCCGGCGGCGCACCGGGGGCAACCATCCACCGCCCCAACTCTGCAGTTCCGTCACGGGTTCGGTCGGTGGCCGACGGCGGCCGGTCGGGGTGCCACTGCTGGCGTTCACAGTGGCCGAAGCCCATCCGCGCCTCCACGACGACGGTGGCGCGCACCTCGAGCAAGACGCAGGCCAGCACCCAGTCCGGGCCGTCCGTCCCCTTCACCAGCCCCGCCGCCGGGACCGCCGCCACCTCACCGGCTGCGCCGAGCTCCGTGCTCGCGCCGGCCGCGGTAAGGAACGCCCGCACATGCCCGGTCAGCTCCCACCCCTCCGCCGGCACCGCTCCCGGCAGCACCCACGCCTCATGGATGGCAGCTGTCCTGGGCAGCGACATCTGCTCCAGCACCCTCGCCACGAGGGCGGCGAGCTGGCCGACCGCACCCTCCGGGGTGCGCGGGAACCCCGAGGGCACCCCCGCCGGTCCCACCACCGACGCCGGCGGCACCTCGACGACCCCGGCGGTCTGCGGCACCGTCGTGGTGGGTCGGCTATCGGCGGGCCGGACCGAGGGCATCGGCTCGGCGGCGATGGCGTCACGCCTGCTCGAAGCAGTGCTGCTGCTGGTCTGCGGCGATGCTGCTGGCAGGACCTGCTGCTCGGTGAGCTCGCGGCCGACATCAGCCGGCGGTGGTCCCAGCTCCACCACCAGGACCACGGTGACGATGGCCAAGGCGAAGGCCGCCAGGAGCAACCGGCGGTGCTGACGGCGCCGCGTGATGGGTGGGGGCGTCATTGGGGCGCCGCAGCGGAAGGCTGCGGGTTTCCGCTGGTGTTGATGCAGCCGGAGGCGAGGATGGACTGGAGCATGCCGGGCAGGACCAGGTAGGCGATGGCGGCGATGAAGACGACGACGATGCTGATGACGCCGACCCGGGAGGCATGGGTCATGTTGAACAGCCGCCCGGCGACGATCGCCCCCACCGCCACGATCACCGCAACCAGGAACAGGATCCCGACCCCCCAGAGCACGTATCCGGTGATCTGGTCGACGTAGACCTGCGCGTTACCCGGCGCCACCGGACACACCTCCAATGGCACCAACCCGATGTGGGCAGTCATCGCTGATTCCCTTCGCCAGCCGCGAGAAGTGAGTGGATCTGCCGGGCGGCTTCGAGCAGCGGCGCCGGTAGCGGCGTGGAGTCCAAACCGTGCAGCGCCAGCCGCCGGTCGTGCGGAACCACGACCAGCCGGCCTGCCGCCTCGAGCCGCCGGAGACCGGCGCCCCGGCTGCCTTTCAGCGCGGTCGGCCACCTGCGGTAGGCGGGGCCGACAACCGCCGCGACCGCGACCGGACCCAGAGCCGACAGCACCACCTCCAGCTGACGCAGCCCCGGCACCGTCGCGACGGCTACCGCCACCGCCGGTGCGTCGCCACGAATTTGGTCGGTCAGCCAGCAGATTGTGTCCAGCAGCTGCTCCGTCCGCCACCCGGCGTCCAGGACGGTCAGCGCAAGCTGGTCGCCCGATGGCGGCGAGGGCACGTCCTCTGGTCGGATGACCCCGCTGCTGGTGCGCTGGATGATGACGTCGCCGCGGGTCCCCTCCGCCCAGCCTGACGGCTTGACGCCGAGCTCGGCGGTGGTGGCGGCCGCCAGACCCGACGCGGTGGACGGGCAGCATTCGACCACCCGGGCCGGCCCGTCGGCGGTGCTGGCCAGAGCCAGCGCCACCGTCGACGCGCCGCACGACCCGACACAGCCGGCCACCGTGACCACCCGCTCCCCATCCTTGGGTGTCCATAACGCCTTCCGCTGCTGGGGCGAAGCTGAGGCGTCAATCGACGATGGGATCTGGAACTGGCCGTCCGCGACCGCCTCCCAGGCGCGGCGCAGCTCCGCCACCCCCACTGCCACCGGCCGAGGGCCGTGCCCTCGCCGCCCGCTCGAGCGCCGACCCTCGAGCGGTGGCGTAGCCCGGCCGGTCATGAGGCACGCCCGTCGAGGGCGCGACGCCGGTACGCCAGCGCCGCCTGCAGCTCCGCCGGCGTGAACGCCGTCAGCGCCCGACGGGCCGCCTGCACCTCTCGCAGCTCGGTCATGCAGCCGTCCAGCCGGTAGATCGCCTCGTCCTCTCGGCTGGCCACCTCGAACAGCCGAGCGATCTCCGCCGTCGACCGCCCCACGTCCTCGGTCACGGTCGTGCCGGAACCGACCATCGGGCGCTCGGTCGACTTCTCATCTGTCACGCTCGGCGTCACCTCCACCAACCGAAGGGGCGCCACACCTGCTCGGTGGTCACCGGTCATGCCGCGAACCACTCTTCTTCGGCACACGCCTCACTCAGGGCGGTCATCGTCCGGCGCGCTCGACGGCGCACCGTCACCGACGACACACCGAACGCCTCCCCCACCGCCGCCGACACCCGGTCCCCCATCAGCCCTGAGCGGCTGCGCCGGGTCACCGACGAAGCACTATCGGCGGTCGCCACCAGGCACAGCAGCAGCGACCGGTCCTCCGTGGTGATCACGTTGGCCTCGCACGCCCACGCCAGGAGCGAGGCGAGCTCCTCCTCCGCCGACGTAACTGTGGGCGGCGCGGCGACGGCCGCCCAGCAGTAGCTCGCTGGGTCGAGCGATCGGGTGCGGCTCCACGTCCGGTCCGACCGTTGCAGCTGGCTGGCAACCCCGCAGTCGAGCATCACCGCCACCCGCAAACTCGCCAGAACGTTTGCGGCCACCTTGCCCAGCCGCTGCCACGGGAAAGTGCGCACCTCGATCCACAGCTGCGCTGCCACCAGCTCATCGATCCGAGGGGACAGAGTCTGCAGCCGCCGGGCCACCGAGCGGGCACTGGGCAACAACACCGACGCCAACACCGCGGCAGCTGCCACGCTGTCACCACCCGACGTAGACGCCAACCGCGCCAACGCCTGCAACACGCGATCCGCCGCGCCAGGCTCAGCCACCCTGAGCCACGGCCGCAGCTCCAATAAGCCATCGACCGCCTGAAGACGATCGTCCTCGGTCGCCCACCCCGGCCACAGCGTCGCCGCCTCCCGCAGCAACTCGCTGTCTACACCGTCCAACCCCAGTTGCTCCGCGACACCAGTCACCTCGCCACCCCTTCCGCCCTCGGCTACGCGAAAAGGTGGCAAGCAGACGTCACCGAGCGCGCACCCCCGAAGACCTCAGGAAGGGGGTGCAAGAGCGGGGAACAAACAATCTGGCCTTGTCAGAGCATGTCCCCCGAACGCTAAGCGGGCACTCCCGTGGTCGACGCTGGCTTCCGGCGTCAGCGCCTGCTCTGCCCGGTGTTGCGCCTGCCGTCACCGGCAGGGCACCAGTTATGGGTGCACCCCCCGGCTCCGGTTGTCACCCTGCCCTCGGGCTGGAGGTTCCGGCGGGCCCTCAAAGTAGGACGGCCCTAGCCGTCCCGTTCCCCCACCCCACCCGCAGCGCCGCGCCGGCAAGGTGCCGATCGAACTCGGGGAACCGGTCGAATCCAGCCTCAAGCCCCGCCCACCCGGACCGAGCTCATGTTGTTCGACACCAACAGCCGCGGGCGCGACGACAACGCCTGATAGAACGTGGCGTAAACGACACCGGAAACCGGGACAACCTGGTTCCCGGCCGGCGGCGGCGCCCTCGCCGCTGCCCGGCCTGGGTGTCGTGCTGGTGATCCTGGTCGTCGGCACGATCGTGGTGTGGCCGAAGGGCCAACGGCGGATGCGGCCGGACCTATCGGCCCGCCACATGGGCCGCGGCCGCGACGTCGACCACCTCACCGCCGCCGGTTCAGCGCGCATCGGGAAACGACTGGGCGCCGAGAGCCCAGGCCTGCCCATCGGAAAGGCCGTGGCCGGGCGGCGGATGCTGCATACCAGCTGGGAGGACATGGTCATCCTGGTCGCAGAGCCCCGCACCCAGAAGACGACCGCCTACGCCGTCCCTGCGCTGCTGGCCGCACCCGGCGCCGCTCTAGCTACCAGCAACAAGCGGGACCTGTACGACACCACCCGCACCCCTCCGCGCCGAGCACGGCCGACTGTGGCTGTTCGACCCCCAAGCGATAGCCGCGCCTGGTAGTACAGCCACCGGGCCGGGCTGGTGGTGGAACCCGCTCACCTACATCGCGCCCACCGACCCGGCCACCGGTCGGGCGGCCCGGCTGCCCTCGGGACAGGTGGTGGCGTCGGAGGCCCGGGCGGACAGGCTCGCCGCGCAGCTGGTCACCTCCGCACGCCCCGCCGGCGCCCGGGTCGACGCCTACTTCGACACCGAGGCCGAGGCCGAGAACCTCATCAGCCTCCTGCTGCTCGCCGCCGCCTGCGGCGAGCAACCGCTGACCTGTGTCTACTTCCTGGCTGACCAGCCTCGACGACGACGCCACCGACCTGCTCCGGTCCAACCGGTTCACCCTGCAGGCCCAAGCGCTGTTCGCGCTGACCCGGCTCCCCGACAAGCAGCGCGAAGGCGTGTACGGGACCGCCCGCTCACTGCTGTCCTGGCTCCGCAACCGCGACGTCCACCCCTGGATCACCCACGACCTCGCCCGGCCGGCGTTCGACCCGGTCGCGTTCGCCGGCTCGACTGACACCCTGTACGCGCTCACCAAGGAGGGTGTGGGCTCGGTCGGCCCGCTGGTCGCCGCCCTCACCATGGCCGTCCTCGACGCCGGACGCCCTCGAAGACGCAGCGACCCGCTCACCTGGTGGCCGGTTGGTGGTGCCGTTCGTCGGTGTCCTCGACGAGGCGGCGAACATCTGCCGGATCCGGCACCTCGACGCCTACTTACTCCCACTTCGGGTCCCGCGGCATCATCCTGCTCACGATCCTGCAGTCCTGGGTCCAAGGCGCCGAAGCGTGGCGCGACGAAGGGCATCGAGAAGCTGTGGTCGAGCGCGAACGCCCGCATCTACGGCGGTGGTGTCGACGACCCCGCCTTCCTCCGCCGGCTCTCCGACCTCATCGGCACCGCCGAACGGCTGCACCGCACCGCCAGCATCGGCCACGGCAGGCGCACCATCACCCGCACCACCCAAGACAAGCCGATCCTCACCCCCGCCGAGCTCCGCGAGCTCCCCCAAGGCCGAGCGGTCGTGTTCGCCTCCGGCACCCCCGCCGTCCTCACCCACCCCATCCCCTGGCGGGAAGGAGCCACGCCACCACCATCCACACCGCACTCACCCAACCCGGCGAGGCAGCGGCGTGACCACCACCGAGCCCGGCGTCGACCTGGACGACGGCTTCTTTGACCTCGACGACGCCCCCACCCCACCGGCGCCGAGCCGCCGCCGCCGGCCCGGCGGGCCACGGCGGCCGCAGCCGCGGCGGCCGCAGCACCGGATGCGGGAGCAGGCCAAGCCGGCGGACTTCTACCCCGACGTCGCCGCCTTCGTGGCCGGGTTCCTCGCCCCCACCTACGCCCGCGATGGCACGACCAAGACACCGAACGCCGCTGGTGCTCCCGCTGGTGACTCCACACCGAAGCCATCGTCCGCCTCGAAGCCCTCTGGAAAGCCTGAGAAACCCTCCGCCTCGACCCCACAACCGGCGCCAGCACCTAGCTCCGCGACCACGCCGACCCCACCATGGCCATGCTCACCCACCCGGCCGGACAGTTCGCCCGCTGCAAACCCGGCCGCCACCACAACCAGCCGCCACTCGTCCTCGACCCACCACCACCCGGCGTGTTCAGCGACCCCACGCCCTAGAACAACCGGACAAGGTGTCCAGGCCTGCGCCGCTCAGGAGACCTGGCCAAGCCGCCGAGCCGGCTGACAACTTGGCTGCCCCTCACCTGCCGGTGGCTGGGCACCACACCCCTGCCGACCCCGCGTAGCTGCCGATCCTGAGCAGGATGGTGGACCAGTCAAGGGTGCCGCAGGCATCGCGCAGCGACGGCGCAGCCGCCCTTGAGGAGCCCACCAGCCTGTCCAACACTCGACGCGGCGGGGCACATCGAGAACCCGATATGGTTTCCGCTTGAGGGCAGGCTATGGGGTCGGATGGGTGTGCCGTAGAGGAACGTTGAGCGAGACGCGGCACCTGGCGGGTGTCGGAGAGCTTGATCGCAAGGAAGCATTCTCGACTCGACGAGCGGCCGCTGTAGTGCTTGGCTCTACTCATACATGAAGATGCCGAGACCCTGTCAGGCGACTTGAGTCACCGCTGGCGCTCTGCGTCGTAGGAAGTAGGACGGTCACGGTCATCGCGGGTCCGTGCTCGCAGGTCGATGGGGTGGGCACTCCGGAGCTCTGGTGGTGACCGGCGGAGCAGAGCCGGAGCTCGCCGCCGGCGCGCGTCACGGCGGCCGCCACCAGGGCCAGCCCAAGGCCGAACCCAGGGCGAGAGCGGGACTCGGCGGCGCGGCTGAACCGCCGAGTGGCGGTGGCGAGCAGCTGGGCGTCCATGCCGGGACCCGCGTCCTGCACCTGCAGCCGCCCGACCGCCCCGACCCGGTCGACGTGCACGTGCACCGGCGGCTGCCCGTGCAGCAGGGCGTTATCCAGCAGGTTCCCGACAACTTGCGCGAGCTCGACCTCGCCCACGGCCACCTCAACGGGCGCCGGAGCCTGGAGATGAAAGCGGGGCTCCGGGCGCGGCGGCTCGCCGTCGGCGGTGCGGTTGCGCTCGTGAACCGCCTGCCCGGCGACGTGCGCCAGGTCGACACTCCTGTCCTCGTAGAGGCCATGGGTCTCCGCGCGGAGCAGCTGCTCCGCCAGCCGGGTCAGCCGGTCCAGGTCCGTCCGGACCTCGCGCAGAATCTCTTCGTGCTCAGTGACGGTGCGTGGTCTGCGGAGCGCGAGCTGGACGCGGGTGGTGAGCAGGGTGAGCGGGGTGCGGAGCTCGTGGCTGGCGTCGCGGACGAAGTCGCGTTCCCGTTCGAGGGCGGTTTCGAGGGCGTCGAGCATGGTGTTGAGGGTGCGGCCGAGTCGGGTGACCTCGTCGTCGCGCTGCTCGGAAATCCCGAGCCGGACGCCGGGGACTCCGTGGACGATCTGGTCGGCCTGAGCGCGGTAGCGCTCCACGGGACGTAGCGCGGATCGTGTCAGCAGGTAGCCGACGGCTGAGGTGAGGACGAGCGCGCCGAGGCCGGCGATGCCGAGCTGGAGCAACAGCTCGAGCAATGCTTCGTCGCGGTGGTCGCGCCGGACGGCGACCACGAGCACCTTTGCTGGTCCGCCAGTGTTCGGCAGGGGGACGCCGTAGGCGCGGAGCGGGTGGTTCTTGATCGGGAGCAGGGCGCCGATGTCGCGACGCACTGGAGCGGTCAGGGCCTGGCGTGCGTCGGCGGTATCGAGGAGTGGTTCCGGGCCGGCGGTGGGGCTGGCGGTGAGGACCTGGCCTTGTGCGTCGAGGACTTGGTAGATCTCGCTGCGGTCGCTGGCGGAGGCGTCGGTGCGGAAGGCACCGGTGTCGGTGATGAGTGGGGTGAGCCGGGTGCTGATCTCGGTGAGGTCCTCGTTGACCTGTCGGTCGAGGGCGAAGTGGACGCGCCAGTAGACGAAGCCGCCAGCGGCGAGCAGGACCAGCAGCATGGTGGCGGAGAACCCGGCGACCAGTCGCACTCGCAGGGGCAGCCGAGCCAGTCTGCTCGCGGTCATCGTGGGTCCGGTTCGACGCGGTAGCCGGCGCCTCGCCGGGTGGTGATGGTGCTGGTGTCGAAGGGCCGGTCGATCTTGGCGCGCAGGCTGGCGACGTGGACGTCGATGACGTTGCTGCGTAGGTCGGTGTCGCCGTCCCACACCTCGTCGAGGATGGTGTAGCGGCTGACGACCTGGCCGGCTCGTTCCAGCAGCAGCTGCAGGATGGCGAACTCGCGGGCCGACAGCTCGATCTCCTGGCCGGCCCGGGTGACCCGGCGGGACAACGGATCGAGCGCGAGGTCGCCAACCTGCAACGGCTGCTCGGTGTCGTCGAGGTGCGCGCGGCGGTGCAGGGCCCGGATCCGGGCCAGCAGCTCCTCGAGCTCGAAGGGCTTCGCGAGGTAGTCGTCGGCGCCGGCGTTCAGTCCGTCCACCCGGTCACTGAGGCTGGTGCGAGCGGTCAGCATCAGGATCGGGGTGCGAATCCCGTACTCGCGGAGCCGCCGGCTGATGGTGGCTCCGTCGAGGCCGGGCAGCATCCAGTCGAGCAGCAACACGTCGTGGTCGCGGCCGGTGAGGGCGGCCTCGTAGGCGGAGGGGCCGTCGTGGTGGGTCTCGACCTGCCAGCCCGCCTCGACGAAGGCCTGCTCGAGCAGGTCGGCGAGCCGGATGTCGTCCTCAGCCAGCAGGATCTTCATCGGGGTGCCGACCTCCTCTCGGGCCACGACCGTAACGGGCGGGACCGCTCGACGGCCTGCATTCAGCACGGTCAGGCGTCGGGGTCGAAGCAGACGTCGAAGGCGTTGACCGGGTTGGGGACCTCGCGGCCGTTCGTGTCGGTGATGGTGAAGCTGCCGAGGAGCTTGGCGGGGGCGCCTGCGGTGTAGCAGCTGTTGGCGTGAACCTGCAGCTCGAACTTCGCCTCTTCCTGCAGAGTGCCGGTGCTGTCGACGAAGTTGACGAGGCAGAGCCAGTCGGGTCCGGCGCCGACGTCGGGCACGTTCGCGCCGCCGCGGTCGCAGGTGCTGGTGGTCTTCATGGAAGCGGGGCTGATGCCGGGGTGGCCCAGGATCTGCTGCTGCTGGATGTAGAGGTTGCTGAAGGCGGGGTTGAGCGAGTTCTCGACGCGGGTCTTGGTGATCTCGGGCTTGCCGAGCATGACCAAGGCCAGAGCGACGGCTAGCGCGGCGACGAGGGCTATGGCGGCTCGGAACAGCGTGGCGGGTCGAGGGGTGGCCCATCGGCGGGCCGTGGTGGTGCTGGACATGGTCATCCTTCGGTGAGGTCGCGGTTGCGCAGCGAGCGGTAGGCCAGGACGAGGCAGAGGGCGGTCCAGGCTGCGCAGACCGCGAGCCCTTGGACGAGGGGTCCGTAGAACGGTGTGGCGGTGAGCAGTCCGTGCCAGGCGTCGAGCGGGGTCGTGAGCAGGAGGCGTCGGAGCAGGCCGATCCCTCCGACCGAGCCGAGCAGGCTCATCGCCAGACCGAGCACCACGGGCCCGACGACCCCGAGTGCGGGGTTGCGGGTGCGGACCGACAGCAGGATGGACAGGGCGGTGAAGCCGATGAGCACTGGGAATGCGGCTGCCCATGCGGCGATGACGAGTCCGAGTGCGGTCGATGGCGTGATGGTCTGCCCGGTCAGGCCCGTCAGCGGCTGCCGGCCGACGAGCAGGACGCCGGAGGCGATGGCGGACACCGCGAGGGCCGAGTAGGCCACGGCGGCGAAGGTGAGCGCCGCGAGTGTCTTGGCTCGGAAGATCTGGGCACGGCTGACCGATCGGGTGAGAATGGTCTTCCAGGTCCCTTGTTGGTCTTCACTGGCGAAGATGTCGCCCGCCACCAGGCTGGTCAGCAGCGGGAGGACCCACTGGCTGATGAAGCCCAGCAGCAGGAGTGGGACCGCGAAGCCGCTGAGGTGGATCAGCTTGCCGTAGAGCGTGTCGGCGGGAGGTCGTTGGCCGCGCAGGATCAACACGATGATCGGCGGCGCGATCAGGCAGCCGATGATCATGGCGCGGACCCGGATCAGGGCGGCGAGCTTGACGAGTTCCCAGTGGTAGGCAGTCCGGGTCCCGGCGCGCTGCAGCTTGGCTGCGACGCGACGAGGACGGCTTGAGTCGGGGTTCGCGGTGCTGGGCTCCGTGGCGGTGGTGGTCATCGGGTCGCCTCCTCGAGGTCGGTGTGGGCCGGTGTGGCGGTGGTCGCGGGGGCGGATTCGGTGAGCATGAAGAACAGCGATTCCAGGGGTGCCTCGCCGAGGGTGAGGCTGCGGATGGCCAGCCCGGACCCGACGACGTCAGCGACGTAGGCGTCGATCGCCGTCTGCTGGCCATGTACCGCCAGCTGGCCGTCAGCGGCGCTGACACTGACATCCGCCCGCCCGGCCAGGGCGAGCGCGGCGGTGTCGTCGTTGGTGCGGAGCAGGTGGGCCTGGGGAGGCGCCTGCCGGCGCAGGTCGGCGATCGTCCCGTGGTAGGCCACTGACCCGCGCTTCATGATCGTGACGTTGTCGCATATCTCCTCGACCTCGTCCATGTCGTGGCTGCTTAGCAACACCGTCAGACCGGACGCCGCGAGCCGCTTCACCAGCGCTCGCATGTCCCGGATCCCGGCCGGGTCCAACCCGTTGGCCGGTTCGTCCAGCACCAGCAGCCGTGGGTCTCGCAGCAGAGAGGCGGCGACGCCGAGCCGCTGCCGCATCCCGAAGGAGTAGCCGGCGACCTTGTCGCCCTCCCTGCCGGTGAGGTCGACCACCTCGAGGACCTCCTCGATCCGGTCGGCTCCGGAGCCGCCGTCCAGACCGGCCAGCAGCTGAAGGTTCCGTCGGCCGCTGAGGTAGGGATAGAAGCGGGGGCTCTCGATGAATCCGGCCACGCCGTCGAGGGCGGCCGTCCCGTGCTCCGCCCAGGTCCGGCCGAAGACCTCGAGCTGGCCCGCGTCGGGGCGGATCAACCCGAACAACATCCGCAGGAAGGTCGTCTTCCCGGCCCCGTTCGGGCCGAGCACCCCGTACACCTCGCCTTGGGCGACGCGCATGGAGATGCCGTCGACGGCGGTCAGGGCGCCGTACCGCTTCGTCAGACCTTCGGCCTGCACGGCCAGGAGTTCACTCATGTCCCGGACGCTAGGCCGACCACCATGAAGGGACGATGAAATTAAGTTTGCGGCGGCCTGTTAGGGCTCGGCCGCGCTGCGGCCCGGCCTAACGCGTGTCAACAGAGCCAAGGGATGGCATGTCGCAGGACCTTAACCTAAGCCGCACTTCATCCGCGCACCTTCAAGGACCCGCCTCGCCTCGCAACTGCCGACATCAGCGCAGGTGTGAAGCGGCCCGTAAGCCGACCCGTCAACGGCACACCAAACAGCCACTCCCCCGGCGTGCCGCCCACGCTCAGCCCGTTGTGCCGCAACACTGGTTCGGTGATGCGTGTCAGTTACCGGAGGACTTACGGCGCAGGTATGCCGTGCTGATCGGCTATGCATGGGTCTCCACTGACTGGCCAGGACCTCACCGCCCAACGCGACGCCCTCGCCGACCTCGGCGTTCAACCCGACCGGGTCTACGCCGACCACGGCCTCAGCGGCACCAACCGTGACCGGCCCGGACTCCGCCAGGCCCTCGCCGCCTGCCGCAACGGCGACACCCTGGTCGTCACCAAGCTCGACCGGCTCGCCCGGTCCCTCCCCGACGCCCGCGCCATCGCCGACGAACTCACAACCAGCCAGGTCAAACTCAACCTCGGCGGCTCCGTCCACGACCCCACCGACCCCGTTGGCCGGCTCCTCTTCAACGTGCTTGCCATGGTCGCGGAGTTCGAGGCCGACCTTGCCCGCATGCGCACCCGGGAAGGCATGAAGGTCGGCCGCGCCAAAGGGCGCCTTCGCGGCAAGCAACCCAAACTCAGCCCCCGCCAGGAGGCCCACCTCGTCAGCCTCTACCACGCACGCGAGCACACCGTCGGCGAGCTGTTCCGGGTCACCCGGTCCACGGTGTATCGGGCAGTGCGTCGAGCGTCTCCGCAAGAACTCAAAGTCGGTTCCGGTCTCGAGCCGCTAGGTCCAAAATGAGCGGCGACATCCTAGAGACGATGGCTGCGGGCATGACAGGTCGGTTTTGGTGGCTACGCAACGGTGTTCCACAGCAGCCCCCCACGAACGGCCACATCCGCCGGAACGAGGACGGCTACTGGGTCGTCGAGGTCGAGGGTTGGCGCTCAATGGAGAACGGCACGGAGTCCGACGACGAGCGCTACCCGGATTCCATGATGGGAGTGCTTGGTAAGGGCACAGTCTTCCTATCTGACCGACGGCGGCTCACCGACTTCTCGTTATGGTCCGGCCAGCGAATTCATGTCGTCCGTTCGACCTTCGAGACCGCTGCCACAGGCCTCGACGTGAACACTGTGGAAGCCGACGGCATCATCGAGGCCGAGATTCTGTTCCCGAACCAGAACCCCTGGGACCGGTCAGAGCGACCTGACTGGCGCTATCGCGATGCGGACGAGCCGCTTGGACGAGGCGCATCGCTGGACCTTCCTACAGCCGAGGCTACGAGGCTGGCCATCGGGGATGGAGTCACTCTGACTGTGCGGCCGACGTGGTGGTCAGACCGAGACATCGAACAGATCCGGATCAATCCAGCTCTGAGCCTGAAGCTCTCGGCCGCCGAACCCAGGCCAACGGCCGAACTAGTCGAGGCGTTCGAGTGGATGCAGGACCTGATCGGGCACTGCTGGGGCGGCCGGGTCCTTCCCGTCCCCGGGGCCAGCAAGGTGAACTCGGTCCAGGTGGAGCCGGGGCGCTTCTGGTCTCAGCGCCTGTTCAAGCACCACCACGTCCAACTGGCTGACCTGTCTCACCCGTTCCCCGCAGTGCACCTTCCCGACCTAGGCGGTCCGCGAGCATTTGTTCGGTGGGTAGCCCTCTGCCGACACTTCTCCCGAGCTACGCGAGCAGTGTCCGAGGGTCTCTACGTCGGGGCGAGCGCCGAGACGAGGCTGCTCAACGCCATGGCTGCCATCGAGTACTGGGTGAAGCGCCACGAAGGCCGACCCGACTGGGCGAAGGTCTGGAGTACGGGACCCGTCAATCCGATGCACGCCCTCATTCGCCACCTCAAGCCAGCGTTCAAGCCGTGGGTCCGTGACGGAGCGCCGTTCAGCCAGCGGATCTGGAACGACTACAACTGGCTAAAGCACAACCCCGAGTTCGAGGTCGACTACACGCTAGTCCGAAGGTTCACCTGGGCGGCCGAGACGATGCTGCTCGCCGACCTCCTCAACGAGGTCGCAGGCACAGCCGTCCCCGGCAACCGACTCGCGGCGCACCGCTGGCAGCTGCGCGAGACGGTGCAGGAGCTGTTGCGCGACAAAAGCCGCTCGGCTCCGCCTTCGAGATGGACATCACCGTGACGGCGACCCACCTTGCGACGATGGCCTGCCGCCGCTAGCGCGACTGGCCGGTTGGACTGCCGATGGAGGAGCCGATGATGCCGACCCTAAGAAGCTAGCGGCAGTACCGACGTCGACGCCAGGCGCCGTAGCACCTAGTGCCGACCTCGGATCTGCCCGAGTCGGCCCGTCGCCGCCGCCCGAGGGGTGTGGAAAGACATCTGTATATGACACGGCGCCCGCGCTGAAACGTAAAGTTGCTCCGACGACGGGAGCGGACCATCGACTGGGTCGGCCAGAAGCCCACGAACCACCAGGGCTGGGTGACGGTGGCCGCCCAGCGGATCCGTGATGTCCTCGAGCAGGAATACGCCGTCCTCCGGCGCGAGGTCGAGGCGCGACTCGCCGAGTACTACTTCGAAAGCAGCAGCGACCGATTCAACATCTACCCCCACATCACCACCGCCGCTCTGCGGCAGCTCACTGACTCCGGTGAAGTGGTCGCAGAGGAAGGTGCGACCCGCGGAAGCTCCGTAATCCCCACCATCCACTTCTCGGAGACCAAGGGGCGAGCTACCAACATCAACCGCGCTGCAGCCAGGAAGCGACTGCTCTACGCCCGGTTCCGGAGCTGGTCGCAGGCCAGCAGCCGGTACCCGCGCGGCCAGATTGGACCGGCAGGTGAGGCCGCCCTGCGGGCGGCTGTGATCCGCTCGCAACAGGTCAACCCGTTCTTCGCCGACGCTGGCGAGGTCGCCGAACAGTTCGGGTACCGCTTCGATGGCCCTCTCGACAGCGGCGGGTTCGTCCTGTCCCCCGGTCCGACAGCCATGCCCGTTCCTGTCGCAGTGCTGATCGAGATGAAGAACCTGCGTACCTGGCTCTACGCGAAAGATCCAGAGGTGTGGCAAGTGCTACGCAAGGCTCAGCGCCTTCAACTCCACGACCCCAGCCTCAACGTCTTCCCGGTACTGGTCTGCCGACGCGCTCACGCCCAAGTCCGATGGATGGGCCAGCAACTAGGGTTCATGGTCATCGAGACCAAGGCCAACTTCATCGGCACAGTCGACGAGCGAGACGCTCGAGAGGTCCGCACGGAACTGCAGTTCATCGACCTCAAGGTGGGAGCAGAACCGAGCAAGGCAATGATCAAGACCTTCGCCGCCACGATCCCCCGGTGGGCAGCCCACTACGCCAGCACATGGCGTACCCGCTGCCACGACCCCTCCTTCGCCGACCCGATGGCCGTCCTGGCCAGCTCCCGCGACGATGCTGAGCGGGATGATGCGATGGAAGAACTACTCGAAGCATCCGAGGCGCTCGATCTGCCGGGTTGGCGGCTCAACGACTACCGACCAAGTCGCGACGACCAAGATGACGTGGACGAAGACGACATCGATGAGGACGTACCCGGCTAGCACACCCTCAGATAAAGGACGTTATCTCACGGTCTTGTCGGTGCCGGCAGCTAGCGTGCTGCAGGTGACGCTGCCCCCCCTCGAGGTGCCTCTCGACCTGGCTGTCCGCCCGTTCGGGCGGAGCCGCTGGACCGGCTGTCCGGCTCGAGCGCCGATGACCCGTTCCTGCGGCTGGCCGCTGGCTGGCTGGTCGGGCACCCGGCGAACACCGCGACCACCTGCCGCCGCGACCTCGAGGCCTGGGCGAGGTGGTGCACCCATCTCGGGGTGCACCCGCTCGCCGCGGAACGGTACCCTGTCGACCTGTGGGTCCGTCACCTCACCACCACCCCGCAGCCCCGGACCGGCCGACCGGCGGCGCCGGCGACGGTGGCGCGGAAGCTGTCGGCGCTGTTCGGGTTCTACGACTACGGCGTCCACGACGCCCAGGTCCTCACTCACTCCCCCGCCGCCTCGGTCCGCCGGCCGCGGGTGTCGGACGAGTCGCAGGCGGTCGGGCTGACTGCCGATGAGCTCCGTCTTCTCCTTATATATGCAGCACAGACTCACCTAGGTCGCTGGCGCTGGTCTCGCTGCTCACCTTCTGCGGGTTGCGGATCTCCGAAGCGCTCAACGCTGAGGTCCGCAACTACGGCCACGACCACGGCCACCGCGTCCTCAAGGTCATCGCAAGGGCGGCAAGACCGCCCGCGTCGCCCTCGCCACCGGTCGTTCGGGCCCTCGACGACTACCTGGCCGGCCGCACCACCGGCCGCATCTTCGTTGGCCGCGATGGCGAGAGCCGCTACAGCTACAAGACGGCTAACGAGCAGATCGCCCGGCTCTGCCGCTCCGCCGGCCTCCCCGCCGGGGTCACCCCGCACAGCCTCCGACACTCCCACGCCACCGAGTCACGGTCCCGCTAGCTGCCGATCCTGAGCAGTGGGGTGGGTCGGTCAAGGCTGGACGGAGTCCACCGCGTAGCGGCGCGGAGCGGTCTTGAGGGGTCCACCCCACTGTTCAACGCTGATCCAGCGGGGCCAGCGTTCTGCCGTTACAACGGCACACGTAGCCACAAGCCGGTCTGACAAGGTGTCCATGCGACCGACCCCCGGAGGAGTAGTGATGTCTGACGACCACACGACCATGGACATGGCCAAGAACGAGCGGTCGGACTTCTTGCGCCTGATCGAGGGGTTGACTCCCGCCCAGTGGGACGCGCCGACCCTCTGCGGCCGGTGGAGTGTGCGAGAGGTTGCCGCCCATGTCCTGAGCTATGAGGAGCTCAGCCCGGCCTCTGCCGCTGCCCTCTTCATTCGTGGCCGGTTCAACTTCGCCAGGATCAACGATCTTGCCCTTCAACCCTTCCAAGCCTCGACGTCGCAGCAGCTGACGGATCGGATGCGTGAACACCAAGTGCCGCAGGGGCTCACCAGCGCCCTCGGCGGCGGAATCGCCCTCGCCGACGGGATGATCCACCAGCAAGACATTCGTCGCCCCCTGCAGATTCCGCGGGTAATCCCGCCGGCGCGCGTCCTGAAGAGCCTGCAGATCGCGCTGCGGGCACCGACCCTTCCGAGCCGTCGGCGAGCTTCGCGGGTCCGACTCGTCGCAACGGACACTGACTGGTACCTTGGTCACGGCCCCAAGGTCCTGGGGCCTGCCGAGGCTCTGCTCATGTTGGTGGCCGGTCGCTCAGCAGCGGCCCGCGACTGTTCGGGCCCCGGCTTGCGTCACTTGTTCGAGTCGGAGTGACCGCAAACTCGTGGCGAAAGGCTGTCCAGATTGCCGTCGGCGGAATAGAGCCCAGGTGAACTGCTGCGTCGTTCCCCAAGGGGTGGCGTGGTCTTCCTGCTCGGCGTGTTCGAGAACGAATCCGTCAGTCCAAACACGGTTGAGCCCGGCAGGGTCGTAGCGGGCGGTGGGGAGTCCCGAACAGGTGGTGGGCCCCTGCGGTTCGAAACTTCCGAGCACTAAGGCCCCGCCGGGGCGGAGGGATCGGGCCACCAGCGTGGTGCAGCGGAGCCGAGCGGCCGGGTCGACCAGGAAGTGGAAGACAGCCCGGTCGTGCCAGACGTCGAACGTCCGTGTCGGCTCCCAGTCCAACAGGTCGGCCCGGATCAGCCGTACCGGGGAGTTCTCGGGCAGGCGGTCGCGGACCCGGGCTAGCGACGCCTCCGATATATCGACCACGGTCACGTCGGCATAGCTTGCCTCTAGAAGGCGGTCCACCAGCTGCGATGCACCGCCGCCGGCGTCGAGGACTGCCCAGGGCCAGCCGTCATCCGGATGCTCGACGAAGGCCAGGACTGCGATGCCGTCGTCACCCAGCCCGCCGCCGTCAGCCGCGCCCTCGACCGGGCGGGCTTCGCCATCATCGCCACCGGCCTCAAACAGTGCCTCGCCGAAGACGGCGCCGAAAGCCTCGACACCCAGAAGATGGAGAAGCTCTTCCTCTCCCTCGCCTGAACCGCTGCCGCCGCGGCCGAACAACGGGAGCATCGTCCGGCAGCTGGTTCATGTGAGAGAATCTTCGTATGCTTGAAGATACGAAGAGTAGAACGCTGTCGGAGGTGAGTGAGCGGACCGACGAGCAGATCGTGGAGCTGGCTGTTGAGGTGTTCACCATGCTGGCCGATGCCACCCGCGTCCGCATCGTGCTGGCACTCCAGGACGGCGAGCTCTCGGTGAACACCCTCGCCGAGCTGGTGGGCAAGTCACCGACGGCGGTGTCGCAGCACCTGGCCAAGCTGCGGCTGGCGCGTATCGTCGCCACCCGCCACGAGGCCAATCGCGTCTACTACCGGCTGGCCAACGAGCACGCTCGCCGACTTGTCGCCGACGCCATCGACCAGGCCGAGCACTCCGTTGATGACCACCCCGGTCATCACCGACGCACCATCAACGGGGGCGGCTGACGTGACTGCCCCCCACCACGAGCACCCGCATCCTCACCAGCACTCCCACTCCGACGAACCGCACACCCATGGCCACGACCACGGACACGAGCACGGGCACGAGCACCCGGCGGGGGTTAAGGGGTTCTTCTACGGCCTGTTCGTCCCGCACAGCCACGACTCGGCTGACTCGATCGACGACGCCCTGGAGGCCAGCGAGGCCGGCATCCGGGCGGTCAAGCTGAGCCTGCTCGGGCTCGGGGTGACCGCGGTTCTGCAGCTGATCGTCGTCGTGATCAGCGGCTCGGTGGCGCTGCTGGCCGACACCATTCACAACGCCTCCGATGCACTGACGGCGGTGCCGTTGTGGATCGCGTTCGTCCTCGGGCGGCGGGCTGCGTCGCGCCGCTACACCTACGGCTACGGGCGGGTCGAGGACCTGGCGGGGCTGTTCATCGTGGCCATGATCGCCCTGTCCGCTGTGGTCGCCGGCTACGAAGCGGTGCGACGGTTCGTGGAGCCGCAGCCGGTCACCAACCTCGGCTGGGTCCTCGCGGCCGGCCTGGTCGGTTTCGCTGGGAACGAGCTGGTCGCGGTCTACCGGATCCGGGTCGGTCGACAGATCGGGTCGGCCGCCCTGGTGGTCGATGGCGTGCACGCCCGCACTGACGGGTTCACATCGCTGGCGGTGGTGCTCGGGGTGATCGGCATCTGGTTGGGCTTCCCGCTCGCGGACCCGCTCGTCGCGCTGGCCATCAGCGTCGCCATCTTCGTCTTGCTGTGGGGCACGGCCCGTGACATCGGCCGCCGCCTCCTCGACGGCGTCGACCCCGCCCTGGTCCGCACAGCCGAAGACACGGTAGCTGCAATCCCCGAGATCGCCGGCGTCAACGCCATGAGGATCCGCTGGATCGGGCACCGGCTCGACATCGAAGCGACCGTGACCACCGACCCAGCGATGCCGGTCGGGCGCTTCCACGAGCTCGAGCACGACCTGACCGACGCACTCCACCAACGGCTGCCCAGTGTGCACAGCGTCCGGCTCGTCCCAGCTTCACACCTGCACAACGCCCATCAGTAGCGCGGCGGCCGCACCCAGCAGGTCGACGCTGCCGCGAACGCACCCGCTGGTCACCGCCGGTCCACTCCGCGTGCGCAAGGCTGCCGGCAAGCGTCCTCCACGGCTTAACCGGTGCGGTGGCCGAAGACGATGACGTTGCTGAGGTAGGAGTCGACGGGGTCGTACGGGCCGCCGCAGGTGACGAGGCGGATCTCGGGGCGGTCGAAGTCGCCGTAGTAGACCTCATCGGTGGGGAAGTCGTCCTTGGGGTGGACGGCGACCTTGTCGACGGTGAAGGTGACCCGGGTCTTGTCCTTCCGGGTGACGTGGATCTTGTCGCCCTTCTCGACCGCGCCGAGCTGGTAGAAGACCCCCGGGCCGGTCTTGCTGTCGACGTGCGCGCCGAGGACGGCGGGTCCGAGCTGGCCGGGGGTGGGGCCGTCGGCGTACAGGCCGACCTCGTCGGCGCTGCCCGGCACGTCGAGGGTGCCGTCCTTCGCGACTTCGAGGTCGACGAAGCTGGTGGAGCGGATGCCGACCGCCGGGATGTCGAGGACGGTCGGTGCCGAAGCGGGCAGGAAGGCGCCGATCGTGGTCCTCGGCTCCGCGGGCGAGGCAGACGTGGTCGGCTTCGGAGGCGCGCTGCTCGCGGCCACCGACGGCGTCGGCACGGAGGTGGTGCTGGCCCTGGGCGCGGGTTGTGCGGTGGCGGGTTGGGGCGGGCCGTCGCGTCCCTGCAGCCCTAGCGTCAGGACGACGACCCCGACGAGGATGAGGACGACGGTGGCCGCCGCAGCAACGAGACCGCTGCGACGACCCCCGTCAGCCATGACGTCCGACCCTCAGGCCTGGGTGCGGAACCGGCGGACCGCGACGAACCCGCTGCCGGCAGCGGCCAGGAGAGCGCCACCACCGAGGGCGAGCATCGTGGTGTTCGGTCCGGCGGCGGTCGCGCCACCCCCGGTGGCCATGCCGCCGTTCGGGGCGCTGCTCAGCACCCCGCACAGGACCGGGTCGGTGGCCTCGGTCGGCAGGTCGGGGTTCAGGTCGCTCTTGGTGTCCCCGCTGTACTTGCCGTCGCCGTCGTAGTCGACGCCGTGGATGACCACCGCCGACTCACCGGACAGGATGTCGTCAGCGACGTCCTTCGACACCTTGATGCTGCCGCGCTCGTAGCTGATCTCGCCGCCCTTCGCGGTGTCGAACCGGTCGACCGCGAGGCCGCTGTCCGGGCTGGTGTCGCCGGTCTCGGTGAGGGAGACCACGATCTCCCCGTAGGCCGGCACGCCCTCGCTGGTGTTGAGGTGGCCGTCGTCGTTGGTGTCATCGCCGAGGGTCGGGCACTCGTGCCGTGCTTCCTCGCCGTAGTGGATGTGGGCTGCGTGCGGCTGGTCGGCCAGCAGCCCCATGGCCGCCATGGTGACCGCGAGCGTCGTGCCGTCGACCTTCACCATGGCTGTGCCACTGCCATCGACCCCGTTGCCCTCGATCGCCTTCAGGTTCGCGTGCACGCTGCCCGTCGCCGCCAGCGCGGGACCAGCCCCGAACGCCACCAGTGCCGCCGCCCCACACGCCACCCCAGCCATTCTCTAAACGTTCCGCATCTTTCCTCCTCGAAAGAGTGGAGGCTCCGGCGTTGCACCCGGATGGTCCGAGTCACGGCCCCACCGTGCTGAGTTCGACACCGATGACGGCAAGGTTTGGGTGGCGCGATCTTTCTATTCGAATGGGCCCTTTGGTGGCTAGGGCTGTGGAGGACGCGAGACAGCCGATGACCTTGGTGTCCTGACGTTTTCCTGGGAGAGTTGGCCGATGGAGCTCTCGGACCACACCGACCCGACACTGGCCAGAGTTGTGGTGACTGCCCTAGTCACAGCGGTTGTGTTGTGCTTGGTGGTCTTGCTACTGCTTACTGCGCTGAGCGACCACGTCGTCCACAACTAGGTACCCCGCCCTTCCTGGGCTCACTTGCGTGCGTTGAGGGGTCGGAAGCGGCGGAGCCTCAGGCTGTTGGAGACGACGAAGACCGAGGAGAAGGCCATCGCGGCGCCGGCGAGCATCGGGTTGAGCAGGCCGGCAGCAGCCAGCGGCAGGGCGGCGACGTTGTAGGCAAACGCCCAGAACAGGTTGCCCTTGATCGTGCTCAGAGTGCGGCGGGCGAGCCGGATGGCGTCGGCCGCAGCGCGGAGGTCACCGCGGACGAGGGTGAGGTCGCTGGCCTCGATGGCCACGTCAGTGCCGGTGCCCATGGCCAGGCCGAGGTCGGCTTGGGCAAGGGCGGCGGCGTCGTTGACGCCGTCGCCGACCATGGCCACCACCTTGCCCTCGGCCTGCAACCGAGAGACGACGTCGACCTTGTCCTGAGGCAGGACCTCGGCAATGACCTCCTCGATGCCGACCTGGCTAGCCACGGTGCGGGCAACGGTGGCGTTGTCACCGGTGAGCAGGATCGGGGTCAGGCCGAGCCGGCGCAACTGCTGGACGGCTTCAGCCGAGGTGGGCTTGACCGCGTCGGCAACGACGAGGACCCCGCGGGCTCGTCCGTTCCAGCCAACCGTCACCGCGGTCCGGCCGTCGACCGATGCAGCAGCAACAGCTCGATCGAGGTCTTCGGGCCATAGCTGTTCCTCGTCGTTGACGAAGCTACGGCGCCCGACCTTGACCGTGCGGCCCTCGACCCGACCCTGCACGCCCTGGCCGGCCACGTTGGCGAACTCGGTGACGGCGGGCAGTGCTCCGGTGCGCTCGGTGGCACCGGCGGCGATGGCACGGGCAATCGGGTGTTCGGAGGCGTCCTCGACCGCGCCGGCGAGCCGGGCGATCTGGTCGGGGTCCTCGCCGGGGGCGGCGATGACGTCGAGCAGGGTCATCTGGCCGGTGGTGACGGTGCCGGTCTTGTCCAGCAGGACCGTGTCGACCCGACGGGTGGACTCGAGCACCTCGGGGCCCTTGATGAGGATGCCGAGCTGGGCGCCGCGCCCGGTGCCGACCATCAGGGCCGTGGGTGTGGCGAGGCCGAGGGCGCAGGGGCAGGCGATGATCAGGACGGCAACGGCGGCGGTGAACGCCGGCGAGAGGCCGGCGCCGGTCCCAATCCAGAATCCGAGGGTGGCCATGGCGAGGGCGATGACGATGGGGACGAAGATCCCCGAGATGCGGTCGGCAAGCCGCTGCACCTGAGCCTTGCCGTTCTGGGCGTCCTCGACGAGCCGAGCCATCTGGGCCAGCTGGGTGTCAGCGCCGACTCGGGTCGCAGCGACAGTGATCCGGCCACCGGCGTTGACCGTGCCTCCAATAACACTGTCACCAGGCACGACCTCGACAGGGACGGACTCCCCGGTGAGCATCGCGGCGTCGACGGCGGACACCCCGTCCTCGACGGTGCCGTCGGTGGCGATCTTCTCTCCCGGACGGACAACGAACCGGTCACCCACGACCAGCTGAGCGGTCGGGATCCGCTGCTCGCGGCCGGCGCGCAGCACCGACACCTCCTTGGCGCCGAGCTCCAGCAGAGCGCGCAGCGCGGCGCCGGCTTGGCGCTTGGACCGGGCCTCGAAGTAGCGGCCGGCGAGCAGGAAGGTGGTGACGCCGGTGGCGGCTTCGAGGTAGATGTTCCCGGCGCCGTCGCTGCGGCTGATGGTCAGCTCGAACGGGTGCGTCATGCCGGGGGTCCCGGCGGTGCCGAGGAACAGCGCATACAACGACCACCCCAGGGCTGCCAGGGTGCCGAGGGAGATGAGGGTGTCCATGGTGGTGGCGCCGTGCCGAAGGTTCGTCCACGCAGCCTTGTGGAACGGCCAGGCTCCCCACGCAACGACCGGCGCCGCCAGGGTGAGAGAGAGCCACTGCCAGTAAGTGAACTGCCACGCCGGCACCATCGCCATCGCGATCACCGGCACGGTCAGCACGGCCGAGATGACCAGCCGCTGCCGCAACGCCCGGGTCGCGTCATCCTTCGTCGGAGCCTCAACGTCGGTGTCGTCGGAGGGCGGGGCCGGGAGGGTGGCGGTGTAGCCGGCCTTCTCCACGGTGGCCACCAACTCGTCGGGGCTCACCGTGTCGGGGAAGCTGACGCGGGCCTTCTCGGTGGAGTAGTTGACCGTCGCGGTGACGCCTTCGAGCTTGTTTAGCCGCTTCTCGATCCGGGCCGCGCAGGAGGCACAGGTCATGCCGCCGATCTCGAGCTCGACCAGCCCGGTCCCGTCCAGGACGAGCTGTTGCTTGGTTGTCGTGCTGCTGGAGCTCATCGCCCCTCCCTCGTCGTGCTTGGTCTGTGCTGTCTTGCGCGGGACTGGTGCGCGCTGCTGGTCGGCGGTCATCCGCCGTGGCCGTCGCCATGGCCGTCTTCAGGCTCCGCAGGGGAGGCCGACGGTTCTGCTGGCTGTGCCGGTGACGCGCTGGCCGCTGGTTCCGACGGGCGGTCGGTCGGGCCGGCGGTGACGGTGAAGGCCGCGGTGCGGACTTCGTCGCGGTGCCGGAAGTCGAGGAAGAGCCGGTAGTCACCAGCGCTGGGGACGGTCGCGTAGAAGGTGATGGCGGGGCCGGGCTGGGTCTGGCCGTCGCTGGGAGTGCCGGCGGGATGGACGTGCAGGTAGGCGAGGTCACGGTCGCGGAGTGCGACCAGGTGGCCGTAGGCCTCGAGGTAGGGCTGCAGGTCGGTGACCGGCTGGCCGTCCTTGCTGACAGACAGCGTCAGCTCGGCTTCCCGGCCAGGTTCGAGGGCTCCGTCAAGGGTGACGGTGTAGCCGTCGACCTCCGCGGTCCGGCTGGTGGTCGGCAGCGGCTGCGGCTGGAAGTCCCCCGCCACCGACAGGTCGGCGCCCAGAGTGAGGTTGTCGTCGCGGTCGGCGGGGGTGAAGTCGGCGAAGAGCCGGTAGGCACCGGCGTTGGACAGGTCGAGCGGGACACTCCAGGTCCCGGCGGCGTCGAGCTGCGGGTGGACGTGCTGGAAGTCGGCGAGGTCGCGGCGGACCACGATCAGGTGCAGGTCCTTGCCGTGCGCGGTGGTGTACCGGGTGACCGGTTGGTTGTCCGGGCCGAGGATCTGGAAGTGGACCGGCGCCTTCGCGGTGGCGGACAGCTCACGATGGGCCAGGTCGAAGGTGTAGCCGCCCTGGGACACCATCAGCCCACCCGGAAGGTCCTCGGTGGCTTGCTCGGTGGTGCCGGTGTCGGCGTGGCCGGCGTTATGTCCCGCTGGTTCGTCAGCGCTGGTCGTGCCGACTGGTCCGGTCAGGGTGCCGATGCCGATCGCGGCGGCAAAGACAGCTGCCAGGCCGCCGACGAAGGCAGCGACTCGGGTGGGGGTGTTCATGGGTGTGCTCCTACGTCGGGGTGGGGTGACCGCCCGCGGGTGGCGGGCGGTCACACCCGTTCAGCTCAGCGGCTGACCAGCTCGTAGCCGGCCTCGTCGACCGCCGCCTTGACAGCGGTCTCCTCGACCGGGGCCTCGCTGGTGATGGTGACGGCCCCGGAGGCGAGGTCGACCTGGACGTCGGTGACACCGGAGATGTTGGTGACCTCCTCGGTGACGGCGCTGACGCAGTGGCCGCAGGTCATGCCGGAGACGGTGTAGGTGGCGGTGGAGCTCATGACGGTGTGCCTTCCTCTAGTGATGTGACTGAGCTGGACTCAGTAGTAGGAACAGTCAGGACCGGACGAGGCGTGCAATGGCGTCGGAGGCTTCCTTCAGCTTCGCCTCGGCTTCCGGGCCGCCCGCGGCGACCGCATCGAGCACGCAGTGGTGCAGGTGGTCGTTCAGCAGGCCGAGGGAGACCGACTGCAGCGCGCTGGTCATGGCCGAGACCTGGGTGAGGATGTCGATGCAGTACTTCTCCTCCTCCACCATCCGTTGAAGGCCACGGGCCTGGCCCTCGATCCGGCGGAGCCGCTTGAGGTAGTCGTCCTGGTTGGAGATGTAGCCGTGCGGGCCGCTGTGCTCATCCATCGCTGTGTTCTCTCCTTCAGTCCGACACCCTGCTCAGGTGATCCGGCCGTCGCGTCCTCGTCCTGCCGACACACTACCCGTACCCCCCTCGGGTATCAAGAGGACCAAGGGAGATCCTGGGTAGGACGCGTTCACCAACCGGCAGGCTCGCCTGGGGCTCCAATACCCCCCTGGGGTGTAGTTGGTACAGTTGAGCAGGCGATACGGCAGAGTTGAGATGAGGTGGGGATGCAGCGGACGGGGACTGGACCCCTCTTGGGCTTCTTGCGGCAGGCGCGCAGGAGCTGGCTCCGCCAGCTCCTACTCGGTCTGAGTCTGGTTGTACTGACGCTGGGCATCGTTGGCATGCACCAGCTGTCGGTCGGCCACGATGTCGCAACTGGCCAGGCCAGCCGCCACGCTCACACCGAGACAGCTGCCTCCGGTCCTGTCGAGGCCGCCCCTCATGGCCATGGGTCTACCGAGGTTGCCCTAGCTGACTTGCACCTGGCCGCTTCTGCCGCAACCGGTGGGGTTGGTGCTGGCAACGAGGGCTGCACGACCTGTGATGACCACGAGATGGCGTTCGGGTCCTGCCTGCTAGCTCTGACGCTTCTCGTGTTCAGTTGGTTCTTGCGTCCCCCGCGGCTGCGCCACCTTCCACCCTTCCTACTTCCCCGCCTGGCGCCGGCGATGATCCGGCCAACCCTCAGTCGGCTGGTTCCTTCACTCTCCTTGACGGAGTTGTCGCTGCGGCGAACGTGATCAGACCTGTGTAGTTGACGACCCTCTGACCACCCTCAGACCTGCTAGACCCGCGAAGGCAGGTCTCGGGGATCGGTCAAAACTCGTATGTCCCACACAGACCCTGCACGGAAGAAGAGACCTCTGATGATGAGCAAGCACGCAATGAAGGCTGGCCTCGGCGCTCTCGCCCTGGCTGCCACCCTTGGCCTGGCGGGCTGCGGTGACGACACCGAAGCTGGCGGCATGAGCGGCATGGACCACAGCTCCTCCGCACCGAGCTCGAGCACGGCCGCCCCATCCTCGCCTGCGCCGTCGGTGGCCAAGACGCCGGCGTCGGGGCCGCAGAACGACGCTGACGTGATGTTCGCCCAGATGATGATCCCGCACCACCAGCAGGCGGTGGAGATGAGTGACCTGATGTTGGCCAAGGCCGACGCTGATCCTCGTGTTCTCACCCTGGCTCGACAGATCAAGGACGCCCAGGCTCCCGAGATCACCCAGATGACGGGGTGGCTCGAGGGGTGGGGCTTCAAGGTCCAGCCGATGGACAACGACATGGACCATAGCGGCATGTCAGGCAACGGCATGGACGGCATGATGAGTGACGAGGACATGAAGGAGCTCGAGGCAGCCAGCGGTGCTGACGCGTCGCGGATGTTCCTCGAGGGCATGGTGAAGCACCACGAAGGTGCGGTGGAGATGGCTCAGACCGAGATCTCCGACGGCGAGAACCCCGACGCCATCAAGCTCGCGGAGGCCATCGTCACCAGCCAGCAGCAGGAGATCACAGTCATGAAGGACCTGCTCACCCAGCTCTGAGCCCGCCCACCCAGCAGGCATCGCCGGGATCAGACACGCGCTGGTCCCGGCGGTGCTGTCGCCCTCTCTCACGCCTTCGGGGCGCGGCCGCACCCCTTGAGTCGCGACCCTTCGCCTTGCTGGCGTCCAGTCGAGGCTGCGAGCCATCTACCGGTTCGCGTCTCTCGTCGACGACGGAGTCACCAATGACCTTGAACCTGTCCTTAGGCATTGCATCTGTGCCTGGCGTTGCCCCGGCCCGGGCAGCAGCGCGCCCTGGCCTTTCGAGGCGGCATCGACCATGACAAGCAGCGCTGTCCAGGTCCGGCCGATGCGCTCGACCGACCTAGCCTCGGTGGTGGCCGAACACCAGGAGTCGCAACCCGACGGGCTCTACGCCCGACTCGGTGATCGGTTCCTGCACACCTACCATTCCGCCTACCTCGCCAGTCCGGGCACAGCTGCCTTCGTCGCTGAGCTCGACACCCGTCCGGTGGGCTTCGTCACTGGGATTGTTTCCACTGCTGCCCACCGCCTGGCGATGAAGGAGGCATGGCCACGGTTGGCCGCAGCTGCTGCACTAGCCCTGCTGCAGCGACCGGCCACGCTTCGTCCTGCTCTGCTCGGGCCGACCGCAGTTAGTTGTCTGTGCCACTCAGCCCGACTGCTGCAACCAAGCCCCCCTTGCGCGGGCACCGCCACCGCCACCGCCACCGCCACCGCCACCGGAATCGTCACTTACTTGGCCGTCACCACGACCGCCCGAGGCCGTGGCGTTGGAGACGCGCTTCTCCAGGCGTTCCTCCACCAGGCTCAACTGCGCGGCTGCACCAAGGTCACTCTGGCCACTCAGGCCGGCGCCGAGGGTGCTGCGCCCTTCTACGCACACCGCGGCTGGACTCCTGAGTCTGTGCACCGCACCGCCACTGGCCGCCCCCTGCAGGTGATGGCCTGGACCTACCCGCCCCGAGAGGTGGCCCAATGAACACCAAAGGCAAGCTCGCAGGCAGCCTCGCCCTGTTGTTCGCCGTGACCTTGAGCAGCTGCACGCCGTCGGAGTCAGACCAGGCCGCTAGCGGTGAAGACTTTGTCGGTCACGTGCACGGGCTTGGCGTCGATCCTGCTGACGGGGTGCTCTACGTCGCCGCCCACGGCGGGGTCTTCCGACTGCAGGACCGTCGCCTGCAGCTGGTGGCTGGCCGTGCCCAGGACACCATGGGCTTCACCGTGGCTGGCCCGAACCACTTTCTCGGCAGCGGCCACCCCGACCCCACCGACCGAGACCAGCCCGTCCATCTCGGCCTCATCGAGTCCCGCGACGCCGCCCAGACCTGGACCCCGGTGTCACTGGCTGGGGCAGCAGACTTCCACCTCCTCGAGCAGGGTGTCGATGCGCTCTACGGCTACAACTCCCAGAGCAGCAGTGTCCTGAGGACCACGGACCAGAAGGAGTGGGACGTCGTCCTTCCCGCCGAGGTGTCCGACCTTGCGCCGCACCCGACCAAAGCCGGTCTGCTGCTCAGCATCACCGCCGACGGCCTGGTGCGCACCGAGCTGAACGGCCCGACCACCCAGCTGGCCGAACCCACCGGGCTGTACCAAATCGAGTGGCCCACCCCAGACCTGCTGGTCGGCATTAGCACCAACAACGGCCTGTACGAGAGCACCGATCAAGGCCGCAGCTGGACCCTCCGCAGCCAGCTGCCCGACGACCAGATCGACGCCTTCGACGTCAGCGGCGACTCCTGGCACCTCGCCACCGACCAGAACCTCTACACCTCCCCCGACCGCGGCATCACCTGGGACCTGCTGATCTGACCGCAGTCACCACGACCAGGGAATAGCGCTGGCCTCTTGCTCGTTGCCGCCAACAGGAGCAAGATACCCCCCAGGGGTACTAGAGGAGGGTCGATGATGAACGAGCCAGCACCACACCAAGGCCACACCGCCACCCATCCCGGTGGCGCCCAGGAAGGCCACGTCGAGCCCGGCGGCCAACTCGCCGAGCCAGGACACGGGTCCCACAACGAGCACGAGTCCCAGGGCGGCGGGCATGGAGGTCATGGCGGGCATGGGGACCACGTGGCCATGTTCCGGCGGCTGTTCTGGATCATGCTGGCCATCGGGCTGCCGGTGGTCTTCTTCTCCGACATGTTCGCGATGATCCTGGGCTACGACCTGCCCGACGCCGGCTGGGTTGCCTGGGTCTCCCCGGTCCTGGGCACCCTGATGTATGTGTGGGGCGGCAGGCCGTTCCTGACCGGCGCTGTCTCCGAGATCCGTGCCAAGAGCCCGGGGATGATGCTGCTGGTGGCCCTGGCCATCACCGTGGCGTTCCTGTCCTCCCTCGGCTCCAGCCTCGGTCTGCTCAGCCACGAGCTGGACTTCTGGTGGGAGTTGGCGCTGCTGATCGTCATCATGCTGCTCGGCCACTGGCTCGAGATGCGGTCCCTCGCGCAGTCCGCCTCCGCGCTGGAGTCCCTCGCTGCGCTGCTGCCTGATGAGGCCGAACGGGTCGAGGGCGACCAGGTCGTCATCGTCTCCCCCAGCGACCTGGCTCTCCATGACGTCGTCATCGTTCGCCCCGGCGGCCGCGTCCCGGCCGACGGATTGGTTGTCGACGGCACTGCCGACGTGGATGAGTCGATGATCACCGGCGAGTCCCGCCCTGTTGCCCGCACCGTCGGCGACACCGTCGTCGCGGGCACGGTCTCCACCGACTCCGCGTTGCGGGTCGAGATCACCGCGGTCGGTGACGACACCGCCCTGGCCGGGATCCAGCGCCTGGTCACCGAAGCCCAGTCGTCGTCGTCGCGAGCTCAGCTGCTCGCCGACCGCGCTGCCGGCTGGCTGTTCTGGTTCGCCCTCGCCGCCGCCGCCATCACCGCCCTGGTCTGGACGCTGCTCGGACAGCCCGACCACGCCCTCATCCGCACCATCAGCGTGCTGGTCATCGCCTGCCCCCACGCCCTCGGCCTCGCCATCCCCCTGGTGGTCTCCATCGCCACCGAACGCGCCGCCCGCGGCGGCGTGCTGGTGAAGGACCGGACCGCACTCGAGGCCATGCGCACGGTCAACACGATCCTGTTCGACAAGACCGGCACCCTCACCCGCGGCGAACCCGCCCTCACCTACGTGCTGACCGTGGACGGGCGCAGCGAGGACGAGCTGCTGGCCCTGGCCGCAGCTGCGGAAGCCGACAGCGAACACCCGCTCGCCCATGCCATCGTCACCGCAGCCGCTGATCGCAGCCTCCCTCGGCTCACCGGGGCCAACTTCCAGGCCTCGACCGCGGTTGGGGTCACCGCCACCGTCGACGGGCACACCGTCAGCGTCGGCGGACCGGCCCTGCTGCGTGAGCACCAGCTCGAGACGCTGCCCGGATCAGAGGCGTGGAAGGCCGACGGCGCGATCATCCTGCACGTCCTGGTCGACGGCCGGACTGCCGGTGCCCTTGCGCTGGCCGACGAGGTCCGCCAGGAGTCCCGCGAAGCGGTTGCCGCCCTGCACAAGCTCGGCCACCACGTCGTGATGATCACCGGCGACGCCGAGCAGGTCGCCCAGAGCGTCGCCTCCGAGCTCGGGATCGACCAGGTGTTCGCCGGGGTCCGCCCCGAGGACAAGGGCGACAAGGTCAAAGAGCTCCAGGCTCAGGGCCGCCGGGTCGCGATGGTCGGCGACGGCGTCAACGACGCCCCGGCACTCGCGCAGGCCGACGTCGGGATTGCGATCGGCGCTGGCACCGACGTCGCCATTGCCTCCGCCGGTGTCGTGCTGGCCAGCGACGACCCCCGCTCGGTCCTGTCGGTCATCGAGCTGTCTCGGGCCAGCTACCGCAAGATGCGGCAGAACCTCGGCTGGGCCGCCGGCTACAACCTCATCTCGGTTCCCCTCGCCGCTGGCATCCTCGCGCCGGTCGGGTTCGTGCTGCCGATGGCCGTGGGGGCCCTGCTGATGTCGGCCAGCACCGTCGTGGTCGCTGCCAATGCTCAGCTGCTCCGTCGGCTCGACCTCAGCCCCGAGGCCAGCACCAAGGCGGTCCTGTCTGGGCGCTAGACCCCAGTGGGCTGCGGCGGTCGAAGGCCGGCCAGAGTCAGCTCGACGAGGCGGTTAACCGCTGGCTGACCGTGGAGGTCGGCTGCACCAGCCAGAGCGTGCTGGCAGAAGGTGAGGAGCTCCTCCGGACCGATATCGGTCCGGAGGAGGCCTGCGTCGTTGGCTGACGCTAGAACTTCACGCAGCAGGCTCTGTTGCTGGCCGTGAGCAGCGCCCAGACTCTCGGGGCGGTGCAGCACCATCGCGAGCTCACTGTGGTGGTGCTCCCCGGCCTGCTGACACACCAATGCATAGGCCCGCAGCACCCCGGTCAGCTCCTCGGTCGGTCCCCTTGCCCCATCGCGCGCCCGATGGAGCTGTTCGAGGTGGTGGCTCACCTGACGCTCGTGCCAGGCCAGCAGTACCGCCTCGATGTCGGGGAAGTACTTGTACAAAGTTGCTCGACCGATCCCGGCCGTCTCAGCTACGCGCGACATCGTCAGCGACAGCAGGCCGTCATCAGCAACAAGGGACGCAGCTGCGTCCAGCACCGCGTCACGGACCTCAACGCGGTGCGTTTCGACAGTCTCTGACCACAACTTGGGCACCGGCTCATAGTACGCACTGCAACGGCCGCGACGCATTGGCTATGGCGTGACACACTGTCTCGAAAAGGAGGACTGATGATCGATGGACCGGACCAGCAGCCGAGCCGCGCTACCGGCCCACCAGACCGCGACCGTCCCACAGCAGCCAGACCTGGGATGCCGCGCTGGGTGAAGACTCTGATCGTTCTTGCCGTGGCCTTAACCGCTGTCCTGGTGGTCGCCGGACTGCTGACCGGCGGACATGGCCCCGGGCGTCACCTCGGGTCAGGACCGATGCCGACCTACACCGCGACCGTCGCCAATCAGGCAGCGACCACTCACTCGTGACCATGAGGCCGTGGTTGCGGAAGCTGGTCGTGACCTCCCATGTGACAACCTCGGTGGGCTGGCTAGGCGCAGTCATCATGTTCCTAGCCCTGGCTGTGCTCGCCTTGACCAGCAGCGACCCGGCAACGGTGCGCGGGGCGTACATCGTGCTGCAACCCACCGGCACCTACGTCCTGGTGCCCCTCGCCGTCTTGTCGCTGACGACCGGTGTGATCAGCAGCCTCGGGACTGGCTGGGGGCTGGTTCAGCACTACTGGGTGCTGATCAAGCTCCTCATCACCGCTGTGTCCACCGCGGTCCTGGTGCTCTATCTCCAGACGTTCCGTCTGGTGGCTGAGGCGGCGGCCAACCCCGCCACTCCCCTGTCCGCCGTACGGAACGCCTCCCCCGCGCTGCACTCAGCCCTTGCCCTGATCGTCCTGCTGGCAGCCACCATCCTGGCTATCTACAAGCCCAAAGGCATCACTGGCTGGGGCTGGCGCCGCCGGCCGACAACCAGCTGAGCCCACCCCGACCCCTTCGGCTCACCTGACGGCACGCCGTCGTGCCGTCATTGGCCGAGGAAACGCGCGCGGCCGCCGTTGTTCGGATCTGACCGGACCGGGGTCAAGCGTTCGGCCGACACCCATTGCTGGGTCGCGGTAGGTCGACCATCTTCGTCAACTCCCGAGGTGAGGACGAGCGCTGCCCAGCGATACGAGTGACGGCGCCACTCGAGCACGTAGCCCTGGACTGGCGCTACGCCGGCCTGGTCCGGCTGCACCCAGACATGGCGTGTGGAACGTGGTGTGGCGTAGCGCCGGTCCTTCCCCCGCTGCCCCACTGTCCAATTAGAACGCGTGTTCTATTAAGTCGCTAGGACGGTGACCACCGGCAGCGCGGCGAACACCGCTCGGCCGGAGCCCACCAGGGCAGCAATTTGCTCGCCGGCGTTGTGGTGGGCCAGGTCGACGTCCCCATCACGGGCGATGACGACTACGCAGCGGCCCTCCAGCGCGTCGACGGCGGCCCACCAACCGTCAGGGGCGTACGGGTTGAGGTCGTCGAGCAGGGCCTGGTCGTCGATGATCAGCTGCAGCCGGTCTGACCTGACCACCAGCTGGCCTGCCGCCGCAGTCGGCGGTGGTTCGCCGAAGAGTGCCCATCCGCGGTCGAGAAGCTGCGGAACCAGCACGTCGGCATCGTCAGTGGTGGCCATCAGCGCTGGCACCGGATGCTGGCCAGGGATCAGGGTCTTCGCGTACACCTGGACCACCGTAGAGACCCGGCCTGACCGCAGCCCCGGGGACCGAGTCCGGCCTGGGGCCTGCCTGGGGTGGCCCAGTCCCCTGCCGGCCCCCCTTAGCTGGCGAGTGTGAGCAGCGGGGTCGGTCAAGGCTGGACGGAGTCCACCGCGTAGCGGCACGGAGCGGCCTTAAGGGGCCCGGCCCGCTGTTCAATCCTGGTCAGCGCGGGGCCAACCCGACCCTAGCCGCTGAAACCAGCCACCAGGCCCTGGGCCCCAACGAGGCCTCGGTGGTGTGGGGTTAGCGGTGTTTGCGGCCGGTGCCGGGGGTGTCGCCGCGGGGTCGAAGCTCGTCGACGATCTGTTCGGGGCTCATCTGGGTGTGGAGACATTCCAGGGCGAGGCGGACGACGGCGCTGCGGGAGACGGCTGTCTTCGGCTGGGAGGTGCGGCCGGTGTGAGTGATGGTCTCGAGGAAGTCGTCATCGTCTTGCTCGAGGTAGACCGTCACCACCTTTAGCTCAGCCTTCGCCCTTGCCTTCGGCTCGGGTGCCGGCTTCAGGCCGCGCCTGGTCGCCGGCCGGGCTGCCTCTGTCGTCTCAGCTGCCTCCGCCTGCTCGGCTGTGGGTGCCTCGACCGCCGGCGCTGGGGCTGCGGTCGGTTCCTCCTGAGTTGTCAGCTCGGGGACGGAGGTGAGCTGGACGGGTGCGGAGCGGGCTGGGTTCCGCGGTGGGGGGATCTCCCGGGTGCGGCGGCCGCGGGCGGCGAGCTGGGACAGTCCGTCAGTCATGCCGTGTACTCCTGCACGAACGCAGCCACCTGCCGCAGCGCAGCAGCGACCGGCTGCAGGGCTTTCGCCGGTGGGTCGTCGGAGGCGATGGCCATCCGCTTCTTCCGGGTGCCGACGGCCAGGGCGGCGGGGATCAGCGGGCCGACCGGACGGGGTGCCGTCGACGATCCGGCCGAGCCGGCGGACTTCGGCTGCTGGTGCGACTGGGGGGACGAAGTTCGGGATCAGTACCACCGGGTAGTCGGTGAGCTCACGGACCATGTGCTCGGTGCCGTCGAGGTCGGAGCAGCGCAACAGCACTGGGGTGACCACCACATGGGCGATGGAGAGGGCGCCGTTGAGGACTCGGTGGCACCCGGGTGGGTGTCGACCACGACCCAGTCCCGGCCCCGCTCCCCCGCCCACTTCGACGATGCGTCCGCGGTGTCGTCACGGCTGGCTGGTTCAGCTCCAGGTCCGGGTGCCCCGGCACAAGGTCAGGCTTGTTGAACCCACGCAGCAACCGCGGCGGCGTGCCCCTCTCGAACGCCGCCAACAGCGAGGAGCTCGTCCGGTCCTCGTTGCGGTAGCCCCATGTACGGGAGGCGCTGCCACCCTCCCAACTCGAGGTCCACGAGTGGGGCGCCCAGCAGCCACGCCAGCTCATAGGCCAGCGTGGTCCTCTTTGGTTGTTAGCCCTCCCCGAGTGCGTCGGTCGGCGTAGACCAGGGTGCGGCTGTCGTAGCGCAAGGCGGCCGAAGACGGCGACGTAGAGGGCGTCGGAGCTCCGCGGTCGGCGCCTCGATTGAGGCAGCGTCGTCGAGGTCGGCCGCCGCTTGCTGGGCCGCTGCGAACGCCGCCGAGGAACGTAAGCGCGGCCTCGTAGATCGGCCGGCCGTCGGCCTGAACGGCAACCACGCCAGCATCGTCAGGCTTTACTTCCCGCAGCAACGGACGGCTCGAGAGGTTCCAATGTCTTCACCCCGGCGGGTTCGAGGCAGAGCCCACACGGTCCAACACGATTGGCGGGCAGCGCGTTGCCTTCTCCGTTGACGAGATCTACGAAGCCCCTGCGGATCGCCGCGAGGCACGGCTGCCGCCCGCTACGCGGCGTAGCCACCTACGGAGGCCTCTCGAGCTCACCTACGTCCCCGGCCCACCGCATCACCGTGATGCTCGCGCAGGGACTGGAGAAGCGCTGACCGGTGGGCCCCCGTCTGACTTTGCGTGCCCGAGGCTGATGTCGGCAGCCCGTGCTTGGCTGGAGGCATGGCTGCTGTTGAGGGGTACGACTCGGACTTCCTGCCGACATCGGTTCCGCTCCCTGCTCCGTCTGATGGAGTGGAGTCGGTGCGTCTGTTGCCGTTCACTCACTTCTCGGTGGTCCTTGAGCTGAGCCGTCGGCTGGCGGTAGTGACGGGGGTGAATATCGACGGTGCTCGGCTGGTCGAGGTGGATCGGGGTGATGACTGGCACCTTGATCCCCGGGTGCCGGCCGATCTGCAGTGCGGGCCGGAGGTGTACGCCGGCAACGACCTGGACCGCGGCCACCTGGTCCGCCGCCGAGACCCCGTCTGGGGTGATCAGGACACCGCCCGGCAGGCGAACCTCGACTCCTTCGCCTACGTCAACGCCGCCCCCCAGGCCGCCCTGTTCAACCAGGGCGAGCTGTTGTGGGCCGGCCTGGAGGACTACCTCCTCGACCACGCGCGCGCGCAAGAGCAGCGGCTGTCGGTGTTCACCGCGCCGGTCCTCGACGCCGACGACCCGCCCTACCGCGGCATCCGCATCCCCCGCCGGTTCTGGAAGATCGCCGCCTGGACCACCACCGCCACCACCAGCGACACTGGGACTGACGGTGACCAGCAGGTGCTGGCGGCCACCGGATACCTGCTGGACCAGTCGCCGCAGCTGGACAGAATCGATCTCAGCGACCGTCAACCGGCCACGTACACCGGGCCGCCGCCGCTTGGCGCCTACCTCACCTATCAGGTGCCGATCGTCGACCTGGCCGCGTTGACCGGGCTCGACCTCGGACCCCTCCCTACCGCCGACCGGCTCCCCGCCCCAGCACACACCGTCACCGGCCAGAGCCGGTGGCGTCACCTCAGAACGCTCAGCGACCAGATCCTGCAGGTGGGTGATGCCGGTCGACCTGTGCTGTGGTGAGGTCGGGGCGGAGCCGGATCAGTCGGAGCTGGTGCCGCCACCGTCCGGCCTGCTGTGCAGCGTCACCGGCGACCTCGACCACAGTGAGCTCGACCCTGAGCAGGTCGACTGGGCTGCCGCCGAAGTGACCGGCGCCGATCCGAGCCGGCCACGGATGGTCCTCGGTCGGGGTAAGTGCTGCGGCGAGGACGGCGGCTTGGTCGGTGGTGGGTGGGCCGGTCCGGCCGACGATCACGAGCTCGCCGGTCGCGGTGTAGCGGCCAACGATGATTGAGGTGGGCTGGTCGAGGGTGCCGGTGACCGCGCCGACGATCACCTCGGACGTCTCGTAGGTGCGGACCTTGAGCCACTGCCGGTCTCCCGCCCGGTACGGGCTGCCGGCGCCCTTCACCACTACGCCTTCGATGCCGGTGGCGGCGAGGCTGCCGTCCATCCAGGTGAGGGCTTCGGTGCGGTCGAGGGTGTGTGGGGCGAGTTGCAGCGGCGGTCGCCACTCGGTCGCGGTCAGCTCGAGCAGGGGGGGCCGGTCGGTCCAGGACAGCGGCCGGACATCCTGGCCGTGCAGGGCGAGAAGGTCGAACACGACGAACGATGCCGGCAACCGGCGGGCCTGGTCGGCGACCCGGGTCGGGGAGCCGCTGCGCTGCAGCAACGCGTCCCAGTCGCACGCACCGTCTCGCCACACGACAATCTCGCCGTCGTAGATGCCCGCTTCCAGCTGCTCACCCCCGATAGCGATCAGGTCGGGGAACCGGTCACTCAGGTTCGTGCCGTGCCGTGACCACAGCTCCACGGCGGTCTCGTTGACGAGCAGGACACCGCGCCAGCCGTCGAACTTCATCTCATACACACACCCACCGGGAAGCGCCGCCGGCTCCGGCACCTCCCGCACCGGCCGGGAGCGCTACCTCAACCGGGACACGTGAGGGCGGGAACTGCTCAGCCACCGGCCACCGCCTGCTCCTCGCCATCGCGGTCGTCGCGCTGGGGGCTGTTGCAGTCGGGTTGCTGAGCTTGGTTGCGGTCGAGGCGGCTGAGCCGGACACTAACGGTGTTGCGTCGCAGGCCGAGCATGGCGGCGATCTGGCGGTGGCTGGCGCCCCAGCTGCGTAGCTGGAGCAGCTGGGCGTCGGTGACTCTCGGCGGAGCGTCCGGGTCATTCATCCCGAGACACCTCCGGCCGTGCCGCCTCGTGTTGTCCGCGGCGGCGGAGCCGCTGCTGCAGGGTCCTGACCTCAGAGAACTCCGCGGTCAGCTGGTCGGCCAGACGGGCCGCCTGCTCGGGCGGCAGGTGGTCGACGTCTACGGCGCGGGCCTCGGCTGCGACTTCGCGCAGGCCAGCGACAGCTCGGGCCAGGTGGTGAGCGACGGTCCGGCGTTCCCGCTCCGCGGCTGCCGGGTCCTGAGCGGGCGGTGTGCGGCCGAGCGCCGCCTGCTGCAACCGCCCCTCGTCCAGGTCGACGCCAGGTCGCGCGGCAACCAGGAAGACTCCCCCACCCGCCTGCTGTCCCGGGTGCACCCGCACCTGATGCAGCGTCAGCTGACCGTCGGCGGCGAGCCCGGCAGCGGTTCTTCGGGCCGCGGTCAGCTCGACCCGGGTGGCGCGACGGCCGAGATGCCGGTCCAGTGCTGCCGCAACCCCCACTAGCTCGGCGTCAGCCAGGGCGTCGAGCAGCACTAGCTGCCAGCGACCCCGAACTGTCACAGAGGCCACCTTGCCCCAACACCAGTCGGCGGGGGGCTGCTCCTGAACTCACCCGCAGTCCTTGGCGGTTTTTTCCAAGCGGTTGCCGGGCAGCGGCCGCGGCCGCGGCCGAGGACCCTTTGTCGTAGAAGGAGCTTGTGCAGGGGGTTGATGCGGCGACGTTCCAGGAGGGTGGGCCTGGCACCACGAGGTCGAAGGCACCGACGAGGCCCTGGGCAGCGGCTAACCGAACAAGGCTGAGGCCCAAGCGGCAGGCCGCGACTACGGCCGGGCCGGGCAGGTAGAGCACAACATCTGCAACCTCGACGGCCGCATCGGGGAACGCAACACCTACGGCCACAACCCACGCAACATCCCAGGCTGAGACCTCCAACCGCCAGCGCACTCGGAGCGCCCGCGGAGCTCACTCTCCACACCGCTCACCTTGGCGCCGTCAGCTGAGGGAACGGACGCGGCCGCCGTTGTTCGGGTCTGACCGGACAGGAGTCAGGCGTTCGGCGGGCATCCACTGCTGGATTGCCGTCGGCCGGCCCTCCTCATCAACACTGGACACCAGCACGAGGGCGGTCCAGTGGTAGGAGTGGCGGCACCATTCCAGCACGTACCCCTGCGCCGGCGCGACACCGGGCCGGTCAGGTTGCACCCAGACGTGACGGGTGGTCCGTGGGGTGGCGAACCGCCGGTCCTTCCGCCGCTGGCCCACCCTGCTATTAGAACGCCTGTCCTATTACTTCGCCGACACCCTTGCCGCAGCTACGGCCTCGAACGCGGCCGCCGCCCATCACCGAAGCGAGCTGCCCGTCCCGTCGCGGCGAGCCGGATCGAGTCGCCTCCGGCACGCTCGCTACTTCTAACACACCCGGACCTGCAGGGTCGACCCCGGCCCACCAACACGTCGGGGACTGCCGGGCTCAGGTCGTCGAGGATGGCCAGATGGTCGACGCGATCCAACCGAGACGCCTGAGGCGTCGGTCACCGCCGCGACTGCCCCGACCGAGTAGGCCTGCTCGCGGGAGTCCGGTAGCAGTGGCCGCTGTCGACCAGGTCGCCGCACCCCGGTGGTGAGGTGGCCCGGAACAAGGCTCAAAGCCACCCGGACCGGAGCTGCCCATACGTGGCTCAGCTGGCCCGCTTCCTGGTCAGCGGATGGTTGTGGAGGACCGCGCTTGTGCGGGCGGGTAGTTCGGTGGGGGCTGCACCGTCGTCGGACCGGTTGTAGACGCGGTCGTGGAGGATCTGGTTGGCCTGGTCCGGGTGACCTTCGGCGGCGGCGACGGCGGCGAGGTCGAGGAGCGGGATCTCCTCGTAGGGGGCGGCGAGAATCGCCGTTTCGGCGGCCGCTCGGGCGACTGGAAGGTTTCCGGTCTTGAGGGCGTGGGTGGTGAGGAGGTGAGCGACGTCGACGATGGCGCAGAGGAGGTGTTGGTCGAGGCGGTCACCATCGATCATCCAGGTCCAGCCGCCGGGTCGGAGCTGGTCGAAGGGTCGGCCGGTGACGAGGGTGAGGGCGGCGCGGAGGTCGTTGATGCCGTCAGGTCCGCGGGTTTCGCCGCGGACGCGGAGGCGGCGGAACAAGTCGGCATCCAGTAGTAGGCCGTCGACTTGGTAGGTGGGGATGCCGCGGGTGCGGGCGGCGTCGCTGTCGCGGGCGTCGGGTAGGTGTTGGCGGCCGGTGCGCGGGTTGGTGCCGAGCCAGTCGCGGAGGATCTTGATGTCGGTGCGAACGCGGGGGCCGCTGATGCCGATGGCGTCGGCAACCTCGTCAGGGGTGGCGCCGCGCGGGCGGGTGGCGAGGTAGGCGAGGAGCTCGGTGTAGTAGGGGCGCCGTTTCGCCAGCGCTGTCCCGTGGGTGCGGGCCCAGACAGGGCCGAGAAGGGTGAGCCGTGGCAGGTCGCAGTCCTTCTCCCGCCAAGCCGTGAGGTCGGCGTCGAGGGTGGGGTCGGCATCCTCGACGATGGCACGAACCCGGACCGGTACCTGGGGGGCGATGGCGGCCAGGTCGTTGATCGTGGTGGTTGCGGCTTCGAGGTACTTCTGGTCGTCGCCGTCCAGGAGGGTTGTCGCCGGTTCGGTGGGCGGGGCGGTGCGGGGCAGGGTGTGCTCTGCGCGGATCGCGCCGGCGGCGTCGGCCCACCCCCGCCAGCCCTCCTCGTCCTTGTCGACCGCGGGTGCGGGGACGGGTTGGTCGTCGGTGGTGTCGGCCTGGGCCAGGAGTGCGGCGCAGCCTTCGGCTTCATCGGTGGTGAGGCCGACGACGATCAGGTCGAGGCCGAGGTGCGGGACGGTGAGCCGTCCCTGCCCGGTGACGGCCAGCGTACGGGCGGAGGCTGGCAGCTCGGTCTGGCCGGTGAGGACGACTGCGGTGCCGGTCCGGGCGGGGTGGTCGGCGACGAGCTCAAGTAGCTGGGTGAAGGGCGGATGCTCGGACAGCTTGGGCAGCTCGAGGAGCAGCATCCGGGCGGGCCAGGCGTCGGCGTCAACCTGGTGAGCGCGGCCGGTTGGGACGTCGAGGGCTGACTCGTGGCTGCGGTCGAGCAGTCCGGCGGCGTCGGCGGTGGCGTTGGCAAGCAGGTGCTGGATGCTGTCGGCGGGGTGGGCGTGGACCCGTTCGGGGTTCATGCCCTTCACCTCCTGGGCGATGCCGAGGCAGTCCAGGCGGGCTTGCTCAGACCACGGGTTGCAGGCGATCTCGGCGGCCAGGTAGCGGGCCAGGTCGTGGCTGTAGAGGGGGTCGCCGGTGATTGCGAGGACACCGGCCTGCTCGCAGTTGAGCAGCCAGACCGCGCCGTCGTCGCTGGCGCCGATCGTGACCAGGAGGGGGTAGGGGGCGGGTTGGTCGAGCACGGTCGGCCCGACCGTGTCGAGGTCGGTGCTCGCGGGCAGTCGCCAGCTGGGCTGGTCGTCGCAGGCCTGCCATGGCGACGTCGGCGGCGCCGGCTCTGCGAGGTGCAGGGTGAGCGCACCGGGGGTCAGCTCGACCGCGGCCAGGTCGGGCATCGGCTGGCGGGCGGCGGCCCGGGCCGCGGCGAGCCGCCGCAGCGCCTGGTCGACGAGGTCGAGGGTCGGGACCGTCTGGTCGCCGGTCAGTACAAGGGTCTTCTCGACCGGAGCCAGCAATGGGGGTGGGACGGCGATGGTGCGGCCGGGTCGGCGCGCCCGGAACTGGCAGGCGCGGCGGCGGCGCAGGGCCACCAGCAGGGAGGCAGCCAGGAGGGCGCCGGCGCCGGTCAGCCCGGTCAACGCCCACGCCGGCAACGCGGCCGTCGCCGGCTCCTCGGGCTGTCGGCTCTCGTCAGCGTGGGTCGGCCCGGCAGAGGCGGTCGGCGGCGGGGGCGAGCTGGCTGGTGTGGTCGACGGCTGCGGTGTCGCTGAAGAAGAGGAGGGACGCGTACTCGGTGCACGCGGGCTGGCGGGGGCGGCTTCGGCTTGACTGCTTCGTGGCGAGGCGTCGCGGCCGGCTCGCGGGTCTGTCGGGATACCTGCTTGATCGGCCCTATCGGGATCGGCCCTGTCAGAATCGGCCCTCTTGGGCTGGTCGGGGTGCGGCTGTTTGGCTGTGGTGGGGATGGTGAGGGTCCAGCCGACGTCGATGATGTCGGGGTCGGTGAGGTGGCGGCCGTCGGGCTGCCGGATTGGGGTCGAGGCGCGGAAGATCTCGGGGTAGCGGTCGGCGTCGCCGAGCTGCTCTTCGGCGATGTCGGACAGGGTGTCCCCCCGCTGGACTCGCACCCGCTCTCCTCGAACGTTGGTCGCTGACGGTGGGTGGGCGGGGAGCTTGAGGGTCTGGCCGGGGGTGAGGAAGCCGGGCCGGCCGTGCAGGGTGTCGGTGTTGAGTGCGACGATCTCGGTGTAGCGGAGGCCGGAGCCGAGGCGGTCAGCGGCGATAGACCACAGCGACTCGCCCCGCCGCACGGTGTGCAGCGGGGCGGCGCCGTTGACTGCGGACCGGGCTTGGTCCGCGCGGTGGTGAGCCGGCGGGTGCTGTGGGGGTGAGCTGTGCGAGTTGTCGGCGGGGTCGGGGTTCGAGCTGGTGGGTTGGGCGAAGGCGACGGGCGCTGGCTGGGAGGCTAGCGGTGCGGCGAGGAACAGCAGCAGGGCGGCGCTGACCAGCTCTCGGGCCCCGACCTGGGGCAGCCGGAAGCCTGGCACCCGGGGCGCTGCCCGTCCCCGCAGCTGGGCCACCACCTCGATAACGACCAGGACGGCGAACAGCAGCCAGGCGGCCCAGGCGGCCAGGGTGAGGCTGGCGAGGGCGAGGGTGCCGTCGTCGCGGGTGGTGGCGGCAGTCCAGATCTGGGCCGGCGACGGGACTTGGTCCGGGATCACGTCGGTGCCGACCAGGGCGAGCAGCGCCGGTACACCGGCGACCCCAGCGAGCAGGGCCAGCGTGGCGGCCAGCCCAACCAGCCGCGCCGCTGGGCCCCGGCCTTCCGCCGGCCTGGGCGATGTCGGCGTCGGCGGTGTGGGGTCCCGCCGTGGGGGCGTGGGTCGGGTCATCGTTCGACGCCCTGGACGGCGCGGACGGTGCGGGCCTCGGCCCGGCCGGTGACCTGGAGCTCGTTGATGCCGATGATGCTGAGGAAGACGGTGGAATAGCTGGCGGTGGTAGTGACGGTGACCGCGGTTCCGCCGTGCAGACTGACGGCGCCGGAGACGTCGGCGGCGGCAAGGTAGCTCCGGGCGGCGGCGGCTGCGCGCTGTGGGTCGGTGCGGAGAGCGTCGCCCCGGATCGCAGGCGCGGGTTGCAACTGCTGTCCTGCTGCGCGGGCGGCCTGCCGGGCGACGTCGACGACGTGCTGCCGGGCATAGACCTGACCGCCAAGATCAACCGCGAGCCCGGCCAAAATCACCATGCCTGCCGCCGCCGTGACGGCGAACAAGCTGACCGACCCCCGGTCATCCCGCCGGTTGCACCGCCTACTCCCCCATCGCCGGCCCCTGGACGGTCGGTCCGCGTACCGCCGCCGCGGCCATCCCTGGTTGGGTGCTTGGGTCATCGGTCAGCCCCGTTCCCGGTAGGTGTCGATCGGGGAGGTCATGGTGGCGGTGATGGTGCGGGTGCCGGGCAGCCCGGGCAGGGTCAGGTTGGAGAGGTCGACGGCGCAGATGACGGTGGCGGTCACCTTGGCCGGGGTGCCGACTGGGGCGGCGAAACCTGAGGCGTCCACGCGGACCTGCTGGGACCGGCAGCTGAGGTGCTGGTTGTGGAGGCTGCTAGCGGCTCCGCCGGCGCCGGCCGACTGCGCCTGGCCTGGGTTGCGGGCGAGGGAGGCGGATCGGGCGGCTTCCGCGGCGGCGGCTTGGACGGCTTGGCGGGTGACCGCGACCCGGCCGGCGTAGATGATGAGCAGCACGAACAGCAGGAACGCCGGCACGATCAGCACCGTCTCGATCGCCGCCGAGCCGCGCTCAACCTGCAGCCGCCACCGCCGCCGTCGGGCGGGCCGACGGAGAACTTGCAGGTTGGAATGCGGGTTCATCCGGTGGTGATCCTCTCGGCGGGCAGGGTGGCGCTCTGCCGGACCTGGGGGTGCCAGCCGGGCAGCACGGTCAGGGCGGTCCCGGTCACCGTCACGGTGACGGTCGCTGCACCGCCGGAGCGGCCGGCGGTGACCGCCGCGTTCTCGAGGACGTCGTTGCCGCCGGCCTGGGCGACGAAGTCGGCGGCGGCCAAGGCCCCGTCACCGGGGGTGCCGCCCTCGAGGGCGGCCGCGCGCGCGCCCTGGGCGGCGGCGGCGATCGCGACGGTGCGGGCGTGGTAGATCAGGGACGCCTGCAGGCCGAGGAACATCACCCCGAACAGCACCGGCAGCAGCACCGCCAGCTGCAGCGACGCCGAACCCCGCTCCCCCCGCAGCCGCACGGGACGGCGCTGCCGGAGAGGTGATGATCGTGGCCGAGGCATGTGTTGGCTGCCGGGTCTAGAGCTTGCCGACCTGGGCGACGACGTAGGCGCGGATGGCGGCGACAGCGATGGCGACGATCGCGATGATGCCGACCGACCACGCCACCTGCTCGATGGTGATGGAGCCGCGTTCCCCCTCAGCGCGCGCACGGGCGAGCGGCGCGTCGAGGTGGTCCTGCAGCCGCAGGCCGAGCAGGTGCAGGGTCACGAACAGGTGCTGCATGACGGAGCCTTTCGGGTTGGGGCACCGGTCCCGGTGCGGGCCGGCGAGGTGTGGGACTTTCTGATCTCCTGAAGGGGTCGGACGGGATGCGGGTGGTCGTGGGCCCGCACTTTGGCTTGCGCGATGGATGGCAGATCAGGTTCCGCCGAGGAGGCGGAGCAGGGCGGGGGTGACGAGGAGGGCGAGGAAGATGACGCCGAGGATGCTCATCGGGAACGACATGCGTTCGCCGATCTCGTTGGCCTTGGTCAGTTCGGCGTTGAGCATGGCCGAGCGCATGCTGGCGGAGCGGGCGCGGAGGTTCGCGTACACCTGGGCGCCCTCCTCCCCCGACAGGCGCATGATGTCCGCGAGATCGGCGAGTTCGGGCAGTCCCAGCTCGTCGGCGAGGGTGTGCAGGGCCTCCCACGGCGCCTGGCCGGACCAGCGGCTGCGGGCCAGCTCCTCCCCCAGCCGGCGGAACACCCAGGAGTCGCCGATGTCGGCGGCCACCTCCATCGCCTGTCGGGCGCCGGAGCCGCTGTTCCGTTCCAGCGCCACCAGGTCGACGTAGGCGCCGAGCGCCCGAGCGAACTCCGCCCGCGCCTTCAAGGCGTCGTCGCGGACGTTGTAGTCAGGCAGGAAGAACATTCCGACCGCCAACAACACCGTCCCTGCCACCGGCACCCCGAACGGCACCCGGAAACCCAGCAGCACGAACAGCCCGGACAGCAACGCCGGGATGGTCAGCCCGATGAGGGCGAACAGCACCTTCTCCCCGTAGAAGCGGGCGACCGGGATCCGCAGCACCGCCAGCTCCCGGACCGGGGTACGCACCCACACCGCCGGCGGGAACGCACCCAGCGCCCACACCCCCAGCCGCTCCTGCCCCAACACCGCCCCCGAACCTGCAGCAGCCGCGGCTACGTCGGTTGGGGTTCGGGTGGGGGTGGGTGAGAGCCGGTCGAGGGTGTCGCGGAGGTCGGGGTGGGCCGGGACCAGCCGGGCCAGGAGCAGCGCGACACCGAGGCCGAGCAGCGCTCCGCCGACCAAGGCGAGCTGCAGGCCGGTCACCGCGCCACCCCCCAGCCGGCCGAGCTGTGGGCGTGGGCGCCGAGGAACCGGGGCAGCGGGTGGCCGGTGGCCATCCGCCGCATCCACACCAGCACCCCGACGTAGGCGCCGAGGAGGGTGATGAGCAGCAGCTGGCCGAGCGGGGTGGCGTAGGGGCGGACGTAGGTGCCGGTGACCGCCAACACGGCAAGGACGACGACGGTGATAGCGGTGACCCAGCGGGCGGTCGCCCGAGGTTTGGCCCGGTCGGCCTCGATCGCCCGCCGGGCCCGGACGTCCGCCGCGACGGACTCGGCGAGGCTCTCCAGCACCGACGCCAACCCGAACCCCCGACGGCGAGCCCCCAAGATCAGGTTGGCGGCGATCAGGTCACCGGTGGTGTCGTCGAGCTCGTCGGCGAACAGCCGCAGCGCCTCCTCGGTCGACCAGCGGGCCCGCAACCGGGCCACCAGCCGGGCCACCTCCGCCCGGATCGGCTCCGGCGTCGACCGCAACGTCGCGAGCAGGGCCTCCTCCAACCCGATCCCGACCGTCAGCACCCCCGCCAACGAGCGGGTCCACTCCTCCATCGCCTCCAACCGGGCGATCCTCGCCCCCGCCGGCGGCGCCGACAGCAGCACCGGCAACCCGGCCACCGCCGCCGGCACCAACACCACCGCCACCAACCACCCCGTCAACAAGGCGACCAGCACACCAGCGGCCAGGCCCACGACCAGCAGCCAGCGGGTGCGCGGGCTGACCCGCCGCCACCGCTGGACCGGTCCGGCCCGCCGCCGGTGGGGTGGGGGTGGTCGTTCGGGGGTGCGGCGGAGACCGGCGACCAGGCCAAGCAGGCCGGCCACGGTCACCGCGCCCCCGACCGCGGCGAGCAGCGGCGTCACAGCGTTCCCCCGCCGGCCTCGGCGTAGAAGGTGGGCAGGTCGAAGCCGTACTGCTCGAGGCTCCGGTACTCATCCGGCAGCACCCCCGCGACAGCGGGTTGGCCGGCAGCGGGCCGGAACACGTGGGTGGTGGCGTACCCCCGGTCGCGTTCCCCCGGAGTGACAGCCAGGATCTCGGCCAGCCACCGGTCCCGTCGGAACCCGCCGCTACCGGTGGGCTGGGTACTCAGGTGCAGCTGAACGACCAGGTCGATGTTCTCCGCGACCGCCCGGGTGGCGTAGTCGTGGGTGACATGCGCACCGGCCTCCATGGCGCAGGTGACCAGCTTCCGCAACGCGGCCTCGCCGTGGCGGGCGTGGGTGGTGGAGATCGACCCGGCACCGGACTCCATCGCCTTGATCATCGCCAGGATTTCCCGGCCCCTCACCTCGCCGACGATCTGGCGGGACAGGTTGAACCGGAACGAGTCATACAGCGCCTCATCCAGGGTGAACTCCCCGGCCTGGCGGCCGTCCGGGCCGCGTTCGCCCGACCCCGGCCGCGCCTCCCACGCGTGCACGATCGGATGCCGGTCCGACATCTCGTGCAGGTGCAGCTCGTACTCGGTCTCAAAGGTGCCGATCGCTTCCCACGGCGGAATCTCCGCACACAACGCCCGCACTAACGTCGTCTTCCCCGCGCCCTGCGGGCCCGCCACCACGATGGACAGACGCGCCTTCACTGCCGCCGCCAAGAACGAGGCGGCCACTGCAGACAAGGTTCCGCGGTGGACCAGATCAGCCAACGTCACCGACTGCAGCCGGTGGCGGCGGATCACCACCGACGGACGTGGTGTCACCCAGGCCGACGCCGCCAGCCGGGCGCCGCCGTCCAACCGCAGATGCAGCCGCGGCACCGCCGGGGAGAACGGACGAGCGTTCACCTCCGACCGCGACGCCAAGAAGACCAGGAAGTCGACCAGCTCAGCGTCGGAGTCGGCGACCGGCTCCCCCGCCACGGTGCGGCCGTCCGTGCGCTCCAGCCACACCCGGTCATGGCCGGTGATGATGATGTTCTCGATCCGGTCGTCGTCCACCAACGGCTGTAGCCGGCCCAGCCCAAACAGGGCATGGAACACCGCCTCCCCCAACCGGTCCTGCACTGCCAGCGGCCAGGCCGGCTCCCCGGCGGACAGCCGATCCCCGGCTTCGGCCTGCAGCAGCTCCAGAATGATCGCCCGGCCCAGCTCCTGTTGCGCCGACCGGTCCAGACGCGTCCGGTCCTCCCCTAACGCCGCCGACAACCGCTCCGACGCCTGGGCCCGCAACACCGCCACCATCGACCAATCCACCCCACCCGGACCGGAAGCCGTATCGACAGCGGCGTGCGGCGCCGCCCACGACGGCAGCTGGGTCACGGGCCGCACCCCGACCGCCGGGTGAGGTGGCGGGGTGAGGGCTGCCGCTTCAGGGCGGAAGCTGAAAGCCGACCGGACCCGGCCCGGTCGTTGGACCGAACAATCTGCTGTCAGGGGTGGCGAGGCAGCTGAGGCTGGGGTGGCGAACAACGGAAGTTCAGCCGGCGCCGGCCGCACCTGGTGGCCTTGATTCTGCTGGTCTGGGTCTTGCTGGTCTCGGCGGTCGTCGCCCCGCTCCGGAGTGTCTTCACGAGCAAGGGTGTCGGTCATCGCTGCACCTCCACAGGCATCGATTCGAGGGCGGCCCGGCCCGCTGCCACCTGGGCTTCGACGGCCGCCCGCGCCGTGGACAGACTTCGGGGCAGGGGCAACCGGTCGAATCGGCGCGCCGGGACGGCGCCGCGACTGAGCACCGCCGCCGACCCCTCGTCCCACGCCAGCCCAGCGGTCACCGGCAGCTGCAGCACCGCTGAGATCTCCCGCCCGCTGTAGGGGCGGCCCGCCCCCACCAGCAATAACCCCACCCCCGCCCCGCCGGCATGCTCATGCCCAGTCCTGAGGGTGTCGGCCCAGGACCGGGCCGCCGCCAACGACACCAGGTCCGACCGCACAGCCAGCAAGACCAGATCAGCTCCAGCAAGCAGCGGCTCCGGCCACCCCTCCAAGCCGAGACGGCCGCCGTCGACAATCACGTCCTGCCCCAACGCCTCCAACCCCGACAGCACCCCTGCCAGCGGGTGCCACAGTCCGGCCAGGCTCCGCGCCTGACCGTGCGCGCGCACGCCCGGCAACAGCTGCACCGTCGAGTCCGGTACGGGTACCAGCACCGAGGGCAGCGCCTCGGCCAGTCGGCCCTCCCGCTCCGCTGAAGCGAGATCCAACAGGCCGCCCGCCGGGGCCGTTGCGCCGCGGAAGTAGCCGGCCAGCACCGCCGACCCGCCCGTCGGGTCCGCCTCCACCACCACCACCGGCCGCGGCCATCCCAGCGCCAACCCCAACGCCGATGTGGTCACCCCCGGGGACCCGGCCGCCGACACCAACACCACCACCGCCACGACTCAGCGCTCCCGCGAGTCCAGCACCAGCGCAACCTTGCCGGTCGCTGCCCGGGCCGCCAGCTCAGCGGCGTCATCAAAGGGCACCTGCACATCCACCACCAGCTGCCCGGTGTCCTCGCTGCCGTGCACCCCGACCACCGTCGCGGCGATCGTCCGCGGCTCCTTCGCCGTCACCTCGCCCTGGTCGCCCGGTGTGGCCACCACCCGCACCCGGTCGCCCGCCCGCAACGGCTCCCCCGGCAACAACGCCGGCGGCAGTCCCACCCCCACCACCGACAGGTCCCGGCCCGGCACCACCGCTGCGGCGATGGCTTCGTCGGTGACCAGCCCGCCCGCCGGCAGATCCGTCGCGGCCCGCTGACCCACCACCCGGTCCAGCTGGTCGGCTCCGACCGTGCGGAGGGCCGGGTCGACCCCGACCCGCACCGCCGTCACATCGGTGCGGTCGATCACCTCACCGCGGTGAACCGTCGACGTCACCGCCAACACCTCATCGGCGTTGCTGGTCGAGGTGTACGCGTAGGCCGACACCAGCGCCCCCACTGCCACCGCCAGAGCCGACGCGACAGCGACCAGCGGACGCCGCCGCAGCTTCGGCGGCGAGACCACCAGCCCCGCACCGCCGTCAGCCGGCGCTTGGCTCGAGCGGGCGCGGCCGCGTCCGGTCGTGGTCCTGGCCTCATCCGTCACCGACATGCGCACTCCCCCGAGTCGTCGTCTCTTGCGGTGCTGCTGCTGCTTGGCCTAACCGGTGGTGAGGACCTGCGCCTCCCCCATCGTGATCACCGCCGACCGGGTGAACTGCAGCGGAATCTCTCCCGACTGCCCGATCCCCGACCACGCCACCACCCAGTACGAGGTCGCCCGCACCGTGTACACGCCCTGCCGGGTGAATCGGTGGCCGCAGTCCGGGCTCGACCGCTTCCCGAAACCGTCCGCGTACGGCGTCCCCGGCGTCCGGCACACCACCGTCGACCCGTCCCCCATCGCCCACACCACCCGGTCCACCCGGCCCGTCGCCGTCACCGAAAACCCGCCCGCCGACACCGACCGGGTCACCGGCCCCCACGAACTCGCCGACGGCGCATCGACCCACATCCAAGTTGGCAAGCCAACCAAGCCCACCCGCCCAGGCGCCGGCTCCGGCACGATCCCCACATCCACCGCACGCAGCCGCATCGCCGCCACCGCCCGCTGCGCCAACACCCGCGGATCCGGCGGAGCAGCCGGACCCGCCGGCGGCGTCAACGACCAACGCTGCGACAAGCCCGTACCGATAAGGCCAGGACTCAGACAGCTATAGACCGCACCATCCTCGTGGCCCTGCCACACCGCGGCGCTCCGCGGCGGCTGGGGACTCAACGCCTTCACGTAACACCGCCAACCCCGAGACCACCAGCCGTCGCTCGTCCTACAAGGGATCTCCTCGCCAGAAAAGGGCGAGGTGCATGCGGGCGACGCCGACTCTGACGAGTAAGAGGCAGGCCGGCGTCCAGACGGGTTGGCCGGTGGCGCTGCCGGAGCTGAGACCGAGACGACACAGCGTCCAGTGACCGCGTTCAGCGCTGCGCCCGATTCGCAGGTAACCGGCGGATCGGCAGACGCCGCAGAGGCGGGGAGCGCCAGCAGGACGGAGCTGACCAGCAGGCCCAGCCATCGCCTCAGCACGTCTTGCCTGCCTGCTCGTCCACCACGTACCACTTGCCGGAGTCACGAAGGACCTCGTACCCGTATCGGATGCGCGGGGACCGCTTGTCCGACACAGTGGACTTTCCGTCCTCGTCGACAATGTTGGCGCCACTGACGTCGAGGCATGCATTGACCCGGTACCGGCTCCCCTTCGAGAGCCGGTCGGCGGAGAGGTTCTCGACCGCCACTGACCCAACCTGGCGCACACGGTCGGCCCGGTACTCGGTGATGTTTTGGATGTACTGATCCGCGACCTCACCCCGCGCCACGGTGAAGATCTCGGTCAGATCGGACTTGGGGTCGGCAGAGAGCCGATCAAGGACCTTCCAGAAGCGCACCACGGCCGCTTGGGCGGCGGCCTCCGATGGGTCGGCCGGCGACGGCGAGGTAGGCGTTGGTGTCGGACTGGGCGAGAGCAGACTCGGCGTCGCCGTCGCTGGCGGAAGTTGCGTCTCACCAGGGCCGCCCGTGCAGGCGGCCAGGACCAGCAAGCCGGGCATGAGCGCCCAGAGAAGCGGCTGCTGCCACCGCCTGAGTCTGCTCATCGGCTTCCCCCGAAGCTCCGCCATGCTTACCTAAGTCAGCACCGTCCCGCGAGTGGTCGACACTACGAGAAGAATTCTGACGAATCTAGACCGAGAGCTGCGCATGGTCGTGAGTCCTGTGGATAACTCCGGGGCACGCGAATGCCCGACCGGCGGCAGGTCCCGTCGATATTCGAGGCTCGCGAGGCGGCGGCAACCTCAAGATTTCGGCCGGTCACGTCCCTGGCCGCGTGCGCGCGACGATGCCAGGGCGAGGCGTTGGAAGTACGCCTTCTTGGCCGATACGGCCCGCTGGAGCCGCTCGACGGGATCGAGGCGACCGTCCGGGTCCACCTCCCGCTCGAACCGGGCCATGAAGGCGTCGGCCGCCGGCCGTGTACGCGCCGTCCGGTCAGCCGTGTTGGCCCAGCTGGCATGAGCGGCGAGCTTCGCTCGCAGGACACGTTGAGCCGGTGTGAGCTCGGAGCCGTCGCTGATTGCAGTCATGCCGTCGTAAGGCAGCGCTCACCTACAGCCGATCACCGATGGCCCGCCGGCGGTGCTCAGCACGCGCCCGCTCGTCGGCGGCACTGGCGCCGTAGCGACCCACCATCTCCCGGGAGCGCCAGCCGGCGAGCCGCATCAGGTCGTTCTCCTGGCCGCCATCAGCGAGCCACTTGTGGGCGAAGGTGTGCCGGAACCGGTGCGGGTTGATGTGCGGTATCCCTGCGTCGTCAGTGCGGCGGTCGATCATCTGCCGGATCGCGTTGTCGGTCATCGGCCCGACCCGCCCGAGCCACAGCGCTCGCAGGTTCTCGTACGGGTGCGCTCGGCGGGCCCGGATGTAGCGACGCAGGGCGTCGGCGGTCTTCGCTCCGTAGGGACAGGCCCGGTGACGCCCGCCCTTGCCCAGGACGTAGGCCGTGGATTCTTCCTGGTCGAGGTCGTCCACCGTCAGGCCGGCGAGCTCACCGGCCCGCATGCCGGTGTCGAGGAAGAGCCGGATGATCGCCAGGTCCCGCCGGTTCTCGAACGTGTTGCCCTTGCAGGTGGCGAGAAGAGCCTCCAGGTGCGCGTCGGGGACGATGGGAACGGGCTGCTCGGGGACGGCGGGCGGCCGCATTCGCTCCATCGGTGAGCGGTCGATCTCACCGTCGTCGACGAGCCACCGGAACAGCTGCTGCAACGATCGGTAGTGCTTGGCCACGGTCGCGGGACGAACCGTGCCCTCGCGGTTGTGCGCCCGGCGCTCGAACATCGCGGCCAGGTAGCTCTCCACGTGGTCCCGGCTCACGTGACGAGCGCGGACAGGCATGCCGTTCGCCACCAGGAAGGCGCAGAAGGCCCGGCCCACCCGCAGGTAGGAGTCGATGGTGGCCGGGCTGATGTTCCGCGCCCGCAGATGCACCTGCCAGTCACCGAGCAGAACGGGGAGCGCATCGGGGTCCGCCGCGACCTCCGGACCCGGTTTCGCCGCACGAGCAGACCTGGTCGTCATCCACCTAATGTAGCGAATCCCTTGGTGTTGGAGCGTCGTGCTCCGGTCCGGATCCGCGCTTGACGACTATAAGACCTAGTGAGAGGCTACTTGTGGGGCGGGTGGGGCTCGAACCCACGACCCAGGGATTATGAGTCCCCTGCTCTGACCGGCTGAGCTACCGCCCCTCGCGACGGCTCACCCTACCGGCCCGGCGGCGGAGCATGCGGGTCCGCGCCGGCGGGCGGCGCACCACCCACGTCGACCGGGGGCGGAGCCGTGCGGTCTACCCTCGTCGCCGTGGACGGTGGGACGGTGCGGGACGCGACACCCGGCGACGCGGCGGCGTGCGCGGCCGTCTACGCCCCCTACGTCCTGGACTCCTCGACCACGTTCGAGCTGGTGCCGCCCACCGTCCCCGAGATGGCCGGCCGGATCGCGGCGGCCCAGGCCCGGCACGCGTGGTTGGTGCTCGAGCGCGCCGACGTGGTGGTCGGCTACGCCTACGGCGGCCCGTTCAAGGCCCGGCCGGCCTACCGGTGGGCCTGCGAGGTGAGCGTCTACCTGGCGCCGGACCAGCGGGGCGCCGGCGGCGGCCGGGCGCTCTACACCGCGCTGCTCGACCGGCTCACCGGACGGGGCTACCGGACGGCGGCCGCCGGCATGACCCAGCCGAACGAGGCCAGTGCCGCGCTGCACCGCGCTCTCGGCTTCACCACGGTGGGCACCTTCCGCCGGGTCGGCTGGAAGCACGGCCGCTGGCACGACGTCACCTGGGCGCAGTGCGACCTCGGGGCCCACCACGACCCTCCCGAGGAGCCTCGCTGACCCTGGCGGCCGGGGTCCGGTGGTGCCAGAGTGGCGGGGTGGCGGCGTCGATCTACGAGCGTGCCGGCGGCCAGCCGGCCTTCCTCGCCCTGGCCCGGGCCCACCACGCGCGCTGCCTGGCCGACCCCGAGCTGAACCACCCGTTCAGCCACGGTGACCTCGACCCGGAGCACGTCGAACGGCTGGGCGCCTACTGGGCCGAGGTGCTGGGCGGCCCCTCGACGTTCTCCGGCGGGCTCGGCGACCACGCCACCGTGCTGCGGCGGCACGCCGGCCACGGTGACATGAGCGACCTGGGGCGTCGCTTCGTCGCCTGCTTCGTGGCGGCGGCCGACGACGCGGGCCTGCCCGCCGACCCGGAGCTGCGCGCCGCCCTCCGCGCCTACCTGGAGTGGGCCGTCGCCGACGTCCTCGACCACGAGCAGGAGGCGGACATCCCGCCCCAGCTCCCCGTGCCGCGCTGGACCTGGGACGGGCTCAGCCCGGCGTGAGGTCAGCGGCGACCGAGGCGGCGCTCGCCGCCGGCGCCGCGCTCGTAGGCCAGGCCGTAGTAGGAGTAGATGCCCGGCTCGGCCGCCGACTCGAGCTCGCCGTCGGTGTCGATCGAGGGCGCGTCCTTGGCCAGCTTCTTGTCCGTCATCACCCGGATGTGCTTGGGCGCCACCCGGGCACCGATCAGCGGCACGAAGACGAGCCGGCCCCCGCCGACCAGACCCACCTTGACCGTGGCGAACACCGCCTCGTCGGTCGAGGTGTCGAAGTAGACGCCCTCCAGGCTCCCGATCTTGGAGCCCTCCTGGTCGACCACGCTCTGCCCGCGCCACTCGCGGATGTCGTCCACGTCGAACACCAGTTCTCCTCGTCTCGCTGCAGCCCGTCGACGTCCGCCGGACGGGCGCTCGCACTCTACTGCGGTGGCGCGCCGGATCCCGGGCGGCCCGTCGGCGGCACGGGTTGTCCCCGGTTGCTTCCGAACCCGCCTGTGGTCCGCGACACTACGACCAGAAGGCACGGTCCTCGGCGCGCTCGCTCGTTGACCCGACCCGGAGAGGCTCTGCGGATCCCTGCATCCGCGGGTCGCCCGCAGCGGGAAGGTCCAGGGAAGCGGCGAACGCCATCTACGGGGGCTGAGCGGCGAGAACTGTGCGCCGGGGGCCCACCCCGCGCACCTCGAGTGAGGAACAGACATGGCGTTGAACCGTCGACAGATCCTGATGGGCGGCCTCGGCCTCGGTGCCGCGGCGGGACTCAGCTCCTGCGCCGGCCTGACGGGGAAGTCCTCCAGTGACACCCCCAGCAGCTCCAGCTCCGGCTCGGGTGCAGCCCTGCAGGCGGAGCTGACCTTCGTCAACTGGTCCGGCGACGCCGAGAAGAAGGCGTTCGACGCCGTCATCAAGGCGTTCCAGACGGCCAACCCCGGCATCACCGTCAAGACCGAGACGGTCCCCTACGCCAGCGTCCAGACCAACCTGGACTCCCGGTTCCAGGCGGGCAACCCGCCGGACCTGTTCCGGGTCTCCTACATCGACATCGGCCAGTACACGAGCCAGGACGTCCTCCTCGACGTCTCCGGCACCTTCGACCAGGCGAAGGTCGACGCGTTCGTGCCCGGCCTGTGGCAGGGCGTCGTCTACGACGGCAAGCCCTACGGTGTGCCGCACCAGATCGACACCACCGCGATCCTCTACCGCAAGGACTCCTTCGAGGCCGCCGGCATCACCAACATCCCGACCGGCCTCGACGACGCCTGGACCTGGGAGGAGTTCGTCGAGGCGAACCGCAAGCTCGCCGCCATCGTCAAGGGCAAGCAGAGCCCCTTCATCTACGACTGGCAGAGCGCGGGCGCCTACCGCTGGCTCAACTGGCTGTTCCAGGCCGGCGGCAACGCCCTCGGCGAGGACCTCCGCTCCCCGGCCATCGACTCCGACCAGGGTCGCAAGGCCGTCGAGTTCACCCAGAGCTTCTTCACCAACGAGTGGGTGCCCCGCAACAGCTCGGTGAAGTCCGCGACCTACCCCGACTCCGTCTTCATCGCGGGGACGGTGGCCATGGCCTTCGCGGGCGACTTCCTCCTGCCCGGGATCGAGACGGGCGTCAAGGGCAAGTTCGAGTACGGCGCCCTCCCGATGCCCCGTGACGTCAACGCGGCCAGCGACCTGGGCGGCAACGCCATCGTCGCCGCCAAGGACGGCAAGAACACCGAGGCCGCCGCCCGCTTCCTCGAGTTCATCGTGACCGAGGAGCAGCAGCGGACGTTCTGCGAGGCGACCGGGGAGCTGCCGACCCTGAACGCGCTGACCACCAGCGAGCTGGACTTCGCGGTCCGACCCGAGCTGATGAAGACCTTCGTCGAGCAGGCCACCACCATCACCCCCGAGCAGGTCCGCCAGGTCACCGTGCCCCAGTTCGCCCAGATCAACACGGCCCTGCAGGCCGAGCTGGAGAAGGCCTTCCTCGGCGGCGCCTCGGCGGCCGACACCACGGCGGCCCTCGCGGCCGCCATCGAGAAGGCCGCGCCGTGACAGCGGTCTCGGCGCTGCCGGCGACGTCGCCCCCCGCCGGAGCGCGGACCCGGCGTCGGCGGCCGCGCTGGGACCGGTCCGCCGTCGCGTTCCTGGCTCCGGCCCTGCTGCTGGCCGTCGGCTTCCTGATCGTGCCGATGGTGGCGGCGTTCGTGTACTCCAGCGCCAAGATCGCGCCGCTGAGCGGCCGCATCACCTGGTTGGGGTTCGAGAACTACGCGACGATGCTCAGCGACCCGGTGTTCTACCGCTCGCTGGTCAACACCGCGCTGTTCATGATCATCACCGTGCCGCTCAGCATGGCGGTCGGGCTGGCGCTGGCCGTGCTGATGAACTCCGTGCTGCCGGGCCGCAAGGTCGTCCGGACGATCATCTACCTGCCGCTGGTGATCTCCGGGGTGGCCGTCGGCCTGATCGGCACCTTCCTGTTCAACGAGACCATCGGCGTCTTCAACGGCCTCGCCACCTCGCTCGGCCTGCCCAACGCGGCCTGGCAGTCGAGCGGGGTCCCCGCCTTCGCGTCGCTCGTCCTGATCACGCTGTGGATCCGCGTCGGCTTCACCATGATCATCTACCTGGCCGGTCTGCAGGCCGTCCCGCAGGAGCTCTACGAGTCCGCCTCGGTGGAGGGCGCCTCGGCGTGGCAGAGCTTCCGCTTCATCACGTTCCCGCTGCTCGGACCGTCGACGTTCTTCCTGCTGATCATGAACGTCATCTACTCGTTCCAGGTGTTCGACACCGTCTTCGTGCTCACCAACGGCGGCCCGGGCGTGGCGACCGAGGTGCTCGGCACCTACGCCTACAAGACCGCCTTCGGACCGGCCCGCGACCAGGGCTACGGCGCCGCGATCGGCGTCGTGATCTTCTTCCTCACGCTGATCTTCACGATCGTGCAGTGGCGTACCAACCGCAACCGGGACGAGACCGCCTGATGGCCATCACCGCACCCCGCGCCCTGGCGCCCACCCGCGTCGAGGTCGACCGCCGACCGGTCCCGACCGGCCGTCGCGGCCGTTCCAGGGTGGGTCTGGTCGTCCGCATCGTGCTGGCCGCGGTCACGGCCGTGGTCATGGCGTTCCCCCTGTGGATCATGCTCACCACGGCCTTCTCGGGCCAGCAGACCTTCGACGCCAGCGTCAGCGTCGTCCCGCGGACCTTCTCCCTGGCCAACTTCACGCGTGTGCTGGACGCCTGGCCGGTCGGCCTGTGGTTCGGCAACTCCGTGGTGATCACCGGGATCACCACGGTGCTCACCGTCGTGGTCAGCGTGCTGGCGGGCTACGCGTTCGCGAAGCTGGTGTTCCCGCTCAAGAACGTGCTGTTCCTGGTCATGCTGGCCACGATGATGATCCCGACGCAGGCGATCCTGGTGCCGCAGTTCCGGATCGTCAACGGGCTCGGCCTGATCGGCACCTTCTGGGCGGTGATCATCCCCGGGGCGGCCGCGACCTTCGGCATCTTCCTGGCCCGCCAGTTCATGCTCGCCATCCCGAACGAGCTGATGGAGGCGGCCAAGCTGGACGGTGCGGGCAGCCTGCGGATCTTCTGGAGCATCGTGCTGCCGCTGTGCAAGCCGTTGCTGGCCGTGCTGACCCTGCTGGCGCTGATGTACCAGTGGAACGACTTCCTCTGGCCGTTGATCGCGCTCAAGGACCCGGACCTGTACACCCTGCCGATCGGGTTGCAGTTCCTGCAGGGGCAGTACCAGACCGACTACGGCGCGCTGATGGCGATGACGTTGATCGCCGTCGCGCCCCTGGTGGTGCTGTTCCTGGCCTTCCAGCGGTTCTTCGTCCAGGGTCTCGCCACCACCGGCATCCGCTGAGGACCTAGCGGAGCCCGCCCGGGTGCACGTCGCCGTCCCTGCGCAGACGGCGGCCCTCGCGGGCCCGTTTGGCCTGGAACTTGTGCCGGTGGCCCTGACCCCACAGCACCGCCCGGTGCTCCCGGTCCAGCTCCCCGTCGGCGACCAGCTGCTGCTGGCGGGGACGGCCCTGCTCGGCGAGGGTGCGCATCAGGTCGACCCCGGCCTGCTGCGAGGCGAGCACCTCGTCGACCAGCTGGTCGTCGACGGCGATCCCGTACGCCTCGGCGAAGACAGCCATCCGGTGCCGGCGGCGCGGCTTGGCGGGCAGCCCGAGGACGCCCTGCCAGTAGCTGCGGTCGCGGAACGGCACCAGGTAGTGCAGCGCGTAGGCGATGTCGGTGCGCCGGGTGCCGATGGTCGCGTACTCCCAGTCGATCAGCCCGACCAGCCGGTCGTCGCGCCAGATCAGGTTCCAGGGTCCGACGTCGCCGTGGCACACCAGGTGCTCGGCGCCGTCCCCGGTGCCGACCTGCCCGTCGAACCAGGTGGGCGGGACCGCCGGACGCCAGCCGACGACCGCGTCGTGGTAGCGGCGGAGCAGCTGGGCCACCTGGGCGACGGCCTCCTCGGTCGCCACCAGCCGGCACGCGGCGTCGCCGGAGACACCTTCGATGTAGCCGACGTCGTCGTGGTCCTCCGCGACCGGCCCGGGGCGGGGCGCCTCGGCGAAGCCGACCTCGGCGAGGTGCGCCAGCAGCGCGTGCACGGAGCCCGACCACGGCTGGCGGGGGTGCCGCACCACGTCGCCGATGCGGACGACCGGCCGGTCGGGCCGTTCCTGCAGGATCTCGCCCTCGTCGGGGCGCACGTCCGCCGTCACCGGCGGGTCGGGGGGACGTCGAGCACGCGCGGAGCCTACCGGGCGGAGGACGCTCCGACCGCCACCCGAGCGGCCGTCCCCGCCCCGTAGCGTGGCGCCATGACCGAGACCCCTGGCCCCGACCGCGACGACGTCCAGGACGACGAGCGCGTCGCCGAGCGGGCGCACCTGCTGCCGGAGGAGATCGCCGCGGGCAGCGACGACCCCACCGCGCAGGCCGAGCAGATCCTCGCCGAGTCCGACGACCGCACCGACGACCCCGAGCGCACCCAGCAGGAGTCCGTCCAGGCCAACGAGAGCGACGCGGGCAACCGGCGCTAGCGGATCGGGCTAGCCGGCCTGGGCGGCGCGGATGCGCGCGCTGAGGTCGCGCAGCCAGGCCGCGATGCCGGCGGGTCCGTCGACGACGACGTCGGCCCGGTCGCTCAGGGCGTCCTCCTCGTGGGACGCGGAGGCGACGAGCAGACCGGGCAGGCCGTCCTCCCGCAGCGCGGCCACCGCCTCGAAGGCCGGCAGGTCCCCCAGGTCGTCGCCGGCGAAGACCACCTGCGTCGCCCCGGTCTCGGCGACCAGGCGGCGGACCGCATCCCCCTTGTCGGTGCCCGGCGCCCGGATCTCCAGGACGTTGCGGCCGGGCTCAAGGGTCAGCCCGTGCCGGTCGGCCAGCGCCTGCACCGGCGTCAGGAGGGTGCGGAAGGCCTGCTGGGGGTCCTCGAGCTCGCGGGTGTGCACCCCGAGGGCGCGGCCCTTGTGCTCGACCCGGGCGGCACCGAGGCCGAGCGACTCCAGCAGCGCGGGCAGCTCCTCGCCGGCCGCGGTGACCTCGGCGGGCTCGGGCGGCACGTCGAAGGCGCCGGTCGCGGCGTCCCACCGTTCGACGCCGTACTGGCCGAGCACGACCATCGACCCGAGACCCGCGTGGTCGGTGAACCCGCCGAGCCGGACCGCGGTGCGCGCCGGCCGCCCGGTGACCACCGCGATCGTGCCGACGAGGCCGCCGAGCTCGGCGAGCGCGGCCACCGCGTCCGGGTGGACGACGGCCCGCTCGGGGTCGTCGATGATCGGGGCCAAGGTGCCGTCGAAGTCGAGGGCCACCAGGGTGCTCCGGGGTGCGTGGGTGACCGCCCGGAGCCCGGCAGCGCCGGCTTCGGTGAGCGGCTCGGCGACGTCCATGCGGTCAGCCTGGCAGACCCGTCCCCACCCTCTCCGGACCACTCCCCCGGGTGGTCCCTCGCCGCGGCCGGGGACGGCCACCGGGTCCCACCCGCTAGGGTCGGAGGACGCCGCACCGATGGAACTGAGGACATGAGCACCCCCGACTCCGCCAAGTCCAAGGCGACCGCGTCCTTCGTGGTCGTCGCCAACCGCCTGCCCGTCGACCGCATCGAGCACCCGGACGGGAGCGTCGACTGGCGCACCTCGCCGGGTGGCCTGGTCACCGCCTTCGAGCCCGTGATGCGGCGCCACGACGGCGCCTGGGTGGGCTGGCACGGCGCTCCCGACGAGGAGCTCGAGCCGTTCGACAACGACGGGCTGCAGCTGGTCCCCGTGCCGCTGGCGGCGCAGGAGATCGAGGACTACTACGAGGGCTTCTCCAACGGCACCCTGTGGCCGCTGTACCACGACGTCATCGCCACCCCCGGTTTCCACCGCGAGTGGTGGGAGGCCTACGTCCTGGTCAACCAGCGCTTCGCCGACCGGACCGCGGCGGTCGCCGAGCAGGGGGCCGTCGTCTGGGTGCAGGACTACCAGCTGCAGCTGGTGCCGGCCATGCTGCGCAAGCTGCGCCCCGACCTGCGGATCGGCTTCTTCCTGCACATCCCCTTCCCGCCCACCGAGCTGTTCCAGCAGCTGCCGTGGCGCGACCAGATCCTCGAGGGCCTGCTGGGCGCCGACCTCGTCGGCTTCCAGGTGTCCGGCGGAGCGCAGAACTTCCTCCGCCTGGTGCGGGCGCGGCTGCGCCAGGAGACCCACCGGGACGAGATCCGGACCTCCGACGGCCGTACCGTGCTGGCCCGCTCCTACCCGATCGCCATCGACGCCAAGGAGCTGAACGACCTGGCGGCGTCGGAGCCGGTGGCGACGCGGGCGGCGGAGATCCGGCACGACCTGGGCGACCCGGACGTGCTGTTCCTCGGCGTCGACCGGCTGGACTACACCAAGGGCCTGCTGGCCCGGTTGGAGGCGTTCGGCGAGCTGATCGAGGACGGCACCCTCGACGTCGAGAAGGTCGCCTTCGTCCAGGTGGCGACGCCGTCCCGGGAGCGCGTCGAGGAGTACCGCCAGCTCCGTGACGAGATGGACCGGCTGGTCGGCCGGATCAACGGCGACATCGGTCGGATCGGCCGGCCGCCCATCACCTACCTGCACGCGTCCTACCCCCGGGACGAGATGGCGGCGCTCTACCGCGCCGCCGACGTCATGGTGGTCACCCCGCTGCGCGACGGCATGAACCTCGTCGCCAAGGAGTACGTCGCCTGCCGGCAGGCCGACGACGGCGCCCTGGTCCTCAGCGAGTTCGCCGGGGCGGCGCGGGAGCTGCGACAGGCCTACCTGGTCAACCCGTACGACGTGAACGGGATGAAGGACAAGCTGATCGAGGCCATGAACGACTCGGCCCGCAACAAGGCGCGGCGGATGAAGGTCATGCGCCGCCAGGTGGCCGAGCACGACATCGACCACTGGGCCAGCGCCTTCCTCGACGACCTGGGCCGGACCGGCCCGCACGCCTGATCCCTGCGCCAGGTCGGCCGTCGGCGGCGGTCGGCCTGGTCGACGGGCGGCGGGGGCCGCGGCGGGTCCCCCACTTCACACCCCTGCGGTGGTCGGCGCGCCCTCTGCACGGGGTGTGAGGACCACCGCAGGGGTGTGAAGTGACCGGCCAGGGTGGGGCCGCGGGAGACGCGAACGGCCGGGACCCCGGAGGGCCTCGGCCGGTGCTGAGGTGGAGCTCCCCCGACTGGACTCGAACCAGTAACCTGCCGGTTAACAGCCGGCTGCTCTGCCAATTGAGCTACAGGGGATCGCGCTGACGCGAGTCAGAACATTACCAGGCAGTCAGCGCATGTCGAACTCGGAGCGCGTCGCGGCCAGCGCGTCGTCGACGGCCTCCTGCACGCCGGCCGTCTGCCAGCTCAGGCCCCGGGTGAGGCTGGTGTGCCAGAGCAGCGGTCCGCCGCCGTCCAGCGGCCGGCGCGCGCTGATCGTCACGCCGCGCTCCCCCGCCAGCGGGACGAACTGGCGGACGACGATGGTCGCCTCCACCCGCTCGCGGAACAGCTCGGGCAGCCGGCCGGGCTCGGCGAGCTCGACCTCACCGCGGCGGCCGTCGAGCCGCACCCAGCTCAGCCGGCGCAGCTCGTCGTTCCAGCCGCCCCGCTCGATCTCGTGCCAGCCGACGTGCTGCCACCCGGCGACACCCCCGGTAGACAGCACCGCGGGGCTGCCGATCGCCAGCCGCTCCCCCTCACCGGCCCAGGCGAGGATCCGTGGCGTCCGGCCGGGGCTCTCGCGCATCGACGCCAACCACGAGGCGTGGGCGTCGGCCGGCAGCCCGCGGGAGCGCGACCACCAGGCGGTCTTCGTCGGGGTGGGCATGACCCCATCCTCCCTCGTCCCGACCGGACCTCTCACCCGGACAGGTGCCAGACCGCCGCCTGCGGGCAGACGGACCGGAGCGCGTCGAGTCCCCGCTGCTCGACGCGGCGGACCTGGCCGGGCGAGAGGTCGAGGCGCCGACCGGTGGCGGCCAGGCTGAGCGGCCGGCCTTCCCCGAAGCCGCAGCGCAGCTCGAGGACCTGGCGGGTCAGCGGGTCCAGCCCGGCCAGCAGGGTGCGGACCTCCGGCAGCGGCGCCTCGGCCTCCGGGGGTGGTGGGGCGGCGAGCACGGCGGCCACGTCCTCGATCGGGGCCGGGGAGGCGTGCGCCAGCAGGGCCCGGGTCCAGGCGGTGCTGCGGCCCAGCGCGCCGGCGAGCTCGGCCGGCGTCGGCGTCCGGCCCAGCCGCTGCGTCAGCCCCGCCTCGACGCCACGGGCGGCGCGCAGCTGCTCGGCCCGGCTGACCGGCAGGTTGAGCGCCCCGAGGTGGCCGGCGCTGCCCGCGCCGACCGCCGAGCGGACCCAGAACAGCGCGTAGGTGGCGAACGTCGTGCCGCGGGTGTGGTCGTAGCGCTGCACGGCCGCCATCAGGCCGAGGCAGCCCTCCTGGAACAGGTCGCCCTCGGGCAGCCGGCTGCGCGCGGCCGCCTGCCCGGCCACCAGGGCGACCAGCCTGAGGTTCGCCCGGACGAACCGGTGCCAGGCCTGACGTCCGGCCTCCTCGACCGCGCGCAGCTCCTCGTCGGTCGCGTCGGCGAAGCCGCCCTGCCGGCGGGCCTCGGCGGCCAGCACCCCGGCCTCGATGGCCCGCGCCAGGACCGGGACCTCCTCCGCGGTCAGCAGCGGTTCGGCGAGCACGGCACGGGCGGCGGTCATCGACCCAGCCTGAGCCGCCCCCACCCGAGGACGGCGGTTGTCCACAGGGCCGCGGGACGGCTACTCCAGGGCGCCGATGCTGCGCACCTGGAGCTGCTTGCGCCGGGCCTCCAGCACCACGAGCTCGGAGAACATCTGGTTGTACTTCTGCTGCGCCTCGACCGGGTTGGTCCGCTGCAGCTTCGACTTCAGGTCGCTGATCGCGCGCATCACGGTGAGCAGCTGCAGGCCGGCGGTGTGGGCCACGAGGAAGCGGGAGGTCACCTCGCCCTGCACCGGGAGCGGCTCGACGGCCAGCGAGACGATGAGCGAGCGCAGCTGCTCGTGCTCGGCCGCCGCCGTCATCCGGTGGACCCAGTCCCCGGCCGCGTCGCCCTCGGCGGTCGCCTTCTCGACGGCGGTGAACACGGCGGCGTAGGCGGGGTGGGTGAAGTCGGCGACGGTGAGCCCGTCCCAGTCCGGTGGGAACAGCCCGGGGACCTGGATCAGGAGCTTGGTCGTGGCCCGCTCGAGGGCCAGCAACCGGTCGTGCGGGTCCGGCAACCGGGCTTCCGGTGCCGGGCGGCGCTCGGGCTGCTCGGACGCCGGGTCGGACGCGGGCGCGGTCGACGGCTCCGGCGCCCGACGGCTGGAGCGGTTGGCGGCCCGGACCACCTCACCGCGGACCTCCTCGACGTCCATCCCCAGCAGGCCCGCGAGCTCGCGGGCGTAGCCGGTGACGAGGGAGGCGTCGCGGATGCTCGCCACCAGCGGCGCCGCCGCCCGCAGCGCGGCCAGCCGGCCGTCGGCCCGGTCCAGGTCGTGCTGGGTCAGCACGTTGGTCATCACGAACCGGTAGAGCGGCACCCGCCGGGCCACCAGCTCGCGCACCGCGGCCTCACCGTGCTGGAGCCGCAGGTCGCACGGGTCGAGGCCGGTCGGCTCGATGGCGACGTAGGTCTGCGCGAGGAAGTTCTGGTCCCCGCTGAACACCTTGAGCGCAGCCGCCTGACCGGCGGCGTCACCGTCGAAGGTGAAGATCACCTCGCCGTGGAAGGCGTCGTGGTCGCCCATCAGCCGGCGGAGCAGCCGGGCGTGGTCGTCGCCGAAGGCCGTCCCGCAGGAGGCGACGGCGGTGTCGACGCCGGACAGGTGCGCGGCCATCACGTCGGTGTAGCCCTCCACCACGACGGCCTGGCTCTTGTGCCCGATCGGCTTGCGCGCCAGGTCGAGCCCGTAGAGCACGTGCGACTTCTTGTAGAGCGGCGTCTCGGGGGTGTTGAGGTACTTGGCGGGCATCCGGTCGTCGTCGAACAGCTTGCGGGCCCCGAACCCGATGACCTGCTTCCCGGAGTCGCGGATCGGCCACAGCAGCCGGCTCTGGAAGAAGTCGTACCCGGCCTCGCGGACCAGCCCGCCGGTGACCAGCTCCTTGTCGCTGAAGCCGCGGCCGCGCAGGTGCTGGGCCAGCACCCGGCCACCGCGCGGGGCGAAGCCCACCCCGAACAGCTCGGCCGCCGCCCGGTCGAAGCCCCGCTGGGCGAGGAACTGCCGACCCGCGAGGGCGTCCGGGGTGGCGAGCTGCTCGGCGAAGAACTCCGCGGCAGCGCGGTGGGCCTCCATCAGCCGCGAGCGCAGCCCGGGCTCGGGCCGGGGGCCGGAGTCCTCGGTGTAGCGGAGCTGGATGCCCACCCGGTCGGCCAGCCGCTCGATCGACTCCGCGAAGCTCAGGTTGTCGATCTTCTGCATGAAGGTGATGACGTCGCCGCCCTCGCCGCAGCCGAAGCAGTAGTAGAAGCCGCGGGACGGCGTCACCTGGAAGCTGGGGGTCTTCTCGTCGTGGAAGGGGCACAGGCCCTTCAGGGACCCGCCGCCCGCGTTCCGCAGGGCGACGTAGGAGCCGATGACCTCGTCGATCCGGGCTCGTTCACGGACGGTGGCGATGTCGTCGTCGTTGATCCGGCCCGCCACGGTCCCCGAGTTTACGCGCCGGGAACGGTGCCGGCGCCCGCGTAGTCTCGGCCTGTGCACGACGCCCCCGGACCGTCCACCGCTCCCGTCGGCCGGGACCGTCCCTGGCTGGTCTTCGACGGTGACTGCGCCTTCTGCACCAGCAGCGCCAGCTGGGTCGCCGAGCGGTTGCACCGCCCGGGCGGCCCCGACGCCCACCTCGTCCCCTGGCAGTTCACCGACCTCGCCGCCCTGGGCGCCACGCCCGAGCGTGCGCAGACCGAGGTGCTGTGGGTGGAACCCGACGGCCGGGTGATCGGCGGGGCGGCGGCCTTCGCGGCCTGGCTGCGCTTCCGGGGCGGCCCCTACGGCGTCGCCGGCCGGGCCATGGGCCTGCCGGGCGTCCGCTCAGTCGCGGCGCGCGTCTACCGGCTGGTCGCCCGGAACCGGGACACGATGCCCGGTGGCACCCCCGCCTGCGCCCTGCCCGCGGCGGACCGCACGCCGACGGCGCCACCCGACCACGAGGCGACGTCGGTCCCACCAGCCGGGTAGCCGCTCCAGCGGGGCGAAGGCCAGCCAGCAGACCAGCGTCGGCGCGAAGTGGATGTACAGGATCGCCGCCGTGAAGACGTGGAAGCCCAGCCAGAACAGCGCCGCCAGCAGCAGGGCCCGGCCGCGGAGCCAGAGCACCACGAGGGACGTCAGCTCGGCCAGGAAGGCGAACCACTGCATGGTCCGGAGCAGCCCCGGGAACGGCAGCAGGAACTGGCCGAGGCCGTGCGGGCGGCGGACGATCGCCCAGGTGAGGATGAAGCTGTTGGGCCAGGAGGCGAGGCTCCAGTCACCGCTGCGGATCTTCGTCAGCGCCGACAGGAAGTAGGTGCTGATCACCGCGATCTGCACCGACTTGAGCACCCAGCCCGCCTGCCGGGAGGCGTCGCTGCTCCGCCAGCGGTCCCGCACCACCCCGACGGTGGGGAGCAGCCAGAGCGCGACGACGAAGGCCAGGTGGTCGTGGTCGACCTTGCCGTAGCTCATCCCGATCGCCGTCCACCAGGTGAAGGCGGCCGCGAGGACGAGGCCCGCCAGCCGCGGCAGCCGGTTCGCGGCGGCCACCAGCGAGCCGACGACCAGCACCGCGTAGAGCGTCGTCGTGATCGCGGGGCTCGGCGGCGGCAGGAGGAACAGCCGCTCGAGCAGCAGCGGCCGGTAGAGGTCCGGCTGGCGGCTCAGCGGGATCGGGTCGGCGACGAGGAGGTGGATGTCGACGAGGACGAAGAGGTAGACCACCGTCCGGAGCACCGCGATCCGGGCGTCGGGCACGAGGGGCGCGAACCAGCCGGCGACGCGGCTCGGCACGGTCACCGGGGCACGGTCCAGGTGGCCAGCTCCCGGCGGCCGGAGCCGGTCGGGCGGCCCCGCGACAGCTCCGTGACGTCCTGGACCAGCCAGACCTGCTGCACGGCCGGCTCGGCGGGGTGGCGGCTGCTCCAGCCCTCGACGACGCCCCGCAGCAGCGACGGGTCGGCGACGATCGCGGGGGTGCGCGCCTCGATCTCGGCGCGGCTGATCCCGGCCGTGCTCACCCGCAGGGGCAGCTCGAGCCGACGGCCGTCCGCCAGGCGGCCCTCGACGCGGGTGATGACGATGGTGTCGTCGGCCGGCGGGGAGAAGGCGTACTGCGACATCGGCCCGAAGGGCCACACGTCGTCGCTCATCCGCAGGGAGCCGTTGACCAGCAGCCCGAGGCCGAGCAGGGCCACCGCGACCCGCCACGCCAGCCCGGCCCGGCTGATCGGGCGGACCGTGGGCGTCACCCGCCCACCACCGGGATGACGTAGGGCCCGTCCGGGATGACGGCGACGGACCGGTCGCCCGTCCGCGCCATGCTGGCGGCGACGGCGGCGGTCAGGTCGTCGACGACGACGACCGCGGTCAGCGCGCGGTCCTCGCGGGGCAGGCCCGTGCTGTAGAGCTCGACCCGGCCGTGCCGCATCGGCTTCAGCTGCATCTCGGTCTGCCACTCGTCGACGTCGGCGAGGTCCTTGCCGGTGATCGAGGCCAGGAAGGCGTCCGGCCCCGCCGCGGCCAGCCGCTGCTGCGCCGCCCGGAACGCGCGCGAGCCCAGCCCCTCCGAGCACTCCGACGCGATGATGAGCGTGCCGCCGGGCGCCAGCACGTCGAGCGGGGTGACCATGCCCTTGACCGTCTGGTAGTAGGTGGCGTCGAGCGGGTGGCCGGCGGCGGACGTCAGCACCGTGCCGAACCGGCGCCCCACCGGCACCCGGACCGACGCGGCCACGACGTCGACGACGGCCTGGTGGCTGGCCACCACCTCACCGAAACCCACGTGCACCAGCCGGCGCTCCTCGTCGACGACGGCGCTCAGCCCGTGGACCTCGCCGAGCATCCGGACGATCTCCAGCTGCTCCTCGTGCAGCGGGTTGCCCTCCAGCGTGCACTGGACCGCGCGGGGGTCCTCCATGAAGCGCGCGGAGTGGAACGTCCGGATCGTCGTGTGGTGCGCGACCCCGGGCGCGATGACCTTGCGGCCGCCCGACCAGCCGGCCATGAAGTGCGGTTCGACCAGCCCGGTGACGATCTTGAGGTCGGCGTCGGCGAAGCGGCGGTCCAGGGAGACGGGTGTGCCCCGGGTGGCGGTGACGCCGAGGGAGCGGTGGGCGGCGTCGTCGCGGGCGTCGTGGTTCTCGACCCGCACGTGCTCGAGCACCCACGGGTCGCCGACCAGCTCGGCCAGCTCGGCGCCGAGGTTCGGCCGGTGCAGCCCGGTGGCGACGAGGACGGTGACGGCCTCCAGCGGCACACCCGCGGCGGTGACCTGCTCGACCAGCGGCCGGAGGAACAGCCCGTTCGGCACCGGCCGGGTGATGTCGCAGATGAGGATGCAGACGCTGCGCCGGCCACGGGCCAGCGCGGCGAGCGGCGGGGACCCGACCGGGTGGTCCAGGGCGTCGACGACGGCGGCCGCCGGGTCGGCCAGCGGGGGCAGCGGGCGCTGCCGGATGACCGTCGGCTCGCAGCCGGGCGGCAGCGTCACGTCCAACCGGCCCCGCCCGTAGGCGAGGGTGACCTCGCGGACACTGCCGGCCAGGCTGCTGGTCACCGGGGACTCCTTCAGACGCTCGCGCGGGCGGGCCCGCGACCCGGTCATCGTACGGGCCGCCCGACGGCGGCTGCGATCATGAGCGCGTGCCCGCGCAGCCCGGCGCGCCGCTGCTCGTGGCGCTCGTCGTCCTCGTCCTGATGGCGGTGACGGCCGCGACCGTCGGCGGCCTGCGGACCGGTCGGGCGATCGGCACCGCGGCCGTCCGCGCCGTCGTCCAGCTCGGACTGGTGGCGCTGGTCATCACGGCGGTGCTCAGCCACCTCGTCTGGTCGGCAGTCTTCGCCCTGGTGATGTTCGGGGTCGCGACGGCCACCTCGGCCCGCCGGGTCGAGGCGCCGCGCCGCTGGCCGTGGGTGGCGCTGGCCCTGGCGGCGGGGGTGCTGCCCGTGCTGGCGGTGGTGTTCGCGTCGGGGGCCGTGCCCTGGAACGGCGCCTCCCTGGTGCCGGTGGCCGGGATCGTCATCGGCGGGTCCATGTCGGCCCACTCGCTGGCCGGCCGGCGCTCGTTCGCCGCCCTCCGCGAGGAGCTGGGCACCTACGAGGCGGCGCTGTCGATCGGGCTGCGCCGCCCGCAGGCGATCACCGAGGTGGTCGGCCGTCGGCTGCCGGAGGCCCTGGTGCCCGGCCTCGACCAGACGCGGACCGTCGGGCTGGTGACGCTGCCCGGCGCCTTCGTCGGGGTGCTGCTCGGCGGCGGCACCCCGCTGCAGGCGGGCGCGGCCCAGCTGCTGGTGCTGGTGGGCCTGCTCGCCGCCCAGACCATCACCGTCGTCGTCGCGCACCAGCTGATCCGCGCCGCCCGGCTGCTGCCGCCCGACCTGGCCGGGCGGCTGATCCCCTGACCCTGCGACGAGCTCAGGGCGGGTCCGCGGGCACAGGGCGCGGTCGGGGCCCGGGTCGCCGTCGACTCAGCGGTGGTGACGACAGCGCGGCGGGGCGACGTCCTCGCGCAACGTGGCCCCGACGGGCACGATCTGGGTGATCCGGAGCACGGCCGGCTCGGTCGGCGACGGGTTGCTCACCTGGTGCGGGTCCACCTCGGTGAAGGACTGGCCGGCCGCCCAGACGTTCCTGCGGCAGCCGACCTGCTGGACCACGTTCCCGCTCTCGACGGTGGCCAGCACCACCCCGGGGTGCTGGTGCCAGCCCGAGACGGCGCCGGCCGGATAGGTCAGCGTGAAGGTCCGGACCGTCGCGTCGTCCCGGGTCTTCAGCACGATGCCGTCCTGCCGGGCGCGGGTCCCGCCGTCCAGCGTCCCGCTCACCACCGGGCCGGCGGTCGGGGCGGGTGGAGGCTGGACCCTCCCACCCCCCGGTGCCGCCACGGCGGTCGAGACCGCCAGCACCCCCACCAGCAGGGTGGCTCCGGCCGTGGCCGTCATCAGCTTCCGCATCGGTCCCCTCCAGCTCTCCCCGAGTTCGGTCGCGGACCAGTCTGGAGCGGCGGGAGGACGACACGCCAGGAGCGACGGCCACCGCAGAACGGGCTGAGGGCGCACGTCCCTCATCCCCGGACCCTTCGAACCCCTCCCAGCAGGACCGGCAGGCCTCAGTCGACGGCGTCGAGGCGGTAGAGCACGCTGTGGTCGGGGTGCACCCCGGCGGACATCAACCCGGTGGACCCCAGCGCCGCCCCGCCGACGACGATGCCGGCGCGCGGGCCGTCGGCGTCCCACCAGGCCGGAGCGCGCAGGCCGCTGGGCTCCCCCACCCCGACCGGCGCGACGCGGTACCGCCGCGCCGGGTCCAGGCCCGGGAAGCGCAGCCGGCCGAGGCTGACCACCTCGGAGCGGCCGACGGCGTGGAAGCCGAAGATCGCCCGGCCGCGGTCGGGGCTGACGACGCCGTGCGCGACCAGCGCGTCGTCGGGGTGGTCGACGCGGACGAGGTCCCCGCCCAGCAGCAGCCGGCGGTGCTCCTTGAAGAACGCGACCCAGCCGCCGAGCTCGGCCAGCTCCTGCTCGCTCGCCCGGGCCAGGTCCCACTCGATGCCCAGGTGCCCGAAGACGGCGGTGGCGGCGCGGAAGTCGAGGTCGTGCACCCGGCCCGTCGTGTGGTTCCGGCCGGACGCGACGTGCGCGCCCATCATCTCCGGCGGGATCAGCTGCGTCGTCCAGCGGTGCATCTCCTGCCGCTCGAGCGGGTCGATGCAGTCCGAGACCCACACGCGGTCGGTGCGCTCCAGGACGCCGAGGTCCACCCGCGCCCCGCCCGAGGAGCAGGACTCGATCTCCAGCCCCGGATGGGTGGCCTTGAGCTCGTCGACCAGGCGGTAGAAGGCGAGCGTCTGCTCGTGCACGCCGGCCCGACCGCTCGGCGAGGTGCCGGCGTCGACGAGGTCGCGGTTGTGGTCCCACTTCAGGTACCCGATCGCGTACTCGCCGAGGATCGCCATCATCTGGTCGCGGACGTGCGCGTACGCCTCGGGGATCCCCAGGTTGAGCACCTGCTGGTTCCGCGACGGCACCGGCGTCCGGCCGCCGGTGGCCATCACCCACTCCGGGTGCGCGCGGGCGACGTCGGAGTCGAGGTTGACCATCTCGGGCTCGAACCAGAGCCCGAACTCCATGCCCAGCTCGCGGACCCGGTCGACGAGCGGGTGGAGGCCCTCGGGCCAGACGTCGGGCGAGACGACCCAGTCGCCGAGGCCGGAGCGGTCGTCGCGGCGGGAGCCGAACCAGCCGTCGTCGAGCACGTACCGCTCGACGCCGAGCGCCGCCGCCCGCTCCGCCAGGTCCAGCAACCGCTCGAGGTCGTGGTCGAAGTAGACCGCCTCCCAGACGTTCAGGGTCACGGGCCGCTCGGCGCCGGGGTGCTGCGGCCGGGACCGCAGGTAGCGGTGGAAGCGCCGGGCCACCGCGTCCAGGCCGGTGCCGTGCGAGCCGTAGACCCAGGGCGAGGTGTAGCTCTCCCCCGTCGCCAGCCGGACCTCTCCGGGCAGCAGCAGCTCCCCGCCGCCGACCACCTGCTGGCCGGTGAACAGCCGCTCGGCGTAGTGGGTGTGGTTGCCGGACCAGGCCGTGTGCACGGCCCAGATCTCGCCGTCGGCGAACCCGAACCCGGGGGTGCCGACGTGCAGCACGGTGGCCGCGTCCGCCCCGGTGCGGCCCTTGCGGCCCTCGCGCAGGTGGGTGCCGACGTGCAGCGGCGCGCGCTGCGGGGTCCGCTCCTTGCCCCAGCGGCCGGCCAGGTCCAGCACCTCGCGGGCGACCCCGGGCAGCGGGTAGGCCAGCACCAGGTCGTCCAGCTGGTAGTCGCCCTCGCCGGTGTTGGTCAGCGTGGCCCGGCTGCGGAGCAGGCCGCCGGCGGTCAGCTCCAGCTCGAGGACGACGCCGAGACCCGCTCCGGGGTCCTCGGCCCGGACCTGGACCACGCCGGAGCCGGTCTCGACCAGCACGGGCTCGTCGCCCTCGGCCGGGACCTCCCGCCCGTCGACCGACAGGGCGACGGCGGCGAAACGGGGTGACCAGTCCGGGCCGCCGCGCGAGCCGCTGACGCCGGGTCGCCCGGTCCAACCCGTCCAGTGCTCCGGCAGCACGGAGACCCGCAGCGGCTCGTCGACGAGGTTCGCGTCGACCTGCTGGACACCGCCGAGGACCAGCGCGTCGACCTCGGCCAGGGTGAGCGGGCCGAGGTCGGCGCCCCAGTGCACGAGCGCGGGCAGCCGCCCGGCGGTGACGTCGAGGACGGCGGCGACGCCGTCGCGGCGGAGGACGACGAAGGCATGCGGGTGGGCCACGGTGCCCCTTCCGGTTCGGTGGAGGTCCGCTCACGCTACCGATCCGGGCCGGCGGGACGGGGAGCCGGGGCGGCCGGTCTCAGCGCGGGTCGTCGATGCCGCGCGGCAGCCGCTCGGGCGGCCAGCCGAGGTGGTGCTCGGCCATCGCGAAGGCGTAGCGGTCGGTCATCCCGGCCACGTAGGTGACCGCGGTGCGCAGCGCGTCGGTGCCGGTGGCGTCCTGCACCGGCACCACCGTGTCCGGCAGCCCCTCCGGGTGCTCGACGTAGAACTCGACGAGGGCGTGCAGGACGGCGACGACGGCCCGGGACTGGGCCAGCGACTCCGGCCGGACGTAGATCCGCTCGTAGTTGAAGGCGCGCAGCGCGGCCAGCGCCTCCGCCTCGGCGGCCGGCATCCCGACCTCGCCGTGCTCGGCCACCCCGCGCACGACGGCGCGGACGAAGGTCCGCAGCTGCTCCCGGCGGGTCCGCCCGGCCACCGCGTGGACCGCGGCGGGCAGGTCGGCGAGGTCGACGATGCCGGCGTGGACGGCGTCCTCGAAATCGTGGGCGCAGTAGGCGATCCGGTCCGCCCAGCTGACGATCTCGCCCTCGACCGTCCGCGGGGCCGGCCGCGACCACGAGTGGTTGCGGATGCCGTCGAGGGTCTCGGCGCACAGGTTCTGCCCGGCCAGCACGACGTCGGCGCCCCAGGGGCCGTGGTCGTAGCCCTCCTCGAGGAAGGCGTCGAAGGCGTCCTCGCTGGCGTGCCCGCCGGGGCCGTGCCCGCAGTCGTGGCCGAGCGCGATGGCGTCGGCCAGGGCCACGTTGACGCCGGCGCCGCGGGCGATCGAGGCCGCCACCTGCGCGACCTCGAGCGCGTGGGTGAGCCGGGTGCGCTGGTGGTCGCTGGGGTGGACGACGACCTGGGTCTTGCCGGCCAGCCTGCGGAACGCGGTCGAGTGGACGATCCGGTCCCGGTCGCGCTCGAAGCAGGTCCGCTCGGGGTCGGGCGACTCGGGCACGGCGCGGTGACCGGCACCGACGGCGAGGGTGGCGCCGGGCCGGAGCAGCTCGCGCTCCCGCTGCTCCCGCAGCTCGCGGTGCACCACGGGGCCCGGTCCCACCTCGGCCCGCGAGCCGGCGTGCGCCCGCACCAGGTCGCCGTCCCGCTGGCCGGTCATCGTCTCGGCCCAGGCCTGCGCGCGGGCGGACGGCTCGGCGGCGTCAGCCACCCGAGATGCCCTGCTCGGCGTCGGCCATGTCGAGGTCGGCGCCGGACGTGTCGTCCAGCCAGTGCTCGGGCAGCGCGACCTTGTCGCGCGGGCTGCCCTGGCGGCCGCGGGGGCTGCCGAGCTCGCTGACCGGGAACGGGGCGTCGGGGTCCAGCCGGGCGAGGCCGGCGTCGAGGTCGGCGAAGGATCCGATGAGACCGAGGGCACGGCGCGTGTCGCTGCCCACGGGGAAGCCCTTGAGGTACCAGGCCATGTGCTTCCGCAGCTCCGTCAGGCCGTGCTGCTCGTCGCTCAGGCCGACCAGCAGCTCGGCGTGCCGGCGGATCATCGCCGCCACCTCCCCGAGCGTCGGCAGGGTCCGGGTGGCCCGGCCGGCGAAGGCGTCGGCGAGGTCGCGGAACAGCCACGGCCGGCCGAGGCAGCCGCGGCCGATGACCACGCCGTCGGCGCCCGTCTGCTCCACCATGGCCAGCGCGTCGGAGGCCTCCCAGATGTCGCCGTTGCCGAGCACGGGGATCGACACGTGCGCCTTGAGCGCGGCGATCGCGGTCCAGTCGGCCTCGCCGGAGTAGGCCTGCTGCGCCGTCCGGCCGTGCAGCGCGATCGCGGCGACGCCCGCCTGCTCGGCGATCCGGCCCGCGTCGAGGAAGGTCTGGTGGTCCGCGTCGATGCCGATGCGGGTCTTGATGGTCACCGGCACGCCGTGCCGGGCGCCCGCCGCGACGGTGGCGTCCAGGATCATCCGCAGCCGGTCCCGCTTCCAGGGCAGGGCGGCGCCGCCACCCTTGCGCGTCACCTTGGGCACGGGGCAGCCGAAGTTGAGGTCGACGTGGCCGACCCCGTGCTCGGTGACCAGGATCTCCGTGGCCTGGGCCATGATCGCCGGGTCGACGCCGTACAGCTGGACGGAGCGGACCGTCTCGCCCGGGTCGAACTGCAGCATCTGCAGGGTCTTCCGGTCGCGCGCCACCACACCGCGCGACGTGATCATCTCGCAGACGTAGAGGCCGGCCCCCTGCTCGCGGCAGAGCTGCCGGTAGGCGGCGTTGGTCACGCCGGCCATCGGCGCCAGCACCACGGGCGTCGGGACGGTGATCGGGCCCACCTGCAGCGACCTGTCAGCCCCGGTGGTCGTCGGGGCGACCACCGGTGCTGACAACTCGGTGGCGGTCAGCATCCGAGGAGCCGGGCCCCGAGGTAGGACTCGACCTGGCTGAGGGCGACCCGCTCCTGCGCCATCGTGTCGCGCTCGCGGATGGTGACGGCGTCGTCCTCGAGGGTGTCGAAGTCGACGGTGACGCAGAACGGCGTGCCGATCTCGTCCTGACGGCGGTAGCGGCGCCCGATCGCCTGGGCGTCGTCGAAATCGACGTTCCAGTGCTTGCGCAGGTCCGCGGCCAGCCCGCGGGCCTTGGGCGAAAGCGCCTCGTTGCGGGACAGCGGCAGCACGGCGACCTTGACCGGTGAGAGCCGCGGGTCCAGCTTGAGCACCGTCCGCTTGTCGACGCCGCCCTTGGTGTTGGGGGCCTCGTCCTCGGTGTAGGCCTCGACCAGGAACGCCATCAGCGAGCGGGTCAGACCGGCTGCGGGCTCGATCACGTAGGGCAGGTAGCGCTCGCCGGAGGCCTGGTCGAAGTAGGACAGGTCGGTGCCGGAGTGCTCGCTGTGGGTCTTCAGGTCGAAGTCGGTCCGGTTGGCGATGCCCTCGAGCTCGCCCCACTCGCTGCCGGCGAAGCCGAACTTGTACTCGATGTCGACGGTCCGCTTCGAGTAGTGCGACAGCTTCTCCTGCGGGTGCTCGAAGTGGCGCAGGTGGTCGGCGTCGATGCCCAGGTCGGTGTACCAGCGGGTGCGCTCGTCGATCCAGTACTGGTGCCACTCCTCATCGCTGCCCGGCGGGACGAAGAACTCCATCTCCATCTGCTCGAACTCCCGGGTCCGGAAGATGAAGTTGCCGGGGGTGATCTCGTTGCGGAACGACTTGCCGACCTGCCCGATGCCGAACGGCGGCTTCTTCCGGGTCACCTGCACGACGTTGGCGAAGTTCACGAAGATGCCCTGCGCGGTCTCGGGGCGCAGGTAGTGCAGGCCGGACTCGTCCTCGATGACGCCGAGGTGGGTCTTCAGCATCATGTTGAAGTCGCGGGGCTCGGTCCACTGGCCGCGGGTGCCGCAGTTGGGGCAGGGCACGTCGGTCATCGCGACGGCGTCCGGGTCGTCGAGGCCCTTGCGGGCGGCGAACTCCTCCTGCAGGTGGTCCTCGCGGAAGCGCTTGTGGCAGTGCAGGCACTCGACCAGCGGGTCGGTGAAGACGCCGACGTGGCCGGACGCCACCCACACCTGGCGGGGCAGGATGACCGAGGAGTCGAGGCCGACGACGTCGTCACGGCCGTTGACCACCGTCTTCCACCACTGCCGCTTGATGTTCTCCTTGAGCTCGACGCCCAGGGGCCCGTAGTCCCAGGCGGAGCGGGTGCCGCCGTAGATCTCACCGGCCGGGAAGACGAACCCCCGCCGCTTGCAGAGGTTGATGACGTTGTCGAGACGGCTGGTGGGGGCCACGGGGCTGCTCCAAGCGTGTGCTGCGGGACACCACCCCCGGCTGGGATGGTGCGGACGGTCGGCGCGAGACGCAGACCGACCGCCCAGCCTACCGAACGGGCGGCCGTCGGCCCCGTCTCAGCCGGGCCGGGAGGAGCCGCGGGCCCAGTTCTCCCCCACCAGCTCCGGGCTCTCGTAGGCCGACGGCTCGTCGACGGCCAGCGACAGCAGCGGGACCACCACGCTCTTGGACTCGATGCCGCTCAGCGCCCGGCGGTAGGAGCCGACGTCGGCCCACCGGGTCGTGATGGTCCACAGGTCCGGCTCGTCGAGGTTGCGGCCGAAGTCCAGCGAGAGGAGTCCCTCCCGCCGGCGCAGGACGGCGATGGCCGCCTCGGCCTGCGGTAGGAAGGTCGCCTCCGCCACGGCGTCGACGCGGAAGCGGCTCAGCACGATCATGGCGGCCAGGCTACGGCCGGCCTCGCCGGACGGCAGCGGAGGAGCCGTCCCGAGCGATCAGGCGAGACCCGCGAGGGAGAGGCCGGTCGCCTGCTCGGCGGCCGCCCACAGCCGGTCCCCGGTGTCGCTCGAGCGGACGTGGTCGTGCGCGCGGGCCGGCGCGGGCGGGCCGAGCAGCTCCTGCACCCCGCCCGGCCCCCAGTACCCACCGCCCCGGACGCCGGCCCCGACGCACGCGTGCACCAGCGGCCAGGCCCCCGCGTCCTTGCCCTGCACCAGCAGCCGGGCCGGGCGGGCGAGCCGCCGGGCGACGGCCGAGGGTTCGACGACGCCGGGCCGCGACGGGCTGAGCACGTCGACGGCGAAGCCGGGGTGCGCCGCCAGGGCGAGCCCGTCCCGGCCGGCGGCCCGCCAGCGCCGGTCGAGGGTGAAGGCGAGGGCCATCGCCGCGGTCTTGGAGCGGCCGTACTGGCGGAAGGAGCGGAACCCGCGCTCCGCCTGCAGGTCGTCGAGGTCCAGGGGGGACCAGCGCGACGCGATCGAGCCGACCGTCACCACCCGGGCACCGGGCCGGAGCCGGTCGGCCAGGCCGGCCACCAGGGCCAGGTGGCCGAAGGCGTTGCCGCCCATCATCAGCTCCAGCCCGTCGGCGGTGGTCCGTCGGCCGTCGGTCCCGGTGACCCCGGCGTTGCAGAGCACCGCGTCCAGCCCGACGTCCACCGCGCGGGCGCAGGCGGCGACGCTCCCCAGGTCGGCGAGGTCGAGGCCCGCCACGTCGAGCCGGGCGCCGGGCACCCGGGCCCGCACCGCGGCGACGGCGCGCGCCGCCCGCTCGGCCGAGCGGCAGGCCAGCAGGACGTGGGCGCCGGCCGCCGCCAGCTGCTCGGTGGCGAAGTAGCCGAGCCCGGCGTTGGCGCCGGTCACCAGGACGGTCCGGTCGCTGAGGTCGGGCAGGACGGGGAGGTCGGGGACGGCGGGCACAGGGGCGATCATGCCCCGAGGGGCGACGGCGCTGATTCTCACCCAGTTCTCACCTCGTCGACACCCGGGCGAAACCTGCCGTCCCTAGGGTCGCAGTCCGAGCCGACTTCGCCAGCCGTTGAGCTCTGGGTCATCTCAGTTCTTCACACGTCGGCGGGAGGCACCGGTGATCGAGCACGTCGACCCGTTCCTGGGGTCCGCCGCGACCGCGCTGCCCCCGCCCACCGGCCTGGCGGCGACCTGGTGGTGGCCCAAGCCGCAGGTCGGCAACACCCATCCCGGCGCCGCGCACCCGTTCGGCATGGTCTCGGCGTGCGCCTACTCCGGCGCCTACCCGACGGGTTACGGCCAGTACGAGCTCAACACCGAGGGCGTGCCGCCGCAGCTGTTCGACCGCCTCCAGGCTACCGGGTTCACCCACTTCCAGCAGTCGGGCACCGGCGCCATCCGCAAGTACTACAACTACTTCCGCGTCACCCCGATGGTGGAGCCGCTCGACGCCCTCGGCACCGCCTGGGAGCTGCGCGAGGAGCGGGCCGAGCCCGGCTACTACGCCGCGACGCTGGCCTCCGGCATCCGTGCCGAGCTGACCGTCGGCCCGAAGAGCGCGGTGCACCGCTACACCTTCCCGGCCCACAAGGACGCCCGGCTGGTCATCGACTTCTCCGCTGGCGGGCTGGCCATCCCCTACGGCGCCACCGTCCCGCTGCGTGCGCACCTGGAGGCCCTGGCCCCCGGCGTCGCCCAGGCCGAGATCGTCGTCGAGGGCGCCCCGCTGGCCGTCCACCTCGAGGCCGACGTCGACGGCTGGCAGCAGCTCCTCTGGTACGACCGGCGGCTGATGCCGGGCGGCACCCGGCTGGACTTCGACCGGATCCGGCCGACCACCCTGCGGCCGTTCGGGCTCATGTGGCGCGGCGACACCGAGCCCGGCCAGGTGCTGGAGCTGCGCTTCGGGTTCTCCCTGCGCGGCGTGGACCAGGCGCGGACCAACCTGATCACCGACCTCGGCGCGACACCCGCCGGGTCGACCTCGCCCTGCAGCACGACGACCAGCTTCGACGCCCGGCACGCCGAGACCTCGGCGCAGTGGCGCCGCGACCTGAGCCGCATCCGCATCGAGACGCCCTCCAGCGAGCGGCAGCGCATCTTCTCCACCGCGCTCTACCACTCGCTGGTCAAGCCCTGCTTCGCCCCGGACGAGAGCCCGTTCTGGCCGACCGACGGTCCCTTCGTGTTCGACCTCTGCACCCTCTGGGACATGTACCGGACGCAGCTGCCGCTGATCACCGCGCTGTTCCCGGAGCGGGCGGCCGAGCTGGCCCACGCCCTGCTCTACGTGTGCGAGGAGGAGGGCAACCTGCCCATCGGGTACCGGATGGCCAAGGGCACCGACCGGTTCTCCCGGCAGGGCAGCGCGCTGGCCCAGACCTTCCTCGCCGACCTGTGCCAGCTGGGCGTCCCCGGCGTCGACTGGGACTGGGCACTGGTGCACATGGACACCGACCTGCGCCGCGCCTACGGCGAGGAGTTCCTGCTCCGGGGCGTGGTCCACCCGATCACCCACACCCTGGACCTGGCCTTCGGCTACCACTGCACGGCGCAGGTCGCCCGGCACGTCGGCGACGTCGCCCTGGCCGAGCAGTGCGACGCCCTCGCCCGGCAGTGGGTCAACGCGTTCGACCCGGCGACCGGGCTGCTGGTCGACTCCTCCTACTACGAGGGCGGCCGGTGGAACTACTCCTTCCGGGTGCTGCACGACATGCAGGCCCGCATCGACCTGGCCGGCGGCGACGACGCCTTCGTGGCCCTGCTCGACTCCTTCTTCGGCTACGGCGCGGAGCCGGTCCGCCAGGTCGGCGAGCGGCCGGGCGTGGCCGAGATGCTGGCCGGCTACGCGCTGAACCGGTTCGAGGGGCTGAACAACGAGCCGGACATGGAGGTCCCCTGGGCCTACCACTACGTCGGCCGGCCCGACCGCACCGCGGAGGTGGTGCACGCCGCCGTGCACGCGATGTTCGGCCTCGGCCGCGGCGGCCTGCCCGGGAACGACGACTCCGGCGGTCTGAGCTCCTGGTACGTCTGGGCGAGCCTCGGGCTGTTCCCCATCGCCGGCCAGTCCCTCTACCTGGTCAACGCGCCGTCGTTCTCGCAGTCCCGGATCCGGCTCGGTGAGGAGGAGCTGGCCGTGGAGACCACGGGCTTCGTCGAGCCGGTCGCCGGCGGCCCCGTCCAGTACGTCCAGACGGTCACCTTCAACGGCCGGCCCCTCGAGCAGAGCTGGCTGCCCGCACGCGACCTGCACCGCGGCGGTCGGCTGGTCGTCGAGCTCGGACCGAGCCCGTCCGCCTGGGGCACCACGAGCCGGCCGCCGTCGGTCTCCGCCCCGGCCACGCCCGCCGTCCCCTCCCACCCGGCGGTCCCCCGTGACCCCGCCGGCTGACCGGCGACCTCCCGGTCCCCGGTCCCCCCTCTGCAGAAAGGCCGTCGCATGAACCGTCGACCCCGCCGCGACCTCCCGCCGCGCCGCCGTCTCGTCATCGTCGTCCGCGCCGACCCCGTGATCTGCGGGCACTCGGGCGAGGCCCGGAACCTGGCCGAGGCCGCGCTGCTGCGCGGTTTCACCGAGGTCCGGATCGTCACCTGGCCGCTCGACCGGCTCGCCGAGACCGGCCTGCCGCTGAAGCCGCTGGACGGCGTCAGCCCCTACAGCGTCGGCATCGAGGTGGAGCGGCCGGCGCCGGTCGGCGACTACAAGGTGCCCGACGGGCGCTACCTCGCCGGGCTGGTGGGCCGGCTCGTCGAGCTGTTCACCGACGGCGTGCCCACCGTCGCCATGTCGCTCTACCTCAGCCCGCACACCGTCGCCGTCCACGACGCCGTCGGGGTGGCCCGGGCCACCGGCCTGCCGGTGGACGTGACGACGATCGCCGAGGCCGTGGGCTCCGACGTCACCAACGTCGTCCGGTCCTGCGTCGCGGAGGGCCGGTTCGGGGCCGCGGCGCACGTGCTCACCGCCTACCTGTCCAGCGACGTGCCGGTCGCGGTCTCGGCCTACACCCGCGACCTCGTGATCGCCTCGGCCGAAGCCGTCGACGCCGCCCACGGCACCCGCTTCGCCGCGCAGTGCCGCGACCGGGTCGCCATCTCCTACCCGGCGATCAACACGGCCGACTACCTGACCCAGGACCTCGACCACTTCTCGGCGACGCTGGAGCGGCGCGGCCTGCACCGCAACGGCTACGTGCTGTTCCTGTCCCGGCTCGCGCACGCCAAGGGCGTCGACGAGCTGATCGCCGGCTTCGCGGCCAGCGAGCGCTGCCGGGGGCTCACCCTGGTGCTGGCCGGGAACGGGCCCGAGGCCGAGCACCTGCACCGGGTGGCGGCCGCGAGCCCGGCCGCGGACCGCATCCGCTTCCTCGACGACGTGGACGACGACGAGAAGCCCGACCTGATGGCCGGCTGCGCCGCCTTCGTGCTGCCCAGCAAGCCCCGGCCGGAGTTCGTCGAGACCTTCGGGATCGCGCTGGTGGAGAAGATGCTGGCGGGTGGCGGGCCCGTCATCACCACCGACACCGGGGGCATCGGCGAGGCGGTGGGCGACCACGCGCTGATCGTGCCCGTCGAGGACCCGGTAGCGATCGCCGCCGCCCTCGACGAGGCGCTGAGCCTGCCCGAGCACGAGCGCGAGGCGATGGAGCTGCGCGCCCGCGACCACGCCCTGCAGTTCGACCGGCAGCGCGTCTTCGACCGGCTGCTAGCCCGGCTCGCCCCCGAGCCGACCCCGGTGGGCGCCGCGTTCTGAGGCCCGCGCGCGCCGAGGGTGCCGGCCTCGTGCGGGGCAGCGCCGCCTCCGCCCTGCCACACTGGACCGCATGCCTGCCGGTCCGACCACCCCGACGCTGCGCACCTCGGTCGAGCGCACCACCCGGCCCCTGCTGCTGCGGCTGCACGCCCTGCCGCGCGCGGTCGTCCCGCTCGCCACGATCGCGCTCATCGCGGTGGGGGTCCTCGCACCGCCGGCCGTCGGGCTGGTCGCGCTGGCCGTCGTCGGGATCTTCGTGGCCTGGATCGCCTACCTGTCCTGGCCGGTGGTACCGGCCTCGGGCCGGGTGCTGCGGGTGGTCATGCTCGGACTCGTCGTCGGGCTGGGGCTGAGCCGCCTGTGACCGGGCGTCACCCCGGCTCGGCTGCGAAGTCCGTCCCGGTGTCCTAGGCTGGCAGGGCCCGGGGACCGCACGCAGAGCGAGAGGCCTGCACATGACGACGGCATCCCCCCGGAGCCCCACCAGCAGCACCTCCACCACCCGCGCCCCGGCGCGCCCGGCCGTCCCGGCCGGCGCCCACGACGCACCGGCCGACGGCGGCATGGAGGCCTCCGAGGTCTCCACCCGGCTCCGGCTGCTGATGCGCGAGAGCGCCGCCGTCGTCGAGGAGCTCTCCCTCCCCTCACTGCACCGCCGGGTCGTCGAGGCCGCGCACCGCCTCGTCGGGCTGCCGGACGCCACGCTCGCCGTGCTCGACGCGGACGGCTCGGTGGTCCAGCTGGTGCAGCGGGACGACGACCTGGCCGTCGTCGGCTGCCTCCCGCTCGACCCGGCCGACGCGTCGGCCCTGACCTCCGGGCTCCGCGGGCTCAAGGCGGCGACCGTCGCCCGGCTGGCCGGCGACGGGCTCCCGGCGCCCTGGTCGGCCGGCTGCACCGCCTTCGCGGTCCACCACCGGCGCCACGTGCTGGCCGTCCTGCTGGTCGTGGAGCCCGAGGGCGGGCTGACGACCGAGGACGAGGACGTGCTGCTGGGGCTGGCCTCCAGCGCGGGCACCGCCATCGAGAACGCCCGCCTGTACGAGGAGGCGCGCCGCCGCCAGGAGTGGCTGCAGGAGGCCGCCGAGCTCAGCAACGGCACCCTGGCCGTGGTCACCGAGACCGAGGCCGTCGCCCTGGTGGCCCGCAGCGTGCAGAAGCTCGCCGACGCCGAGCTGGTGACGGCCTGGGTGCCCGAACCGGACCGCCAGCAGCTGCGGCCGGCGGTCGGGCTCGGGGACCGGGCCGAGACGCTGGCCGGGCTCGCGCTGCAGGGCGACGACCCCCTGGTCGCCGAGGTGCTGGCCGCCGGCCGGGGCGCTCACCTCGACGTCGGCGACCGGACCGGCTCCGCGTGCCTCGACGGCCTCGCCGCCCTCGGCATCGGACCCGTCCTGGTGCTGCCCGTGCACGGCGTCTCCGGCCTGCGCGGGCTGCTGCTCGCCGGCCGGCACGTCAGCCGCCCACCGTTCGGCGCCGTCGACCTCGACATGGCGGAGACCTTCCTGGGCCATGTGGCGATGGCCCTGGACCTGATCCGCGCCCGGGCGGTGCACCAGCGGGTCGCCCAGCTCGAGGACCGCGACCGGATCGCCCGGGACCTCCACGACCACGTCGCGTCCTCCTTGCTGTCCACCGGGACCAAGGTGCAGGACGCGGCCGGTCGGAGCCGCGACCTCCGGATCCGCCGGCTGCTGCACGAGGTCTCCGGCGACCTGGACCTCACCCTGCACCGGTTGCGGGACTCGATCTTCGCCCTGGGCAGCGCCCCCGGGTCGACGCCCGTCGCCGAGGAGGGGCGGACGGGCTGACGGTCGCCTCGGCCCGCGCGGGACCACGGCCGACTTGACCGGCCACCTCCCGCAGATGAAAATGGTTGTCATGAACAAGAACGCGCGTCCGTTCGCCGCGCTGCTCGCGGCGTCCGCCCTGCTGCTGGCGGCGGGCTGTGGCGGAGCGGACGGGGCGGCAGCCACTCCGGGCCAGCCGGGCCAGCTGAGCGTCGTGGCGTCGTTCTACCCCTTCCAGTTCGTCGCCGAGCGTGTCGCGGGTCCGCACGCGCGGGTCACCAGCCTGACCCAGCCGGGCGCCGAGCCGCACGACCTGGAGCTGACGCCCCGGCAGGTGGCCTCGGTCACGACGGCCGACCTCGTGGTCTACGAGCGGACCTTCCAGGCCGCGGTGGACGAGGCGGTCGACCAGAGCGGCAACCAGCACGTCCTCGACACCGCGACCGTGGTCCCGCTGCAGCCGCTCGGCGCCGCCGGGGAGCACGCGGAGGAGGAGCACGGGGAGGGGCACGCGGAGGAGGAGCACGAGCACGGCGGCCTCGACCCGCACGTCTGGCTCGACCCCACCCAGATGGCCACCATCACCGCGGCGGTGCGCGACCAGCTCACCGCGCTCGACCCGGACCACGCCGCGGACTACCGGACCAGCGCGGCGGCCCTGGACGCCGAGCTGGCGACGCTCGACCAGGAGTTCCGCACCGGCCTGGCCGGCTGCGAGCGGCAGGCGTTCATCACCACCCACACGGCGTTCGGCTACCTGGCGGCGCGCTACGGGCTGACCCAGATCGGCATCACCGGGCTGAGCCCCGACGCCGAGCCCTCCCCCGCGCGCATCGCGGAGGTCCAGCAGGAGGCCCAGGAGCACGGGGTGACGACGATCTTCTCGGAGACGCTGGTCTCCCCGGCCATCGCCGAGGCCATCGCCGGCGACCTCGGCCTGGCCACCGACGTGCTCGACCCGGTGGAGGGCATCACCGGCTCCTCGCGCGGGCAGGACTACGTTGCCGTCATGCGCTCGAACCTGGCCGCCCTGCAGAAGGCGAACGGATGCTCCTAGGTGAGGGCGACCCGGCCGGCGGGGGGGCGCCGTCGCCGGTGCTGCAGGCGCACGACGTCTCCGTGGAGCTGGGCGGGCTGCCGGTGCTGCGCGGGGTGGACCTCGCCGTGCAGCCGGGCGAGGTCGTCGCCCTGCTCGGTGGCAACGGCTCCGGGAAGTCGACGCTGGTCCGCGCGCTGCTCGGCCTGGTGCCGCTCAGCCGCGGCTCGGTCGACCTGTTCGGCACCCCGCTGCGCCGCTTCCGGTCCTGGCGCGACGTCGGCTACGTGCCGCAGCGCTCCGCCGCGGCCCCGGGCGGCGCCAAGGTCCGCGAGGTGGTCGGGTCGGGCCGGCTGGCCCACCGCCGGCCCTTCGTCCCCGCCCGGGCCGCCGACCGCGCGGCCGTCGCGCGGGCCCTGGCGGCCGTCGACCTCACCGACCGGGCCCGCGACGACCTCGCCGTGCTCTCCGGCGGGCAGCAGCAGCGGGTGCTGATCGCCCGCGCGCTGGCCGCCGAGCCGCGGCTGCTGGTCCTCGACGAGCCGACGGCCGGGGTCGACCTGGCCCACCAGGAGGTGCTGACCGCCGTCCTGGCCGACCTGGTCGCGGCGGGCACCGCCGTCCTCGTCGTGCTGCACGACGTGGGCAGCCTGGGCGCCCTGGTCGACCGGGGCGTCGTGCTCCGCGAGGGCCGGGTGGCCCTGGACGGTCCGCTGGCCTCCCTGGGAGCCCGCCTGCACCCCGCCGCGGGCGGCGAGCACCACGAGCCCGAGCCCGTCGACCCGCACTGGCTGGACGGGACGGTCATCCGGTGAGCGAGCTGCTCGGCTTCCCCTTCATGCAGCGCGCCCTGCTGGCCGCCCTGCTCACCGGCCTGATCGCCCCCGCCATCGGCGTCTACGTGGTCCAGCGCCGGCTCAGCCTGCTCGGCGACGGCCTCGGCCACGTGGCCATCGCCGGCGTCGGCCTCGCCCTGCTCACCGGCAGCGCTCCGATCCCGGTCGCCGTGGTGGTGTGCATCGCGGGCGCGGTCGTCGTCGAGCTGCTCCGCCAGCTCGGCAAGGCCACCGGCGACGTCGGGCTGGCCATCCTGTTCTACGGCGGCCTGGCCGCCGGCGTGCTGATGTCCGGCATCGCCGGTGCCGGGGCGGGCGCGCTGTCGCAGTACCTGTTCGGCTCCCTCACCACCGTCACGGCCGCGGACCTGCGGCTGGTGGCCGTGCTGGCCGTCGTCGTCCTGGTCCCCGCCCTGGGGCTCGCCCCGCAGCTGTTCGCCGTCTGCACCGACGAGCAGCACGCGCGCACCCTGGGCCTGCCCGTCCGGTTCTACAACGTGCTGATCGTCGTGCTGGCCGCCATCACCGTCAGCCTGGCGATGCGGACGGTCGGCCTGCTGCTGGTCAGCGCGCTGATGGTCATCCCGGTCGCGGCGGCGCAGAACCTCGTGCGCGGCTTCTACGCCACGCTGGCCTGCGCGATGGCGGTCGGCGCCCTCGTCGCCGTGGGCGGGGCCACCGGCTCCTACTACGCCGACGCCGCCCCGGGCGCCCTGATCGTGGTGCTGGCCATCGCCGTGTTCGCCCTCAGCTGGCCGGTCTCGGTGCTGGTGCGCCGCCGGCGGGCGGTCCTCGAGCTGCCCGTCGACCCGGCCGCCGCCCTCGACGGCGCGGGCCACGTGGTGGCCGAGGACGTCCACCCGCACCGGCACGACGAGGGCTGCGGGCACCGGGCCCTGCGGCACGGGGACCACACCGACTACGTGCACGAGGGCCACCGGCACGCGGCCCACGCCGACCACTACGACGAGCACTGACATGGACCAGCCCGGCACCACCCCCGCCGCCCCGCAGCGCCGCACCCGGCAGCGCGCCGCCGTCGACCAGATCCTCACCCACCTGGAGGAGTTCCGGACGGCGCAGCAGATCCACGACGTGCTGCGCCGCCAGGGCGACAGCGTCGGCCTGACCACGGTGTACCGCACCCTGCAGGCGATGGTCGAGTCCGGCCAGCTCGACGCCCTGCGCACCGACGACGGCGAGACCGCGTACCGCCGCTGCTCGTCGGGGCACCACCACCACCTCGTCTGCCGCAGCTGCGGCCGGACCGTCGAGGTGTCCGGGCCGGCCGTCGAGCGGTGGGCCAGCGCCGTCGCCGACGAGCACGGCTTCCGCGACGTCAGCCACGACCTGGAGATCTTCGGGACCTGCGGCTCCTGCTGAGCCTCAGGACCGGCCGGGGCCGCCCTCGGCGTACCACCGGGCCAGCCGCGCGAAGCCCTCGTCGAGGCTGACGGCGGGCCGCCACCCCAGCGCCTCCCGGGTCCGCCGCTGGTCGAACCAGTGCGCCGTGGAGAGCTGCTCGACCAGGAAGCGGTTGAGCGGCGGGTCGGCGTCGTCGCCCGGCCGCAGGGCCCACAGCGCCTCGGTGACCGCCCCGGCCGCCAGGGCGAGCGGCACCGGCACGTGGCGGCCCGGCCGCGGTGCCCCGCCCGCCTCCGCCCAGGCGCCGAGGACCTCCGCGATCGGCCGCGGCTCGCCGTTGCTCACCACCAGCGCCTCCCCGTGCAGGCCGTCGGGCCGGCAGCGGTCGAGCGCGGCGACCAGGGCGTCCACCGCGTTGTCCACGTAGGTGGTGTCGACGAGGACCGCACCGGCCCCCATCAGCGGCAGCCGGCCCTGCCGGGCGCGCCGGACGATCCGGGCGACCAGCTGGGTGTCCCCCGGGCCCCAGACCAGGTGCGGGCGGACGGCCACGACGGCGAGCGCCGGCCCGTCGGCGGCCAGCGCCAGCAGCTCCGCGGCCGCCTTGCTGCGGGCGTACGGACCGCGGGCGGCGTCCGGGTCGGCCGGCCCGGCGCCGGCCCCGACCAGCGAGCGCCCGGCGTGCGCGACCGACGGCGAGGAGACGTCGACCAGGCGGGCGACGCCGGTCCGGCGGCAGGCGTCGACGACGGCCCGGGTGCCGTCGATGTTGATCCGCGCGTAGTCGGCCCAGGCCCCGGTGATGTTGACCTTCGCGGCCAGGTGGACGACGGCCTCGTGCCCGTCGACGGCGCGCAGCACGGCAGCGGGGTCGGCCACGTCGGCCTGCACCTCGCGCAGCCCCAGCCCCGCGGGCCGGCGTTGCAGCACCGTGACGTCGTCGCCGCGGTCCGCGAGCGCCCGGGCCGTCGCCCCGCCGAGCATCCCGCTGGCCCCCGTGACCAGGACCTTCACGCGACCAGGACCTCCACGTCACACCTTCCCGGGTCGCTCGCCGGCCAGCAGCCGGCCGGCCCAGCGGGCCAGCCGGGCGCGGTCGACCTTGGAGGCGTGCCGGATGTCGACCGGCAGCGCGTCGACCACCAGCACCGCGGCCAGCGGGACGGGCGAGGCGGCGCGGACGGCGTCGGCGAGGTCCGGCTCGGCCAGCGGCTGCCGCCGGCGACGTCCGTCGGCGGGGACCACGACCGCGACCACCTGCTGGGCGCCGACCGGCCCGACCCCGACGACGGCGGTCGCGCGGACGGCGTCCGAGGCCTCGATCTGCTGCTCCACCCCGACCGGGGTGACGGGGCCGTCGGCGGTGGTGACGACGTGCACCAGCCGCCCCTCGACCCACAGCCGACCCTCCGCGTCGAGGTGGCCGACGTCACCACTGCGGTGGTAGCCGGGGTTGCGGGAGCTCTGCTGCTCGGTGGCCCACAGGCGGTCGTAGCGGTCCTTGCGGTGCGCGGCGGCGATGCAGATCTCCCCCCGCACGCCGGGCTCGTCGGTCAGCGCGCCGTCGGCGCGGCCCAGCGCGTCGAGCGGGCTGATCCGCAGCGTCACCCCGGGCAGCGGGAGGCCGACGCAGACGCCGTCGCCGGGGCCCGCCGCCTCGATCTGGGCCAGCGCGATGTCGGTGGCCGGCAGCACCTCGGTCATCCCGTAGGGGGTGTGCAGCTCGGCGTCGGGTAGCAGCGCCTGCACCTGGCGGAGCAGGGGCAGCGGGACGGGGGCCCCGGCCGAGAGCACGGTGCGGACCCCGCGCAGGGCGTCGCGGCGGCGGGCGTCCAGCTCGTCGGCGGTGGCCACGACGTTGCGCAGCGCTGCCGGGGACGCGAACACCGAGGTGGCGTCGATGGCCAGCACCGCGTCGGCGAGCGCGGTGGCGGTGAGGGTGCCGGGTGCGGTGACGTCCATGTCGGGGGCGACGGCGCCGATCCCGATGGCCGGGCCGTAGAGGGCGAACGGCGCGAAGGCGGCGACCAGCCGGTCGTCCGGGCCGAGCCGGAGCACCGTCGCGACCTGGCGGATCTGCTCGCGCAGCTGCGAGAGCCGGTAGACCACGCCCTTGGCCGGGCCGGTCGCGCCGGAGGTGAACAGCACCGCGCCCTCGACGTCCTCCAGGCCCGGGTCCGGCAGGTCGCGGTCACGGCCCAGGGCCTCCAGGGCCGACAGCTCGCCGACCCAGCCGAAGGAGCGGGCGGCCAGCGGCGAACCGCCGACCGCGATCCGCCGGCCGGGCACGCCCAGGGCGCCGAGGGCGACGAGGGCCTTCGGGATGCCGATGACGTGGTCGGGGGCGGCGCTGCGCAGGGCGTGCGCCATCCCCCGCAGGCCGAGGCCGGCGTCGGCGACGACGATCGCCGCGCCGGCGCGCCAGCAGGCGTACACCGCGACGGTGAGCTCGAGGCCGGGCGGGACGAGCAGGGCCACCCGCTCCCCCGGGCGCACGCCGGAGGCGACCAGGCCGGCGGCGACGTCGCGGATCCGGGCGTTCAGCAGGGCGAACGAGGTGCGACTGGTGACCGGGCCGTGCACCTCGGCGACGGCGGTGGACTCGTCGTCGGCGCGGCGCAGCAGCGCGGCCCAGGGCAGGTCCTCGGGGGCGAGCGGCGGCCGCGGCGGGGTGGGCTCGGCGGGCCTGGCGCCGGCCAGGGTGGGGGCGACCCGCTCCACCACCCAGCGCCAGATGTCGACGGCGGTCTGCGGGGCGTCCTCGGTGACCAGGTGCGACGCCGGCGGGTAGCGCTGGACGTCGGCCTGCGGCAGGCGTCGCAGCAGGTCCTCGAGGAACCGCTCGCCGAACACCGGGTCCCGCGGGCCCCAGGCCAGCAGGACGGGCACGTCGGCCAGGGAGCGGACCCCGTCGGCCATGGCGTCCCAGGCCGGCCGGCTGGGGTGGTCGGCCTCCAGCGGGATGTCGGCCACGAAGTCGGCGACCGCACGGCGCCGGCCGGGGTGGTCGTAGGGCGCGACCAGACCGTGCACGGCGTCCGCCGGCAGGGCCGGCCGCGAGAGCAGCGACCCGCCGCGCACGAAGGCCGGCGTGGTGGTGCAGGCCAGCTGCCGCAGGCTCGGGGTCCGGGCCAGCCGGATCAGCGGGGGCAGCTCGTCGTCGACGGGCAGGTCGACGCCGGTGTTGGTGAGCACGACGCCCGCCAGCTGGTCGCGGTGCGCCTGGGCCCAGCCCAGCGAGATGGGACCGCCCCAGTCGTGGGCCAGGGTGACGACGGGGCCGTCGACGCCGAGGGCCGCGGTCAGGTCGCCGAGGTCGGCCACCCGGTCGGCGAACCGGCGCGGCCCGGCCGGGCGCTCCGAGAAGCCCATGCCCAGCTGGTCGACGGCGACCACGCGCCAGCCCGCCGGGGCGGCGGCCAGGAAGCGGCGCCACAGGAACGACCAGGTGGGGTTGCCGTGCACGCAGAGCAGGGTCGCGCGGACCGGCTCCGCGGGCGCGCGGCCCGGGGCGTGGGTGTCGAGCACGTGCCACAGGTGCGGGACGCCCTCGCCGTCGGCGACCTCGACGGTGCGGGACCAGGTGGGGTCGACGTCGGGCAGCGAGGCGAGGACGTCGGCGGGGACGGCCGGGGCGGACCCGGGAGCCGTCGAGGTCACCAGATGATCTCGGCGAAGGACGTGTTGAGCCCCGAACCGATCCCCAGCAGCATGACCCGCATGCCGGCCTGCAGCTTGTCGACGCTCTGCGCGAGCGTGAACGGCACGGCCGCGGGACCGAGGTTCCCGTAGGTGGTCACCGTCATGGGGAACTGCTCGGGGGTGGCGCCCACCGACTTCGCCATGGTGGCGATGTGCTTGACCGAGGTCTGGTGGCACATGAAGTAGTCGACCTCGGACCAGTCGAAGTCGCCCTGCGCCTCGTGCCAGGTGTCGACGGCCAGGGCGATGCCGGCCTGGAACAGCGCACGGCTGTCCGTGCGCATCCCGCTGAGGTCGCCGACGCAGAGGTCGTGGTGCTCGCTGCCCGCCCGGCTGGCGCCGCCGATGACGACGTGGCCCTCCGGGTGCCGGTCGGTCCGGCCCAGCACCATGGCGGCGGCCCCCGAGCCGATGGTCAGGCTGGCGAACGCCTCCTTGACCTCCTCGGCGGTGGTCTCCGGGCGCTGCAGGCTCGTGATGGTGTTGTCGTGCAGCTCGCGGGAGCCCTCGGCGTCGACGAGCAGCGCGTACTCGATCTGCCCGGCGTCGATCATGGTCCCGGCCAGCTGGATGGCGTTGACGAAGCCGAGGCAGGCGTTGGCGATGTCGAAGTTGAGACAGCTCGTGGGCAGTCCCAGCTGGTGGTGCACCTCGACGGCGATCGACGGCTCGAGGTGCGCGCGGCACACGGAGGTGTTGATGACCAGGCCGACCTGGGAGGGGTCGACGCCCGACTCGGCGAGCGCCTTGGCCCCCGCCATGGCGGCGGCGTCGGCGAACGAGACGTCCTCGGGCCACCAACGGCGCTCCTTGACCCCGGCGAGCTGCTCCTGCATGCCGGGCAGCATCCCCACGCGCTCGTAGGTCGCCGCCAGCCGCTCGTCGAAGGAGTCCGACGTGGCGACGACGGGCGCCTCGACGCCGCACACCGCCAGGATGCTCGTGTTGCCGAGCCGATAGGTTGCGTTACCGCTCATCTGCGTGCCCTCACCCCGCCTCCCGCCGCGTCACCCCGAGGTGGTCGGCGGTGCGGATCGTCCCGTTCAGAATCCGACGATTCTCTCACGCTGGCCCCGCCCCGCTGTCCGGGTCGGCCGGACGGACGGCGTTCGGGACGGCCCCGCCGTAGCGGCGGTCCCGGTCGGCGTAGAGCTCGACGGCCCGCCAGAGGTCGCGGCGGTCGAAGTCCGGCCACAGCTGGTCGAGGAACACCATCTCCGCGTAGGCCGACTGCCAGACCAGGAAGTTCGACGTCCGCTGCTCCCCCGAGGAGCGGACGAAGAGATCGACGTCGGGGATCTCCGGCTCGTCGAGGTAGCGCCGGAAGCGCTCCTCGGTCAGCTTGGCCGGGTCGAGCCGGCCCTCCGCCGCCAGCTCGGCGATCCGCCGGGCCGCGTCGACGATCTCGGCCCGGCCGCCGTAGTTGACGCAGAACTGCAGCGTCAGCACGTCGTTGTCGACCGTCCGCCGCTCGGCCTCCTCCAGCTCGGCGATGACGCTGCGCCACAGCCGCGGCCGCCGGCCCGCCCAGCGGACCCGGACGCCGAGGGCGTCCATCTGGTCGCGCCGGCGGCGGATGACGTCGCGGTTGAAGCCCATCAGCCAGCGGACCTCGTCCGGGGAGCGGTTCCAGTTCTCGGTGGAGAAGGCGTAGGCGGACAGGTAGCGCACCCCGACCTCGATGGCGCCCTCGACGACGTCGAAGAGCGCGTCCTCGCCGCGGGCGTGGCCGGCGGTGCGCGGGAGGCCGCGCGCCTTGGCCCACCGGCCGTTGCCGTCCATGACCACGGCGACGTGCGTCGGCACCTTCGCGACGGGCAGGGCCGGCGGGCGCGCACCGCTGGGGTGCGGCTCGGGCGGCCGGGCCGGCGGACGGGGGGTGTCGCGCGTCGTCCGCCGCGGGGTCTTGGCCATGTGCGGGACACTATCGAGGTGCCGACCTACCGTGACGAAGCGCTCGTGCTGCGCACGCACAAGCTCGGCGAGGCCGACCGGATCATCACCCTGCTGAGCCGCCGGCGCGGCAAGATCCGGGCCGTCGCCAAGGGGGTGCGGCGGACGTCGTCGAAGTTCGGTGCGCGGCTGGAGCCCTTCTCCCACGTCGACCTGCAGTTCGCCGAGGGCCGCAGCCTCGACGTGGTGACCCAGGTCGAGTCCCTGGACGCGTTCGGGCCCGCGCTGACCGAGGACTACCCGACCTACACCGCCGGCCAGGTGATGCTGGAGACGGCGGACCGGCTGGTGGTCGAGGAGGGTGAGCCGGCGCTGCAGCAGTACCTGCTGCTGGTCGGCGCGCTGCGGGTGTTGAACCGCGGCACGGCCGACGGACCGCGGCCCGCGTCGATGGTCCTGGACTCCTACCTGCTCCGCGCGCTCGCGGTCGCCGGCTACGCGCCGTCCTTCCACGACTGCGCCCGCTGCGGCGTGGTCGGCCCGCACACCGCCTTCTCCCCCGTCGCCGGCGGCGTGGTCTGCGAGCGCTGCCGGCCGGCCGGGGCCTCGCGGCCGTCCCCGGACACGCTGGAGCTGCTGGGGGCGCTGCTCGAGGGCCGCTGGGTCGACACCCGGGACGCCCAGACCGCGACCGCCCGCGAGGCCAGCGGCATCACGGCGGCGTTCGCCACCTGGCACCTGGACCGCAACCTGCGCTCGCTGGTGCATGTCGAGCGCTGACCCGGGCCCGGCGCGACCTCGACGGCGTCGCCGCCGGCTGCTGCTCGCCGCGCTGGCCGCGCTGCTGGTCGGGGCGCTGGTCACCACCGTGCTGCTGGTGCTGGAGCGGCGGGAGGCCGCGCCGGGGCGCACCGGCGGCGAGCCCGGACTCGGCGACCCGTACTTCCCGCGGGCCGGCAACAGCGGATACGACGTGGACCGCTACACCATCGACCTCGACCTGGGCGCGGGCGACGGCTCGCTGACCGGGACGACGACGTTCGTGGCCCGCGCGACGCAGGACCTGGCCTGGTTCTGGTTCGACCTGGCGCTCGACGTCCGGGCGGTGCAGGTGGACGGGGCCGCGGCGGCCGTCAGCCGCGACGGGGCCACCGACGTCCGGGTGCAGCCGGTCCGGCCGGTGCCGGTGGGTGCGGAGTTCAGCGTCCGCGTCGAGTACGCCGGCACGCCCGCGGCCGTCGAGGTCGACGGTGCGTCGCCGGTCCACCAGCGGGGCGCGGAGTGGTCGGTGTTCGGCGAGCCGGAGGCGTCGGCCTGGTGGTTCCCGGCGGACGACCACCCCTCCGACCCGGCCCTGGTCGACGTCTCGGTGCGGGTGCCCGCCGGGGTGGAGGCGGTGAGCGTCGGGCGGTTGGCGTCGCGCGACACCGGCGACGAGGCCGACTTCGACACCTGGCACTGGGTGGCCGGCCAGCCGATGGCGACCTATCTGGCCTTCGTCAGCGTCGGGCCGTACCGGTTGGAGGAGGGCGTCCAGGACGGCCGCTCCACCGTCTACGCGGTCTCCGAGCAGCTGACGGGCCGGCAGCAGCGGGCGGCCCTGGACCGGCTGCGGACGAGCGGCGCGACGGTGCGGGTGCTGGAGACGATGTTCGGGCCCTACCCCTTCACCGAGCTGGGCGGGGTGGTGCCGTCGGCCCCGCTGGAGTTCGGCGCGCTGGAGACCCAGACCCGGCCCGTCTACGACGCCCGGGCGATCACCGACGCGGACTTCGCCCCCGAGCTCCTGGCCCACGAGCTGGCCCACCAGTGGTTCGGCGACCAGGTCACGCTGCGGGCCTGGGACGACGTCGTCAACAGCGAGGGCTGGGCTTCCTGGGTCGCGTGGGCGGTGGTGGAGCGCACCGGCGGGCCGTCGGCCGCGGCGGCGTTCGAGCGCACCTACGCCGCCGCCCGGAGCGACCGCCGGATCTGGTCGGTCGACCTCACCGACCCGGGCCGGGACCACCTCTTCGACGCCGTCTACACCCGCGGGCCGCTGGCCCTGCAGGCGCTGCGCACCCTGATCGGCGACGAGGCCTTCTTCGGCCTGGCCCGGGACTGGACCAGCAGGCCCGCCACCCGGTCCTTCGAGGAGTGGCAGGTGCAGGCCCAGGCGGCCACCGCCGTCGACCTCGGCCCGTACTTCGCGGCCTGGTACCAAGCCCCCACCGCCCCCGAGCCCAGCCCCGCCCTCGGCTTCCCCTGACCAGTGCGTAGCGATCCGCCGCGCGCTCCCGGTGGAACGCCCACGGCCCTCGGTCCGCCACGGGGACGGTGCCCAGGACGTCGACCTGGTCCGGGGTCGCTTCCGCGAGGCCGTGGAGGTGGGCGGCAGCCGGTCCTGCGAGCCGAGCCACGGACCCGCGGAGGAGGGTCCCGGACCAGGCCAGAGCCGCCCAGGACAGCGGGAAGGGCTGGACGGCGGGCGCGGGCATGCCGTCCCAGCCCGCGCCTCTCGGCCTGCCCCGCCGTGACGACGCCACCCTGGGTCTGGGCGAGACCGAGCAGCTCGGGACGGGGGTCGTTGCGCGGGTGCACCTCCGCAGTCGGTGCGGAGCACCCCCGCGAACCGATGGCCGGCGACCTCGGTGGACGACGCCGCCGATGTGCAGCGATCTGCCGCGTGGTCGCGGCAGATCGCTGCACGATCTCAGCCGGCGGTGCGGTTGACGGCCGAGGTGACGGCCTTGAGGGAGGCGGCGACGATGTTGGCGTCCATGCCCACCCCCCAGGCGACGACGCTGTTCTCGCCGTCGCCGATCTCGCACTCGACGTAGGCCGCGGCCAGGGCGTCGCCGCCCGAGGACAGCGCGTGCTCGGCGTAGTCGAGGACCCGCACGTGGTAGCCCAGCGAGGACAGGGCGTCGACGAAGGCCGAGACGGGCCCGTTGCCCTCCCCCGAGATCTGCCGCTCGCGGCCACGGTCCACCACGGTGGCCTCGACCGAGTCGTGCCGGCCGCTGGCGGAGGCGGACTTGACCCCCCGCAGGGTCAACGGCGCGTCCGGCGCCAGGTACTCGGTGGTGAAGATGTCCCAGAGCCGGGCGGCACCGACCTCCCCGCCGTCACTGTCGGTGTGGGACTGCACGACGCGGCTGAACTCGATCTGCAGGCGGCGCGGGAGGTCGAGGTTGTGCTCCGACTTCATGATGTAGGCGACGCCGCCCTTGCCGGACTGGCTGTTGACCCGGATCACGGCCTCGTACGAGCGGCCGACGTCGTGCGGGTCGATGGGCAGGTACGGGGCCTCCCACATCAGCTCCGAGACGGGCACGCCCTCGGCGGCGGCCTGCTTCTCCAGGGCCTCCAGGCCCTTCTTGATGGCGTCCTGGTGGGAGCCGGAGAAGGCGGTGTAGACCAGGTCGCCCGCGTAGGGGTGGCGCGGGTGGACCGGCAGGTTCGTGCAGTACTCCACCGTGCGACGGATCTCGTCGATGTCGGAGAAGTCGATCTTCGGGTCGATCCCCTGGCTGAACAGGTTCATGCCCAGCGTCACCAGGTCGACGTTGCCGGTCCGCTCGCCGTGGCCGAACAGGCAGCCCTCGACGCGGTCGGCGCCCGCCATCAGGGCCAGCTCGGTGGCCGCGGTCGCCGTGCCGCGGTCGTTGTGCGGGTGCAGCGAGATCGCGACGTGCTCCCGGTTCCGCACGTGCCGGCTGAACCACTCGATCTGGTCGGCGTAGACGTTCGGCGTCGCCATCTCCACCGTCGCCGGCAGGTTGAGGATGATCTCCCGTCCGGCGCTGGGCTGCCAGACGTCCATCACGGCGTCGCAGACCTCGACGGCGAAGTCCAGCTCGGTGCCGGTGAAGATCTCCGGGCTGTACTGGTAGCCGAACTCGACGTCGCCCAGATGCTGCTCGGCGTACTTCATCACCAGCTCGGTCCCGCGGGTGGCCAGCGCGATGCACTCCGGCTTGTCGACGCCGAAGACGACGCGGCGGAACAGCGGCGCCGTCGCGTTGTAGAGGTGGATCGTCGCCGCCCGCGCCCCCACCAGCGACTCCGCGGTGCGCTCGATCAGGTCCTCGCGGGCCTGCGTCAGCACCGAGATCGTCACGTCGTCGGGGATGCCCCGCTCGATCAGCTGCCGGACGAAGTCGAAGTCGAACTGGCTGGCGGAGGGGAAGCCGACCTCGATCTCCTTGTAGCCCATCCGCACCAGCAGCTCGAACATCTTGTGCTTGCGGGCCGGGGTCATCGGGTCGATGAGGGCCTGGTTGCCGTCCCGCAGGTCGGTGGACAGCCACCGGGGTGCGGCGGTGATCTGCTGCGCCGGCCAGGTGCGGTCGGGCAGGTCGACCGGCGGGAAGGCGCGGTAGCGCCCGTAGGGCATGGGGCTGGGCTGCTGCACGGGCACGGACTGCGCACGCGTGCCGAAGACGGTGTGGTCAGGGGTGGTGGTCATGCGTTCCTCGCTGAGTCAGGTTCGGGAGCAGGCCGGACAGGCTCGGACTCCGCAGCGAGGATGCCAGCCCTTAGCGGGCCTCGCTGCGGCAGCGAAGGAGGAGCGCGACGAGACGCCCGGTGCCAGCCATGCGGTCACAGTAGCGCGGGCCGGCCGGAGCACCAAGCAGCCCCCCGAAAACCGGTGGCCGGCCCGGCGGCGCCGGGCCACCCTGGCTGCATGCCTTACGTACGCATCCAGCCCGACGACCACGAGGCGGTCGGCGCAGCAGCGGAGATCCTCGAAGCCTCGCGCCGGCTGGACGACCCGACGGCCCCCGAGGTCGTCCGCGAGCGGTACGCCGGATGGCTCCGCTACGGCTGGGACCTGCACCCGGAGGAGCAGTTCCTCCTCGTCCCCGACGGCGGGGGCGCGCCGGTCGGGGTGCTGGCGGTCGAGCTGCCGCACCGTGACAACCGGCACCTGGTCTGGGCGCAGATCACCGTCCGCCCGGACGCCCGGCGTCGCGGGCACGGGACCGCGATGGCCGCCGAGGTCCTCCGCCGCACCCGGGAGGCCGGCCGGACCACCATCTGGATGGGGTGCGCCGCCGACGACGCGGCGGCCGCCGCCTTCCTGGCCGGCACCGGCTTCCACTACGCCAGTCCCGACGCCCGACGCCGCCAGCGGCTCGCCGACGTGGACCCGGCCGAGATCGCCCGGCTGCGCGCCGGCGCCGAGGCCGCGGCGTCGGACTACGAGCTGGTGCGGCTCACCCCGCCGGTCCCCGAGGAGCTCCTCGCCGAGATCGCCGTGGTCGCCGAGTCCATCAACGACGCCCCGATGGGCGACCTGACCTGGGAGCGCGAGGTCTACGACGCCGACCTCGTCCGCGACATCGAGACGGCCCGCGAGGGTCGCGGGGACCGGTTGTACCGGGTGCTGGCCCGCCACCGCGGCACCGGGGTGCTGGGCGGGCACACGATGATGGTGACCGACCCGGTGCGGCCCACCTGGGCCTTCCAGGGCGACACGGCGGTGGCGCGCGGGCACCGCGGGCACCGGCTGGGGCTGCTGCTCAAGATCGAGATGATGGCGTGGCTGGCCGAGGTGGAGCCGCAGGTCCAGCTCGTCGAGACCTGGAACCAGGCCGACAACACGCACATGATCGCCGTGAACGAGGCGCTGGGCTACCGGCTCGACCGGGTGTTCCACATGTACGAGCGGCAGCTGGACCCGGCCGCTCAGGAGCAGCCGGCCGGGGAGCTGGCGTCGGTCTGAGCCGTCCGGTCCCGCCTGCGGGGGCGGGACCGGACGCCCGTCATCGGCAGGGTCTCAGAACCCCAGCCGGTTCAGGTGCTTCGCGTCGCGCTGCCACTCCTTGAGCACCTTGACCCGGAGGTCCAGGTACACGGGGGTGCCGAGCAGCGCCTCGATCTGGTGCCGGGCGGCCGCACCGATGTCGCGCAGCCGCTCGCCCTTGTGGCCGATGATGATGCCCTTCTGGGAGTCGCGCTCGACGACCATCGAGGCGAACACGTCGAGCAGCGGCTTCTCGGCCGGCCGGCCCTCCCGCAGGTTCATCTCCTCGACCACCACGGTGATCGAGTGCGGCAGCTCGTCCCGCACGCCTTCGAGGGCGACCTCGCGGATGAGCTCGGCGACGAGGGTCTCCTCCGGCTCGTCGGTGATCTCGCCCTCCGGGTAGAGCGGCGGACCCTCCGGGAGCAGCGAGACGAGGGTGTCCGCCAGCACGTCCAGCTGGTCGTCGCCGACGGCGGACACGGGGACGATGTGCTCCCAGCGGATGCCGAGCTTCTCCTCGAGCGCGGAGATGGCCATCAGGTGCTCGGCCATCCGCTGCGGGCCGACGAGGTCCGACTTGGTGGCCACGGCGACGAGCATCGGCTTGCGTGGCAGGTTGGCGATCTCCCCGACCAGGTAGGTGTCGCCCGGGCCGATCTTCTGGTTGGCCGGCAGGCAGACGCCGATGACGTCGACCTCGGTCCAGGTGCCGCGGACCAGGTCGTTCAACCGCTCCCCCAGCAGGGTGCGCGGCTTGTGCAGGCCCGGGGTGTCGATCAGCACCAGCTGGGCGTCCGCTCGGTGCACGATCCCGCGGATGGCGTGCCGGGTGGTCTGCGGCTTCGACGACGCGATGGCGATCTTGCTGCCCACCAGGGCGTTGGTCAGCGTCGACTTGCCGGCGTTGGGACGGCCGACGAAGCAGGCGAAGCCGGACCGGAACCCCTCCGGCGCCGTCGAGGCCATCTGGCCCGGGAGGTCCTCAGGTGCGGGCACGGACGTCGACCTTCCGTCGGAGCTGGCCCCGGGGGTCGGCGTGCCAGAGCACCACGCCCTGACCGGGGAGGTCGGCGACGACCGCGAGGTCGTCGTCGTCGGGGTCGTCGGTGCTGGACAGCGCGACGGCCTCCAGGCCCTCGGCGCCGGAGGACACGGCCATCGCGACCACGACGGAGATCGCCGACAGCCGCAGGTGCGGCAGGTCCACGCTGGTGCCGGCGTAGGTCCGGCCGTCGGTGTCGCGGACGCAGGCGCCCTGCCGGGCCCCGGTGCGCGCCAGCGCGGCGCGAGCCAGGGTGAGGATCTTGACGTCCTCGGGGTCGGTCGGCGCCGCGGGGGCTGCGTCGGTGGTGCTCACGCGACCGGCGCCGTCTCGTCGACGACGAGCCGGGTGGCCGCGTCGGTGCGGTGGTCGTCGGTCCGGCTGTCGTCCTCGGGACGCTCCTCGGTCCGCACCCGGCTGGCCACGACGGCCCCGATCCGGTTGCGCCGGCCGGTGGAGCGCTCGGCCAGCAGCTCGAGGCCCTCGAACGTGACGACGGAGCCGGCGATCGGCACCTTGTTGAGCTGCTTGGCCATCAGCCCGCCCACCGTCTCGACGTCCTCGTCGTCGAGCTCGAGGCCGAAGAGGTCGCCCAGCTCGTCCAGCGGGAGCCGCGACGAGACGCGGTAGCGGCCCTCCCCCAGCTCGGTGATGTCGGTGTTCTCCTCGTCGTACTCGTCGGTGATCTCACCGACGATCTCCTCGAGGATGTCCTCGATGGTGGCCATCCCCGCGGTGCCGCCGAACTCGTCGACGACGATCACCAGGTGCACGCGCTTGGCTTGCATCTCCTGCAGCAGCTCGTCCACCGGCTTGGAGTCCGGGCACCAGACCGGCTGCCGCATCATCGGCCCGACGCGCTCGGTGGACTGGGTGCCCGGGGAGTCGTAGACCCGCTTGATGACGTCCTTGAGGTACAGCACGCCCACCACGTCGTCGAGCCCGTCGCGGATCACCGGGATCCGGCTGAAGCCGGAGCGCAGGGACAGCGACACCGCCTGCCGGAGCGTCTTGTGCTCCTCGATGAAGACCATGTCGGTCCGCGGCACCATCACCTCGCGGACGATGGTGTTGCCCAGGTCGAAGACGGAGTGGATCATCTTCCGCTCGCCCGACTCGATCACCGCGCTGGCCTCGGCGTAGTCGACCATCTCGCGGAGCTCGGCCTCGGTGGCGAACGGGCCGTCGACAAAACCACGGCCCGGGGTGAGGGCGTTGCCGATCATGATCAGCAGCCGCGGGATCGGCCCCAGCACCCGGGTGAACGCGACCAGCGGGCCGGCCGCGGCGCAGGCGATCCTGTTCGCGTGCTGGCGTCCCAGGGTGCGCGGCGCGACCCCCCAGAAGATGTAGGAGACGACGATCATGGACCCGGCGGTGATCAGCACGCGCTCGGTGGTCGTCGCGAAGATGCCGAACACCACCAGCGCCACGAGCACGATCGCGGAGATCTCGAAGATCGTCCGCAGCAGCAGCGCGGTGTTCAGGAAGCGCGGCGGGTCCTCGGCGATCTTGCGCACCCGGCCCGCCCCGGCGACGTTGTCGGCCACGAGCCGGTCGGCCCGCGCCTTCGAGAACGAGTAGAGGGCCGCCTCCGCGGCAGCGGTGAGGCCCGCGAGCACGACCAGGACCAGGGCGACGGCCAGCTGGACCGCGTCCTGCTGGTTCACGAGCGGCCGGCCCGGTCGGGACGCTGCTCGGCCCAGGCGGCCAGCACGCGGTCCTTCAAGCCGAACATCTCGGCCTTCTCCTCGTCGTCGGCGTGGTCGTAGCCCAGCAGGTGCAGCATCCCGTGCACCAGCAGGTACTCCGCCTCGGCGTCGGCGGAGCGTCCGTGCTCGGTCGCCTGACGGCTGGTGACCGCCGGGCAGAGCACCACGTCACCGAGCATCCCCAGCGGGGGCTCCTCGTCGTCGTCCGGCGGCTGCAGCTCGTCCATCGGGAAGCTGAGGACGTCGGTCGGGCCGGGCTCGCCCATGTACTTCTCGTGGTACGCGGACATGGTGTCCTCGTCCACGAGCAGGATCGACAGCTCGGCCTGGGGGTGGATCCTCAGCTGGTCGAGGGTGAAGGTGGCGAGCCGGACGAGGCCCGGACTGTCGGCCTCCAGACCGGACTCGTTGTTGATGTCGACGCTCATCGGGGCGCCCTCACCGGTGGCCGCGCGCCACGGGCGGCGGCTGCTGGGCCTCGAACACGTCGTAGGCCGCCACGATCTTGCCGACCAGCTTGTGCCGGACGACGTCGTGGTTCGTGAGGTGGTTGAACGAGATGTCCGCGACGTCGTCGAGGATCGCCTGCACCTCGCGGAGCCCGCTGCGGGTGCCCCCCGGCAGGTCGACCTGGGTGACGTCGCCGGTCACCACGATCTTCGAGCCGAAGCCCAGCCGGGTCAGGAACATCTTCATCTGCTCCATCGAGGTGTTCTGGGCCTCGTCGAGGATGATGAAGGCGTCGTTCAGCGTGCGGCCGCGCATGTAGGCCAGCGGCGCGACCTCGATCGTCCCGGCGGTCAGCAGCCGCGGGATGGTGTTGGGGTCGAGCATGTCGTGCAGCGCGTCGTAGAGCGGGCGCAGGTACGGGTCGATCTTGTCGTTGAGCGTGCCGGGCAGGAAGCCCAGGTGCTCCCCGGCCTCGACGGCCGGCCGCGTCAGGATGATCCGGTTGACCTGCTTGTTCTGCAGCGCCTGCACCGCCTTGGCCACGGCCAGGTAGGTCTTGCCGGTACCGGCGGGGCCGATCCCGAAGACCACCGTGTGCTTGTCGATGGCGTCGACGTAGCGCTTCTGGTTCAGCGTCTTCGGCCGGATCGTCTTGCCGCGCGAGGACAGGATGTTCTGGGTGAGCACGTCGGAGGGGTGCGTCTCCTCGCGGCCGACGACCATCGCGCAGGTGCGCTCGACGGCGTCCGCCGTCAGGCCCTGCCCGGTGCGCAGCACCGTGACGAGCTCGGTCAGCACCTCGGCGGCGGCGTCGACCTCGGGGGCCGAACCGGTCAGGGTGATCTCGTTGCCGCGGACGTGGACGCCGGCGCTCAGCTCGCGCTCCAGGATCCGCAGGAACTCATCGCCGGGGCCCAGGATGTTGACCATGTCCACCGAGACCGGCACGGTCACGCGGCGGATCTCGTCCAGCGCGGGCTCCTCGGGGCGCGCGGCGCCGAGCGGGCGGGGCTGGGACGGGTCGTTGGTCCGGGCCGGGCTGTCTGTTCTGCTCAGGGGTTTCCTCGCTGTGAGGGGGCTGCCGGGGCAGCTCTCGGGGGTGGTCGCGATGACATCCTAGTCAACCGGCCCGTACGGCTGAAGATTCCCACGAGGGCGGGTGATCGGCGCCATGGTCTCCGCGCTCCCCCCGCACCCGTCGAAGGGCCCTCGACGGGCTCGGGCAGCGGTGGCCGGCTCAGGCGCCGGTGGTCGTCACACCTGGTCGTCGGGGACGATGTGCATGGCCGCCTCCTCGGCGGTGGCCGCGCCGGCGTCGATCCCGGCGTCGGTCGCCAGCAGGGAGCCCTCGTCGTCCGGCCCGATGCCCTCGTCGAGGTCCATCAGACGGCCGGCGCGCTCGTCGCCGGTCTCGGTGTCGAGGAAGTCGGACTCGTCGGAGACGCCGTCGTCGAGCCCCTTCTCCTGGTCGGTCTCGGCGTACGGGTCGGGCTCGGGGATCTCCTCCGACAGCCGGGCGTCCATCGAGTCGTGCTCACCCTCGCGCAGCAGCACCGAGGGCTTCTCCGGCGGGGAGTAGCCCTCGTCGAGGGCGTCGTCGACGCCCCGCTCCTCGAGGTTCGTCTGGGACTGCAGCTGGTCCTGGTCGAGCTGCTCCTCCCGGTCCGGGGTCTGCTCGTAGGACTGCGTCATGTCGCTCATGCCTCTACCCTGCCACGCCCGCCGGAGCGCTCGGCCCGGCCCTCCGGCGCGGACCGGTGCGTCAGCCGGTGGAGCTGATCACGGTGGAGTCGTCGATCTTGAGCACGCCGCCCTGCTCCACCAGCCGGAAGGACGTCCGCTCCCGCACCACCCGGTCGTCGTCGTAGGTGTAGGTGACCACGGCCTCCGCACCGCCCGGCGGGGTGCCCCGCACCGAGCGGACCGAGACCTCCTCGATCCCGTCCCAGAAGTTCTCGTACGCGTCCCGGCCACCCGTGGTGCCCGACTGGTAGCGCCCCGTCAGCAGCGGCCACGCCTCGTCGGTGTCGTCGGGCACCAGGCGGTAGTAGGTGCGGATGGCGGCGGCGAGATCGCCGGCCGTGGGCGCGCCGCCGTCCCGGCTCGGCGTCGGGGACGGCGTTGGCGTGGGCGTGCGGGTCGGCGTCGGCGTGGGGGTGGGCGTCGGTGAGGACACGGCGGTCGGGGTCGGGTCGGCGCTCGCGCTGTCCTGCGAGGGCGCCGGGCCGGCCGGGCTGGTGGCCGCCGAGGTCTGCGGGTCCGGCGTCGCCGTGCCCGTCGGGTCGGGGCGCAGCAGCGCCACCGCCAGGACGACGACCGCGACCAGCGCGACGAGCCCGAGCAGCACCGGGAGCAGGCCCCGCCGACGGCGGCGCTCCACCTCCCGGCCGCCGGGTACGACGACCGGGGACGGGGCCGGCGACGGCTCGGGGAGCGCGGTCGCCGGGAGCGGTGCGGCCGCGGGGACCGTGACCCGGGTGGTCTCCGCCACGGGCGCCGGCGTGCCCACGGCGGCCAGGGGCAGCGTCGGCGGCACCGGGTCGGCGGGCGCGGTGGGCTCGCCCCGGGTCGCGGCGAGCTCGTCGGCCACCTGCCGCATGGTGGGCCGGTCGTCGGGCTCCCGCGCGAGCATCCGGGTGAGCAGTGGTCCCAGGGCTCCGCTGCGACGCGGCGGCGGGTACTCCCCCGCGGCGACCCGGTGCAGCAGGGCGATGGAGTTCGAGTCCGTGCCGAACGGCGGCTCGCCCTCCAGGGCGGCGTACAACGTGGCGCCGAGGGAGTAGACGTCGGAGGCGGCGCTGGCGCTGGTCCCGCGCGCGACCTCGGGGGCGAGGTAGGCCGGGGTGCCGTGCAGCAGCCCGGTCGAGGTCAGCGTGGCGTCGCCGAGGGCGTGGGAGATGCCGAAGTCGCTGATCAGGGCCTCGCCGTCGTCGGCGACCAGGATGTTCCCGGGCTTGACGTCGCGGTGCACGATGCCGAGCTGGTGCGCGGCGGCGAGGGCGGAGGCCACCTCGGCGCCCAGCCGGGCCGCCTCGGCCGGGGAGAGCGGCCCGCCGTCGCGCAGCACCGCGGAGAGCGGCACGGAGGGGACGAACTGCATGATCAGGCAGGGTCGGCCCTCGTGCTCGACCACGTCGAAGACGGGGACGGCGTGGCGGTGGTGCAGCCGGGCGGTGATCCGGGCCTCCCGCATCGCCCGCTGGGTCGCGAGCTCGGCCTCCTCCTCGCTGACGCCGGCGTGCGTGCGGAGCTGCTTGAGGGCCACCCGGCGCTCCAGCCGCTCGTCCCAGGCCTCCCAGACGACGCCCATGCCACCGGAGCCGACCTTCTCGACGAGGCGGTAGCGGTCGCCGACGAGGGCCTGCGGCTCACTCACCCGAACTCCCCCTCCCGGACGGCCCCGCGGTCCGGGCACTTCGGCGAGGACCGAGACTACGGCACGGACCGGCCGGCTCGTGGCCGCTCCGGCCCTCGTCAACCCGTTCCGGTCAGGTGGTCGAAGTCGCCCCGGGTCCAGGCCACCACCCGGTCCGCCGAGCGCCGGACCCAGGCGGCGGCGTCGGCGCGCACCCGGCCACCGAAGTTGTCGTAGAGCCGGTCGAAGTCCAGCTCCAGGACCCGGTCGGCGACCCGGCCGACCACGGCGGCCGACAGCGGGATCTTGTTGGGGTAGCTGCGCAGGAAGGCGACCCAGTGCTCGTCGGGGGTGCCGGCCACGGTGTCGCCGGTCAGCAGCACGCCGCGGCCGTCGGCGCCGGTCAGGTGCAGCACCGCGCTGCCCGGGAAGTGGCCGCCGATGCGCACCAGGCGCACGCCGGGCACCGGCTCCACCGTCTCCTCGACCAGCCGCACGACCGGATCGGGCCGCTGCACCCAGCCGGCGTCGGCGGCCATCACGTGGACGGGGGCGTCGTCGAAGGCCCGCGACCAGGCGACCTGGGCACCGAACATGTGCGGGTGGCTGGCGGCGATGGCCGCCACCCCGCCGAGCGCGCGGACCTCCGCGACGAGGTCGTCGTCGAGGTAGCCCACGGGATCCCACAGCACGTTCCCGCCCGGCGTCCGGACGAGCAGCGCCCGCTGCCCGATGCCGACCTGCGGCTCGACGCTGATGCCGGTCAGCCCGGGCTCCACCTCCGCCAGCCGGCCGCGGTGCCCCTCGGCCCGCAGCTCGTCGAGCGTGGTCCAGCGCTGCCCCGCGGGGCGGACGTACTGGCGCTCGTCGCAGCAGATCGCGCAGGTGGCGGGGGGCGCGTCGGTGTCGGCGTGCTCGACGGCGCAGGTGCGGCAGGTCCAGACGGTCACGGGCTCCTCCTCGGCCTCCCCGCGCCGGGCCCGGCCGGGGTCTGGGGCCAGCCTGGCACCGGGCGGCCGGGCCCGCAGGTCTCAGCGCAGCAGCAGGCCGGCGACGGCGACCACGCCGGCGGTGGAGGTGCGCAGCACGGCGTCGCTGACCGAGACGGCGCGGGCGCCCGCGGCGGCGAACTGCTCCAGCTCCTCGGGCGTGATGCCGCCCTCGGGGCCGACGACGAGGGCGACGGTGCCGCGCTCGGGCAGGTCGACGTCGCGGAGGGCGGTGGTGGCGTCCTCGTGCAGCACGAGGGCCAGGTCGACGCCGGCCAGCTCCCGGCAGAGCCCGGCGGTGCTGAGCACCGGTCGCAGGGCCGGCTGGAGCAGGCGGCGGGACTGCTTGGTGGCCTCGCGGGCGGTGGAGCGCCAGCGACCGAGCGACTTCTCGCCGCGCTCGGCGGACCAGCGGACGATCGAGCGGGAGGCCTGCCACGGCCAGATCTCGCTGACCCCCACCTCGGTGAGCATCTCCACGGCGAGCTCGGACCGGTCGCCCTTGGCCAGCGCCTGCACGGCGACGACGCGCAGGGCCCGGTCGGGCGCGTCGAGGTGCTCGACCACCCGCAGCGTCAGCCCGGCCTTGGACGCGGCGGTCACCTCGGCGCGGACGCCGCGACCGCGGCCGTCGGCGACGAGCACCTGCTCGCCGGCGCCGATCCGGCGGACGACGGCGGCGTGCCGGCCCTCGTCACCGCCGAGCTCCAGCACCGCGCCCACCGCGGGCCGCGGGTCGGCCAGCGTCTCCAGCAGGAACAGCGGCGCGGTCACGACGTGCTCCCGGCCCCGTCGCCGACGACGGTCACTGCCCGGCGAAGGCGTCCCGCAGGCGGCCGAAGACGCCGCGGCCGTGCTTCTGCACGGTGCCCTCGGGGCCTGTCTCGCCGCGCAGCTCGGCGAGCTGGCGGACGAGCTCGCGCTGCTCCTCGTCCAGCCGGCTCGGGGTCTGCACCAGCAGCGTGACGCCCATCTGGCCACGGCCGTTGGACCGGAGCCGCGGCACGCCCTTGCCCTCCAGGGCGACGCGGGTGCCGGACTGGGTGCCGGCCGGGACGGTGACCTGGACGCTGCGGTCGGCCTCGTCGGCGTCCTCGAGGTCGGCCTCGAGCGTGGCCACGGACACCTCGGTGCCGAGCGCGGCCGCCGTCATCGGGATCTTGACGACCACCTCGAGGTCGTCGCCCTCGCGGCGGAACACCTCGTGCTGGGCGACCGCCAGCTCGACGTAGAGGTCGCCGGCCGGGCCGCCGCCGGGGCCCACCTCGCCGTGCGCGGCGAGGTGGATCCGGTTGCCGGTGCTGACCCCCGCCGGGATCTTGACGTTGATGGTGCGCGACGAGCGGATCCGGCCGTCGCCCGAGCACTCGACGCACGGGTTGGGGATGACCGTCCCGTAGCCGCGGCAGGTGGGGCACGGCTGGGTGGTGCGGATGTCGCCGATGAACGAGCGCTGGACGTGGGTCACGTCGCCCTGCCCGTGGCAGGTCCGGCAGGTCTCGGGCTCGGAGCCCTCCGTGGCGCCCGAGCCGCTGCAGCGCGGGCAGAGCACGGCGGTGTCGACCTGGAGCGGCTTGGTGGTGCCGAAGGCGGCCTCGGCCAGCTCGAGCGACAGCCGCACCAGGGCGTCCTGGCCGCGCCGCACCCGGGAGCGCGGGCCGCGGGTGGTCTGCTGCCCGAACATGGCGTCGACCAGGTTGGTGAAGTCGAAGCCGCCGGCCTGGCCGCCGAAGCCGCCGCCCCCGCCGAAGCCGCCCATCCCGCCGCCGAGCGGGTCGCCGCCGCGGTCGTAGAGGTCGCGCTTCTTCGGGTCCTGCAGCACCTCGTAGGCCTCGGCGACCTTCTTGAACCGGTCGCCGGCGTCGGCCTCCGTGGCCACGTCGGGGTGCAGCTTCATGGCCAGCTGGCGGTAGGCCTTCTTGATCTGCTCCGGCGTCGCGTCCCGCGTGACGCCGAGGATCTCGTAGTAGTCAGAGCTCATGGTGTGGGGTGATCATCCTTCGGAGAGGAAACGGCCTACGTAGCGGGCGACGGCACGCACCGAGGCCATGGTGGAGGGGTAGTCCATCCGGGTGGGGCCGACGACGCCCAGCGTGGCGAAGATGTCGAGCTGGCTGCCGTAGCCGCTCGCGACGACCGACGTCGACTGTAGTTCCTTGTACGGGTTCTCCTGGCCGATGCGCACGGTGACGGCGTCGGCCGTGGTGGCCTCGCCCATCAGCTTGAGCAGCACGACCTGCTCCTCCAGCGCCTCGAGGACCGGCTTGACCGTCGTCTCGAACTCGGCGCCGTAGCGGGTGAGGTTGGGCATGCCCCCGACGACCATCCGGGTGGAGGTCTCGCTGCTGAGCATCTCGAGCAGGGTGGCCGCGGCCACCTGGCCGATCGCGCCGAGCTCGGGCGGCAGCTCGTCGACCAGCGCGCTGAGCCGCGCGGCCGCGACGGACGACGGGTGGCCGACCGTGGCGGCGTTCAGCTGGGCGCGCAGCGACGCCAGCGTCTCGGTCTCGTGGTCGGGGAGCTCCAGCGCGCGCTGCTCGATCCGACCGGTGGAGGTGATGAGGATGAGGAGCATCCGCGAGCTGGAGAGCGAGACGACCTCGACGTGCCGCACCGTGGAGTGGCTGAGGGTCGGGTACTGCACGATCGCCACCTGCTGGGTGACCTGGGCGAGCAGCCGCACCGTGCGCAGCAGGACGTCGTCGAGGTCGGCCGCGCCGGAGAGGAAGGTGTGGATGGCCTTCTGCTCGGCCGGCGACAGGGGTTTGACCGTGCCGAGCCGGTCGACGAAGAGCCGGTAGCCCTTGTCGGTGGGGATCCGGCCGGCGCTGGTGTGGGGCTGGGTGATGTAGCCCTCCTCCTCCAGCGCGGCCATGTCGTTGCGGACGGTGGCCGGGGAGACGCCGAGGTCGTGCCGCTCCACCAGGGCCTTGGAGCCCACCGGCTCCTGGCTGGACACGTAGTCGGTCACGATGGCGCGCAGCACCTCGAGCTTGCGGTCGTCCATGTCCCCTCCTCGTGTCGGGTCGCGGGCGGTCGGCGGTGCGGGCGTCGGACGCCCGCGCGCGGCCGGGTTGGCACTCAGATGGCCAGAGTGCCAGTCTAGCGGGATGGACCAGCAGCCGACGGCAGGCCAGCCCCGGCAGGGCGGCGCGGCCCCGCCGTTCTCGCTCGGCCCCTGGCGGGAGGTGGCCGAGGGCGTCCTCGTCTGCGTAGCCGAACCCGACGCCGTGAACCTGGGCCTGGTGCTGGGCCGCACCGGAGCCCTCCTCGTCGACACCGGCTCGAGCCCGGAGCAGGGGGCCGCGGTGCGGGCCGCGGTGGCCGCCGCGACGGACCTGCCCCTGGTGGGCGTCGTCGTCACCCACGCCCACCCCGACCACGCGTTCGGGCTGGCCGCCTTCGGTGACGTGCCCACCCTGGGCCACGAGACCCTGCCCGCCGCGCTGGCCTCCGCGGTCTCGGCGGGGGCCGCCCGGGCCCTCGGCGTCGACCCGGCGGCCCTGGCGCCGCCCGCGCGGGAGATCGCCGTCGCCGTGGCCGTCGACCTCGGCGACCGGCGCGTCGAGGTGGCCCACCTCGGGCCGGGGCACACCGAGGGCGACCTCGTGGTCGTCGTCCCGGACGCCGACCTGCTGTTCGTCGGGGACCTCGTCGAGTCCGCGCCGACGCCCGAGACGGCGGCCCCGTGGTGGGGTCCGGACAGCGTGCCGCACGCCTGGGGCGCCACCCTGGACGGGGTGATCGGGCTGATGACCGCCGGCACCCGGGCCGTGCCGGGGCACGGCGACCTCGTGGACCGCGAGTTCGTCTTCGGCACCCGCGGCCGGGTGGCCGCCGTCTCCGGGGAGCTGACCCACCTGGTCGAGTCCGGCGTGGCGGAGGCCGACGCGCTGGCCCGCGGCAGCTGGCCCTACCCCGCCGAGCACGTCGCCGGCGCCGTGGCCCCCGGGTACGCGGCGCTGGCCGGCCGCGGCGTCAAGGGCACCCGACCGACGCTGCCGCTCGCGTGAGCGTCCCCCCGCCCCCCACGGGGTCAGACTGGGTGCCGGTCGGGACCGGCGCACGTCCCGACCAGCCAGCAGGAAGGGGCGGACGACGATGGGCCGGGTGACGGTGAAGACGCTGGCGGCGACGCTGGGCGTCTCCCCCGCGACGGTCTCGAACGCCTACAACCGCCCCGACCAGCTCTCCCGCGAGCTGCGCGAGCGGATCCTGGCCACCGCCACCGAGCTGGGCTACGCCGGCCCCGACGCGGCGGCCCGGACCCTGCGCGTCGGCCGCTCGGGCGCCGTCGGGGTGCTGCTGACCGAGCAGCTCTCCTACGCCTTCTCCGACCCCTTCGCCGTGGAGTTCCTCACCGGGCTGAGCGAGGTCGTGGAGCAGCACCAGACGAGCGTGCTGCTGATGCCGCTGGCGTTCTCCGAGCAGGGGCCCGACGTCACCGCGATCCAGCGGGCCAGCATCGACGCGCTCACGATCATGTGCCTGCCGGAGCAGCACCCCGCGGCCGCCGTCGCCCGCGCCCGCGGCATCCGCTTCGTCGGCACCGACATCCGCGACGACCCGGAGGCGTCCTGGGTGGCCATCGACGACCTGCGCGGCGGCGTGCTGGTGGGCGAGCACCTGGCCGCGCTGGGTCACCGCGACGTGGCGGTGCTGGTGGAGCGGAACGCCCCGGCCGGCCGCGAGGTGGTCGAGCTCGACCCGGCCGAGGTCACGTTCCTCGACTACGCCTCCCGGCTGCGCGGGCTGCAGCAGAGCCTGCCCGGCCGGATCACCCTGGTCTCCGGCGGGCACAACGCGCTGGCGTCCGGCGCCGCCGCCGCCCGCGCGCTGATGCAGCGGCCGGAGCCGCCGACGGCGGTGGTCGGCCTCAGCGACGTGCTCGCCCTGGGCGCGCTGACGGCGCTGGCCGAGCTGGGCGTCGACGTCCCCGGCCGGGTGTCGGTGTGCGGCTTCGACGACATCGCCGACGCGGCGGCCCGGGACCTGACCACGGTCCGGCAGCCGATCCGCGAGCGGGGCCGCCAGGTCGGCCGCCTGCTGGTGGACGCCGACGCCGCGCCGCGCCAGGTCCTGCTCCCCATCGAGCTGGTCCAGCGAGCCTCGACGGGGCCCGCCGCCCGCTGAGTCACCAGCCCGATCCTGCACCCGCGGCCTGACCGCACCGTCGCCTGAGCTGGTCGACGGCGCTTCGACGAGCTCAGGGAGCGCGGGTCGAGCACGGCGAGCGGGTCACGGCGCCGCCGACCAGGCACCCGGATCTCGCGCCGCTGTCCGGACGACCGGACGGGCAGGACACGCTCCTCGTCCTGCCCGGGAGGGAGGAGGACAGGGGGCCCGAGCGAGATCCGCGACCGAGCGGAGCGAGGTCAGAATTGCAGGGCGGCGTCCTCCGTCAGCTCCGCCAGCGTCTGCAGCAGCGCCTCCGCCGACTCCGCCCGCAGCAGCCGGACCTGGTCCAGGGCGGTCAGCGGGGCGATCGCCGCCAGCTGCCAGAGGGCGGGCACCGGTTCGTCGGCCAGCTCGACGTCGGCGGGCCACACGTCCTCGGCGAACTCGCTGGCCCGGGCCAGCGTGCGGCGGACCAGCTGCTCGGTCTCGGCGCGCAGCGGCTCCAGGGCCTCGTCCCAGACCAGCTCGGGCAGCACCCGCACCACCGCGCGGGGGTACGGCTCGTCCGGCAGCCAGTCCTCGACCTCGAACCGCTCACCGCCCTGCGCCCCCAGGCCCACCATGCCGTCCTCGGCCTGGATCTGGGCCACGTCGGCCGTGGTGCCCACGCCGAAGCGGTGCTCGCCGCCGCCCACCTCGAAGCCGCGCTCGATCAGCACGACACCGAAGCGGGTGTCCTGCGCCCGGACGAGCTCCGACAGCATGACGAGGTAGCGCTCCTCGAACACCCGCAGCCGCAGCGGCATGTGCGGGAACAGCACGGACCCGAGGGGGAACATCGACATCACCGGCACGGGCCCAGACAACCACCGCGGGCAAGCCGGCGGGCACCACCCCGTCGTCAGGTCCCCGGCTGCCGGGCCCGGCTCGCCTACGCTCAGCCGGTGAGCTCTCCGACCGACCGCTACGCGACCGACGTCCTGGCCACCGGCTGGCAGCAGGCCGGCAAGCCCGTCAGCACCGAGCTGGCCGTGAAGCCGGGCCAGGTGCTGGAGGACGCGACCACCGGCTTCGTCGGGGCCGTCGTCCGGGTGGAGCGCGGCATCGTCGTGCTGGAGGACCGCCGGGGCAAGCTGCGCAGCTTCCCGCTCGGCGCGGGGTTCCTGGACGAGGGGAAGCCGGTGACCCTCGTCGTCGCGGCCCGGGCGGCCACCAGCGCCCCGCGGCGGACGGCGTCGGGCTCCGTGGCCGGACCGGCCGAGCGCGCGAAGGTGGCCCTGCCCAGCCGGATCTACGTCGAGGGCCGCCACGACGCCGAGCTGGTCGAGCGGATCTGGGGGGAGGACCTGCGGCACGTCGGCGTCGTCGTGGAGTACCTCGGCGGCATCGACGACCTGCCGGCCATCGTCGAGGAGTTCGCGCCCGAGCGCGGCCGCCGGCTCGGCGTGCTGGTGGACCACCTGGTGCCGGGCAGCAAGGAGAGCCGGATCGCCGCCCAGGTCGAGCGCGGCCGCGGCGGCGGCTACGTGCAGGTCCTCGGCCACCCCTACGTCGACATCTGGCAGGCGGTGAAGCCCGAGCGGGTGGGCCTCAAGGTCTGGCCGCAGATCCCCCGCGACGTCGAGTGGAAGCACGGCATCTGCGAGGTGCTGCGGCTGCCGCACGCCGAGCAGGCCGACATCGCCGCCGCCTGGAAGATGATCCTGGGCCGGGTCCGCTCCTGGAACGACCTGGAGCGGCCGCTGCTCACCACCGTCGAGCAGCTGATCGACTTCGTCACCCAGGACCACCCGCTGCCGGAGGGCTGAGCGCCGCCACCGCCCTACCGGAAGTGCGACTTCTGGATGACCGCGTGCACGCCGACGGTGCGGTCGACCACCTGGGAGACGACGAAGTCGGCCGCCGCCGACAGGTAGGCGTAGGCGACCGCCCGCTCCATCCCGAGGTCGTCCTGCAGGAAGTCCAGGGCGTTGACCACGGCCCTGCGCATGGCGATGTCGAGGTCGTTGACCTGGCCGCCGACGACGCCGTCCGGGTCGGACAGCCCGATCGGGACCCAGGACCGGGCGTTCTCGGCGAAGGGGTAGCCGTAGGCGACCGACGGCACCCCGCTGGCGCCCGGCCGGCACACCGTGAGCCGGAAGGTGGCGCGCAGCGAGCCCTCCATCGCGGTCAGCGCCACCTCGCCGTCGCCCATCGCCAGGTGCGGGTCGCCGACGTAGAACAGGGCGCCCTCGTCGAAGACGGGCAGGTAGAAGGTGGAGCCCGGGCCCAGCAGGCTGATGTCGATGTTGCCGCCGCCCAGCGTCGGCGGGATCGAGTTGACCTGCGGGGCGTTGAGGTTTTCGGCCGGCGCCGAGGCCACGCCCATCATCCCCATGAAGGGGTTGAGCGGGAACCGCACGGCCCCGTCCGAGCGGTCCATCCGGCCGTACAGCCGGCCCCGCCGGCTCTCGACGGGGGTGAAGACCGAGACGTTGCCGTAGCGGGTGGGGTCACCGGTGGCGCGGCCGTCGGTCGACACGGGCGGCATGACCTCGTCGAGCGCGTGATCCCGGCCGGCGCGGTCCGGCCCGGGCCCTGCGGCAGCGCGCCCTTGCCGTGCCGGCTGGAGACGACGCCGTAGGGCACCCGCGGCACCGCCGCCAGCGTCTCGACCTTGAGCACGTCGCCGGGGCGGGCCCCGCGGACGTAGATCGGGCCCAGCACCACGTGCGGGCCGTCGACGTCGAAGTCGCGGGGCGTCCGGTCGTAGTCACGGGCGACGGCCACCGCGTCGTCCAGCACCTCGCGGGGACGGACGCCCTGCCCGGCGAAGAACGCCCGCGGGTCGCGGCCCTGGTCCTCGAGGATGCCCTCGTGGGAGAGGGCGTCGATCGTGACGGTCTCGCCCGACCCCATCTCCAGCACCGGCTCGGCGCCGATCGCGGGCACGTACCCCCAGAGCACCTCGTCGGCCTCCGGGCTGAGGTAGTGGTCCCCGGTGATCCGGCCGGTGCCGGGCTGCAGCACCTGGAGCCCGCCCCGGTACCCGCTGCCCGCGCGGGGGGCGGCGGTGGCGGCGACGGGAGCGCCGGCCGTGACGGTCGCGGCGGCGCCCAGGGACGCCGCCGTCCGCAGCAGGTTGCGCCGGCCGATGCCCTTCTCGATGGTCTCGGCGGCCTCGCGGCCCTCGGATGTCGGCACGGTGAGCTCCCTCGTCTCGGTGAGCCCGGTGGCTCGACCCCGACGCTAGAGATGCCGTGTTGCGGCGCGGCGTCGTCCCCGTTGCGGTCGGGTCACCGGAGGCCCGCCGCCCTCTCGGCCGCTAGTCGAGCAGGTCGCGGACCACGCCGTCGGCCAGCAGCCGGCCGGTCAGGGTGAGCACCAGGGTGTCCGCCGCGCTGACCGCGGCGAGCCCGCGGGCCACCAGGTCGGGGACGCGGCGCCGCTCGGACGGCGTCAGCACCGCGAGGTCGAGCCCGTCGGACAGCCGCAGCTCCAGCAGCACGCGCTCGACCCGGCGGTCGTCGGCGTCGAGGAGCTCACGGGCGTGCGCCGGCGACACCCCGGCGGCGATCCGGCCGGCGTAGGCAGCCGGGTGCTTGACGTTCCACCAGCGGACGCCGCCGACGTGGCTGTGCGCCCCCGGTCCGACACCCCACCACGCGTGCCCGCGCCAGTAGGCGAGGTTGTGCCGGCACCGGTGCTCCTCGCCGCGGGCCCAGTTGCTCACCTCGTAGGCGGTGTGGCCGGCGGCGGTCAGCCGCTCCTGCGCCAGCAGGTACTTGTCGGCCAGGTCGTCGTCGTCGGTCATCGGCAGCCGGCCGCGACGGACCTGGGCGGCCAGCCGGGTGCCGTCCTCGACGATCAGGGCGTAGGCGCTGACGTGGTCCGGCTCCGCGGCCAGGGCGGCGTCGAGGCTGGTGGCCCAGTCGTCCAGGGACTCCCCCGGCGTGCCGTAGATGAGGTCGAGGCTGACGCTGTCGAAGCCCGCCGCCCGCGCCTCGGCCACGGCCTGCTGCGGCCGGCCCGGGGAGTGGACGCGGTCGAGCGTGGCCAGCACGTGCGGGACCGCCGACTGCATGCCGAAGGAGATCCGGGTGAAGCCCGCCTCCCGCAGGGCGGCGAGGTCGGCGGCGTCGACGGACTCGGGGTTGGACTCGGTCGTCACCTCCGCGTCCGGGGCCAGCCCGAGGTGCTCGCGGACCGCGTCCAGCAGCAGCGCCAGGTCGGCCGGCGGCAGCAGGGTGGGGGTGCCGCCGCCCACGAAGACCGTGCTGACCGGTGGCGCCTCCGGGCCCAGCACCCGGGCAGCGAGCGCCAGCTCGCGGGCGGCGGTCTCGGCGTAGCCCGCCTGCGAGGCGCCGGGCTCGGGGCCCAGCTCGGTGGCGGTGTAGGTGTTGAAGTCGCAGTAGCCGCAGCGGGTGGTGCAGAACGGCACGTGCAGGTAGACGCTCAGCGGCGCCGCGGCCACCTCGGCCCGCGCCGCCGCGGGCAGGGCGCCGTCGGCCGGGGCCGGGACGCCGTCGGGCAGGGCGGAGGGCATCGGAGAAGCCTAGTCGGCGCATCGCCCGGCCCGTGCCGGACTTCTGGCGGTCAGACCACCGCTGAGGTGGTCCAGCCGCCAGAAGTCCGCCGTCACGGCAGCAGGACGAGCTTCCCGCGGACGTGGCCGGACTCGGAGATCTCGACGGCCTCCCGGGCCCGCTCCAGCGGGAAGGTCTGCACCTTCACGACCAGGTCGTTGCTCTGCAGGAGCCGCGCTCCCTCGGCCAGCGCGGCGGCCCGGTCGATCTCCCCGCCGGTGGTGAGGCGGATGCCGGAGTCCCCGAGGTCGAACTGGGCGATGGTGAGGGCCTGCGCGGGGTCCGCGACCATCGATGCGAGCGTCGTCGGCGGGGTCTTGCCCGCCACGTCGAGGACGGCGTCCAGGCCCTGCGGCGCGACCGCGCGGACGCGCTCGGCGAGCCCCTCGCCGTAGAGCACGGGCAGCGCGCCGATCTCGGTGAGGTAGCCCTGGTTGGCCTCGCCGGCGCTGGCGACGACGGTGGCCCCGCGGCTGACGGCGATCTGCACGGCGACCGCGCCGACGCCCCCGGCCCCGCCGTCGACGAGGACGGTGCTGCCGCGGCCGACACCCAGCAGGTCCAGCCCACGGATGGCGGTCTCGACGGCGACGCCCGCGCCCGCGGCGACGGCCCAGTCGACCGACGCGGGCTTGGCGGCCCAGGCGTCCAGCACCGCGAGCTCGGCGTGGGTGGCGTTCCCGAGCCCGAAGACGTCGTCGCCGATGGCGGTGCCGGTGACGCCCTCCCCCACCTCGTCGACGACGCCGGCGGCCTCGAAGCCGGTGCGGCCGGGTCCCTCCAGCGGCGCGCCCTGGCTCAGGTAGCCGGCGCGGAGCTTCCAGTCGAGCGGGTTGAGGCCCGCCGCACGGACCTGGACGCGGACCTGCCCGGGGCCCGCGTGCGGCTCGGGGGCGTCGCCCACCGTCAGCACCTCGGGACCGCCGTAGGCGGAGAACTGCAGAGCCTTCAACGTCGAACCTCCTGCTCGAGAGCGCCCCGCGGCGCTCGACCGGTGGACGGTCCGAGCCACGGCGGACCGGTCCTGTCGCAGGAACTAGAGTCCGCCTATGGCTATTCCGCGTCGACGGTTCTTGTCCCTCTCCGGCGGTCTCGCCGCCGCTGCCGCTGCCGGCCTCTCGGCCTGCGGCAGCAACACGGGTCGCCCCGAGCCCGGCGCGTCCGGCAGCGCCAGCGCGAGCGCCTCTGGCGGCGGCCGGGCCCAGCTGAGCCAGTGGTACCACGAGTACGGCGAGGACGGCGTCGAGGACGCCGTCAAGCGCTACGCGGCCGCCTACGACCAGGCGGAGGTCACCGTCAAGTGGAACCCCGGTGAGTACGAGAAGCTGGTCTCGGCCGCCCTGCTGACCGACGACGTCCCCGACGTCTTCGAGTACGGCAACGGACCGACGCTGGACATGATCAAGGCCGGCCAGGTGCTGGACCTCACCGACACCCTCGGCGACGCCCGGTCCCAGTTCGCGCCGTCGGTGCTGGCCGCGATGACGTGGGACGACAAGGTCTGGGCCGTCCCGCAGACCGTCGACATGCAGATGCTGTACTACCGCCGCTCCATGCTGGAGAAGGCCGGTCTGCAGCCGCCGCAGACGATGGCCGAGCTGATCACCGCCGCGCGCGCCCTGCAGAGCAAGGACATCGGCGGCTTCTTCGCCGGCAACGACGGCGGCGTCGGCGTCCTCGGCAACCAGCTGATCTGGGCCGCCGGGCTGGAGCAGATCAACGCCGAGAAGACAGGCATCGGCTTCGACAGCCAGGCGATGTACGACGGCCTCGACCAGTTCCGCGCCCTGCACGAGGACGGCCTGCTGGCCAGCGCGTCGAAGGACTGGTTCGACGCGGCCCCGTTCGTCAACGAGGAGACCGCCATGCAGTGGACGGGCCTCTGGGTGCTGCCCGAGATCCAGGACACCTTCGGCGACGACTTCGGCGTCGTGCCGTTCCCCGCCATCGGGCCCTCGGGCCGGCAGGTCGTCCCCTTCGGCGCGTTCAGCTCCTGCGTGGCCGCCAAGGGCAAGAACCCCGACGCGGCCAAGGCCTTCGTCAAGTGGCTGTGGGTGGACCAGGAGGCCGACCAGGTCGACTTCTCCAACAGCTACGGGACGCACATCCCGGCCAAGCCCGCCCTGGCCGCCCAGGCGACCAAGCTGGCCGAGGGCGCCGGCAAGGACGCCGCGACCTTCGTCACCGACTTCGGCCACGCCCCGAGCCTGCTGTGGACCCCCGCGATCCTGCAGGCCTACACCGGTGCGGTGACCAACGTCGTCAACAAGGGGGCGGACCCGCAGAAGGAGCTCGCCGCGGTGGCCGCCAAGGCCACGGCGGAGCTCGAGCGCGTCAACGGCTGAGACGGTGACCGCTGCCCCGACCGCACCCGCGCGCGCCCTGCGCCGCGGCCCGCAGCCGCGGAAGGCCCGCACCCTGCAGCAGAACCGCAACCGGTGGTTCTGGGTGTTCGTCGGGCCGTTCCTGGCCGGCCTGCTGGTCTTCGTCTACGTGCCGATCCTGTGGAGCGTCTACCTCTCGTTCTTCGACGCCCGCAACACGGTCACGCCGACGAAGTTCGTGGGGTTCGGCAACTACGTCTACCTGCTGCAGGACCCGGCGTTCGTCTCCAGCATGGGCACGTTCCTGGTGTTCGCGGCGTTCATCGTGCCCGTCACGTTCGCCTGCTCGCTGGGGCTGGCCCTGCTGGTCAACCGGGCGCGGGTGGCCCAGGCGTTCTTCCGCTCGGCCTTCTTCCTGCCCACCGCCTGCTCCTACGTGATCGCGGCCATGATCTGGCGGCTGTCCTTCTTCAACGGCGCCCGCTTCGGCCTGGCCAACTCCCTGCTGCGCTCGCTCGGCTTCGAGAACGTCAACTGGCTGGGCGGCGGCAACTACGGCTACTGGGTGGTGCTGGTCAGCCTGCGGCTGTGGCTGCAGGTCGGCTTCTACATGATCCTGTTCCTGGCCGGCCTCCAGCGGATCCCGACCGACACCTACGAGGCCGCCGCCATCGACGGCGCCGTGGGCTGGAAGGTGTTCCGCTGGATCACGCTGCCGCAGCTGCGGGCGACGTCGGTGGCGGTGGTCCTGCTGCTGCTGATCGCCGCCTTCCAGGCGTTCGACGAGTTCTACAACACCCTGATCTCCGTCGGCGGCTACCCGCCGTTCGCCCGCCCGCCGCTGGTCTACCTCTACCTGATCTCGCTCGGCGGGGGCAGCCAGGACCTGGGGCTGGGCAGCGCCGGGACGATCATCCTCACGGCCGTCGTGGTGGTCATCGGCGTCGTCCAGCTCAAGATCTTCTCCGTCGGCGGCCGGGAGGACCGGGCATGAGGTCCTCCCGCGGGGTGTCCGCGCTGCGCTACGTGGTGCTGAGCGTGCTGGCCCTGCTGTTCCTGCTGCCCTTCTACGTGCTGCTGCGCAACGGGTTCTCGAGCGAGCGCCTGATGGCCGCGGCGCAGTGGCGCTGGCTGCCCGACGAGGTCAACCTCACGAACCTACGCGAGCTGTTCGCCAACGACAGCATCCGGATGGCCCGCAGCATGGCCAACTCCGCCGTCGTCGCGGTCGTGCAGACGCTGGCCACCGTGGTGATCTCAGCGCTGGCCGGCTACGGCCTGGCCCGGATCGACCACCGGCTCAGCCGGCTCGTCCTCGGGCTGACGGTGCTGACGCTGATGGTCCCGGCGGCGGTGACCTTCATCCCCAGCTTCGTGCTGGTCTCCACCCTGGGCTGGATCTCCACGCTCCGCGGGCTGATCATCCCCGTGCTGTTCTCGGCGTTCGCGACGTTCCTGTTCCGGCAGTTCTTCCTCGGCTTCCCCCGCGAGCTCGAGGAGGCCGCCTACATCGACGGGGCCGGGTACTGGCGGACCTTCTGGCGGGTGGTGATGCCCAACACCTACGGCATCTGCGCCGCCGTCGGGACCATCACCTTCATCGGCTCGTGGAACGCCTTCCTGTGGCCGCTGCTGATCGGCCAGGACCGCGACTTCCGCACCGTCCAGGTGGCGCTCAGCCAGTTCATGTCCAGCCAGCGGATCGACATGCCGCAGCTCTTCGTCGGCGCCGCCGTGGCGATCCTGCCGGTGCTGCTGGTCTTCCTGTTCCTCCAGCGCTACCTGGTGCAGGGCGTGGAGCGTTCGGGCATCGACTGACTGGCGCCCGCCACCGAGCCTGAGCCCGACTACCGTCCCCTGAGCCCGACCACCGCGCCCTGAGCCTGTCGAAGGGCCTTCGACAGGCTCAGGCAGCGGTGGTGGGCTCAGGCAACGGTGGTGGGCTCAGGCAGCGGTGGGCCTGAGACCGTGGTCGGGCTCAGGACTTGGCGGGCTCGGTGGTGGAGAGCGCGGCGACGAAGGCCTCCTGGGGGACCTCGACGCGGCCGACCATCTTCATCCGCTTCTTGCCCTCCTTCTGCTTCTCCAGCAGCTTGCGCTTGCGGGTGATGTCGCCGCCGTAGCACTTCGCGAGGACGTCCTTGCGGATCGCGCGGATGGTCTCGCGGGCGATCACCCGGGCGCCGATGGCGGCCTGGATGGGCACCTCGAACTGCTGCCGCGGGATCAGGGCGCTCAGCTTGCCGGCCATCATCACGCCGTAGGCGTAGGCCTTGTCCCGGTGCACGACGGCCGAGAAGGCGTCGACCGGCTCGCCCTGCAGCAGGATGTCGACCTTGACCAGGTCGCTGCGCTCCTCCCCCGACGGCTCGTAGTCCAGGCTGGCGTAGCCCTTGGTGCGGGACTTGAGGGCGTCGAAGAAGTCGAAGACGATCTCGGCCAGCGGCAGCGTGTACCGGATCTCGACCCGGTCGGCCGACAGGTACTCCATCCCGTGCTGCACCCCCCGGCGCGCCTGGCAGAGCTCGAGGATCGTGCCGATGTAGTCCACCGGGGTCAGGATGGTGGCCCGGACGACGGGCTCGTAGACCTCGGCGATCTTGCCGTCGGTCGGGTACTCCGACGGGTTGGTGACCTGCACCTCGGTGCCGTTCTCCATCACCAGCCGGTAGACCACGCTGGGTGCGGTCGAGATCAGCTCGAGGTTGAACTCGCGCTCCAGCCGCTCGCGGACGATCTCCATGTGCAGCAGGCCGAGGAAGCCGATCCGGAAGCCGAAGCCGAGCGCCCCGGACGTCTCCGGCTCGTACGCCAGCGCCGCGTCGTTCAGCTGCAGCTTGTCCAGCGCCTCGCGCAGCTCCGGGTAGTCGGCGCCGTCGATCGGGTACATCCCGGCGAAGACCATCGGGTTGGGGTGCCGGTAGCCGCCCAGGTCCTGGGTGGCGGGCCGGACGACGGAGGTGACCGTGTCGCCGACGCGGGACTGCCGGACGTCCTTGACGCCGGTGATGAGGTAGCCGACCTCGCCGACCCCGAGGGAGGGCGACTTGACGGGCTCCGGCGAGATGACGCCCACCTCGATCGCCTCGTGGGCGGACTTGGTGGACATCATCAGCACCCGCTCGCGGTGGCTGAGCTCGCCGTCGACCACCCGGACGTAGGTGACCACGCCGCGGTAGGTGTCGTAGACGGAGTCGAAGATCAGCGCGCGGGCGGGGGCGTCCGGGTCCCCGACCGGGGCCGGGATCTGGCGGACGATCTCGTGCAGCAGCGCCTCGACGCCCTCGCCGGTCTTGGCCGACACCTTGAGCACGTCCGACGGGTCGCAGCCGATGATCCCGGCCAGCTCGGCCGCGTACTTCTCCGGCTGCGCGCTCGGCAGGTCGATCTTGTTGAGCACCGGGATGATCGTGAGGTCGGCGTCCAGGGCCAGGTACAGGTTCGCCAGCGTCTGCGCCTCGATCCCCTGCGCGGCGTCGACCAGCAGCACGGCGCCCTCGCAGGCGGCGAGCGAGCGGGACACCTCGTAGGTGAAGTCGACGTGGCCCGGGGTGTCGATCATGTTGAGGACGTGGATGTCGGGCTCGGCCCCGGGCGAACCCGGCGCCGTCCAGGGCATCCGGACGGCCTGGGACTTGATGGTGATGCCGCGCTCGCGCTCGATGTCCATCCGGTCGAGGTACTGGGCGCGCATGGCGCGGGAGTCGACGACGCCGGTCAGCTGCAGCATCCGGTCGGCCAGGGTCGACTTGCCGTGGTCGATGTGGGCGATGATGCAGAAGTTGCGGATCATCGCGGGCTCGGTACGCCCGGGGCTGGGTGCTGGCGGAGTCAAGTCGTCTTCCCGGTCGGCGGCGCGGTGTGGTGCTCTCCCGTGCGGTGGCACGTCGGGCGGGTCGCCCGGCTGCCCATCCTCCCACGCCGGGCCACGCCACCCAATCGACGCGGACGCCCGGCGCCGGGGGCAAACCCGTGGCGGCCCGACCCGGCGGTCGCGACGATGGGCCGGTGCCCGTCGACCTCCCCGTGACCTACGCCCGCGGCGTGCGGGTGCCCTACCGGCAGCTGCCCGGTGCGGTGCGGCACTGGGTGGAGGAGCAGCTCGGCGGGCCGGTCGTGCAGGTCGAGGACCGCGTCGGCGGGTTCGCGCCCGGCTGCGCCGCCGTCGTCCGGACGGCCGCACGGGCCGGCTTCGTCAAGGCCACCGGATCGGTGCCCAACGCCTTCGCCCTCGAGCTCTACCGCGGGGAGCGGGCCCGGCTGGCCGCGCTCCCCGACCACCCGGCCCTGCCGAAGCCGCTGGCCGCCGCCGACCTCGCGCTGCCCGACCAGACCTGGTCGGTGACGCTGCTGCCGGCGGTGCCCGGCGAGCCGCCGGCCCACCCCTGGACGGAGCCGGTGGCGCGGCTCGTGCTGGACCGGCTCGGTGACCTGCAGACCACCCTCGTGCAGGCGGCCGGGTCGGTGTTGACGGCGGCGCTGCCGGGCAGCGACCACCTCACGGGGTTCCTCCGCCCCTGGTCCGAGGTGCTGGACGACCCGGCCGACCCCTGGAACGACGACCCGTGGGTGCGGGCCCGCGCGGGCGACCTGGCGGCCTTCTCGACACTGCTCGGCGCGGCCGTCGTCGGGGAGGCGCCGGTGCACGCCGACCTGCGCGCCGACAACGTCCTCGTCGGGCGGCCGGCGGCCCCGGGCGAGGAGCCGGACGTCTGGTTCGTGGACTGGGCGGCGGCCCTGCGCGCCGCCCCGTGGGTGGACCCCGCGATCCTGGCCTGCGACCTGGTCGTCTCGCGCGCCGACCGCGGGCAGGGCGGGTCGATGGACGTCGTCGACTTCCTGGCGTCCCACCCGGTGACCGCCGCGGTCGACCCCGTGCTGCGCTGGGCGATGATGACCGGGCTGGCCGTCACCCTGCACCGGCTCTCCCGCGGCGGGGAACCGCCGGGGCTGCCGACGATCCGCGGCTGGCAGCGGCGCTGCGCCGACGACCTGCTCGGCTTCGTCCGGGCCGTGGATTTGGGGTCGGGTCACCGGGTTTGGTAACGTGACTAGTCGCGCCCGAGGGTTCCGTGCAGGTCAGGACCGCAGCGCGACCCCGAGACCGAACAACGACAGTTAACAGAGGCTTGCCCCGTGGCGAACATCAAGTCCCAGATCAAGCGGATCAAGACGAACGAGAAGGCCCGCCAGCGCAACAAGGCGACCAAGTCCGCGCTCAAGACGTCGATCCGCCGTTTCCGTGAGGCCGCGGCTTCCGGCGACGCCAAGAGCCTGGAGCTGGCCCGTGCGGCCAACCGCCAGCTCGACAAGGCGGCGTCCGCCGGCGTCATCCACAAGAACCAGGCAGCGAACCGCAAGTCGGCCATCGCTGCCCAGGCCGCGAAGCTGAGCTGAGCTCAGCGCTGCACCGGGGGTGACCACCCCCACGCCTCCGGTCCGGCACGCGCGGCCGCGACCACCGGGGGCCGCCACCCCGTCCCCCAGGTCCGTCTCGACGTCCCGATCACCCTCGTGATCGGGACGTCGTGCGTTTCCGGGACGTCGTGTTGCCGGGACGTCCGTCGCGCCGGGTGTTCCCTCAGCCGCGGCGGGAGCGCGCGACCGTGAGCACGGCCCGTTCCAGGGCGAAGGCGGCGTCGTCCGCCGCGCCCTTCACCTCCGCGTCCGCCACGGCGACCGCCTGCAGGGCAGCGGCCAGCCCGCCCTGGTCCCACCCGCGGGCCTGGCTCCGCATCGTGCGCAGCTTCCACGGCGGCACGCCGACCTCGCGGGCGAGGTCGGCCTCGCGCAGTCCGGACGCCGCCGTCACCAGCTTGCCCAGCCCCCGCAGGCCCGAGGCCAGGGCGCTGGTGACCAGCACCGGCGCCACCCCGGTCGCGAGGGCCCAGCGCAGCTGCTCCATCGCCACCCCGGTCCGGCCCGCCAGGGCGGCGTCGGCGACGGCGAAGCTGGTGACCTCGGACCGCCCGCCGAAGTAGCGGCGGACCTGCACCTCCTCGATCGGGCCGCCCTCGCCGTCGGCCACCAGCTGGCTGACCGCGGCCGCCAGCGAGCGCAGGTCGTGGCCCACGGCGTCGACCAGCGTCTGGGCGGCGCCCGCGTCGATCCCCGCCCCCACCCGGCGCGCCTCGGCGGCGACGAACTGGGGCAGCTCCCAGGCCTTGACGGCGGGGGCGTCGACGACGGCCACCTTCGCGGCTTTCAGCTTGTCCAGCAGGCCCTTGCCCTTCTGCCCGCCGCCGTGCACGAGGACTAGGGCGAGGTCCTCCTGCGGCTGCCGGACCAGCTCGAGCACGGCGTCGGTGAGCTCGGCCGGCAGGTTGGCCAGGTCCTCGACCACCGCGGCCCGCCGGACCGCGAACAGCGAGGCGCTGGTCATCTCGGCGAAGCGGGACGGGTCGAGCCGCTCGCCCGCCGTCCGGGTCACCTCGGCCTCCGGGGACTCCGACCGCACCTGCTCGAGCAGGACGGCGACGGCCCGGTCGGCCAGCAGGCTCTCGGGTCCGCTGACCAGGGTCACCCGGCCGAAGGGTGAGGGTCGGGGGGGCACGGCGCCAGCATGCCAGCCGGCGCCGACAGTCCCGAATCCCGAGCGGCGGGACCGGGCTGCGGCGTTGCTCACCGGCTCGCCGCCCCCGCGGGCCAGAATGGGGCGACCGCCTCGGGTGGGACGGACGGAGGGGACGCGTGGACGACGACCGCGGCAACGCCCTGCTCCGCTGGTGGGCCCGGCGGGCCCAGGACCGCGCCGCCCGCGAACCGGGCCGCGCGCCCGGCGCCCCCTCCAGCACCGGCGCCTCCCCCGCACCGCAGCCGTCGCTCGGTCACCGGCTGGTGGGTGCGCTCGTCCCGCTGACCCGGCTGGCCGTCGTCGGCCGCGGCACGGTGGCGGTGGTGCTGGCGCCCGACGGCCGCGCGGTCGTCCGCCGACCGGGTGAGCTGCTCGTCCCGCGGCTGCTCGTCCGTCCCGGCGCGCCGGCCCTCCGGGTGCTGCCGGTCAGCACCGACCTGCTGCACCTCGACGTGCCGCTGGCCGGTCTGGTGAGCTTCGACGGCTACCCGGTGGACCCCGTGACCCTGCGCCTGGAGCTGCAGCTGGACGCGGCGGACGAGTACGCGGCGCTGGCCGCGCTGGTGGCCGAGCACGGCGCCGCGGTGGAGGCGGTGCTGCTCGACCCGGTGCCGCGCGCCTGCGCGGCGGCCGCCCAGGGCGCCGTGGCCATGAACCGGCTGGCCCAGCTGCAGCGGCTGGGGCTGCGCGAGGTGCTGGCCGAACGCTGGCTGCCGCTGACGTTCAGCGGCGGGCTGCTGCTGCGGCGCGGCTTCGACGTCGTCGAGAGGGACGGTGAGGGCGGCCAGGACGAGCCGACGGTCCCGGTGCTGGGCCGGCACCCGGTCACGACCCCGGCCCCGAGCCCGTGACACCCACCCCCGTGACGCCCAGCCCCGTGACGCCCAGCCCCGTGCCGACCAGCCCCGTGCCGGCGCCGGTCGCCACGACCGCCCTCTACGCCGACCCGCAGGCGCCGGCCCCGGCCCTCTCCCCCGTCGGTGTGCCGGAGCGGCCGGACGACCGCGCCCGGTTCGTGACCCGGGTGCGGGTGGCGGCGGCGGTGCCGCTGGTGATCGGACTCGGCGTGCACGTGCTGTTCCTGGTCGCCTACTGGATCCCCGAGACCAGCGCCTTCCCCGCCCACGACTGGTGGCTGGGCCAGCTGGCCCCCCTCGCGTCGGAGGCGCTGACCAGCGCCGGGGAGCCCCAGGTCGAGGCGCAGTGGCGCCAGCCCGGCCTGGGTGGGGTGCTCCTCCTGCTGGCCGCCGTCGTCCTCTTCGTGCTGAACCGACGGCCCCGCCTGCTGGGTCCGGGCGCCGCGGTGCTGCCCGCGGCCGCCGGGGCGCTGGTCGCCCTGGTGATGGCCGTCGCCCTGGTGGTCGGGGGCCGGCCATCGGCGTCGGGGCTCACGCTGGTGCTGCTCGCGCTCTGGGTCGGCACCGCCGGCTACGCGGGGCTCGCCGGGCTGCTGGTGGACCCCGAGGCCTACCGCGAGCGGCGGTGGCGGCACGGGGTGGTGCTGCTGGCCGCGTACGCCGTCGTGGGCCCGGTGCCCACCGCGGTCGGCCGGGCGCTGTTCGGCCCCGACCTGCGTGATGCCGCCGCCGCCCTGCAGGGCAACACCGTCGCCCTGCGGCTGGCGGCGCTGACCACCGGCACGACCCTGCTGCTCTACCTCAGCGGGCTGTTCGTCGGCGTGGCGGTGTGGGCCGGCTACCAGTGCTGGCCGCCGCGGCGCGACCTCCGCACCGGCGTGCGGGTGCTGGTCCTGGTCGCTGCCCTGGTGCTGACGGCGCTGGTGGGCAGCGCCGCCGTCGGGCCCGCGGAGCGCCGGGCCGCGCAGCTGCTGCAGGACAGCCCGGCCGACGCCGTGCACTTCAGCTGCGGCGCCGCGCAGGTGGACCGCCCGGCCGGCCCGGAGACGCCCGCGCGCACCCTGGTCATCACCGGCCTCACCTGCACGGAGCTGACCTCCTTCGAGGGCTACCGCCAGCTGGTCACCCGCGAGCTCCCCTTCTCGCTGGCCCCGGTCACCGCCCGCGATCCCGAGGGCCGACGGCTGGCCGGCCGGGTGGTGGGCGCGCAGTACGGGCCGGCCCTGGTGCTGGCCGGCTCCGACCGCGTGGACAACGGCGCCGACCAGCTGCTCGCCGTCGCGGTCGCCGACGGCACCGAGCAGTGGCGGTGGAGCTGCCCGGACCGTCGGCCCCTCCGCCTGCGCTTCACCGGCGTGCCCGGCGGGGACGCGCCCGAGCGCGGTCACGTCGGCGCCGGCCGGGCCGCCGTCGTCGTGACCTGCGCCGACCGCGTCACCCGGCTGGACCCGGCCACCGGCGCCCGGCTGCGCTGAGCCCGGTCACGGTCGCCGCTGGGTGACCAGGCCCGGGTCGGCGTCGGTGCCGGTGACGGCGACCCCGCCCGCCCGGTCGGTGGAGACCACCGTCATCCCCAGCCCGCGGGCCAGCGCGACCGTCCGCGGCGCCGGGTGCCCGTAGTCGTTGTCCCGGCCCGCGCTGGCCACGGCCAGCCGCGCCCCGGTCGCGGCGAAGAAGTCCGGCTCCTGCCGGCCGGAGCCGTGGTGGGGGACCTTGAGCACCGTGACCCGCAGGTCGACGCCGGCGGCCAGCAGGGCCCGCTGCCCCGGCGGCTCCAGGTCGCCCGGCAGCAGCACCGTCAGGCCCCCGACGTCGGCGAGCAGCACCACGCTGGCGTCGTTCTGGGCGGCGGACGCGTCGTCGTCGGTGCCGCGCGGCGGGAGCGGGCCCACCACCCGCAGCGCGAGCTCCCCCACCCGCACCCGGGTGCCGGGCCCGGCCACGGTGACGGCCGCCCCCGCCGCCGCGGCGGCGGCTCGGACCGCGACGACCTCCCCCACCGGCTCCGCCAGCGGGCTGACCCACACCTGCTGCACCGTCCGCCCGGCCAGCACCCCCGCCAGCCCGTCGGCGTGGTCGGCGTGGAAGTGGGTGAGCACGAGCAGCGGGACCGTCCGCACCCCCAGGGTGTCCAGGCAGCGTCGCATCGCGACCGGGTCGGGGCCGGCGTCGACGACGACGGCACGGCCCGGGCCGGCCCGGAGCACCAGCCCGTCGCCCTGGCCGACGTCGCAGGCGACGAACTGCCAGCCGGGTGGCGGCCAGCCCGGCGCCGTCGGCACCCGGACCAGCGCCACCAGCAGGGCCAGCGCGAGCAGCAGGGTGGGCACCCGGCGAGCCAGCAGCCAGGGCACGAGCAGCGCGGCCAGCAGGCAGCCCGCCGCGAGCAGCGCCACCGCGGCGGGGCCCGCGGGCCAGCCGACGGCGGCCCCGGGCAGCCGCGCCCCGAGCCGGGCGACCGTGATGATCGCCTGCGCGGACCAGGCGGCACCCCAGCCCAGCCCGGCGGCGAGCGGGACGCTGAGCAGGGAGGCGCCGGCGGCGGCGAACCCCAGCACGGTGGCCGGGCCGACGAACGGTCCGGCCAGTGCGTTGGCCAGCAGTCCGACGACGCTCACCTGGCCCGAGAGCAGCACGACCACCGGCAGGGTCGCGAGGTGGGCGGCCAGCGGCAGGGTCACCGACTCCGCGACGAGCCGGGGCAGCCAGCGGGCCAGCACGTCGGCCCAGGGCCGGGCCCACCAGATGATCCCGCCGCTGGCCAGCACCGAGAGCGCGAAGCCCCAGGACCGGCTGAGGAAGGGGTCGACCAGCAGCAGGACCAGCACGGCCACACCGAGGTTCCGCAGGCCGGCCCGTCGGCCGCCCGCCCCCAGCGCGGCCAGCGCGACGAGCCCCATGGCGGCCGCCCGCAGCACGCTGGGCTCGGTGCGGCACAGCGCCACGAACACGGCGACGCCGAGCAGGCCGACGCCTCGCAGCCACCAGCCGCGCACCCCGGCCCAGCGGGCCCCGAGCAGCAGGAAGGCGAGCAGCAGCGTCAGGTTGGCGCCCGAGACGGCGGTGAGGTGGGTCAGCCCGGTCGTCCGGAACACCTCCTGCAGCTCCGGGGTGAGTCCCGCGGTGTCGCCGAGGACGAGGGCAGGCACGAGGGCCCGCGGCTCGGGTGGCCGGCCGGCCACCGCCTGCCGGAGGCCGGCGCGCACCTGCTCGACCAGGCGGCCCGCAGGGCCCGGCGGCGCGACGGCCGTGGGCGGCGCCCGGACCCGCAGCAGGGCGGCGACGTCGTCGCCGCGCCGGGGGCTCTGCAGCCGTCCCTCGACCGTGACCGTGGTCCCCACCGGCTGCCGGGCCCACCAGCCGACCTCGCCGCCGGTGACCAGCAGCGTGACGGGCACCCGCACCCGCCAGTGGCCACCCCGACCGCTGACGGCGAGCAGCCGGGCGCCCGCCAGCAGCACCGGCGGCCGGGTCGCGCTCCCGGCCACCAGCCGGGCGTCGCTGCGGACCTCCAGCCGGGCCGTCACCACCGCCCCGGCGGCGGCCAGCCGGGCCGGGGGGCCCGACCGCAGCCGCTCCGCCTGCGCGACGCCGATCGTCCCGACCACCAGGGCCACGAGCACGGTCACCAGCCACCAGGCCCCGGGGGCGGTCCGGTCCGCACCGGCCCGCCGGTGGGACAGCCCGGCCGCAGCGATGGCCGCGGCGACGGTCGCGGTGAGGCCGAGCGCCCCGGCGGCGAGGAGACCGACCAGCGGCCGCCCGCCGGTCCCCGCCCAGGCCGCGGCCCCGGCGGCCAGCGCCAGCGGGACCACCCGGAGGTCGCGCACGGCGGCGGTCGCCTCCTCCGACGGTTCCGGGCGGTCCGGAGCGAGGCGGGCCCGGAGTGCGGCGGCGGTCCGCCGGGCCCACGGCTCAGACACGGACGTGCGGCGCGATCTCCGCGTAGGTCTTCGGCCCAATGCCGTCGACCTCCTGCAGCTCCTCGACCCGGCTGAACCGGCCGTGCTCGTCCCGCCAGGCCACGATCTTGGCGGCGGTCACCGGCCCGACCCCTGGGAGCTCCTCCAGCCGGGTCGCGTCGGCGCTGTTGAGGTCCAGGACCGGCCCGACGCCCCCACCAGCGCCGGAGCTGTCGCCGGACGGCCCACCGCCGCTGCCGCGGACCTCCCCGTCGGGGTCGTCCCGGGTGCCGATGACCACCTGCTGACCGTCGGTCAGCAGCTGGGCCAGGTTCAGCTCGCCCGGGTCGGCGGCGCGGGTGAGGCCACCGGCCGCGTCGACGGCGTCCTGGACGCGGGCCGGCCCCGGCAGCCGGACCAGCCCGGGGCGGCGCACCGCCCCCAGCACGTGCACCACGAGCTCGGCCGCCGGGCCGGTGCCCGCACCGGGGTCGGCGGACGGCGTCGCCCGGGCGGAGGCCGAGGCCGACGGCGCCTGCTCGGTGACGACCACCGTCGAGGGCTCCGGCGCGGCGAGGGCCACCGGCCTCGCCCGCACCAGGCTCCAGGCGGCCACGAGGACCCCGAGCAGCAGCACGACCGCGACCACGCCGAGGTGCGCCCGGCCGAAGCGCCGGGGCGGGGGCAGCGCGTCGACGTCCTCCGCCGGCGCGCCGATCGCGGCCGGCGCCGAGCCAGCCCGGTCGTCGCCGCCGGAACCGGCGGGCGGGTCAGCCACGGCCCGCCGCGGCTCGTGCTCGGCGAGCAGCCGCGCCAGCCGCTCGCTGACGGTCTGCAGCAGGAGCGGGTCGGGATCACCTCGTCTGGCCACGTCGGCATCCTCCGGACGCCCGCCCCGGACCGAGCACACCGCCGGCGGCGCTGTGGACAGCGCCCCGACCGGCCCTGGGGACAGCCGGCTCAGGCGGCCGGGGACACCACCACGCCGACCGTCCCGGGGCCGACGTGCACGGCGAGCACGGCGCTCAGCTCGCTGACCAGCACGGAGCCGCCCGGCGTCAGCGCGCGCAGCCCCGCGGCCAGTCGTTCCGCGGCGTCAGCGTTGTCGAGGTGGTGCACGGCGACGTCGACGACCCGGCCCGCCCCCACGCCCGCCCGGACGGCCTCCCCCGCCAGCTGCTCCAGCCGGGCCAGCGCCCGCGAGCTGGTCCGCACCCGCTCCAGCGCCCGGATGGTGCCGTCGGCGACGGTGAGCAGCGGCTTCACGGCCAGCGCGGTGCCCAGCACCGCCGTCGCGGCACTGACCCGTCCCCCGCGGCGCAGGTGGACGAGGTCGTCGACGCAGAACCAGGTGCTGGTGGCTGCGGCGGTCCGGGCCGCCGAGGCCACGACGGCGTCGAGGTCCGCGCCCTGTCCAGCCGCCCGCGCGGCGGCCAGCGCCGCGAAGCCGGTCGCCATCGCCGCCCCCCGGCTGTCCACCACGCGGACCGGCAGGGTGGCGCTGCGGGCGGCCACCTCGGCGGCCTGGGCGGTGCCCGAGATGCCACCGCTGAGGTGCACGGAGACGACGCCGGTGAAGCCGGCGGCGGCGAGCCCGGCGTAGGTCGCGCCGATCACCTCGGGCGTCGGCCGCGAGGTGCTGACGCGGCGGCCGGCCCGCAGGGCGGCCGCCACCTCCGCGGCGGCCACCTCGCTCTCGGGCCGGCTCCGGCCGTCGAGGACGACCTGCAGCGGGACGACGCGCACGTCGGCGCGCTCGGCCTGCTGCGGGGCGAACGACGACGTAGAGTCGGTCACCACCGCGACGCCAGGCACCTGCACAGCCTAGGGGCCGCGGTCGGGGCGGGCTGCGCGGTGGGGCGGGGCTGGAGGACGGGTTCGGCGAGGGAAGCAGGCGAGTGGACGGACGGGACCGGCGGGTCTGGCGGGCGGCGCCCGGCACCCTCGCCGTGGTCGTCGTGTTCATGGTCGTCGCCGCCGTGGCGGTCCCGCTGCTGGCCTACCTCATCTGGTCCGACGACCGCGGCTGGGTCACCCCGGCGCTGCTGGCCGCCCTCAGCGTGATCGCCCTCGGCTACGCCTGGCGGTTCGGGCTGCACCCGCGGCTGCGCGCCGACGCCACCGGGGTCACGGTGGTCAACCCCTTCTCGGTGCACCGCTTCGGCTGGGACGACCTGCGCGTGATCGCCCCCGGGGAGAACGGCCTCGTGCTGGCCGGCGTCGACGCGCGGGCCGAGGCGTGGTGCGTGCAGAAGTCGAACCGGGCGGCCCGCAAGGGCCGCCTCACCCGGGCCGACCGGATCACCACCGAGCTGTTCGACATGCTCGAGGAGCACGACCCGCCGCTGGAGGACGACGAGACCGGGCTGCGGATCCGGCGGGCCCGGCCCGACGAGAGCCGCGTCCTCACCCGGCTGGAACGGGCGGCCAGCGAGGAGGAGCTCCGCCACCTCTTCCCGCCCGACCGCCACCCCTACCCGGTGACCGAGGTGACGCGGCGCTGGCGCCGGCTGCTGCGGGACGCGACCGTCCGGGTCGTCGTCCTGGAGAAGGACGGCGAGCCGGTGGGCTTCGTCGCCTTCGACGACGCCTCCGTGCGCCACCTCGGCGTGGTGCCGGACCACACCCGGCGCGGCTACGGCACTGCGCTGCTCGAGTTCGCGACCCACGAGATCTTCGACGGCGGCGCGCCGCAGGCGGGTCTGTGGGTGCTGGAGGGCAACGAGGGGGCCCGCGCCTTCTACCGCTCGCTCGGCTGGACCGAGAGCAGCGACCGGCGGCCGTGCGAGTTCCCGCCGGCCCCGGTCGAGCTGCGGATGGAGCGGCGCAACCCGGCGGCGCCCCGGCGCGGCCGGTGAGCGGGACCCGCGGCTCCGCCGGTCCGCGGCGCACGGTGCGCCCCGCCTGGGACACCGTCGAGGCCGGCCGCCCCGGTCAGTCGGCGCTGGTCACCGTCGGCCTCCTGCTGACCGTACCCGGGCTGGTGCTGACCGCGATGCGGTGGCTGCCCCCCGCGGACGACGCCGCCGCCCTCGTCGCCGCGTTCGTCCCCTATGGCCTCCCGCTGCTGGGGTGCGCCCTGCTCTGCCTGCTCGGGGCCCTGGTGCGGGCCCGTCGGCGGTCGCGGCTGGCCGCGCTGGCGGGCGTGGTGGCGCTGCTGCTGGGCGCCCAGGTCGGCTGGCAGCTGCCCTACTTCGTCCCCGACCACCGGCCGGTGCCCGGCACCACCTTCGGCCTGCTCACGCTCAACACCTACAAGGGCGAGGCCGACCCCGAGCAGGTCCGGGCCGCGGCCGCGCAGGCCGACGTGGTCGTGCTGGTGGAGGTGACCTCCGCCCTGGTCCGCGCGCTCGACGCCCGTGGCTGGCGGGAGCGCTTCCCCTACGACGCGGGCGCCTCCGGCGGCCGCGTCACCAACACCGCCGTCTTCTCCCGCTTCCCGCTCAGCGGCAGCGAGCAGTTCGGCTCCAGCTTCTTCGACCAGTGGGCGACCACCGTCGACGTGCCGGACGTCGGGGCCGTCGCCCTGGTCGCGGTGCACCCCTGCAACCCCTACTGCGGCCAGGACCGGTGGGCCCGCGAGCACGAGGACCTCCGCCGGCAGGTGCAGGGCCGGCTGGGCGGCCCGCTGGTGGTGGCGGGCGACTTCAACGCCGTCGTCGACCACGGGCCGATGCAGCAGCTGCGGCGCCTGGGCCTGCGCAGCGGGGCCGACCTGGTCGGCAGCGGCTGGGCGCCGACCTACCCGGCCGGGCGGCGGCTGCCCCCGCTGCTGGCCATCGACCACGTCCTCGTCGACCCCGCCCTGGGCGTCACCGCGCTCGAGCGGGTGCCGGTGGACGGGACCGACCACCTGGGGCTGCTCGCCCGCGTCGGGCGGTCGGCGTGACGGGCCGCCGGGTCGCCGCCCGCGTGGCCACGACCCTGGGAGTGCTCGCCCTGGCCGCCGGCGCGACCACCACCCTGGCGCGGGTGCTCCCGGGGGTGCCGGGCGTCGCCCCGGACACCTGGGTGATGGTGACCTCCTTCACCGACGCCGGGGCGCTGGCCTACCTCGTCGCCGTGCTGGGCCTGCTCGGCGGGGTGCTGCTGCGGCGCAACCGCCTGCGGCTGGTCGCCGTCGGCCTGGCGCTGGGGCTGTCCGCCGTCCACCTCGCGTGGCTGGTGCCCGGCTACGTCGCCGACGACCGGCCGGCCGGCGGTCCCGGCGAGCTGCGCGTGCTGGCCCAGAACATGCTCTACGGGGGCGCCGACCCCGGGGCGTTGCTGCAGGCGGCGCAGGACGTCGACGTGCTTGTGCTCACCGAGGCCACGGAGCCGGCGCGCCAGGCGCTCGAGGCGGCGGGGGTGCGGGAGCGGTTCCCGTTCGAGGCCGGCAGCGGCGCGCTGCCGCGCACGGGCGCGTCCGGCACCCACCTGTACAGCCGGTACCCGGTCCGGTCCGACGGCCCGCTGGACGCCGCCCTCGGCGACCAGCACTGGCGCGCCGACCTGCAGGTGCCGGGGATGGGCAGCGTCACCGTGGTCGCGGTCCACCCGCAGCGTCCGGTGCGCGGTGGGTCGGGCTGGGCGGGCGAGCAGGAGCAGGTGCGCCTGGCCCTGCCGCGCACGCGGACGGTGGTGGCGGGCGACTTCAACGCCGTGGACAGCCACCCCAGCCTCCGCCGCCTGCTGGGCGACGGCTTCCGGGACAGCGACGACCTCGTCGGGGCGGGCTGGAACCCGACCTACCCGGCGCAGGGGCGGGTCCCGCCGCTGATCGCCATCGACCACGTCCTGGTCAGCGACGACCTGACCGCGACGGCGTTCCGGACCGTCGAGGTGCCGGGGACCGACCACCGCGGCGTGGTCGCGGTGGTCGCCGCACGCGGCTGACCGGGCCCCGGCACCCCGCCCCCGCCCGGAGCGCGCGGGCTGACGAGGTGCAGTCACCCCGGGAGCTCGCACGCACCTCGCTGCTCAGGCGGGGACGATGCTGACCAGCTTGGGCGCCCGGACGATCACCTTGGCGACCTCGCGGCCCGCCAGGGCCCGGACCACGCCGTCGTCGGCCAGCGCCCGGGTCCGCAGCTCGTCCTCGGTCACGTCCGGGGTGACCTCCAGCCGGGCCCGGACCTTGCCCTGCACCTGCACCACGCAGGTCACCGACTCGGTGACCAGCAGCGAACGGTCGACGACCGGCCAGGACGCGTTCGCGACCGACGGCTCGTGCCCCAGCAGCTCCCACATCTCCTCGGCCACGTAGGGCGCCACCAGGCTCAGCGCGATGGTGACGGCCTCGACGGCCTCCCGGACGGCCGGGTCCGCGGCGCCCGGCCCGGAGTCCACCGCCTTGCGGGTGGCGTTGACCAGCTCCATGACGCGGGCGACCGCGACGTTGAAGCGCTGGCCCTCGACCAGCTGCTCGACCTCGGCCAGCAGCCGGTGGGTCTCCCGCCGCAGCGCCCGGTCGCCGGTGGCCGGGTCGGTGCCGCGCGCGCTCGTGACGTCCTGCGCCAGCCGGTGGGCCCGCTGCAGGAACTTCAGCGAGCCGGCCGGTGAGACGTCGGCCCAGTCGATGTCGTCCTCGGGCGGGCCGGCGAACACGACGGTCAGCCGGACGGCGTCGACGCCGAACTGGTCGATCTGGGCGCCCAGGTCGACGCCGTTGCCCAGCGACTTGCTCATCGCCCGGCCCTGGTTGATCACCTGGCCCTGGTTCAGCAGCCGCTGCGTCGGCTCGACGAAGTCCACCAGCCCCATGTCGAACAGCACCTTGGTGAAGAAGCGCATGTACAGCAGGTGCAGGATCGCGTGCTCCACGCCGCCGACGTACTGCGCGGCCGGCATCCACCGGCGCACGTCGTCGGGGTCGAACGGCCCGTCGGCGTAGCCCGGGGAGCAGTAGCGGAAGAAGTACCAGGACGAGTCGACGAAGGTGTCCATGGTGTCGGTGTCGCGCTGCCCCGGGCCGCCGCACCGCGGGCACGTCGTCGCCACCCAGTCGGGGGCACCGGCCAGCGGGGACGTCCCCTTGGGGGCCAGCGCCGACCCCGTCAGGTAGGGCAGCTCCACCGGCAGCTCGTCGTCGGGCACGGCGACCTCGCCGCAGTCGGGGCAGTGGATGATCGGGATCGGCGCACCCCAGTAGCGCTGGCGGCTCAGCAGCCAGTCGCGCAGCCGGTAGGTGATGGCGCCCGCGCCGACGCCGTCGGCCTCCAGCCGCTCGACCATCCGGCGGACGCCCGCCTCCTTGCCCTCCAGGCCGTCCAGCTCGCCGGAGCTGACGTAGGTGCCGTCGCCCGTCGTCGCGACGCCGGACTCCGCCGGGTCGGGCTCGCCGGTGTCGATCACCCGGCGGACGGGCAGGTCGTGGGTCCGGGCGAACTCCAGGTCACGGGCGTCGTGGGCGGGCACCGCCATGATCGCGCCGGTGCCGTACTCGGCCAGCACGTAGTCGGCCGCCCAGACGGGCAACCGCTCGCCGTTGGCGGGGTTGACCGCGTGCACGCCCAGGAAGACGCCGGTCTTGGGCCGGTCGGTGGCCTGCCGCTCGATCTCGGTGGCCTGCTGGGCCCGGGCCAGGTACTCCTCGAACGCGGGCCGCTGCTCGTCGGTGACCAGCTCGCCGGCCAGCGCGGCGTCGGGCGCGACCACGAAGAACGTCGCGCCGTACAGCGTGTCCGGTCGGGTGGTGAAGACGGTGACCACGCGGCCGTCCTCCGGCCCGCCCTCCACGCTGAAGTCGACGTGCGCGCCCTCGGAGCGGCCGATCCAGTTCCGCTGCATCGTCAGCACCCGGTCGGGCCAGCCGCCCTGCAGCTGGTCCATGTCGTCCAGCAGCCGCTGGGCGTAGTCGGTGATCTTGAAGTACCACTGCGTCAGCTGGCGCTTGATGACCACGGTGCCGCAGCGCTCGCACGCTCCCTGGACCACCTGCTCGTTGGCCAGCACGGTCTGGTCCTTGGGGCACCAGTTGACGTAGCTGGCCTTGCGGTAGGCCAGCCCGCGCTCGCGGAAGCGCAGGAACAGCCACTGCGTCCAGCGGTAGTACTCGGGGTCGGAGGTGTGCAGCCGCCGGGACCAGTCCACGCTCAGCCCGTAGCGGCGGAACGAGGTGGCCTGGGTCTCGATGTTGGCGTAGGTCCACTCCGCCGGGTGCGTGCCGCGCTGGATCGCCGCGTTCTCCGCGGGCAGGCCGAAGGAGTCCCAGCCGATCGGGTGCAGCACGTCGTAGCCCCGCAGCCGCAGGAAGCGGGAGACGACGTCGGCCATCACGTAGGCCTCGGCATGGCCCATGTGCAGGTCACCGGAGGGGTAGGAGAACATGTCGAGGACGTAGCGGCGCTCGGCCGACCCGTCGTCCTTCGGCGTGAAGGTCTGGTCGGTCTCCCAGAACTTCTGCCAACGCGTCTGCGCGGCGACGGCGTCGTAGCCGGGCCGGGTCTCCCCCGTCCCGTCGTCGTCGCGTCCGGTGGTCCCGGTCTGCTCCAGCTGGTCGGTCACTGCTGCTCACTCCCTAGTCGCTCTCCGCGCCCGTTCCCGGGCAGAAAAAAACCCCCCGCCGGGTCGGCGCGAGGGGTGGCCGCGTAGGGATCGCCTACGCGGCTAGGCAAGGAGAGCGCGGTTCATGGGCCCCATGGTAGACCACCGGCCCGCCCCGCCACGACCCTGATCCGCGCTCCGCAGCGGTCGGCGGGTGAGGGCGCCGAGAAGGATCCCGCAGTCCGGTAATGAACGGTCGGGGTCGAGCGATGTGGGGGGCGGAAGTCGCGACCTACCTGAACCCCCGAGCAGGCAGGTCGCGACTTCTCCTGCGTCCGGGACCGGTCGGCCGCACGAGCACTGGGCCTCGAACGCCCCGGCCGGGGCCGGCTGGGGCGCCCCTCACCTGAAGGCGCCGACGATGTCCATCGCCGCCGGGCCGAGCAGGACGATGAACAGCACCGGCAGGATGCAGAGCATCAGCGGGAAGATCACCTTGACGGGGATCTGCATGGCCTTCTCCTCCGCCCGCTGGCGACGCTTCAACCGCATCTCTGCCGCCTGGGTGCGCAGCACCTCGGCGACCGCGACGCCGTACTTGTCGGCCTGGATCACCGCGCGCACGAACCGCCGCAGGTCGACCACGTCGGTCCGCCCGGCGAGCGCCTCGTAGGCGTCGCGTCGGGACTGGCCGAGCTGCATGTCCTGCAGCGTGCGGACGAGTTCCTCGGCCAGCGGCCCCTGGCCGTTCTGGCCCGCCTTGGCCATGGCCCCGTCGAACCCGAGCCCGGCTTCCACGGCGATGGTCATCTGGTCGAGGGTGTCCGCGAGCTCGAGGGTGATCTGCTGGCCGCGCTCCTGGGCGCGGCTGTGCAGCAGCAGCTCCGGCAGGAAGTGGCACACGACGGTCACGCCGCCGCCGACCAGCAGGGCGAGCGTGCCGGGCTTCGACGTGAAGTAGAGCAGGCTGAGCGCCAGCGCGACCAGCGGCAGCACCAGCTTGGCCACGACGAGCCGCGGCACGGGCCAGGCTGCGGGCCGGCCGGCCCGGCTCCACAGGCGCTCGAGGACGCGCCGCCGGCCCGGCGGCGTCAGCCGGTGCGCCAGCTGGGCCAGGGTTGACGCCTGCCCGCCCGCCACCTCCTGCTCCCCGGTCGGCAGCCTCAGCCCACGCCGGAGGTTGGCCAGCGCGGCCTTGTCGACGTGGGGACGGGACAGGACGGTCCAGACCAGCAGGGCGACGCCGGACGCCAGCAGCGCGACGGCGGTCAGGGCGAGGGGCGGGAGCGGAGGCATGAGGTGCGTGGTGCTCCTAGAACGTGACCTGGACGGTCTTGCGGAGCCAGAGCCCACCCACCACCAGCAGCACCACGGCCACGAAGATCATCGCGTAGCCGGCGAAGCTCTCGGTGAACTTCACCATGTAGGCGGGGTTCGACATCAGGAGGAAACCGGCGATGCCGAAGGGCAGCAGCATGAGCACGACGGCCGACAGCTTCCCCTCGGCGGCGAGGGCCTTGACCTGTCGCCGGATCTGGTTGCGCTCCCGGATGGTCTCGCTCACGCCGTCCAGGACGTCGGCCAGGTTCCCGCCGACCTCCCGGTTGATGGCGATCGCCTGGATGACCCAGACGAAGTCCTCGCTCTGCATCCGCCGCGCCGCTTCCTCCAGCGCGCTGCCGAGCTGGCGGCCGACCCGGGTCTCGTTGATGATCCGCGCGAACTCCTCGGAGGTGGGCTCCTCGGCCTCGGACGCCACGGACGCCAGCGCCTGGAGCAGGCTGTGACCGGCGCGCAGGCTGCTGGCCATCAGCTGCAGGGAGTCGTCGAGCTGGTCGGCGAAGTCGCGCTGGCGCTTCCGCGCCCGGCTGCCCAGCCAGACCTTCGCCAGCACCGGGACGAGCACCGCCAGCAGCAGGCCGACGACGACGCCACCGAGGACGACCCCCAGGGCCCCGCCGACGAGCACGGCCGCCACGAGGAAGAGGGCAGCGTCCTGAGGCGCGAGCTTGACGCCGGCCTGCTCGAGCGCCACGGCCAGCGTGCGGCTCCATCCTCGGCGACTCAGCACGCGACCGATCAGCGAGGTCGCGGCGGCGGTGGCCCCGCTCAGCGCCGTCGCCTCCTCCTGACGGGGTGGTCGTCGCCGGTCCAGGGGCAGCCGTACCGGGCGCGGCGCCAGCAGCGGGAGGGCGAAGCACGCCAGGGCCACGGTGCAGGCGCCCACGCCGAGCCACACCACCCAGGGCAGGGACCCGGTCACCGCGGACCCGGCCCGGTCCGCGGGGTGGCGAAGACCCGCGGCGACAAGGTGATGCCGTGGTCCGCGAACTTGTCAGTGAACCGGGGCCGGATCCCGGTCGACACCGGCTTGCCGAGGAAGCGGCCGTGGGCGTCGACCCCTGCGGAGTAGTCGAACAGGAACGCGTCCTGCATGGTCACCGTCTGGCCCTCCATGCCCTGGATCTCGGTGACCGCGGTCACCCGGCGCGTCCCGTCGCGCAGCCGCGTCAGCTGGACGACCACGTCCACCGCCGAGGCGATCTGCTCCCGGATCGCCCGGAGCGGCAGGTCCATGCCGGCCATCAGCACCAGGGTCTCCAGCCGGGCGACGGCGTCCCGGGGCGAGTTGGCGTGCACGGTGGAGAGGGAACCGTCGTGGCCGGTGTTCATCGCCTGCAGCATGTCGAGCGACTCCCCGCCCCGGACCTCGCCGACGACGATCCGGTCGGGGCGCATGCGGAGGGAGTTGCGGACCAGGTCCCGGATGCCGATCTCGCCCCGCCCCTCGACGTTCGGCGGCCGGCTCTCCAGCCGGACCACGTGCGTCTGCTGGAGCTGGAGCTCGACCGCGTCCTCGATGGTGACGATCCGCTCGCCCTCGGGGATGAAGGACGAGAGGACGTTGAGCAGCGTCGTCTTGCCGGTCCCCGTCCCGCCCGAGACGATGATGTTCAGCCGGGCCTCGACGCAGGCGCGGAGCAGCTCGGCCATCTCCGGGGAGAGGGTCCCGAAGCTGATCAGGTCGTGGACCTTGAACGGGTCCTTGGCGAACTTCCGGATGGTCAGCGAGGACCCGCTGAACGCGATCGGGGCGATCACGGCGTTCACGCGGCTGCCGTCGGACAGCCGGGCGTCCACCAGCGGCGAGGACTCGTCGATCCGCCGACCGACCCGCGAGACGATCCGCTCGATGACCCGGCGCAGCTGGTCCTCCGAGGTGAACCGGGCGCTGCTCAAGGTCAGCTTGCCGTTCTGCTCGACGAACACCAGGTCGGGTCCGTTGACCATGATCTCGGTGATGGTGGGGTCGTCGAGCAGTCGCTGCAGCGGCCCGTGGCCGAGCACGTCGTCCTCGACGTCGGCGATCAGCCGCTGGCGCTGCTCACCGCTGAGCGGGACCTTCTCCTGCTCGACGACGTGGTTCAGCTCCGTCCGCACCAGGGCGTGCAGCTGGTTCTCGCTGAGCGTCGGGTCGTTGAGCCGTGCACCCATCCGGTCGAAGAGGGCGCTCACCGCGCGGTCCTTGAGCCTGGTCAGCGCCTCGTTGCCGGACGCCTCGGACGTGCGGGTGACCGCGACGACCGGGGCTGCGGCGACGGGCTGCGACGGCGCCGCCGCTGCGGCAGGGACGGCCTCGTGGGCAGGACGGACGTCGCCGCCACCACCGCCGCCGCGGAGAGCCTGCATGCGGTCGGTCAGCGTCATGACGCCACCGCCCGGGGTCGGCGGAACCAGCCGGAAGCGGCCCGGCGAGGGGTGGGGCCGCTGGGCTTCGCCCGGAAGCCCGGCAGCGGCCTGGCCGGCTTCCCGCCCGCCTCGTGGTCGCTCAGCCGGCCGACGAGGGTGCGGAGCTGCCGGGTCATCGGATCGCGTGTCCCGCTCTGCAGCAGGGGCACGCCGAGGTTCACCGACGCGGGTGCGGCCTTGGACCGGGGCAGCATCACGTCGACCGGCGCGCCGATGGTGGCCTCGATGTCGGCGGCGCTGAGACCGGTGGCGGGGTCGGCGAAGTTGACCACGATCTGCCGCCGCTGCCCGAGCAGGTCGAGGGTCCGCAACGTCTCCAGCTCCTTGCGCAGCCCGCGCAGGCCGGGGACGTCCATGCTGCTGAGCAGGACGAGGTCGGTGGTCTCGTCCATCGCCGCGAGCGTGTGCTCCGACAGCCCGGGCGCGGTGTCGACCACCACGTAGCGGAACTCGGTCGCCAGCGTGCGGAGCAGTCCCCGCACGTCGTCAGCCGAGATGCCGTCCGCCTCGATCGGCGACTCCGGCGCCGCCAGCACGTAGAGGCCGGTCTCGTGCAGCGTCAGGAACGTCTTGAGCACCATCGTGTCGCGACTGGCCGCTCCGCTGACCGCCGCAGGCAGGAAGTACTCCGGGTCGAGGTTGAGCCCGCTCGCCACGTCGCCGAACTGGATGTCGAGATCGACCAGCACGGTGGCCTGCGGTGCCGTCCTCGCCAACCCCACGGCGAGGTTGGTGGCGACCGTCGTCTTGCCCACCCCACCCTTCGGCGAGACGACGCTGATCACCCGTCCGGTGCTCGGCAGGGCCGCGGCCGGCGGCCCTCCCCGGTGCTGAGCCGCCCGCACCTCCGCCAGCTCGGCGGCACGCTGGATCACCAGCACGACCTCTCGGGCGTCGGCGGCCGGGTGCAGGATGTCGGTCGCGCCGGCGCGGATGGCCGCGAGGGCCACCTCGGCGCCGGCGTCGCTGACCAGCACCACGCTGATCCTCGGGCACAGCTCGTCCAGCCGGGCCGCCAGCTCCAGCGTCACCCCGGTGCCGGCGGTGGCGCAGTCGAGGACCACCACCTGGGGCGGGCCCTCCGCGGCGTCGCGGCACAGCACGCCGGCGTCGGCGGGGGTGGGGACCTCCGGCATCGTGACCAGCTGGTAGCGCTCACCGAAGGGGGCCAGCGGGGCCCGCAGGTGCTCCAGGAGGTCGGCCGAGGCGGTGCAGACGACGATGCGGGTCATGAGTACAGGCTCTTCTCGGTCGTGGCCGACGTCTGGGTGGAGGGCGCGTCCGAGGGCTCGGAGGACAACCAGATGGTGCCGTGCTCGGCCGTGAAGACGACCTTCTGGGCGTCGGCACCCGAGAGCGCGAGCGTCACGGTCAGCGGTGTGGACTGGGGGGCGGCCCCACCCTCCGCGCCGACGGCGCCGCCCTGCACGGCCGTCACCAGCACCTTCTGCAGGGTGAGCCGGGTGCTGTCCTTCGTGGAGAGGAAGACCCCGACCGTCGCACCCGGGGCGAGGGACGCGCCGACCACCCGTTGCGGCTCGAGCGTCACCGACACCTGGTGGAGACCTTCCGGGACGGTGACGCCCTTGGCCGCCTCGAGGGCTGCGGGGTCGGCGAGCCGGCTCAGCAGCAGCTGCTCCCCCGGCTGCAGGGACGTCGTCGCCACCCGTCCGCGCAGCTCGCTCAGACTGGTCACGGCGCCGGGTGCGACCGCGGTCCCGGGCAGCTGCCGCTCCTCCAACGCCGCGGCCAGCTCGCTGCTGGTGGCGCCCTCGGGGACGGCCTTGGTGAGGACCAGCACCCGGACGGGCTGCAGCCCGGCCACCGCGCGCTGGTCCGCCTTGGCCACGTACACGAGCAGCAGCAGCCCGCCCACGACGGCCAGCAGGAGTGCGGTCACGGCAGCCAGCACACGACGTCTGATGGGGAGCTCCTAGGAGATGAGGTCGACCACGGCGGCCCCGAGGGCGGGCGCCGTGGGCGAGTAGGTGAACGACTCGGTGAGGTCGACGAACCCGGCGAAGTAGCCCCGGATGCACCGGGCGTTGCCGTTGCAGGGGCTGTTCCAGGAGTACTGGCCCCCGAAGTCGTAGCCGGTGATGATGAAGGCGGCGTACCCGAAGATGTGGTACCTGGCGCCCGAGCCGGTCCCCGCGGACGAGTCGAAGATCGGCAGCAGCACGTTCCTGCTCCGGAGCGCTGCGACGCTGGTCGTCGAGCACCCGCTGGGCACGGAGTTGCCCGGATCGCTCATCACGACGTCGCCGAGCGCCGTGGTGGCGCTGCAGGTGCCGCTGTCGGCGGTCAGCCAGCCGAACCCGCCCGGGACGACGTTGCGGGACGGCCCCGTGCAGTCGACGGTCCCCGAGGTCTTCGTCAGGTAGACGGTGTGCGGGGTCGAACCAGAAGGCAGCCCGCCGCCGGTCTGCTGCATCCACTCGCACCAGGAGAACGCGAGGGGCAGGACGGCCCGGCCGCCCGACGGGAAGCCCCAGGCCACGGTGGACTCGGCACTGACCTGTGTCGAGTCGACGCCGAGGACCGGGGCGAAGACGTGGGTCCGGGTCGCGCTGGCCCGCACGGTGACGCGGCCCGCCGAGAGACTCGTCACCGTTCCGGTCGCCGCTGACCGCGGGTGGTTGAGGGTGACCATCTGCTGCGCGGTGCCGGCCGGTGCCGAGCAGGCCGGGCCCGCCTTCCCGCAGTCCTGGGCGATGGCCAGGGCCCCGGCGTCCGCCCCGCTCCGCAGCTGCTGCTTCTCCCACCACAGGCCCGCCACGTCGAGGCTGATGGCCGCGAACCCGAGGACGGGCACCATCAGCAGGGCGACGACCACGGCGACCGCACCACGTTCGTCCCTCATCCTCCGCACCGCATGACCCCCTTGCCCTGCAGGTCCAGCGTCGTGCCGATGAGCTGGGTCGCGAACGTCATGGTGTACCGGATGGTCACGGTGGCGTTCGGCGAGCTCGTCGCGGTGGAGAGGCAGGTGCCGGAGCCGGGCGTGACGTCGATCTGGGCGTCGCTCAGCACCAGCGGGCTCGCGGCGTTGCGGACCGCGGTCCGGGCCTGCCCGGTGTCGTTCCTCAGGGCCATCACCCGGACGCCCTCGCGCGCCGCGCCCGAGAGGGTCGTCTGCAGGTAGTAGGCCCGCCCGAACTCCGCGATCCCCAGGACGAGGAGGACGAGCAGGGGCACGACGAGGGCGAACTCCACGGCAGCCGCGCCACGCTCGCCTCCGCTCACGGTCATCGCTCTCCTGCTCGGGGTGGGGGTCCAGCGCGGCTCGTCACGAGGTCGAGGGCGCACCGGGCGGACGGAGGCCGGGGCCGCCGTGGACGTCAGGGGGTCGTGCCGCCCAGGGAGGTGACGACGCTGCGGAACAGGGTGTCGAGGCGGCCACCGAGGGCCGTCACGGCGACGATGATCACCACGGCGATCAGGCCGACCAGCAGGCCGTACTCGACGGCGGTGGCACCGCGGTCCTCGCGGTCCTCGAAGCGGTGGCCGAGAACGGTGGCGAGAGCCATCAGGTGTGCGTACGCACGGGTCATGGGAACTCCTCGAGTCGGTGGTCGGGTCCCGGAGCGGATCCGCTGGGTCGCAGCATCCGGGTGATCGGCAGGACGGTCTGAGGACCGGCCTGGCGGGAGCAGGGGCGAGCTGGCGACGTGACAGGCCCGGAGGCTCGTCATCCCGAGCGCTGCGCGCCCTTCCCTGGTCGGGCGCCCCGTCGTCGGACGCCGAGGACCTGGGGTGGAGCCGCCTCGGCCGCGTGCGACTCGCCCGGAGGTCGAGCCGCACGCGACGAGAGCCAGGGGCCACCCCGGCAGATCAGGGAGTGGTGCCGCCCAGCGAGGTGACGATGCCGCGGAACAGGACGTTGAGGCGGCTACCGAGCGCGGTCACGGCGACGATGATCACGACGGCGATCAGACCGACCAGCAGGCCGTACTCGACGGCGGTGGCGCCACGGTCCTTGCGGTCCTCGAAGTGCTTCTCGAGGCGGTAGCCGGCGACGGTGGCGAGGGCGAGCAGGTGTACGTACGCTCGGGTCATGAGAACTCCTTGAGTCGATGGTTCCGCCCCGATCGGACCCCTGTGGTGCAGCCATCTGGCCAGCAGGAGAAGTGAATCAAGACTTCTCAGCACAGGAAAGCGAGAAGGGCTCCTGCGCGGCTAATCGGGTCATATTCGGGTCTTTGGTCCCAGCCCACGCCGCTCATCGCAGGTCTTCCGCTCCCCTCAGCACGAGGCCTTGGTCACGCGCCCGCGCTGACGTCGTCGCTGGCGCTAGCGTCGGGCCATGACCCGGCTGAGCGCCGACGAGCTGGCCCGTCGCACCCTGGTCCGGCAGTTCCCCGTCGTCAGCGGCGTGGACGACGCCGCGGTGCTCGAGCTGCTGGACCGCCTGGGCCCCGTCCAGTCCCAGGTGCCGCGCTCCCCCTTCCTCACCGCGGCCTCCCGGCTGCCCGGGGTCGAGCGGTCGACCGTGCGCCGGCTGTTCGAGGAGCACCGGCTGCTGAAGACGAGCAGCCTCCGCGGCACCGTGCACACCGGCGTCGTCGCCCAGTACCCCGGGCTGGACGCGGTCGCCCGGCGGGGGCGGCGCGGCATGGTCGCCGCCCAGCTCCGGCTGAGCCGGGTCACGCCGGAGGAGCTGCTGGCCGAGCTGGAGGCCTTCGCCGCCGACGCCTGGCGGCCCCGGACCGAGGTGGTGGAGCACGCCGGGGCGTGGCTCGCGGTGCACGAGTCGGCGGCGGTGGCCGCGTCGGTGACCGCCAGCCCCGTGGCCGCCCTGCTCTGGGGTCACAGCGGCTTGCTGCGACGGCCGCCCGACCAGCGCTGGGAGACCCGGACGGACGTGCTGCACCGGCGCGCCCGCTCGGTCGTCCCCGGGCTGCCCGAGCCGACCTTCGCGGTGGCGCTGGCCGGCCTGGTCCGGGTGCACCTCGGCGCGGTCGGGCCGGCGACCCGGGCCGACCTGGCGTTCTTCTGCGGCACCACGCTGGGGGCGGTCGACACCGCCGTCGCGGACCTCGGCGAGGCGCTGGTCCGGCTCGACGGGCCGGACGGCGAGACCTTCGTCGACCTGGCGGAGCCGGGCCCGGAGGGTCCCGGGCCCGTCGGCGTCCGGCTGCTGCCCGAGTTCGACGCGCTGCTGGTCGGCTTCCACGGCCGGCACCGCACCCGGTTCCTGGACGCCGAGCAGCTGGTCGAGGTGTGGGCCAAGGCCAACGGGCAGTTCGCGCCGGTGGTGCTCCGCGAGGGTCGGCTGGTGGCCACCTGGCGCACCGTGGCCGTCCGCTCCTCGGTCCGGGTCGAGGTCCGGCCGCTCAGCCGCTGCCGGGCGCCGGACGAGGCGGAGCTGGCCGAGCCGGCGGCCGCCGCCGCGCGGGCGCTCGGCGCGGACCTGGCCGACGTCCGGGTGGTCTGACCGGAAGTCAGCGGGCGGCGGCCCGCTGCTGCGCCTCCCAGGCGCTGGCCACCATGGACCGCAGGTCGTGGGTCATCCGCCAGCCCAGGTCGCGGGCGGCCAGCTCGCCGGAGGCGACGATCCGCGCGGGGTCGCCGGACCGCCGGGGCGCGACCACGGGCTCGAAGTCTAGGCCGGTCACCTCGGCGATGGTGGTCATGATCTGCCGCACCGAGACGCCGTCGCCGCTGCCCAGGTTGTAGACCCGCTCGAGCGGGCGACCGTCGGCCAGCGCGTGCGCGGCGGCCAGGTGGGTGGCGGCCAGGTCCTCCACGTGGATGTAGTCGCGGACGCAGGTGCCGTCCGGGGTCGGGTAGTCGTCGCCGTTGATCTGCGGCGTCCGACCTTCCGCCAGCAGCCTCAGCACGACCGGGAACAGGTTGTGCGGGCTGGTGTCGTAGAGCTCCGGGGTCGCCGAGCCGACGACGTTGAAGTAGCGCAGCGAGGTGTGCCGCAGACCCGCCGCCTTCTCCTGGTCAGCCAGCAGCCACTCCCCGATCAGCTTCGACTCCCCGTACGGGGACTCGGGCGAGGTCGGCGTCGACTCCGTCACCAGGTCGACGTCGGGCGTCCCGTAGGTGGCGGCGGAGGAGGAGAAGACGAGCTGGTCGACCCCGACCGCCTGCATCTGCTCGAGCAGGGTCGCCGTGCCGGTCACGTTCTGCTGGTAGGTCAGCAGCGGCCGGGTCACCGAGACCCCGGCGTACTTGAAACCGGCGAGGTGCACGACACCGGTGACCTCGTGCTCGACGAGGGTGTGCCGCACCAGGTCGCCGTCGAGGATCGTCCCGCGGACGAAGGGCACGTCGGCCGGCACGAACTGCGGGTGGCCGCTGGTCAGGGCGTCGAGCACCACCACCGGGGTGCCGGCCTGCACGAACGCGCGGACGACGTGCGCGCCGATGTAGCCCGCCCCTCCGGTCACCAACCAGGCCATCGGTCCTCCTCCTGGGGGGCTGCGGCCCCCCCGTCGTCGGCTGCCGATCCTACGGGGACGCCCCCGCGGCGCGGGGATGTGAGGTCCCCGACTCCGGACCGTCACCGCACGAAACACGCTCGTCACCTGACGGGGGGAACTGTCACACCGGTGTAACCGTCAGCGCCCCGGCCGCAACACGAGCCGGACAGAGTTCACGTGTCCCCCACCAGCGTCCACCGATCCAGCCCGGCGGACGTCCACCCACCCGTTCCTTCACCGGAAGAAGCAACATGACACCACTCGAGATCGACACCGGGACCACCGCGTGGATCCTGACCTCAGCCTCCCTGGTGCTGCTGATGACCCCGGGTCTGGCCCTGTTCTACGGGGGCATGGTCCGGGCCAAGAGCGTCCTCAACATGATGATGATGAGCTTCGGGGCGCTGGCTCTCATCTCCGTGCTGTGGGTGCTGTACGGCTACTCGATGGCGTTCGGCGACGACGTCGGCCGGGGCCTGCTGGGCGACCCGCTGCAGTACCTCGGCCTCAAGGGCCTGATGAGCACCGACAACACCGTCACGGTGGTCGCGGACCCCGAGCAGATCGCCACCTACCCCGCGATGGCCTTCGTCGGCTTCCAGGCCGTCTTCGCCATCATCACGGTGGCCCTGATCTCCGGCGCCATCGCCGACCGCGCCAAGTTCTCCACCTGGATGATCTTCTCCGGCATCTGGGCCTCGATCGTCTACTTCCCGGTCGCCCACTGGGTGTTCGACTTCTCCGCCGGTGAGCACGTCGGCGGCTGGATCGCGAACAACCTGAAGGCCATCGACTTCGCCGGTGGCACCGCCGTGCACATCAACGCCGGCGTCGCGGGCCTGGCCCTGGCCCTCGTGCTGGGCAAGCGGGTCGGCTGGCGGCGCGACCCCATGCGGCCGCACAACCTCACCCTCGTGATGATCGGCGCGGGCCTGCTGTGGTTCGGCTGGTTCGGCTTCAACGCCGGTTCGGCCGTCACCGCCAACGCCGCCGCCTCCACCGTCTGGGTGAACACGATGGTCGCGACCGGCGCTGCCGCGCTGGCGTGGCTCGTGACCGAGAAGATCCGCGACGGGCACCCGACGTCGCTGGGCGCGGCCTCCGGCGTGGTGGCGGGCCTGGTCGCGATCACCCCGGCCTGTTCAGCCGTCTCACCGGTCGGCGCCATCCTGGTCGGTCTCGTGGCCGGCGTCCTCTGCGCCCTGGCCGTCGGCCTGAAGTACAAGCTGGGCTACGACGACTCCCTCGACGTCGTCGGCGTCCACCTCGTGGGCGGCCTCTGGGGCACCCTGGCGATCGGCTTCCTGGCCACCGCCGAGGCCCCCGCGGGGGTCGACGGGCTGTTCTACGGCGGCGGCGTCGACCAGCTGTGGCGCCAGGCCGTCGGTGCGCTCGCCGTGCTGGTGTATAGCCTGGTCCTCACCCTCATCATCGGCTTCGCCCTGCAGAAGACCATCGGCTTCCGGCTGGACGAGGAGTCGGAGATGGCGGGGATCGACAACGCCGAGCACGCCGAGACCGGCTACGACCTGGGCAACCTGACCTCCAGCCTGCGGGGCGCCCTCTCCGGTACCACCGCCCCCCGTCGAGCGGACGGGGACATCAACCACGACGAGGAGGCCACCGCATGAAGCTCGTGACCGCGATCATCAAGCCGCACATGCTCGACGAGGTGAAGACCGCGCTGGAGTCCTTCGGGATCGAGGGCATGACGGTCAGCGAGGCCAGCGGTTTCGGCCGCCAGCGGGGTCACACGGAGGTCTACCGCGGCGCGGAGTACACCGTGGACCTGGTCCCGAAGGTGAGACTTGAGGTGCTCGTGGACGACGAGGATGCCAAAGACATCATCGACGTCCTGGTCAAGAGCGCTCGGACCGGCCGCATCGGTGACGGCAAGGTCTGGTCGGTGCCCGTGGACGACATCGTCCGTGTGCGCACCGGAGAGCGCGGGCTGGACGCGCTCTGAAGCGTGACCTGACCAACGAGCGCCTCGACGTCGCGATCCGGTCCGGGTGGGCAACCACGTCCGGGCCGGATCGTCGGCGTCTGCTCACCGGGTGCGTCGAGGACGCGCTCGTCGAGCTGTGGGCGGAGGTGGGCGGACCGGCCACCGGCACCGCCCTCGCCTGCGTCGGCAGCCTGGCCCGCCGCGAGCTGGGCCCGCGCTCCGACGTCGACCTGGTGCTGCTGCACGACGGGCGTGACACGGCCGCCACCGACCGGTTGGCCACCAGCCTCTGGTACCCGCTGTGGGACAGCGGCGTGAAGCTCGACCACAGCGTCCGCACCCCCGCCGAGTGCGCCGACGTCGCTGCCCGGGAGCTGAGCGCCGGCGTCGGGCTGCTCGACCTGCGGGTCGTGGCCGGAGACGCCGCCCTGGTCAGCGGGGCGCGCACCGCCCTGATCGGGGCCTGGCGGGCGGGCGCCCGCAAGCGCCTGCCGGAGCTGCTGGCCTCGCTGGACGAGCGGCTCACCCGCTACGGGGACGCGGCCTACCTGCTGGAGCCGGACCTCAAGGAGGCCCGCGGCGGCTTCCGGGACATGGCCATGCTGCGCGCGCTGGCCGCCACCTGGCTGACCGACCGGCCGCACTCGGGCGTCCGCGGACCGTACGACCAGCTGCTCGACGTCCGCGACGCCCTGCACGTCAGCTCCGGTCGCACGCTCGACCGGCTGGTCGCCGCCGAGGTCGACGCCGTCGCCGAGCGGCTCGGCTTCCCCGACCCGGACGACCTGCACCGCGGCGTCAGCCTCGCGGCCCGCCGGATCGGGCACGCCGTCGACCTCACCGCCCGCAGCGCCCGGGCCGCCGTGCCGCAGCGGCGGGTGCTGGCCTTCGGCCGGCGCGAGCGCCGCCCGGACTACACCGAGGCCGAGCACGGGCTGATCGTGCACGGCGGGGAGGTGGCGCTGGGGCGCACGGCGTCACCGGCGGCACCCGCGACCGGCCTGCAGGCCGGCGCCCTCGCCGCGTCCCGCGGGCTGGTGCTGTCCCCGGTCACCGCCGAGAACCTGGGGCACCACGCGCTGGCGCTGCCCACCCCCTGGCCGGCGGACGCGCGCGAGGCCCTGCTGCAGCTGCTGTCCAGCGGGCCGCAGCTGATCCCCGTCTGGGAGGCGCTGGACCTGGCCGGCTGCATCAGCCGCTGGATCCCCTCCTGGGCCACCATCTCCGCCCGGCCGCAGCACAACCCGCTGCACCGGCACACGGTGGACCGGCACTCGGTGCAGACGGTGGCCGAGGCGCAGCGCCACCTCACCCAGGTCGAGCGGCCGGACCTGCTGCTGCTGGCCTGCCTGTTCCACGACATCGGCAAGATCCCCGGCGCCGGCGTCGACCACGCGGCGGTGGGCGCCCCCATCGCGCGGGCCGCGGTGGAGGCGATCGGGCTGCCGCCGGCGGACGCCGAGCTGGTGGAGCTGCTGGTGGAGCACCACCTCACGCTCGCCGCGCTGGCCACCAAGCGCGACCACGCCGACCCCGCCACCCAGGCCGCCCTCGTCGCGGCGGTGCGGGGCCGCGCCGACGTGCTGGACCTGCTGCGCTACCTCACCGAGTCCGACGCCCGGGCGGCCGGCCCGGCCGCCTGGTCGCCGTGGCGGGCCCAGCTGATCAACAGCCTCGCCGAGCAGGTCGAGGGACTGCTCGTGGCCGACGACAGCGCCGAGGCCTCGCGCCGGGTCGACATCCACCGGCTCGTCGACGTCGGGCTGGCCCGGTCGGTGGCGCTCGACGGGCGCCCGCGGGTGCGGGTGGAGCCGCAGCCGGGCGGGCTGCAGCTGCTGGTCGCGGCCCGGGACCGGCTCGGCCTGTTCAGCGAGACCGCCGGCCTGCTGGCCAGCCACGGTGTCCAGGTCCGCTCGGCGGTGCTGCACACGGTGGACGGGGTGGCGGTGAACACCTGGCGGGTGGACAAGCAGCTCACCACCGACGTGCCCGACCCGGCGTTCCTGGTCAAGCAGCTGGAGCGGCTGGAGCAGGGCGACACGACGGTGCTGGCCCCGGTCCGTCGGCGGGAGGCCCGGTCGCTGTCCGCCGATCCCGTCGCCGAACCCTGGGTGGAGCTGGTCGAGGACGCCAGCGAGAGCGCCGTCGTGGTGGAGGTCCGCACCCAGGACCGACCGGGCCTGCTCTACGCCCTGGGCGAGGCGGTGGCGCAGCAGCGCCTCTCCATCCGGTCGGCGCACGCCAGCACGCTCGCAGGCCTGGCGATCGACACCTTCTACCTCACCGAGGCCGACGGGGCCCGACCGGACGCCGAGCGGGCGCGCGCCGCCCTCCGCGGGCTCGGGGCCGCCGCCGGTCCCGGCCGCCCCGCCGCCGTCGCCGGCTGCTGAGGTCCGCCGGCGCCCGGTCCCGGCGACCGGACCCCGCGCGGGTGCTGCCGAGCGGGGTGGCCCTCGAACGCCCACAGGGGCCGCGAGCGCGGCCGGTGGACGGGCCCGGCGACGAGCCCAGGGGCCGGGAGCGCGGCCGGCCGGCGCGGCCCCTCAGCCGCGGGCCAGCAGCTCCTCGACCTCGGCCGTCGTCGGCGGCTGCGCGCCCTGCCGGGAGCAGACGATCGACGCCGCCGCGGCGCCCCGGCGCAGCGACTCGGCCAGACCCAGCCCGCGCTCGGCGTGGCCGTCGAGGAAGCCGGCCATGAAGGTGTCCCCGGCCCCGACCGTGTCGACGACCTCGGTCGGGAACCCGGGCACCCGGGTCACGGCGCCACCCGGCTCGACGGCGAGCCCGCCGCCGGCGCCCAGGGTGACCACGGCCAGGCCCAGGCCGTACTCCTCCACCCAGCCGGCGGCGATGGCGACCGGGTCGCCCGCGAGACCCGCCCGGGCGAGGAACTCGATGTCGGCGTCACTGGCCTTGACGACCCCGCGGCGGCGCCCGACGGCGCGCAGCCACGGCTGCACCTTGGCCCAGTAGGCCTCCGGGTCGGTGATCACCGTCGGCCGGACGTTGATGTCGTAGGAGACACCGGAGGGCACCGACGCCATCCACGCGAGCAGCACCTCGGCGCCGGGGCTGACGACGCAGGACAGCGAGGCGATGTGCAGCCAGTCCTGCGCCTGCAGCACGGGCAGCTCCTCGGCCCGCCAGCCGAAGTTCGCGGTGTCGTCGAAGTGGAAGGTGTAGCTGGCCACGCCCTCGGCGTCGAGGCTGACGACGGCGATGGACGTGGCCTGGGACGACTCCGTGGCCAGGTCCAGCTGCACGCCGGCACCGGTGATGTGGCCGCGCAGCTGGCCCCCGAACGCGTCGTCGGAGATCCGGCCGAGGAAGTGCACGTCGTCGCCCAGCTGGCCGAGCGCGACCGCGGAGTTCATCGGACCGCCCGCGGAGAGGGCCAGCCAGGTCGTCCGGAAGGTGTCGTCCGAGCTCTGCTCGTCCTGGACCAGGTCGATGAGGGTCTCCCCGCACACCACGAAACGCGTCATACCCAGGCAACCTAGTGGAGCCCCGGGACGCCGGCCACGGCGCCGACCTCGGCGCGCAGGCCGCCGACCATCTCGTCCCACAGGCTGGGCGGCAGCGCCCGCTCGCTGAGCTCGGCGAGCAGGTGGCCGAGCGTGCAGCCCGGGTCGTCGCGCTCCAGCCGCTCCACGCAGCAGTTGAGCAGGGCGCCGTTGCCACCGATCCAGGCCGCGGCCCCGAGCAGGGCGACCGGAGCCGACGCGACCTCCGGTGGCGCCACGGCCACCACCTGCGCCCAGAGCCGCTGGTGCCCCTCCGCGGCCGACCGGCTCATCAGGGCCCAGCCGACGTCGCGCACGGCGAGGTCCAGTCCCAGCACGGCCAGCCGCACGGCGACCTCCTCGTCCACCGCCCCGCCACCAGCCACCGCGGCCTCGACCGCGGCGGCCAGGGCGGCGGCCGCCGTCGGCCGGTCCACCCCGGCCCAGCGGGAGCGGGCCAGCCCCACCAGCCCGCGGAGCCGGGGCAGCGCGTCGGGGCCCGGCCCCCCGACCAGCTCGACCAGCGCGGCACGGCTCCGCCCGGCCACCAGCCCCCGGTAGACCGCCTCCGCCGCCAGCGGGTGGGCGTCGGGGTCGAACACCGCGCCGCCGGCCGGGCAGCAGCCGCTCGTGCAGCTGAGCGACCACCAGCGGGCCCGGCTGACCAGCACCACCTCGCGCACCGGCACGGCCCCGACGACGCCCGTGCGGACCTGCTCCAGGGTGGCCCGGGTGGCGCCCTGGTCGTCCCCGTAGCCGACCAGCACCAGCGCGTCGACGCCGTGCTGGGTGGTCAGCTGCCGCACCTGCGCCGCCACCCCCGGCGCGTCGGCCGGGCGCGGGAGGTCCAGCCGGGCCGTCAGCAGCACCCGGCCCCGGCGGCAGAGCACGACGACCAGCGACTCCTCGGGGTGGAAACCCAGCAGGTAGGGGATGACGGCCAGGAAGTCTGCGGGCCGTCGGACCCGGAGGCGGTGCGGGTCCGGCGGCCGGCCCCGGGAGGCGGCGGGCCGGTCGGGCAGGGGCTGCGGGCGGTGGACGGTCATGCCGCCACCCTCCGGACGGCGGCGCCGACCGCACGCCGCCCGGCCCCCCTGGGGACGGCGCGCCGGTCCGCCGGGGACCTGTGGACGGAGCGTCGCCGGGCGCGCCGCTGACCGGGCCGGACCGCGCTACCGTGGCCGGATGAGCGAGCGGCCGGGGAGCGCTGACGGCCTGGGCCGCAGCTCGGAGGGCACGCCGGACTTCGCCCAGCCGCCCCCACGGGTCGCCCCGGCCCCACCGCCTCCGCCGACGCCCCCGCTGCGGCCCGCCGGGGACGTCCCCACGTCCCGCCGGCCCGCCGTGGTCACCGCCGTCGTGGTGCTGGTGGTTGCCGCCGTGACCGCGCTCGGCACGCTGGCCGCCTGGCGGGCCGACACCCGGGCGGTCCCGGCACCCGCCAGCACGAGCCGGCCGGCGCCCAGCCCGGCGGATCCCGACCGGGACACCATCCTCTTCACCGGCGCGCACGGCACCGGGAAGCTGGCGGTCCGCGAGCACACCTGGGAGAGCGGCAGCCCCGACCGGCTGCGGCTGAGCGTCGAGCTGTCCTGCACCACCGGCACCGTCGACCACGGCCCGGACTCCTTCCAGCTGTTCGACGCCACCGGCACCCTGGTCGAGCCCTCCCCCGTGAGCGGCGGCCCGGGCTCGATCGGCTACGGCACCCTCGGTCCGGGTGAGCTGGTCCGGGGCGACGTCGTCTTCGAGGTCTCCCGCCAGGTCGTGACCCTGGTGCTCAGCGACGACGCCGGCTCGGTGACGGCGCTGCGGATCACCGACTGACCCGCGGCGCGGCTCCGTGTCCCGGTGGAGCGCGCGACACGGCCTAGGCTCTGCGGGTGCAGATCGAGCAGCTCACCGTCAACGACTGGGAGGTCCTCCGGCTCAGCGACGACACGGTCAGCCTGGACGTCGTCCCCGCGCTGGGCGGCACCGTCACGGCCCTCCGTCGCCGCTCCGACGACGCCTCGCTGCTCTGGAGCACCCCCTGGGGGCTCCGCCGCCGCGGTGCCTGGTCGCTGCCCGGCAGCTCCGAGGCGCAGATGGTCGACACCTACCCCGGCGGGTGGCAGACGCTGTTCCCCAACGGCGGCGACACCGCCGTCGTCGGCGGGGTGGAGTGGGGCCACCACGGGGAGGCCCGGCTGACCTGGCTGGACTGGGCGGTGGACGGTGAGGCGCTGGTGCTGACCGGCCGGCTGGTCCGCTCCCCCTTCACGCTCCGCAAGCGGTTCGCGCTGGAGGGCGGCGAGGTCGTCCTCGACGAGACGGTCCACAACGTCGGCGGCGAGGCCGTCGAGCTGATGTGGGGCTCGCAGCTGGCCCTGGGCGGCGACCTCGTCGGGCCCGGCAGCAGCGTCGCGACCTCGGCCAGCACGGTGCACCCCGACCCCCGGTTCAGCATCAGCACCAGCTACGACGACCTGATGCCCTGGCCCCGGTCGCACGGCCAGCGCACGGTGGTCAACCTGTCGCGGCTCCCCGGCCCCGACGCGGACGAGACCCGGCTGGCCTACCTCGCCGACTTCGACACCCCCACCGTCACGGTCCGCAGCCCCGACCGCCGGGTGGGCCTGGACCTGACCTGGGACGAGAGCTGGCCCTACCTCTGGTACTCGATGGAGGCCGGCGGCCGGCACGGCTTCCCCTGGTACTCCCGCGGCTACTTCCTGGCGCTCACCCCCGGCACCGGCTGGCCAGCGCACGGCCTCCACGAGGCCCGGCGGGCGTCCGCCACCACGACGTGGGTCCAGCCCGACGAGGAGCGCACCACGCGGGTGCGGCTGCGGGTGCACCCGGAGCCCGTCCGCTGAGCCGCCACCAGCCGGCCGGCGACGTCGGTCACGTCGACGAGCCGCACGCCTCCGGCCTGGCCAACCGGCTCAACGGGCTGCGCGCGGCCGTGCTGGGCGCCAACGACGGCATCGTCTCCGTCGCCGCGGTCGCGGTCGGGGTGGCCGGCGCGACGCCGGCGCTCGCCCCGGTGCTGACGGCCGGCGCCGCGGCGCTGGTGGGCGGCGCGGTGTCGATGGCGCTCGGGGAGTACGTGTCGGTGAGCAGCCAGCGGGACAGCGAGCGGACGCTGATCGCGAAGGAGGAGGCCGAGCTCGCCGCCATGCCGGAGGCGGAGCTCGACGAGCTGACCGAGCTGTACCGGGCGCGCGGGCTGAGCCCGACGACCGCCCGGGCGGTCGCGGAGGAGCTCACGGCCCAGGACGCCCTCGGCGCCCACCTGGAGGCCGAGCTGAACATCGACCGGGACGACCTGGTCAGTCCCTGGCACGCCGCCGGGGCCTCGGCGGCCGCCTTCGTGGCCGGGGCCCTGCTGCCGATGCTCGCCGTGCTGCTGCTCCCGCAGGCCTCCCGGGTCCTGGGGACGGTCATCGCCGTCCTGGTCGCCCTCGCGCTGACCGGGGCCGCCGGCGCGCGGCTGGGCGGCAGTCCTCTGCTGCGGCCGACCCTGCGGGTGGTCGTCGGCGGCGCGGTCGCGCTGGCCGCGACGTTCGCGATCGGCCGGCTGCTGGGCACCACCGTGCTCGGCTGACCCCCCGGACGGACCAGCCGGACCGCCGGCCAGCCCGCCGGCCGACCCGCCGCTTGAACCGCCGGGGCACCCTGGAGGTCCGAGACCGCGCCGGCGGACCCCGGCCCCGAGGAGCACCGTGAAGCAGGAGATCGTCCGCCCCGCCCGTGCGGCCCTGGTGATGGTGGCCCTGCTCGCCGCCCTGTGGCTGCTGGAGGTCGTCGACCAGCTGAGCGGCGGCGCGCTGGACGCCTACGGCATCGAGGCGCGCGAGCTGGACGGGCTGCCGGAGATCTTCACCGCACCGTTCCTGCACGCCGGCTTCGAGCACCTGCTCAGCAACACCGTCCCGTTCGCCGTGCTCGGCTTCCTCGTGCTGCTCGGCGGGGTCGCGCGCTGGCTGCTGTCCTCGCTGACCAGCATCGTGTCGTCGGGACTCTTCGCCTGGCTGCTGACCCCGGCCGGCACGGTGGTCCTCGGGGCCAGCGGGCTCGTCTTCGGCTGGCTCACCTACCTCGTCGTCCGCGGGGTGTGGTCACGTCGCCCGATCCAGGTCCTCGTCGGGCTGGCCGTGCTGCTCGTCTACGGCAGCCTCATCTGGGGCGTGCTGCCCGGCGCCGCCGGCATCAGCTGGCAGGCCCACCTCGGCGGTGCCGTCGGCGGGGTGCTGGCCGCCTGGCTGCTGCACCGCCGCCGCGCGGCCGCGCCCGCCGCCGCGCGCCGGGTGGGTCAGACCTCGTCCTGGTGATCGCCGGCCGCGGTCAGGTCCGTCCGCAGCTCGGCGAGCTGGGCCCGCACCCGTTCCCGGCCCGCGGCGTCGCCGCCGGCGGGCGGGCCGTCCCGGAACCACTGCTCCAGGTCGGCCGCCAGCACGGAGGAGCGTCGCCGGCCGAAGGTGCCGGCCGAGCCCACCACCTGGTGCGCGGCCGCCACGGCGGCCTCCCGGTGCTCGGCGTCCAGCCGACCCGCCTCGAGCGCTGCCTGCGCCTCCTCGAGGACGGCGGTCCGGGCGAGGTTGGCCTCCCGTGCGGAGGCGGCCAGCGTGCGCATCAGGGCCCGCAGGGCGTCGTCGGGATCCGGGTGGGGCTGCTCGGGTACCACGCGTCGTCCTCCGTCTCACCACCCGAGCAGCCGCGCCACCTCGGCCGGCAGGCTCATCGGGTCGAAGGGCTTCGGTATTACACCAGACACGTCGAGGTGCTCCCACTGCTGGTGCCCCTCGCCGCCGACCTTCGCGGTCAGGAAGATGACCGGGATGTCGCGGGTGGCGGGCTCCCGGCGCAGGGCCACCACGGTGCTCGGTCCGTCCATGCCCGGCATCATCACGTCGAGCAGCAGGGCGTCCGGCCGCTCGCGGAGCGCCACCTCGGCCGCCTCGGCGCCCGAGCTCGCCGTCAGGACCTCCCAGCCGCCGACCATCTCCAACGACACCTTCGCGACCTCGCGCAGCAGGTCGTCGTCGTCGACGACCAGCACTCGCCGTGCTCTCACGCCCACCGTCCCAGGAGCGCCACGTCGCCGCCCATCCTCGCCCTCACCTCCGGCCCGCCGCCGCGTGCGCGCCGCGGTCCACTCGTGTCGAGCATGCTAGCCGCGCGCCAGTGGTAGCGTCACCGTCCATGGAGAGCCATGGGCGTCTCCAAGGTTCGGGGGCTTGGCGATTCGGTGTTTTCAGCGCGATCACAGGGCTCGTCTCCCTGGTGCTAGCTGCGCTGCTGTCGAGTGACCTCCCGGCCGAGGTCAGGACCCTCATCAGCGGCTGCGCCCTGGTCGGCGTCGGCCTGACCGCCTGCATCTCGTGCCGCTACCGGGCCACGCGCAGCATCGGCCTCCGGCGACGGGCCTACCACCTCTGGTCGCTGGCCTGCCTGAGCGCGGCGCTGGGCAACCTGGGCCTGATGCTCAACGGCGCGCAGCGCGACCGCCAGACCATCTCCGCCAGCGACATCACGCTGCTCGCGACGCTGCTGCTGGCCGCGGCCGGCGTCATCACCTTCCCGCTGGCCCGCCGTCGGGGCACCGACCTCGTCCGCATGCTGCTGGACGGGGTCGTCGTCGGTGGCTCGATCCTGGCCGTGGTGTCCATCCGCACCTGGTCGCAGGTCGCCGCGATGGACCCGGTCGTCGCCGTGGTCAACCTCATCGCCCCGGTCATCGACATCGTGGTCGCCACCTTGGCGACGCTGCTGTTCATGCGCAGCGCGCGCGGTGACCGGTCGGTCCTCGGCGCGACCGCCATCGGTTTCACCCTGTACGCCATCTCGGACCTGCTGTACGCACTCCGGCTGGTCGGCACCGGGAGCTTCGAGCTGGGCACCCCCGTCGACCTCGGCTGGATGGCCGGCTACGCGTTGATCGCGTGGTCGGTGGCCAACGCCTCCACCCCCGACGCCCGCCAGGACGAGGGGCAGGTCGAGAGCTCCCCGGTCATCGGGACGGCCACCGTCTTCACCGTCTTCCTGCTGGCCGCCCTGCTCAGCCTCGTCGGCGTCGAGGAGGTCCGCGTCAACTTCGTCTCAGGGGTGCTCTGGGCGGTCGTGCTGCTCGCCGTGCTGGGGAGGCAGTTCTTCCTCGTCATCGACAACGAGCAGCTGCGCCGCACCCTCGAGCAGCGGGTGGTCGAGCGGACCCGCTCGTTGCGGCAGGTGACCCGGCAGAGCGACCTGCTGGTCAACTCCGTGGGGGACGGCATCTACGGCGTCGACCGCTTCGGCCTGATCACGTTCGTCAACCCGGCGGCCGCGGACGCGCTGGGCTACGAGGCGCTCGAGCTGATCGGGCACGACGCGCACGCCACGTTCCACGCCCCCGCACCCAGCGGCGTGTCCTACCCGGCGGACAGCTGCTACATCGTGGAGGCGATCCGCGACGGCCTGGTCACCAGCGCCGAGGAGGACAGCTACCTGCGCGCCGACGGGCTGGAGATCCCCGTCGAGGTGACGGCGACCCCGCTGACCGACGACGGGGCCACCCTCGGCGCGGTCGTGGTGTTCCGCGACGTCACGCAGCGCCGGGAGGTCGACCGGCTCAAGAACGAGTTCGTCTCGATGGTCAGCCACGAGCTGCGCACGCCGCTGACCGCGATCCGCGGCTCCCTCGGCCTGCTGGCGGGCGGGGCGCTGGGCGCGCTGACGCCGGCGGCCAGCCGGATGGTGGACATCGCCCTGGTCAGCAGCGAACGGCTCACCCGGCTCATCAACGAGATCCTCGACCTGGAGCGGATGGAGGCCGGCGCCCTGCCGATGGAGCTGCACGACCTCCCGGCGGCCGGCCTGGTGCGGACCGCCCTCGAGCAGGCGTCGGTGCTGGCCACCGAGGCCGGCGTGGCGCTGCGGGTGGTCCACGCCGAGGGCGTGGTGCGGGCCGACGAGGACCGCGTCGTGCAGACCCTGCTGAACCTGCTCGGCAACGCCATCAAGTTCTCCGACCCCGGCCAGGAGGTGACGGTGCAGAGCGTGCGGCGGGGCAGCTTCGTCGAGTTCGAGGTCTCCGACTCCGGCCGCGGGATCCCCGAGGACAAGCTGGACGCCGTGTTCGCCCGCTTCCAGCAGGTCGACTCCTCCGACGCCCGGGAGAAGGGCGGCTCCGGGCTGGGGCTGGCCATCAGCCGGAGCATCGTCGAGCGGCTCGGCGGCCGGATCTGGGCGCGGAACAACGACGACGGCGGAGCGGCCTTCCGCTTCACCCTGCCCGCGTCCCTGGCGGCCCCGCACGCCAGCCCGCCCCGCACCGCCGAGGCCGCCCTCCAGGCCCGCGACCGCGTGCCCGACCCGGCCCCCGCCGGGTGAGGCGACCGTCCAGCCCTCTCCCGTCGAGCCCGCCCCCGCCGACCCGCACCGCCGCGGAGCGCCGTGCCACCCGCCCCGACAAGCCCTCAGCCCCCCAGGAGGACACCGTGCCGTCATCGCAGGTCCAGGTCTCGACCCCACCAGCCCCCGACCACCGGGCCGGGCACCCCGCGCTGACGCAGCTGCGGATCCGGATGAGCAGCAGCCGGGCGGAAGGGCCCACGAGGCTGGCGGCCTTCGACGCCGCGCTGGTGGCCGCCGGCCTGGCGAACTTCAACCTGCTGCCGCTCAGCTCGGTGATCCCCGTCGGGGCCGCCGTCGACGTCGTGCCCCCGGCTGACCAGCTCAAGGGCCGTCACGGCGACCTCCTGTACTGCGTCTACGCCGCCTCCTACGCCACCACCCCGGGCGCCCAGGCCTGGGCGGGGATGGCCTGGGCCCTCCAGACCGACGGTTCGGGCGCGGGGCTGTTCGTGGAGCACAGCAGCACGACCGAGGCCGACCTGCACGCGCACCTGGGCGCCACCCTCGGCGCCATGATGGAGAACCGGGAGCAGGACTACGTCGAGGGCGGCCGGCTCGTCGCCTCGGCGACCTGCACCGCGGCCCCGGTCGCCGCCCTGGTGGTCGCCAGCTACCAGACCGCCGGCTGGCACCCGGCCCCCGTCCCGGGCGCTGCCCGGTGAAGGGCCTCGCCCGCGCCGACCGGACCGAGGACCTCGGTCAGCACGGCCAGTGGCGCTTCACCCGGGAGTACCACGTCGAGCCCGGCATGGCGCTGGCCTTCTACGAGCTCTACGAGGCCGCCTTCGGCCCCCTGCGCACGCGCGCGATGGCCCGGCAGGTGCTGACGGAGGCCGAGTTCGCCACCCAGATGGTCGACGAGGCGGTCATCAAGTACGTGGCCTGGGACGCCGACGACCGGCCGGTGGGGATGTGCACCATGACCCGCCGGTTGGAGACGGTCCCATGGATCAGCCCCGAGTACTTCGCCGACCGCTACCCGGAGCAGTGGGCCCGCGACGCGGTCTGGTACTTCGGCTTCGTGCTGACCCACCCCAGCCAGCGGCACGCCCGCTTCCTCGAGCAGATGGTGGAGATCGGCATCCGGGACCCGCTCGCCGACCGCGCCGTCTGCGGCTACGACATGTGCGCCTTCAACGTCGACACGCTCCCCCTCGGGCAGCGGCTGGCCGACGCGTTCGAGCGGGTCACCGGCCACGCGCCGGAGCGCGCCGACGGGCAGTACTACTACACCCTGGACTTCACGTGAGCACCACCCGCCCCGGGCCCGGGTCCGGCCCCACGTCGTCCGGTCCCCCCGGGTCCGCCCGCCGCGACGACGTGCCCACCTCCAGAACGGTCGGTACCGTCATGAGCATGACCACCGGGTCCTCCCCCACCACCCTGCCGAACCAGCCGGCGGGCCGGGTGGCGGTCGTGATCGAGGACGACGCGGACATCCGCAACCTGCTGAGCGCGATCCTCACCCAGGCCGGCTTCACCTGCCACGCCAGCGGGACCGGCGCCGAGGGCATCGAGGCGGTGCGGTCCCACCAGCCGATCGTCACGACCCTGGACATCAGCCTGCCCGGCATCGACGGGTTCGAGGTCGCGCGCCAGATCCGCGCCTTCAGCAGCACCTACATCATCATGCTGTCGGCGCGCGACGAGGAGATCGACACCTTGATGGGGCTCGACGCCGGGGCCGACGACTACCTCACCAAGCCCTTCCGACCGCGCGAGCTGCGGGCGCGGATCGAGGCCATGCTGCGCCGGTACCACCTGCCCGGGCTGACGGAGTCCGGCGGACCGGCCCCGGCGGCCGTCCCCGCGGCGGCCCCGGGCGCCGCACCGGGCGGCGGGACGGCCGCCGTCGACGACCACGACGACGAGGCCGGCTGGCTGGAGCACAACGGGCTCCGGATCAACGAGGAGATGTGGCTCTGCGACGTCGACGGCTCGACCGTCGAGCTCACCCGCAGCGAGTTCGACCTGCTGCTGGCGATCATGCAAGGGGCCCGCCGGGTCATCAGCAAGGACGCCCTCGCCCTGGAGCTGCGCGGCGACTACGCCACCACCGGCTACGTGTCCGACTCCGACAAGCGGGCGGTCGAGGTGCACATGGCCAACCTGCGCCGCAAGCTGAACGACCCGGTCGGCGCGCCCCGGTTCATCGAGACTGTGCGCGGGGTGGGCTACCGGTTGGCCGACGCCCGCCGCTCCACCGCCCGTCGCTGACCTCCCGCACCGCCGGACGCGACCGACGGCCGGGTCCTCCCGGACCGGGCCGTCGGTGTCATCCGTGCGGTCTACGCGACCGGCTCGCCGAGGCGCCGGGCGACCTCGGCCGCCTCGACGGCCATCCGTGCGGTGAGCGTCTCGAGCTCCTCGGTGCCGCCTCCCTCCAGGGCCGTCCGCAGCTGGCGGACGGCGGCGGCGAGCCCGCTCGCCCCCACCATCGCACTGCTCGACTCCAGGCTGAGCAGCGCGACGTGCGCCGGTTCCACCTCGTGGTCCACGACCAGGCGTTCGATGGTGGCCACGCGCCCGTCGAGCAGGTCCAGGTAGTCCTGCCGGAAGCAGGCCATCATGTCCTGCTCCTGCGGCGTCATCTGCCACTCGCGGGTAGGAGCGGCCGGCCGCGACGCCTGGGGCGCCTCGGCCGACCGGTCCCGCGGCCCGTGCGGGTGGACGGACCGCTCCCCGTGCGACAGGTCGGGACCGTTCCCGGCCTCCCCTGCCGGCATCAGGCGCTCCCCCGAGTCGACCTGACACCCGGACCACGACCGGTCCCCCCGACCGGACCGCGGCCCCGCACCTGGCTCGTCCTCGCGGACGAGCCGTTGCCCAGAGGGGAGTCCAGCGGCTGGGCCGGACTCCTCCCTGGCGACCGCAGCAGCGCCTGCCCTGGCTCCCCCGAACCGGGCCGCGCTGGCGACCACCTCTGCTCGACCCCGTGCACCCGTCCCTCGCCGTGACCGGCCGCGTCCCCTCGGGCGCCGACCAGCGGTCCGGACCGGACTGCCAGGGCACCAGGGCGCTCGACCAGCCGGCCTGCCATGGTGTCCATCTGCAGTCCTCCTCGATGTGCACAGGGCCTGAGGCCCTGGATCAGGACTCCCCCAGTCCCGACATGGAGGAGTCTGCTGGGAGCGTCTCTGCCCGTTCTCGGTATTGGGGCAGGTAATCCTCAGGATTGGCTCAAGATCACCTTGTCACGACGCCCGGGGGCGGCGCCAACCGGGACGTGGTGGACTGCTGCCCATGCGCATCGCGGTGATCGGCGGCTCCGGCCACATCGGCTCCTTCCTGCTGCCCCGGCTGGTCCGGGCCGGCCACGAGGTCCTCAACCTCAGCCGGGGCGGGTCCCGGCCCTACACCGACGACCCGGCCTGGGCCGAGGTCCGGGCTGTGGCGGTGGACCGGCACGCCGAGGACGCGGACGGCACCTTCGGGGCGCGGGTCGCCGGGCTGGAGGCGGACGTCGTCGTCGACCTCATCTGCTTCACCCCCGCCTCGGCCGTGGCCCTCGTCGACGCCCTCCGGGGCCGCACCGGTCACCTGCTGCACTGCGGCTCGATCTGGATGCACGGACCCAGCTCCCGCATCCCGCTGACGGAGGACGACGAGCGGCACCCCGTCGGGGAGTACGGCGTCGGCAAGGACGCGATCGCCCGGCTGCTGCAGGAGGAGACGGCGGCTGGCGGGCTGCCCACGACGTCCCTGCACCCGGGCCACATCAGCGGCCCCGGGTGGGCGCCGATCACCCCGCTGGGCAACCTCGACCACGGCGTGTGGGAGCGGCTGGCGCGCGGTGAGGAGGTGCTGGTGCCGGGCACCGGGTCGGAGCTGCTGCACCACGTGCACGCCGACGACGTCGCGGTGGCCTTCCAGCTGGCCCTCGAGCAGCCGGCCGCGGCGCACGGCGAGGTCTTCCACGCCACGGCGGCGCGGGCGATGACCGTCCGCGGCCTGCTGGAGGTGGCGGCCGGCTGGTTCGACCGGGAGCCGGTCACCCGCACCGTCGGCTGGGACGAGTTCCGGGCGGCCACCCCCACGGCGTTCGCCGAGCAGAGCTGGGACCACCTGTGGCGCAGCCAGTTCGCCTCGCCCGCGAAGGCGGGCCGACTGCTCGGGTTCACCCCTGGCGAGCCCGACGTCGCCGTCCGGGAGGGCGTGGAGTGGCTGCGCCGGCACGGTGACCTGCAGCACCTCGGGGCCCCACCCGCTCGTGACCTTGTGTAACGAAGGTGTCACGCTAGGGGGCATGGAGTACACCCACCTCGGCCGTACCGGCCTCAGCGTCTCGCGTCTCTGCCTCGGCACCATGAACTTCGGTCCGCAGACCGAGGAGACGGTCGCCCACGGCATCATGGACACCGCCCACGCGCAGGGCGTCAACTTCTTCGACACCGCGAACGGCTACGGCGGCGAGGGCCACCGCGGCTGGACCGAGGAGATCATCGGTCGGTGGTTCGCCCAGGGCGGCGACCGTCGCGAGAAAACCGTGCTGGCCACGAAGGTCTACGGCGACATGGGCACCTGGCCCAACGAGGGCAAGCTCTCCGCCCTCAACATCCGCCGGGCCCTGGACGCCAGCCTCAAGCGGCTGCAGACCGACTACGTCGACGTCTACCAGTTCCACCACATCGACCGGAACACCCCCTGGGACGAGATCTGGCAGGCGATCGACGTCGCCATCACGCAGGGCAAGATCCTCTACGCCGGCAGCAGCAACTTCGCCGGCTGGCACATCGCGCAGGCCCAGGCCGCCGCCGAGAAGCGGAACAGCGTCGGGCTGGTCAGCGAGCAGTCGCTCTACAACCTGCTGGTCCGCGACATCGAGCTCGAGGTGATCCCGGCGGCCGAGCACTACGGCCTCGGCATCATCCCCTGGTCGCCCCTGCAGGGCGGGCTGCTGGGCGGTGTGGTCAAGAAGACCGAGGAGGGCAAGCGGCGCCTCGAGGGCCGCTCCGCCCAGAGCCTGGAGGAGCACCGCGACCAGCTGACGGCGTACGAGGACTTCGCCGAGCAGCTCGGTCACCAGCCCGGCGACCTGGCGCTGGCGTGGCTGCTGCACCAGAAGGCGGTCACGGCCCCCATCATCGGGCCGCGCACCCCGGAGCAGTTCGACGGCGCCCTGCGGGCCGTCGAGATCCGGCTGGACGACGCCGCCCTCGCGCGGCTCGACGAGATCTTCCCGGGCCACAAGACCGCCCCGGAGGACTACGCCTGGTAGGTCGTCGCGACCCCGCCCGGACAGCCGTGTGCCTCCCACCCCTGCCGGGGTGGGAGGCACACGTGCTCCCGAGCGCTGCGCCGTGTCCGGCCCGGCCGGGGCGTCGGGTCGCGTCCGTGCTCCCTCCCCCAGGGGCGAGCTCCGGACGCGGACCCGATCGGCGACCGGCCGCCGAGGTGGCCCCGCCGGCGACTGAAATCGATTTTAGGTGCTGCCGCGCACGGGTTGTCGAGACCCGTGTCCGCTTCCGGTCAGTGACCAGTAGTGGACACGGCCTGGACGCGCGGGGGTCACCCGGTGACGAGCGCACGGATGTCGTCGGCGGTCAGGCGGGCGCCGGCCAGCGCGTCCTCGCCGAGCACCGAGCTGAAGAGCGCGCCCTTGCGGGCCTTCAGCTCCATCACCTTCTCCTCGATCGTGTCCTTGGCGACCATCCGGTAGACCATCACCGTCTTGTCCTGCCCGATCCGGTGCGTGCGGTCCACGGCCTGCGCCTCCGCGGCCGGGTTCCACCACGGGTCCAGCAGGAAGCAGTAGTCGGCCTCGGTCAGGTTGAGCCCGAAACCGCCCGCCTTGAGGCTGATCAGGAACACCGGCGCCTCCCCGCCGCGGAACCGCTGCACCGCCGCGTCGCGGTCCCGGGTGGCGCCGTCGAGGTAGGCGTAGGCCATCCCGGCGGCGTCGAGCCGCTCCCGCACCCGGGCGAGGAAGCTGGTGAACTGGCTGAACACCAGCGCCCGGTGCCCCTCGGCGACCAGCTGCTCGAGGTCGGCCACCAGCAGCTCGGTCTTGGCCGACGGCACGCCGGCGTGCTCCGGGTCGACCAGCGCGGGGTCCAGGCTGAGCTGCCGCAGCCGGGTCAGGGACCCCAGGATGGTGAAGCGGTTGGCCTCGACGTCCTCGAGCAGGCCGAGCACCTTCTGCCGCTCCCGCTGCAGGTGGGTCTGGTAGATCCGCAGGTGCTTCGGCTGCAGCACCACCTCGAGCACCTGCTCCTGCTTGGGCGGCAGCTCCGGCGCGACGCTCTCCTTCGTGCGGCGCAGCACCAGCGGCCGGATCCGCCGCCGGAGCTGGGCCAGCCTGTCCCGGTCCCCGGCGCGCTCGATCGGGCGCCGGTAGTAGGCGGTGAAGCGGTCGGGGTCGGGGAACAGCCCGGGTGCGGTGAGCGAGAGCAGGGCCCACAGGTCCATCAGCGTGTTCTCCAGCGGCGTGCCGGTGACCGCCACCGTGAAGGGCACGGCCACCCGCCGGGCACTCAGGTAGGTCTTGGAGCGGTGGTTCTTGACGAACTGCGCCTCGTCGAGCACCAGACCGGCCCACGGCTGGGCGGCCCACACCTCCTCGTCGATGCGCAGCAGGGCGTAGGAGGTGACGACGACGTCGGCCCCGGTCACCAGCGCCGCCAGCGACCGCTCGGCGCCGCCCCGGCCCCGGGTGCGCTTGGCCTCGGACTCCCCGACGACGACCACCCGCAGGCCCGGGGTGAAGGTCGCCGCCTCGCGCGACCAGTTGGTCACGACGCTGGTGGGGGCGACCACGAGGAACGGCGGCCCCGGACCGCGCTCCCGCGCGTGGGCGACCAGGGCGAGGACCTGCAGCGTCTTGCCGAGCCCCATGTCGTCGGCCAGCACGCCGCCGAGCCCGTGCGCCTCCAGGTGGGCCAGCCACCGGAACCCCTCGCGCTGGTAGGGCCGCAGCTCCGCGCGCAGGCCCGCCGGATCGGCGACCGGTGCGACGTCGAGCACCCCCGCCAGCCCGCGGACCGCCCGGGTCCAGCGGGTGGACGCCTCCAGCACCGAGCCCAGGCCCACCAGGTCCTGCCACAGGCTCGCCTGCGCCCGGCTGATGGTCAGGCCGGGGTCGTCGTCGTGCTCGTCCTCGGTGAGCGCCTTGGACTCCTCGATCAGGTCGCGGAGCCGGTGCAGCTCGGGCCGGTCGAGCGAGAAGTAGACCCCCGTCTCCAGGACGAGGAGCTCGTCGCCGCGGGTCAGCGCGGCGAACAGCTGCTCGAAGGGGACGGCCTCGCCCTCCAGGGTGACCTCGATGTGCAGGTCGAACCAGTCGGTGCTGCCGTCCCGCTCCCGCGTCGAGACGGCGACGGCCGGCTCGGCGTCGCTGCGCCGGTAGGCCACCACCTCCCCCTCCAGCTCGACGGCGACGCCCGCCTGCTCGAGCAGCGGCAGCACCCGGTCGACGAAGACGAGGGCGGCCGGCTCCTCCAGCTCGGCCCGCGCCGCCGGGCGGGGCGGCGCCGAGCCGGGCGCGGCCAGGACGGGCAGCTCGGCGTAGGGCAGCGGCAGCGCCTCCACCAGCGCGGCCTCCGCCACCGGGTCACGCAGCCCGGGCCGGCCGACCGGCTCGTCGAGGGCGTGCTCGCGGGCCCGGTCGCCGTGGCCGTAGCGCACCGACCAGGCGAGGGCGACCCGGTGCCCGGGCTGGAAGGCCACGCGCAGGGCCAGCCCGGGCACGACCCGCTCGGGCAGCGCGACCGAGCCGTCGGTGGAGCCGAGCCCGACCTTGTGCCCCAGCGGCGGCGCGAACTCGGCCAGGAACCGCTCCTCGTCCCGCGCGGGCACCATCAGCGGCCGGGCGTCGACGACGAGCTGGCGGAGCTCCCGGCTCAGCAGCGACTCCAGGCGGGACACGAGCAACCGCTCGGTGCCCTCGGCGTCGGTGGAGACGGTGAAGACGCCGTGCGCGGGCTCGCCGAGGACGCCGACCGAGGGCAGGTCCAGGCGGCGACCGGCGAGGACGACCCGGGGCCCGACCAGCAGGCCGGCGGCCCCGGCCCGGCGCACGTCGAGGGTGACCGAGGCCCGCTCGGTGGTGCGCAGCGGGCCCAGCAGCGGCTTGGCGGTGACCAGGTCGAGCTCGGCCGTCGCAGCCTGGTCGAGCAGGGCCCAGAAGGCGCTGGTGACGGTGCTCAGCGACAGCCACGGCGTCCGGGGCAGTGCGTAGCGGGCGCCGGCACCGGCGGCGGCGCGGAACTGCAGGAGCAGCTCGCGGTGCTCGGCCCGGTAGGAGCGCGCGACGAAGTCCAGGTCCTCCCAGGAGATGCCGCTGCGCACCCAGCCGCCGCTGCGCCCCTGCCGCACCGGCCGCATCCGCAGGTCCTGGCGGCCGGCGTAGCCGCGGTAGGCCGGGATCTTCTCGACCTCGAACTCGAGGCCCAGCGGCGCGGCGGTCTCCACCGGCTCCGGGTCGGGGGCGGCCAGCAGCCGCTCCAGGGCCACCTCCCACTCCGGACGGTCCACCTGCTCGCGCAGCTTGGTGCTGGTCCGGGCCACGACGAGCACGGCGGCGGCGTGCTTGCAGTCCAGCACCACGGGGCAGGTGCACTGGCCGCGGTAGACCGTCGTCGCGCCCGAGCGGGACGCCCCCAGGTGCACCGTGACCGCGTAGTCGTCGCGGTAGCTGCCACGGACGCGGCCCGAGACCGTCATCGCGTCCTCGTCCAGCTCGACGTCGTGCACCCGGCCCGACCGGGCGTAGACGAGGGCGCGCGCGAAGGCCTCGCTGCCGACCATGGCGGTGATCGCCTGGTTCCCCAGCAGCGAGTCCCAGGAGGGCACGCTGCTCGGGACCGGCACGCCCGCGATGCTAGTCGGCACCCCTGACACCGGCCGGGGGCCGCGGAGCCCCCGGACCCCGGCGGGGGCGCGGTTGGCGGCGGGTGCGACAGTGGTGCCGGAGCGCCCCCGAACGGCGCCCGAGACCCCACCCGCACCCCGGCGGGGGGAACGAGACGGAGGATCGATGAGCGAATCGACGCAGGGTCCGAGCCAGGGCGCGGCGGACCTCGAGGGACCGGCCGACGGCGGCGCTGACGGCATCACCGGCATCCAGGACGGCGGCGCGGACGGCGGCGCCGACAGCGGAGCCGAGGGTCCCGCGGACGGCGGCGCCGAGGGCACCGCGGGCGTGCAGGACGGCGGTGCTGACGGCGGTGCCGAGGGTCCGGCCGACGGCGGCGCGGACGGCACCCCGGGCGTCTCCGACGGTGGAGCCGACGGCGGCGCGGACGGCGGCGCCGACGGTGGCGCCGAGGGTCCGGCCGACGGCGGCGCGGACGGCACCCCGGGCGTCTCCGACGGTGGAGCCGACGGCGACGCGCACTGAGCGCTGGGCCTTCCTTGAACCACACCACCTCCTCCGTCGACGCCCGGGCCGCGGGCCCGGGCGTCGACAGCGGTGCGGGCGGACCGGACGGGGCGGACCGCACGCCCGGCGCGCGCGCCGGGCGTGCGGTGCTCCCCCGGCTGGTCGCCCTCGACGCGGAGACCTTCGCGCGGGAGCACTGGGGCCGCCGGGCGCTGCTGTCCACCGCCGCCGAGCTGCCGCAGGACTTCAGCGACCTGCTGAGCGCCGACGCCGTGGACGAGCTGGTCTCCGAGCGGGGCCTGCGCACCCCGTTCCTGCGGGTGGCCAAGAACGGCACGACGCTGGCCGAGCGCTCCTTCACCGCCCCGGGCGGGGTCGGCGCGGGCGTCGCCGACCAGGTCAGCGACGACAAGCTGGTGGACCTGTTCGCCGACGGCTCGACGATGGTGCTGCAGGCGCTGCACCGGGTCTGGCCGCCGGTCCTCGCGTTCTGCCAGCAGCTGGCGGGCGAGCTGGGCCACCCCGTGCAGGCCAACGCCTACGTCACGCCGCCGCAGAACCAGGGGTTCAGCAACCACTACGACGTCCACGACGTGTTCGTGCTGCAGATCGAGGGCGAGAAGCGCTGGCAGATCCACGCGCCCGTCCTGGAGTCGCCGCTGCGCGACCAGCCCTGGAGCGACCGGAAGGCGGCCGTCGCCGCCCGGGCCGCCGAGGAGCCGCTCCTCGAGGCGGTGCTCCGCCCGGGTGACTGCCTGTACCTGCCGCGCGGCTTCCTGCACGCGGCGACCGCCCTGGGCGGGGTCAGCACCCACCTGACCATCGGCGTGCACAGCTGGACCCGCTACGCGCTCGCCGAGCAGCTGCTGCAGCAGGCACTCCGCACGGTGGCCAGCGACCCAGCCGTCCGCGGCTCGCTGCCCCTGGGGGTCGACCTCGGCCGGCCCGACGACCTGGCCGACGACGTCGACGCGGTCCGGGCCGCCCTGGTGGCGGCGCTGGGCTCGGCCGACCTGGAGCGGCTCTCCGACGTCCTGCACGGCAGCGCCCGGGCCAGCCAGCGGGCCGCGCCCGTCGGCCCGCTGCGCCAGCTGCGGACCGCCGAGCACCTGCAGCCCGGCACCGTGCTGGTGCTGCGCGCCCACCTCACCGCCCGGCTGGTGGCCCGCGGCACCGGCGGCGTGGTCCGGAGCCGGGCCGCCGACCTCGTCGTCGACGCGGTCGACCTGCCCGCCGTCCGCCGGCTGCTGGAGACCGGGAGCGCCACGGCCGCGGAGCTCGGCGACGAGCTGGCCCGGCGGCTGGTGCTCGGCGGGCTGGTCGTCGCCGGGTGAGCCTGCCCGCTCCGACGGGCGGGCCGGTCGTCCCGCCGCGCTGCGCGGACGCGGCCGACCAGCGGGGTGACCCGGTGGTCGGGACCGCCCCGCCCGCCCGGCGCTGGCTGCTGCTGGAGCACCCCGGACCGTGGCGGGTCGACGCGGTGGCGGGCTCGGGGATCGACCCCGGCGTGCTGGGTCCGCTGACCGCGGCCGCCGCCCGGACGGCGACGCGCGTCCTGCTCATCCGCCGACCCGGCCGCACCGCGGTGCCGGACGGGCGGACCTGGCTGCTCACCGGTCCCACCACCGGGACCGTCGAGGGCCGCTGGCGCTCCGACGCCGAGCTGGCGGGCGCGCTCGCCGCGCTGGCGGCGCCCGACCCGGACCCGGCCCTGACCGGTCCGTCGGCTCCTGTGGTGCTGGTCTGCGCGCACGGCGTGCACGACACGTGCTGCGCGGTGCGGGGCCGGCCGGTGGCGGCGGCGCTGGCCGAGGTCCACCCCGGTCAGGTCTGGGAGTGCAGCCACGTCGGCGGCGACCGCTTCGCCCCCAACGTCGTCGTGCTCCCCGACGGCTACTACTACGGGGGCCTGACCGCGACCACCGCCGTCGCCACCGTGGCCGCGCACCAGGCGGGCCGGGTGCAGACCGAGCACCTGCGGGGGATGTCGCGCTTCACGCCGCCGCAGCAGGCCGCCGTCGTGGCCGCGCACGCCGCCTACGGGCCGCTCGCCGCGGGCGCGGTGGTGGTCACGGGTTCGCAGACCCAGGGGCCGGCCGGTGCCGCCGGGTCGCGCACCGTCGTCGACCTACGGGTGGCGGGGCTGCCCGGCGCCCTCCGGGCGGAGGTGCTCGCCGTGCGTCGGCCGCCGGCCCGGCTCACCTGCCGGGCCGCCCGGGACACCCCGGCCACCGCGTACCGGGTGGAGCGGCTCGGCTGAGCCGACCACCCGGCCCGGAGGCTCAGACCGGCGCGGCCTCCAGGCCCAGGCCGCGTCGGCCGATCGCGTTGAGGTCCTCGACCGCGAACCGGTCGGGCCACTCCGCCTCGTAGTCCTCGACGGGGAAGTCACCCGGGCTCCGGCCGGCCAGGAAGGCCTCGCGGACCCCCGCCACGTAGGCCTCGTTCTTGGCGCACCGCGGGGCGGCCGGGATGTACATGACGTTGCCCCAGCCCTGCTGGTCGGTGACCGGCGCGACCGCGTGGATCATGTCGCAGTGCCACCAGACCGAGTCGCCCGGCCGCACGTCGGGGATGCCCGACAGGCCCTCGAGCAGCAGGGGGTGCCACTTCTCGTTGACCGGGAACGTCCGGTTCGGCTGCACGCCGCACATCTCGTCCTCGGGCACGTCGTCGAGCAGCGGCCGGAGCATCAGGTAGGCCATCGCCTTCGGGATCGGCACCGTGTGCAGGACGCCCTGGTCGTGGTCCATCTCGCTGAGCGCCGTCCAGCCCTGGAAGGTGCGGAACGCCGAGCACATCGTCGAGCCCGGGTACTGCACCGCCTCCGTGCGGTAGGCCGCGTCCCAGGGGTCGTAGGCGGCGACATCACCCGAGAACAGGTGCCGGAAGTGCCGCTGGTAGCCCTCGGACATCCAGAGGTCGAGCGTCCCGGGGTCGAGGTGGGTGCCCAGCCCGCCCGAGTTCGTGCCCGGCGGGCGGCGCCGGATCCGGTCGGGGTACATGGTGTCGACGTCGGGGTCGAACCAGACCTGCCCCTCGGACTCGTGGGTCCAGCGGGCGTTGAGGAAGGACTGCACCGTGGCCATCCGCGGGGACTGCCGCGCCTCCATCTGCGAGCGCGACCAGTAGATGGGGTAGATCTCGGGCTTGGACATCGACAACGTGCCGAAGAAGTCGTCGGCCGGGCCGGTGTAGTGGTCGAAGAAGTGGTTGCCGTCGACGTAGTCGACCGCCGCCCGGTCCCAGTCCTCCGCCTGGGCCCGCGGGAAGTGGCCGCGGACGACCGCACAACCGCGCCGGGCCAGCTGGGCCAGCTGCGCCTCGCTGACCGTGCCCGCCTCGATGTCGGCGTAGTCGATCTCCGGCCACACCTCCTCACCGCGGGCCTTCGTCGCCGCGATGTCGGCGACCTCGGCGCGGATGTGCTCCTCCACCTCGGCGAAGACGTCCGCGACGTTGCGCCCGGACGCCTCGATCCGGGCCCGCAGGGCGCGCTTGATCGCCACCGTCGCGGCGGGGATGTCCTCGGGGATGGTCTCCCAGTGCGGCAGACCCGTCGGGGTGTCGGTGCTCATCGTCGAACCTCCAGTATTGGTAAGGACTCCTTATTGGAGTGTGAGACGGACTTTACCGCCAGCCCGACCGTTTCCGCAAGGACTCCTGACCACTAAGGTCGAGCGAGGACGGGAGAGGTCGACGACGCTGGAGGAGGGCCGGTGACGCTGGAGGAGGGCCGGCAGCTGCCGCGGCTCGCGCTGCTCCGCGAGCTGACGGACCAGCACGTGCTGGCCCGGCTGCTGGACGGCGGGGCGCTCACCCGCGCCGAGCTGGCCACCCGGACGGGGATCTCCAAGCCGACCATCTCCGAGAGCGTGCGCCGGCTGGTCGAGGGCGGGCTGCTCGAGGAGTCCGGGCAGCAGACGGGCAAGCGCGGGCCCAGCGGCACCTTCTACCGGGTGCGGCGCGACGCCGCCACGGCGCTGGCCGTCTCGGTGGGCCCGGACGGCGTCCAGGTGGAGAGCTACGACGTGACGGGCCGGCCGACCGGCCGGCTCCGGCACGCCGTGGCGGTGCCCACGGACGCCGAGCACCTCGGCCCCCTGCTGGGCCACACCGTCCGAGCGGCCGTGGCCGCGGCCACCGGGCCGGTGCGGACCGTCTCCGTCAGCGTGGCGGGCCCGGTCGACCAGGCCACCGGCCGGCTGGTGGCCCTGCCGGACTCCCCCTTCGTGCTGGGCGAGCTGGCGCCACGGGAGCTGCTGGCCCCGCTGCTCGACGTCGCGCCCCGGATCGACAACGACGTGAACTGGGCCGCCCTCGCCGAGCACGCCGAGGGTGCGGCCCGCGACCTCGACGAGTTCTTCTTCGTCTACCTCGGCCCCGGGATCGGCGCGGCCTCGGTGAGCGGGGGTGCGGTCCGGCACGGCGCGGGGGGTCTGGCCGGGGAGCTGGCGCACGTGCTGACCGTCGGCCCCGACGGGCGCGGCGTGCGGCTGGTCGCCGCCCTGGCGGCGCAGGGTCTGCTGCTCCCCGGGTCACCCGCGCTGGACGTGGAGCGCGTGCTGGCCGTGCTGGCCTCCCGGTCGGCGCCGGACCGGGAGGCGGGCGACCAGCTGGCCCGGGCGGTGGCCGGCGCGCTGGCCTCGGTCACGGCGCTGCTGAACCCGCGCGCCGTCGTGCTCGGCGGCCCGTGGGGCGGCGCTGACGGCTTCTCCTCGCGGGTGCGCGCCGCCCTCGCCGGGCTGGCTGCGGTCCCGACCGAGCTGCGCACGTCCACCCTCGGTGCGGACGCGGCGCTGTCCGGGGCCCGCATCGACGCCGTGCGCCGGATGCAGGCCGCACTCGGAGGGGTGCCCGGGACCCGACACCTCCCGGAACGGGAGAACGGGCCGTCCGGCGTCCCCGCCTGACGACCCGTCCTCTCTACTGAAACGGTGTCCGATCCCCCGATGGTCCTCACGTCCCAGCGAACCAACGCTGGTAGCGTAGGACGGTCGCCGCGGACGCGACAGAGCGGTGTCCTGTATAGGACATGTCCTAAAGCTGACAGGCTCGACGGCTGCGGTGGGTCCCACTCCTCGGTACGGTCATCACGAGTGTCGAGGAGATGAACCCCCGAGCATCTTCTCGACACTCCCACCTCGTCGCCGGCTCGCGCCGGGCCGGGAGCGCTCGGCGCCCCGCAGCCCCCGCCGGCTCCCCCGACCCGGCTCACGTCAGCCGGAGGCGGAGGATCTTGTCGTCGTCCCGGCCGGGGTCCACCCGGCCGTCGGTGTTGCTGGTGGTCACCCACAGCGTGCGGTCCGGCGCCAGGGCCACGGTCCGCAGCCGGCCGTGCTCGCCGGCGAACCAGGCCCGCGGCCGGCCGGCCCGGGTGCCGTCCAGCGGGACGGCGAACAGGCAGCGGCCCTGCAGCGCGCCGACGAAGGCGGTGGAGCCCGCGATCGCCACCCCGGCCGGGGAGCAGGTGCTGGTCGGCGACCAGGTCGCGGCCGGTGCCGTGGACCGGGAGCCCTCCGCACGGCCCTCGACGTCGGGCCACCCGTAGTCGCGGCCCGCCCGGACCAGGTTGAGCTCGTCGGCCTCCTTGTCCCCGAACTCGGTGGCCCACAGCCGGCCCGCGTCGTCGAAGGCCAGGCCCTCGACGTTGCGGTGGCCGTAGGACCAGGTGCGGTTGCCGAAGGGGTTGCCCGCGGCGGCGCGGCCGTCGGGCCGGAGCCGGAGGATCTTGCCGGCCAGCGAACCGCGGTCCTGGGCGAGGTCCCGCTGCTCGGCGTCGCCCGTCGAGACCAGCAGGCGGCCGCCGCGGTCGAAGAGCAGCCGTCCCCCGTGGTGGTGGGTGCTGGTGGGGATGCCGGCCAGCACGACCCGGGGCCGGCCCAGCCGGCCACCGCGCAGGCTCATCCGCACCACCCGGTCGTCGTCGGCGGTGGTGATGTGGGCGAAGAGCGTCTCCTCGTCGCCCGGGGCCAGGGCCAGCCCCAGCAACCCGCCCTCGCCGAGACCGGTGGGGGCGACGACGCCGGCCACCTCGCCCAGCGTGCGCGTCCGGCCGCCCGGGGTGACCCGGCGCAGCCGCGCCGTCCCGCGCTCGCCGACCAGGGCGTCCCCGGACGCCAGGAAGACCAGCCCCCAGGGGACGTCGAGCCCGTCGGCGACGACGTCGTCGAGCACCGGGGTGGGGTGCCGCGGGACCCTCGGCGTGGGGCTCGGGCTCGGCGTCGTCCGGGTCGGGGTCGCGGAGGCCGACCGGCCCGCCGGCGAGGCCGGCCCGGGCGGCAGTGGCGTCGACCCGGACGTGGACCCATCCGCGGCGGACGGGCCGGTCGCCGGGACCGGGTCGGCGCTGCACCCCACCGCGGCCCCGAGGGCCGCCGCGGACGAACCGAGCAGGAGGGTGCGCCGGGTCAGCATGGGTCGATCCTCCCGCGGACCCCGAGCCGGTGGCGCGGCGAGGGACCGAGGTCTGGGACCTCCGGCCCTGGTGGCCGCCCCTCAGCGGCACCTACCGTGGAGGCCTCGGGGTTGTCCCGCGGTCGTCGCCCGGCCGCTCGTCCCCTCTGGAGACCCCCCGATGACCTCCTCGCTGCTCCGGCCTGCCCGCTGGGCCGCCACACTCCTCACCGCGCTCACGCTCGCGGCGGGGATCGGCGCGGCCACCCCGGCCTCCGCCGCCACGCCGAACCCCCCGGTGCCGGCGTCGCTCCCCGCGGGGATCGAGCCGCTCTCGGGCTATGTGCCCGCCACCTCCTGCGACCCGACGGCCAAGCCGGGCGCGGTGGCGCTCGGCACGCTGCTGACCACGACCTACCCGGGCACCAGGTTCGGCAGCGCCAGGACCTGCGGCGCCGACACCAGCGAGCACTACGACGGCCGCGCGGTGGACTGGATGAACTCCGTGCGGGTGAGGAAGGAGGCGGCCCAGGCCAAGGCCCTGATCAGCTGGCTGACCGCGACGGACGCCGACGGCAACGCCCACGCCAACGCCCGCCGGCTCGGGGTCATGTACATCATCTGGAACGGCAAGATCTGGGGCGCGTACTCGGCCGAGCGCGGCTGGCGGGCCTACTCCTCCTGCGCCGACCACCCGGAGAAGGGCTGGGACAGCACCTGCCACCGCGACCACGTCCACCTCTCGCTCACCTGGGCCGGGGCGATGAAGCGGACCTCCTACTGGACCGGCGAGGTCGCCGCCACCGACTACGGCCCCTGCCGGGCGAAGGACCTGAACTGGGCGCTCCCCTACGCCGGGCCGCGCCCCACCCCCTGCCCGCGGCACCCCCGGGTGACGCCGCCCGAGGGCGCCTCGGCGACCCTCAGGGCGCTCACCACCTACTCGGGCGTGCGGCTGCGTCCCGGCGCCCGCGGGCCGGCCGTCACGGCCGTGCAGAAGGCCCTGGGGGTCAGCGCCACGGGCAGCTACGGCACGGCCACCAGGTCGGCGGTGAAGAAGTTCCAGACCGGGCAGCGGCTGACCAGCAGCGGGAACGTCAACACCGCCACCTGGCGGGCGCTGCTGAGGGTGAACGCCCCGGAGGTCTCCTGACCGACAGCGGGCGGGGACGCGGCCGGACCGACGCGGCGGAGCGCCCCGGGTCGGTGTGACCCGGGGCGCCCGGTCCCGGCGCGGTCAGCGCACCGCCGGCTGGGCGGGCAGCACGTGGTCGGCGACCTTGTCCGTGCTGAGGCAGAGCGAGCAGACCGCCGCTCCGTGCGTCTGGCACGCCGCCATGTCGGGCCGCTCGTAGTCCTGGCGGCAGACGTGGCAGGTCAGCACCGCGTCGGACGGGTTGCCGTGCTCGTCGAGCACCGGCAGGTCCAGGCCGTCGTCGGAGCGCAGCGGGTCGGCCGGGTCGGCCCGGCGCAGGTAGTAGCGGCCCCGCGTCGCCACGGCGAGCACCGGCGGCAGGACGAGGGCGAGTCCGATGGCCACCAGCGGGGAGTAGGGCTGGAGACCCTCCCCCAGCCCGCCGAAGAACACCAGGATGGAGACGCCGGCCGCGACGAGCATCGACCCGAAGCCGACCGGGTTGACGTCGTAGAGCATCCCGCGGCGGAACTCCGGCTGCAGCGGGCTGAGCTTCAGCAGGTACTTGTTGAAGGTGATGTCGGAGGCCACCGTGACGATCCAGGCCATCCCGCAGTTGGCGTAGAACCCGAGGATGGTGTTGAGGAAGTCGAACATGTTCGCCTCCATCAGCACCAGGGCGATCAGCAGGTTGAAGCCCAGGAAGACCAGCCGGCCCGGGTACCGCTTGGTGATCCGGGTGAAGGAGTTGGTCCACGCCAGCGAGCCCGAGTAGGCGTTGGTGACGTTGATCTTGACCTGGCTGATCACCACCAGCACGACGGCGAGGCCGAGCGCCACCGGCGCCGGCATGATGTCGCGGTAGATCTCCAGGAACTGGTGCACCGGCTGGTTGGCGACGGCGGCCCCGTCGGCCACGTGGGCGATGATGTAGACGGCCAGGAACAGCCCGATCACCTGCTTGACGGCCCCGAAGATCACCCAGCCCGGTCCGGCGAGGACCACCGCCCGCCACCAGCGGCGCGAGTTCTCCGGCGTCCGGGGCGGCATGAAGCGCAGGTAGTCGATCTGCTCGGCGATCTGGGCGATCAGGGACAGGCAGACCCCGGCGGCCAGCATCACCGAGCCCAGGTTCGGTTCGCCCTGGCCGTTCTCGCCCTGGTAGGCGAAGAACGACGCGACCGACTCCGGGTGCGCCACCACCAGGTAGACGAACGGCACCACCATGAGCACCAGCCACAGCGGCGTCGTCCACAGCTGCAGCTTGGTCAGCACCTTCATGCCGTAGACCACCAGCGGGAAGATGATCACGGTCGACACCGCGTACCCCGCCCACAGCGGGACGCCGAGGCCGAGCTGCAGGCCCTGGGCCATGATCGAACCCTCGAGCGCGAAGAAGATGAAGGTGAACGTCGCGAAGATGACGTTGCTGACCACCGATCCGTAGTAGCCGAACCCGCTGCCGCGGGTGATCAGGTCCAGGTCGAGGTTGTAGCGCGCCGCGTAGTAGGCGACCGGGAAGCCGGTCAGGAAGATCACGACGGCGAAGACGGCGATCCCCCAGAGCGCGTTCGTGGTGCCGTAGGAGATGCCGATGTTGGCGCCGATGGCGAAGTCGGCGAGGTAGGCGATCCCGCCGAGCGCGGAGACCGCGACGACCCCGGTCGACCAGCGCCGGTAGTGGCGGGGGGCGAACCGGAGGGTGTAGTCCTCCAGCGTCTCCTTGGTGGCCGCGCTCGCGTCGAGCGGCGTTGCGGCGCCGGGGGCGACCGGTGGCGCGGCCGCGGTCACCACCTCGCCCTCCGGCCGGGTGTCTGAGGTCATGCGGTGCTCCTGGGGGACGAGGGTGGACGTCGCCCCGGCAGGGCCAGGAGCAGAGGACTCGGCTGGCCGCCACCGGCCGCGTCGCAGGTCGTCCTCAGCATCGTGACCAGGGGTTACACAGCGGTTCCGGCGCGGTTAAGAGCGGCGTCCGGCCCGCCGGACGGGCCACCGCCACCGGGTCCGCACGGCTGCTCCGACCGGCCCCGCCCCCGCCGGACCGCGGCTACAGTGGCCGCCATGGAGCCCTCCAGCGGCCTGGCACTGCCGCCGGGCTCGGACCCGAGGTGGCGGTCGCGCTACCTGCGGACCGCCCACGACGACTTCCTGAGCACCGGGCACGTCGACCGCGGGCTGCGGCCCCTGGTGGTCGAGTCGTGGCGGCGCAGCGTGGGGCACGGCGTCGACCCCGAGCTGAGCGCTCCGCCCATCCGGCTGGCCGACGACCGGCTCGCGGACCTGCGCGCCGGCCACCCGCTGGCCGCCGCCATGCCGGTGATCCGGCGGCTGCTGCTGGAGTCCGCGGCCGACGCCGGGCTGCTGGTGGCGGTGAGCGACGCGGCCGGCCAGCTGCTCTGGGTGGAGGGCGCCCGCGCGGTGCTCGCCAAGGCCGAGCGGGTGCACTTCATGGCCGGCGCCGACTGGAGCGAGACGGCGGCCGGCACCAACGCGCCCGGCACGGCGCTGGCCCTCGGCACGCCGGTGCAGATCCTCGGCGCCGAGCACCTCACCCGCTCGGCGGCGGAATGGAGCTGCTCGGCCGCCCCGATCCACGAGCCCGACACCGGGGCCATCCTGGGGGTGCTCGACCTGACGGGCGGTCCGGAGGTGGTGACGCCGCAGACCCTGACCCTGGTCCGGGCGACGGTCGCCGCGGTCGAGGCCGAGCTCGCCCTGGAGCGGCTGGCGCCGCGCCGCGCGGGGCGGGTGATGGAGCGGGGGTGGAGCCCGCCGCTGCGGCAGCCGCCGGTGCTGCGGGTGCTCGGCCAGCGGGGCGCGCGGCTGACGCACGACGAGACCTCGACCACCCTCAGCCTGCGGCACAGCGAGATCCTCCTGCTGCTGGCCGAGCACCCGGCCGGGCTCAGCGCCGCCGAGCTGGCGGTCGCCCTCAGCGAGGAGGAGCTCTCGCTGGTGACCGTCCGGGCCGAGCTGTCGCGGCTGCGGACGCTGCTCGGGCCGCTGCGGCTGGCTTCGCGGCCCTACCGGGTGGACGACGGCCTCACCTCCGACCTGACCGTCCTGCGCGGGCACCTCGCGACGGGTCGGGTGCGGCAGGCGGTCGCGGCCTACCCCGGACCGCTGCTGCCCACCTCGACCGCGCCCGCCGTCGCCGAGCTCCGCGAGGAGCTGCACATGCTGCTCCGCTCGGCCCTGCTGGCGCAGGGCGACCCGGACGCCCTGCTCTCCTTCGCCGACACCGCCCACGGCCACGGCGACTACGAGATCTGGGCGGCCGCGCTCGCCGCCCTCCCACCCCGGTCCCCCCGCTACGCCCAGGTCGCCGCACACGTCGACCGCCTGGACGGGGTCTTGGCCTGAGCCGCCGGTGATCCCGGCGCAGGTCGGGCTCAGCAACGGCAGGCAACGCCGCGGCCCCCGACCACCACCGCTCCGCGCGCCGCCGGATGGAGGAGAAGAGCGTGAACACGCTCTTCGTTCACGCACGACGACGACACCGGCGGTCAGAGCGCGGAGCGCGTCCGAGCGGAGCGAGGACAGACGAGCACAGAGCGAGGACAGACGAGCACAGAGCGAGGACAGACAACGCGCAACGTTGCTGCAACCTCGTCGGGCCTAGCGTCGCGCTGAGACGCTCGAACCCGCGCACCGGCAGGTCCCGCGCGTCCTCGTCCACCGCCACCCCGCTGGCCCGACCAGGAAGTCAACGATGACGATCTACGCACAGCCCGGAACCGACGGCAGCGTCGTCTCCTACAAGGAGCGCTACGAGAACTGGATCGGCGGCGAGTGGGTGCCGCCGGTCAAGGGTCAGTACTTCGAGAACCCCTCCCCGGTGACCGGCAAGACCTTCTGCGAGGTCGCCCGCGGGACCGCCGAGGACATCGAGCTGGCGCTGGACGCCGCGCACGCCGCCGCGCCCGCCTGGGGCAAGACGTCGGTCGCCGAGCGCGCCGTCATCCTCAACAAGATCGCCGACCGGATGGAGCAGAACCTCGAGCTGCTCGCCGTCGGCGAGACCTGGGACAACGGCAAGCCCGTCCGGGAGACGCTGGCCGCCGACCTGCCGCTGGCCGTGGACCACTTCCGCTACTTCGCCGGAGCCATCCGCGCCCAGGAGGGCAACCTCTCCCAGCTGGACGAGGACACCGTCGCCTACCACTTCCACGAGCCGCTGGGCGTCGTCGGGCAGATCATCCCCTGGAACTTCCCGATCCTGATGGCCACCTGGAAGCTTGCCCCGGCGCTGGCCGCCGGCAACGCGGTCGTCCTGAAGCCCGCCGAGCAGACGCCGGCCTCGATCATGCTCTGGATGGAGCTGATCGCCGACCTGCTGCCCCCCGGTGTGCTCAACGTCGTCAACGGCTTCGGCACCGAGGCGGGCAAGCCGCTCGCCTCGTCCAAGCGCATCCGCAAGATCGCGTTCACCGGCGAGACCACGACCGGCCGGCTGATCATGCAGTACGCCAGCCAGAACCTCATCCCGGTGACGCTGGAGCTGGGCGGCAAGAGCCCCAACGTCTTCTTCGAGGACGTGGCCCGGTCCGAGGACGCCTTCTACGACAAGGCGCTCGAGGGCTTCGCGATGTTCGCGCTGAACCAGGGCGAGGTCTGCACCTGCCCCAGCCGGGCGCTGATCCAGAACTCGATCCTCGACCAGTTCCTGCCGGCGGCCACCGACCGCGTCAAGGCGATGATCCAGGGCAACCCGCTGGACACCGACACCATGGTGGGCGCGCAGGCCAGCAACGACCAGCTCGAGAAGATCCTGTCCTACATCCAGATCGGGTCCGAGGAGGGCGCCCGGATCATCACCGGCGGCGAGCGCGTCGACCTCGGCGGCGACCTGTCCGGCGGCTACTACATGGCGCCGACGATCTTCCAGGGCCACAACAAGATGCGGGTCTTCCAGGAGGAGATCTTCGGCCCGGTCGTCTCGGTCACCGGCTTCGACAGCTACGAGGACGCGATCTCGATCGCCAACGACACCCTCTACGGGCTCGGCGCGGGCGTCTGGTCGCGCGACACCAACACCGCCTACCGGGCGGGCCGCGACATCCAGGCCGGCCGGGTGTGGACGAACTGCTACCACCACTACCCCGCGCACGCGGCGTTCGGCGGCTACAAGTCCTCGGGCATCGGCCGGGAGAACCACCTGATGATGCTCGACCACTACCAGCAGACCAAGAACATGCTGGTGTCCTACAACCCGAACAAGCAGGGCTTCTTCTGATGGACCAGCCCCCGCAGGCGGACACCTCGCGGGTGGCGGTCACCCCGGCGGCGGCGGAGATGATCCGCCGCCTCCGAGAGGAGAACGGTCCGCTCATGTTCCACCAGTCCGGCGGCTGCTGCGACGGGTCGGCGCCGATGTGCTTCCCCCTGGGGGACTTCATCACCGGTGACGCCGACCAGTTCCTCGGCGAGATCGACGCCGGCACCCCGGAGCCGGTGCCGGTGTGGATGTCGAAGGAGCAGTTCGCCTACTGGCGGCACACGCACCTGACCATCGACCTGGTACCCGGTCGGGGGGCGGGCTTCTCGCTCGAGGCTCCGACCGGCTTCCGGTTCCTCATCCGGTCCCGCCTGCTGAGCGAGGAGGAGATGGCCGACCTGGACCCCCAGGTCGGCGCCGCCGTGGGGGTGCAGCCGCAGCCGCTCCCCCGCCCCGCCGGCTGACCGACCCCTCCCCCAGGGCCTGCCGGTGCTGGTGGCCGCACCACGGGCACCAGCACCGGCAGGAGCTCCCCCGCGGTCCCGGGCTGCCGGCGGTCCGGCGGCCGCCGCCCCCCCGGGCGGCGGCGGCCGGTCGGTCGGCGTGCAGCGGCCGGTGGGACACTGACGCATGGCCACCACGACCGACACCGCGTCCTGCTCCCCCGAGGACGTCTTCGCCGTCCTCGCCGACGGCTGGCTGTACCCCAGCTGGGTGGTGGGCGCCTCGCGGATCCGCGACGTCGAGCCGGCCTGGCCCGCCGCGGGCGCCAAGATCCACCACTCGTTCGGGATCTGGCCCGTGCTGATCGACGACTCCACCTCGGTGCTGGAGTACGACCCGCCGCGCCGGATGGTGCTCAAGGCCCGTGGTTGGCCGCTCGGTTCGGCCCGGGTGGTCCTCGAGGTGGAACCGACCCCCGACGGCTGCCGGATGACCATCGACGAGGACGCGGTCGAGGGTCCCGGCCGGCTCGTGCCGTCCGCGGCGCGGCAGCCGCTGATCCACGTCCGCAACGTCGAGACCCTCCGCCGGCTGCGCTTCCTGGCCGAGGGCCGGATCGCCGCCCAGCACTGACCGGCGCGGCCATCGCGCCCTGAGCCCGTCGAAGGGCCCTCGACGCGCTCAGGCCACGGACCGGCCGCGGGCCTCGGTCCTCGCGGGCCGCCTTGCCGCTGTCACCGTCGACGCGAGGGGGTCAGAGGCGCCCGGTGCGGGCCGCGGCGACGACGGCGCGGGCGGCGTTGGCGCCGGGAGCGCCGTGCACACCCCCGCCGGGGTGCGCCGAGGCCGAGCCCAGGAACAGACCGCGGACGGGGGTGTCCGCGCGGCCGAGACCGGCGATGGGCCGGAAGATCACCTGCTGGTGGAAGTTCGCCGTGCCGCCGCCGAGCGCGCCCTGGACCAGGTTCTCGTCCCGGGCCTGCATCTCGTGCGGTCCCATCACCCGGCGCGCGATGATCCGCGAGGCGAGGTCGGGCGCGTACTTCTCGAGCCGGGCCTGCATCCGGTCGGCCATCCGCTCGCACTCGTCGCGGTCCCAGCGGCCGGTGATGTCGTCGGGTCCGGCGTCGCGGTGGGTCACCTGCGGCACGTGCGTGTAGGCCCACAGCGCCTCGGTGCCGGCCGGGGACCGCGTCGGGTCCGAGGTCGTCATCTGCCCGACCAGCAGGAACGGGTCCGACGGCACGCTGTGGCTGGTGATCTGGGTCTGGGTGCGGCTCAGCTGGTCCATGGAGTCGATCACGTGCACGGTGCCGGGGGCGACGGGCGGCGGGTTCTCCCACGGCACGGTCGAGGAGAGCGCCCAGTCGACCTTGATCGTGCCCGGGTCGTGCTCGTAGCGCTCCATGCCGCGCCGCACCCGGGAGGGCAGCTCCGACCAGTCCACCAGCTCGCCGTAGAGCGCGGTGGCGGCCACGTCGGCGACCACGGCCCGCGCCTCGATCCGCTCGCCGTCGGCGGTGACCACCCCGTGGACCCGGCGGCGGTCCACCAGCACCCGGGCGACGCGGGTGCTGGTCCGGATCTGACCGCCCTTCGACCGGAGCCGGGCGGCCATCGCCTGGGTCAGCCGGCCGGACCCGCCCTCGGGCACCGGGAAGCCCACGGTCTGGCCGCTCATCGCCAGCAGCAGGCCCAGCAGGCCCGAGCCGGAGGCGTCCATCGGGATGTCGGCGTGCAGGGCGTTGCCGGCGATCAGCAGCTGGCCGGCCTCGGCGGCGAAGCGCTTGCCGCCCATCGTCGACGCGGGCTCCAGCAGCGTCCGGACGTAGTCCAGCCCGCCGACCCGGGGCAGCCGGGCCAGGGTCGCGAGCCCGCCCTTGACGGGCGGGAACGGGGTGAGCAGCGCCTGCACCAGCGACGGCCCGATGGTCACCCAGTCGTCGTAGAGCTGGCGCCAGGCGTCACCGTCCCCGGCGGCGTGGGCGTCCAGGCCGGCGACGGTGTCCTCGACGTCGCGGTGCAGCATCGCCCAGGAGCCGTCGGGCAGCGGGTTCCCCAGGATCGCCGGGGCGTGCGCCCACCGCAGCCCGTGCTCCTCCAGGTGCAGCGAGGGGATGACCGGCGACGCGGCCGAGAGCGGGTAGAAGGCGCTGAAGGCGTCGTGCACGAAGCCCTCGGCCACGTCGGTGTCGGTGCGCACGGCGCCGCCCACCTCGGGCTGGGTCTCCAGCACCAGCACGTCCCAGCCGGCGTCCACCAGCAGGTTCGCCGCCACCAGGCCGTTGGGCCCCGCCCCGATCACGACGGCGTCCTTGCTCCCCGGTCCCGCCACAGCCGTCCTCCTCCGCTCAGCGCCGCCCACGGCGGCCCAGCCGGGCTCGGAGCCCTGCCGCGATCGACGCTACGGGACTGCCCTGGCCGCCGCGCAGCCTGTTCCCCTCCGGCACGGGCGCGGGGACGTTGCCCGGCACGTCGACGGCCGCCTGCCGGACATCGGTCGCCGCCACCTCGAACAGCGGCGTGACGATCCGGTCGAAGACCGCGGGGAAGAGGTTGAACCCCCAGATGGTCGGCCAGTTCACCGGCCCGACCTGGATCCGCGGCCGCGGGTGGTCGAGCAGCCGCAGTGCGGCGCGGGCCACCCGCTCGGGCTTGACGACGGGGGGCGGCGGCCGGCCGACCCAGCCCAGGTAGTTCGCCGCCTGCAGGTAGATCGGGGTGTCGATGCCGCCCGGGGCCAGGTGGCAGATGTGCACGCCGTCGCGGTCCACGTTCTCCACCTGCAGCAGCCGGGCCAGCCCGCGCACCCCCCACTTGCTCACCGCGTAGGCCGACATGTACGGCGGGGCGATGTAGCCGATCAGCGACCCGATCAGGACCAGCGTGCCCGCGTTGGCCTCGCGCATCCCCGGCAGCACGGCCCGCGCGACGTTCACCGAGCCGAGCAGGTTCGTCTGCACGACGCGGTCGAAGATGGCGGCGGGCACGTCCTCCAGCCGGCCGTAGGCGACCAGCCCTGCGGAGTGCACGACGGCGTCGACGCGGCCGTACCGGCTGGTCACCGCCGCGAACGCCCGCTGCACCGCCGCGTCGTCGGCCACGTCGGTGGGCAGGTCCAGCGCGGACGCGGCCCCGGCCACCCGGCACTGCTCGGCGGCGTCGGCCAGCGCCGCGGGGCCGCGGGCGAGCAGGACGACGTGGTCCCCCCGCCCCGCCGCGTCCAGGGCCGTCGCCAGCCCGATCCCGCTCGAGGCGCCGGTCACCACCACCACACGTGCTGCCTGCTCGTCCACGGGCACTCCCTCCGTCGGCCGCGGTGCCTCCGCCGCCGTGTCGTCCCCCGCACTTCGTCGCTGCGGAGCCCGCAGATGCGGAACGGCTCAGAAGGCGTACCGGACGGTGCACGCGGGCAGCGTCCGGGCCAGGGCCTCCTGGAGCTGGTCGAGATACCCGCGCTTGGCCCCGCTGCGGTAGCGGACGTTGACGGCGCCGTTCTCGGAGCGCTTGGTCTCCTGCAGCTCCGGGCGCCACAGCACCTCCTCGGCCCGGGGGTGCCAGCCGAGGTTGACCTCGTGCAGCTGCTCGTTGTGGGTGAGGAAGATGATCTCGGCGGCCAGCTGACGGCGCGCCGTCGGGCCCACGCCGTCCCTGATCTGCGCGAACAGCTCGGTCCACTGCTCCAGCCACCCGTCGGCGACGATCACCGGGGAGAAGTTGAGGTGCACCTCGTACCCGGCGGCCACGAAGTCGTCGACCGCGGCGATCCGCTCGGCCACCGGCGTGGTGCGGACGTCGACCAGCTTGGCCATCGTCGCCGGCATCAGCGAGAAGCGGACCCGTGTGCGACCCTGCGGGTCGAGCTCCAGCAGGTCGCGGTTGACGTACTTGGTCGCGAAGCTGGCCTTGGCGGTGGGCCGGCGACGGAACAGCGCGACGAGGTCGGCGACGTTGTCGCTGATGGTGGCGTCGACGGCGCAGTCGCTGTTCTCGCCGATGTCGTAGAGCCAGGCCGTCGGGTCGCACTGGTTGGGGGTGGTCTTGGTCCCCTGCCGGGTGATGTGACGGTCCAGGTAGCGGGTGATCTGCTCGATGTTGGCGAACGTCGTGATCGGGTTGCTGTAGCCCTTGCGCCGCGGCACGTAGCAGTAGGCGCACGCCATCGCGCAGCCGTTCGCGGTGGACGGGGCGATGAAGTCCGACGAGCGCCCGTTCGGCCGGGCCGCCAGCGACTTCTTGACCCCGAGCACGAGCGCCTCGGTCTTGATCCGCACCCAGCGGGCCACGTTGGCCTCGTCCCCGTGCAGCTCGGGGATCTGCCAGTGGCTGGCGACCTCGGTGATCTCGGCGCCGGGCCAGCGCTGCAGCACCTGCTGGCCGCGCGGCAGCTCCAGCGCGGCCGGCTCGGCGTAGATGCGGCGGACGTCGAGCAGCGGCTGGGCGGGGCGCCGCGGGCGCCGCTCCTCCAGGGGCAGGGTGAGGCTCACCGACCCAGTGAAGCAGCCGGCTCTGACAGTCCCGCCGCCGCGGGCCCGCGGCTCAGCCGGGCCGGCGGGCGCCGCTGTAGGGCATGAAGGCGACCTTGCTGTACTCGACGTCCCGCCCCGCGCGCGGGGCGTGGATGATCTGGCCGTCACCGACGTAGATCGCGACGTGGCTGGGCTTCGCGCCGTAGAAGAAGACGAGGTCACCCGGCCGGAGGTCGGCCTTGGCGACCTCACGGCCGGCCGCGAACTGCTGCTGGGAGGTGCGCGGGACGGCGACCCCGGCCGCCTTCCAGGCGCTCGACGTCAGGCCCGAGCAGTCGAAGCTCGTCGGTCCCGCCGCGCCGTACCGGTAGGGCTTGCCCAGCTGGGCCCGGGCGTAGGCGACGGCCTTCTGGGCCGCGTCGTCGGGCTTCGTCGTCGGGGCCTTCGCCGCCGTCGCCAGGTAGCGCACCGAGACCCAGCGCCGGTGGCCGGCGAAGGTCGTCTCGGCGTAGCCGCTGCGCACGGTGCCGGTCAGCCTGAGCGACGCGCCCTCGTCGATCCGGCCGACCAGGGTGCCCGAGCCCGCGGCCCGGGCGCGGACGTTGAGCCGGGCGGTCGCGATCTTGGTCCCCGTGAGCCGCGTCGGCGCGGCGGGGAGCCCGGTGGTCCGCGTGGTGATGGCGGGAGCGGCGACGTAGGCCGTCCCGGCCCGGAACCGGACCTTCACCCAGCCGTGCACGGCCTTCTTCGTCGTGGGGATCCGCTGGCCCCGCTCCAACGTCCCCAGCACGACCCCCTTCGCCGACGCCGTGCTGCGGATGGCCGTCCTCGTCGTCGTGGTGCCCGTGAGCGTGCCGGCCTCGGCCGGGACGGCCCCGAGGAGGCCGCCGGCCAGCACCCCGGCGGCGGCCGTCCAGGCGGCCAGGCGTCGGACCAGTGGTCGGGTCATCGGGGAGCTCCTCGCTGTCGCACCGCCGCGCGGTGACCGGTCCCCGAACACCGATCACGCTAGGCGCGGCCCCGCGCGCGTCGCCAGGGACGAAAGCCCCGAAGGGTCCCGACGCAACAGGACACGCCGTACCGGGTGCGAAACGTGTGCCGACCGTGATCCGGTCGACACCGTGCCCTGCGGCGAGGTCACGGGCAGGAGCGGTCAGCAGGAGGAGGCGGGCAGCGCGTCGGCGGCCCAGCTGCCCAGCTCGTGCAGGATCGGGGTGAGGGCCCGTCCGGAGGCGGAGAGCGCGTAGCTGACCCCGGGCGGACGGGTGTCGGTCACCGTGCGCTCCACCAGGCCCGCGCCGACGAGCTCGGCGAGCCGGTCGGAGAGGACCGAGTCGGTGATGGACCCGACGCCCCGGCGCAGGTCGGCGAAGCCCATCGGGCCGTCGACGAGGGTGCCCAGCAGGACGCCGTTCCAGCGCTTGCCCAGGAAGTCGAAGGCCCGCCGCAGGTCGGCGGTGCACGCGTGCGCGCGCTCCGCCCCGACGGAGGACGCGGTGGCGTCCTCGGCGAGCTGGCTCATGCCCCGATGCTACCGGCCGAGCCCGCTGGGAGGGCGTGCTAGGTTTTTCCTAGTTGGTAGCACACGGCTACCTGCTCTCTCCCATGGAGTACAGATGACCCTCTTCCGTCTCGACGCCAGCATCCGTGTCGAGGGCTCCCACAGCCGCGAGATCGCCGACCTGGTCGAGCACGAGTGGCTCGGCGCGCACCCCGACGACGCCGTGCTCCGCCGCCACGTCGGCAGCGAGCCCGTCCCCGCCACCGTCTGGGCCGACGCGGTCTCCGCCGCCTACGTGCCCGAGGACCAGCGCACGCCCGCCCAGCGCGACGCCGCCGCCCTGGCCGCGCAGGCCGTCGACGAGCTGGTGGCCGCCGACGCCCTGCTCTTCGCCGTCCCGCTCTACAACTTCGGCGTCTCCCAGCACTTCAAGACCTGGGCCGACCTGGTCATCGCCGACCCGCGGATGGCCGCCGGCACCGAGCCGGCGACGGCCGGCAAGCCCGCCGTCCTCGTCACCGTCCGCGGGGGCAGCTACGCCGCCGGCACCCCGCGCGAGGGCTGGGACCACGCCACCGGCTGGATGCGGCGAATCCTCGCCGACGTCTGGAAGCTCGACCTGCAGGTGGTGGAGAGCGAGTTCACCCTCGTCGGGGTCAACCCGGCGCTCGACCAGTTCGCCGACCTGGCGCGCGACCTGCGCCAGCAGGCCGAGCAGGACGCCCGCGCCCACGGCCGCAGCCTCGCCGCCGGTCGCAGCGCCCGCATCGCCGCCTGAGGTCTGAGGGCTCCGCGGTCAGCGGAAGACGACGGTCCGGGTGTCGTTGAGCATCACCCGGTGCTCGGTGTGCCACCGGACGGCGCGGGAGAGGACCTGGGTCTCGACGTCGCGGCCCGCGGCCACGAAGTCCTCCGGCGCCATCTGGTGGTCCACCCGGACCACGTCCTGCTCGATGATCGGGCCCTCGTCGAGGTCGTCGTTGACGTAGTGGGCGGTCGCGCCGATCAGCTTCGTGCCGCGGTCGTGCGCCTGGTGGTACGGCTTCGCGCCCTTGAAGCTGGGCAGGAACGAGTGGTGGATGTTGATCGCCCGGCCGGCCAGCGCGTGGCTGGTCGGCGCGGTCAGCACCTGCATGTAGCGGGCCAGCACCACCAGCTCGACGTCGTGCTCGGCGACCAGCCGCAGCATCTCCGCCTCCGCGTCGGCCTTGGTGTCCGGGGTGACCGGCAGGTGCACGTAGGGGATGCCCGCCGACGCGACCAGGTCGGCGAAGTCGGGGTGGTTGGACACGACCAGCGGGATCGCGATGTTGAGGGTGCCCATCCGGTGCCGGTACAGCAGGTCGTTCAGGCAGTGGCCGAACTTGCTGACCAGGATGAGCGTCCGCATCGGCGTCGCCGCGTCGGCGAGCGTGAAGGTCATCCCCCGCTCCGCCGCCACCGCGGCGAACGCCGGCTCGAGCTCGGCCAGCGGCGGCACCGGACCGACGAAGTCGAACTGCACCCGCATGAAGAAGCGGCCGGTCTCGCGGTCGCCGTACTGCTGGCTGGAGAGGATGTTCGCCCCCTGGCGCACCAGGAACCCGGCGACGGCGTGCACCAGCCCGGGACCGTCCGCGCAGGAGAGCGTGAGCACGTACTGGGGGCCGGACGGGCGGGGTGGCATGACGGAGCTCCAGGGTCGGGGGCCGCCCGCGGTCGACGGGGCGGCGAGCCGCAGCGTACAACGCAGCCCGCCCCCGGCCCGGGACCCCGGCGGGCCGCCGCCCGGGCGGCCCGGGTGATCACGGAGGGACGGCCCGGTCCAGGCCCGTCGACGGTCCACCGGGCGCGCGCGGACGTCCGCCGCTGCCTAGGATGAGGGGCATGGCTCCCCCCGACCAGAACGCCGCCGAGGCCACCCGGTGGCTCGACCCGGAGGAGCGCGCCGCCTGGCTCAGCCTGTCCCGGACCATCGTCAAGCTGCCGTCGGCGCTGGACGCCCAGCTGGAGCGCGACGCGGACCTCAACTACTTCGAGTACCTCGTGATGGCCATGCTCAGCGAGCAGGAGACCCGGACCTTGCGGATGAGCCAGCTCGCCGCGCTGAGCAACGCCTCCCTCTCCCGGCTCTCCCACGTGGCCAAGCGGCTGGAGGCCCGCGGGTTCCTGCACCGTGAGCCCGACCCGGACGACGGCCGGTTCACCCGCGCCACCTTGACCCAGTCCGGGTTCGACAAGGTGGCCGACTCCGCGCCGGGGCACGTGACGGCGGTGCGCGAGCTCGTGTTCGACGCGCTCACCGCCACCCAGCTGCGCCGGCTCCGCGAGGCCACCGACGCCATCTTGACCCGCGTCGACCCGGGCAACAGCAGCTGGCCCACCCCGCCGCCGGTCTGACCCGTGACCCCTGCGGACCCCGTCCGCCTCACCGTCGTCGTCCCGGCGTTCGACGAGGAGGCCTACCTGCCGGCCACCCTCGCCTCGCTGGCCCGTCAGCAGGTCCCGGGCGGCTTCGAGGTGGTCGTCGTCGACAACGCCAGCACCGACGGCACGGCCGAGGTCGCGACCCGGCACGGCGCGCGCGTGGTCCGCGAGGAGGCTCCCGGGGTCTGCGCCGCCCGGCAGCGCGGGACGGAGGAGGCGCGCGGCGCCATCGTCGTCTCCACCGACGCCGACACCGTGCACCCGGACGGCTGGCTCGCCCGGCTGGCCGCGCGCTTCGACGACGAGGACGTGGTCGCCGTGGCCGGCCCGTGCCGCTACCTCGACCCGCCGTGGTGGGCGCGGGTCTTCCCCGTCGGCTGGTTCACGCTGATCGGCGCCGTGCACGCCCTGACCGGCCGGGTGCTCTACGTGACCGCGACCAACGTCGCCTTCCGGCGGGACGGCTTCCCGGGCTACGACACGCGGCTCACCCAGGGCGGTGACGAGGTCGACCTGCTGCGCCGGCTCCGGCGCGTCGGCCGGGTGGTCTGGGACGGCGGCAACCCGGTGCTGACCTCCTCCCGCCGGATGGACCAGGGGCTGCTGCACACGCTCGTCGTCTCCTACGGCTACCACTACGCCCTCAACCTGGCGCTGAACCGGCTGGCCCCGGACCGCGTGATGCACGTCGCCCCCGCCGTCCGCGCGCAGCAGGCGGCCGGCAGCCGACGGCTGCGACGTCGCTGGCGGGTCGTCGCCGCGGTCCTGGTGACCGCGGGGCTGCTGCTCTCCCGCCGCCGCCGCGGCGCGGGCCGGAGGCGCTGAAGCCCACCGGGACCGGCTCGACGAGCGGGCCCGGGCCCCCGCCCGCGTGCGGGGCCGTGCGCTAGATTGGCGACCTTCCCATGTCCCACTTCCTGCTGCCGGCGACGCCCATCTACGGGCACGTGACACCGATGGTGGCCATCGGGCGCGGCCTCGTCGAGCGGGGCCACCGGGTCACGGTGCTGACCGGCCGGAAGTACGCGGCCACGGTGCGCGGCGCCGGGCTGGGGTTCCGCCCCCTGCCCGCCGAGGCCGACTACGACGACGCCCAGCTGGACAGCTGGCTGCCCGGCCGGCAGCGGCTGCGCGGCGTCGCCGCGGGCCGCCACGACATCCTCGGGCTGTTCGTCGGCCCCCTGCCCGCCCAGCACCGTGCCCTCGAGAGCGCGCTGCGCGCGGACCGCTACGACGCCGTCGTCTGCGAGGCCGCCTTCCTCGGCGCCCTGCCCCTGCTCAGCGTCCCGGCCGAGCAGCGGCTGCCGGTGGTGGGGGTCTCGGTCACCCCGCTGGCCCTGAGCAGCGCCGACTGCGCCCCCTTCGGCGCCGGGCTCCAACCCGACACCACCGTGCACGGGCTGGGACGGAACTGGATCATCAGCACCGTGCTGCACCGGGGGCCGCTGCGCCCGGTCCAGGCGGGGCTCCGGGCGGCGCTGCGGGCCGTCGACGCCCCGGAGCCCGAGGGCAACTACTTCGACCAGGCCACCCGCTACGACCTCACCTTCCAGCTCGCCACGCCGGGCATCGAGTACCCGCGCCGCTCCATGCCGTCGACGGTCCGCTTCGTCGGGCCCCTGCAGCTGCCCGTCGTCCCCGGCGCCGCGCAGGACCAGCCGCGTCCCGCGGGCCGGCGGACCGACGCCCCGGGCCAGCCGGACGTACCGGGGCGGACGCGCGGGCTGCCGTCGTGGTGGGGCGACCTCGACGGCCGGCGCGCGGTCGTGCACGTCACCCAGGGGACGATGGCCAACGGCGACCTGAGCCGGCTGATGGTGCCCACCCTGCGGGGGCTGGCCCGCGACGACGTGCTCGTCGTCGCCTCCACCGGCGGGCGACCCGTCGAGCAGCTGGTGGAGCAGCACGGCGGGCCCCTCCCGGACAACGTCCGGGTGGCCTCGTTCCTGCCCTATGACCAGCTGCTCCCCCGCACCTCGGTGATGGTGACCAACGGTGGCTTCGGCGGGGTGCAGCAGGCGCTGGCCTACGGCGTCCCCCTGGTGGTCGCCGGCAGCACGGAGGACAAGCCCGAGGTCGCGGCCCGGGTCGCGTGGTCGGGGACCGGGTTGAACCTGCGGACGGGCTCCCCGGGCGCCCGCCGGGTCCGCCGGGCCGTCCGCCGCGTCCTGGGCTCCCCTGGTTACCGCCGCGAGGCGGCCCGGCTGCAGCGGGAGATCGCCGAGCTGGGCGACCCCGTGGCCACGGTCACCGACGTGCTCACCCGGCTGACCGAGGGGTCCGCGTCGGACCGCCTGGACCGCGTCGGCGCGGGCCGTGGACGCGACTCCTGCGCCGAGGAGTAGGTCCCGGTCCAGCGCAGCGCTCGACCGGGGGACCTCCTCCCCGCCCGGTGAGCGGCCGCCGCGTCAGACCGCGGTCTCGTTGGCCAGCGAGGCGTCCCCGTGGCGGCGCAGCGCGACGCGCTGCCGCTGCCGGTCGAGCAGCATCATGGCCGGGGTGGCGGTGACCCCGTGCAGCAGCACCGAGGCGGCCACCGTCAGCGCCACCACCGCCCACAGCCGCTCCGGCTGGGCGAACTCCCCGTGCTCCAGCGCCCAGGAGATGTAGAACAGGGAGCCGATGCCGCGGACGCCGAAGAAGGCGATCACGGCGCGCTCCCGCGGCCCGGTGCCCGTGCCGATCATCCCGAGCCAGCCGAGGCCGGGCCGGATGACCAGCAGGAACGCGACGACCAGCACGACGTCCCGCGGCTGCAGGGCGTCCAGCAGCCCCCGGGTCAGGGCGCCGCCCAGCAGCACCAGGATCAGCACGGTGAGCAGCCGCTCCAGCTGCTCCACCCAGGAGTGCAGCACCCGGTGGAAGCCGTGGCTGCGCTCGGCCGCGCGGATGGCGCACGCGCAGACGAACACGGCCACGAAGCCGTAGCCGTGCACCAGCTCGGCCAGGCCGTAGGTCAGGAAGGTCGCGGCCAGCGCGACGAAGCCCTCGGCGTGGTCGGCCAGCCGCAGCGGCTGCAGCGGGGCGTTGAAGAACAGCTTGCCCAGCAGCCAGCCGGCCGCCAGCCCGACGGCCAGGCCGGCCCCCAGCCGCCAGAGCAGGTCGACGCCGAACCAGTGCCCGAACCCCGCCCAGCCCAGCCCGGCCGTGCTCAGCGCGACGGCGGCGTAGGTGAAGGGGAAGGCGAGGCCGTCGTTGAGGCCGGCCTCCGACGTGAGGGCGAACCGGGCCTCGTCCTCGGCCGGCGCGTCGGGCTCGTCCGCCGGCTCGGCGACCTGCACCTCGCTGGCCAGCACCGGGTCGGTCGGGGCGAGGACGGCCGCCAGCAGCAGGGCCGCCGCGAGCCCGAGCCCCAGCCAGGTGCCGGCGACCAGGGTGACGACGGCGATGCACGCCACCATGGTCAGCCCGATCAGCCGGCGCGGGCTCCGCCAGCCCTGCCAGCTGAGCGGGCGGTCCAGGGCCAGCCCGGCGCCCATCAGCGAGATCAGCACGCAGACCTCGGTCAGGTGCGTCGTGACGGCGGGGTGGGCCAGCGGGTCGGGGGTCGGCAGCCCCGGTGCCAGCCAGAAGACGAGCGCCCCCAGCCCGAGGAACACCATCGGCATGGAGACGGGGACGCGGCCCAGCAGCCGCGGCAGCAGGGCGGCCGCGAACGCGGCCAGGCCGAGGGCGGCGAAGAGCAGGCCGGGGTTGTCGATGAGGTGCTCCTGCACGCGTGGGGGCCGCCACCCGGGACGGGTAGGGCGGCGGGCTGGCTGGTCCCGGGGGGTGGACCTCCCGGGGCGACGCAGAAGTCTAAGCGGCTTTCTGGAGCCGCTACCCGCGCCGAACCGCGTCCGAGCGGAGCGAGGACCATGTGACGACGACGCGGGCGCCCTCCGACGGAGGACGCCCGCGCCGCCTGGCTGACCGGGTCGGGGATCAGCGCGCCGCCGTGACCGCCTGCACGCGCTCGACGCCGGAGCGCGGGGCCGGGGTGACGGCGGCGTGCCGGCGCCGCGCCAGGTCGCCGACGTCGGGGTTGTCGGTGAAGAAGGCGTCCATGCCGGCGGCGAGGTAGGCCTCGATCTCGCGCCGCAGGTCACCCGGGGCGTTCAGGTCGGCACCCAGCCGGTAGTCGGCGGGCAGGTACTGGTTCTCCAGCCGGAAGGTCCAGCCGGTGACGCTGAGACCGACCCGGTGGGCGTCCCGGATGACGTCGGTCGGCTCGGCGAGCCGGTTCTGGGCGTCCCGCGGGATCATCACGTCCTTGCAGAGCCCGACGGCGTCGGCGTAGCCGCTGATCTCGGCCAGTCCCTCGGGCGTCACCAGGTCGGCGTAGGTCCGCGGGTCCCCCGAGCTCTTCAGGTCGAAGGGCGCCCCGGAGCAGTCGACCAGCTGCACGAGCGGCAGGTCGGTGCGGCGGGAGAGCCGCTGCAGGTTGGCGGTCTCGAAGCTCTGGATGACCACCGGGTCGTCGGCGCCGGCGTAGCCGTTGTCCTCCAGCACGTCGACCAGCCGGTCCTCCAGCGCCAGCCCGAGGTCGGCGAAGTAGGTGGGGTGCTTGGTCTCGGGGTAGACCCCGATCCGCCGGCCGTCGGCGGTCCGGGAGTGCCGGGCCAGGTCGATGACCTCGTCGAGCGTCGGGACCTGGTAGAGCCCGTCGAAGCTGGTGTTGGAGCGGCGGACGAGCGGCAGCCGCTCGACGGCCCGCAGCGTGCGCAGCTCGGCCAGGGTGAAGTCCTCGGTGAACCAGCCCGTGATGCTGCGGCCGTCGATCACCTTGGTGGTGCGGCGGCCCGCGAACTCCGGGTGCACCGACACGTCGGTGGTGCCGCCGATCTCGTTCTCGTGCCGGGCGACCAGCTGGCCGTCCTTGGTGGCCACGACGTCGGGCTCGATGTAGTCGGCGCCCTGGGCGATGGCCAGCTCGTAGGAGGCCAGGGTGTGCTCGGGCCGGTAGCCGCTGGCCCCGCGGTGCGCGATCAGCATGGTGGACGGAGCGGTGACGCGCCCCTTCTTCAGCTGCAGCATGATCATCTCCGTGTCGTCGGGCGTGCCCGGGTAGCGGGCGTCGTTGCCGGGGAAGTTGTTGTCGTTGGCCAGCAGGTAGCGGCCCCGGCCCAGCGGGACGACGGTCTCGACCGACTGGAAGGGGAAGGAGAAGGTGCGCCCGACGCCGTAGGCGCCGGGTGAGCGGTCGACGCCGATCTCCGCGGGGTTGGCGATCTCGAGCAGGTCGACGACCAGGTTCTTGACCAGGTAGCCGTCGCGGTCCTCCCGGCGCAGGTCCACCGCGTAGACCCGCTTGGTGACGGCGGCCGCGCCCTGGAAGTCGTCGCGCTCCAGGACGACCATCGTGTGCGCGCCGGTCATGTGCGCGTCGCCGACGACGTTCGCGTCGGTGTCGGTCTGGTAGGCCCACGTCGTGCCGGTGTAGCGCTTCTCCCGGGTGTCGAACTCCGAGATCACCCGGCGGCGCTTCTCCGGGTCGGTCGTGAGGGCGCCCTCGACGACGGGGTAGAGCCGGCGGCCGTCGGCGCTGCCGGCCATGGCCTCGAAGCCCCGGCTCCGCGGCACGGCGGCCGCCGCGCCGGCGAGGGTCGGGTTGTCGGGCGACTTCCCGCCCGCGAAGGGCACCGGCGCGTCGAGCACCCGACCGCGCCGGTCCACGTGCAGCAGGAAGGGGCCGAACTCCTCGCCGACCCAGAAGGTGCCGTCCGGCACCCGGACGACCGACTCGACGTCGAAGTCGGCCCCGGTCAGCAGCCGCGACCGGGTGCGGTCGTGGACGATCGGGAAGCCGATCTTGCGGTCGGGGTCGCGCAGGGAGATGAACCGCTGGACGCGGATGGCGCCCTTCCCGCCGCCCGCGGTCTCCCAGGCAGGCTTCACCAGGTACATCCGCAGCAGGAAGTCGGCGGAGTTCGCCTTGGCGCCGAACCCGTTGTCCGGCATCGCCCAGTAGGTGCCGTCGCCGTTGGCCACGACGCCGGAGAAGCCGGGGATGACCTGGCCGTCGAACGGGCCCTGCCGGCCGTTCGCCGGGGTGGCCTGCGCCCCGGACGGCGGCCCGGCGGCCAGGTGGTCGGCGGCGAGGGTGGCGCGGGCGGTGAGGGTGGGGGTGGTCGTGGTCCGGGGCCGCTCGGCGGCCGCGGTGCTGGCCGGGCGCTGCTCGCGCTCGACCGGTCGGGGGGCCGCGGAGGCGGCCGCCGTCGGCCAGAGCAGGCCGAGGGAGAGGAGGGCGGCCGTCGTGGCGCCCAGCGGGGACAGTCGCATCGGTGCTCCTGGTCGGAGTCTGCGGGGGGCGCAGAGAGGCTCGTGCCTCGACTGAACCCAGCGCGGACGGCGCCGGCGTGGCCGCAGGGGCACGGCCAGGCGAGCAGCAGGTGAACTCTGGCCGCCGGCCGCCCCGACCGGCGGCGCCGACGCCATCGCCTCCCGCTCACCTGGGCGTCGAGGACCGTTCACCTGGAGGTGCGAGCGTGCACGGCATGCAGGCAGAGCGACGGGTGCTGGGACCGGCCGAGGTCCGCTGGAACGACTACGTGGGCACGGCCGCGGCCGACGACGCCGACGCCGTCCTGGACCGGCCGAGCCTCTACGAGCTGGCCGGCGTGGACCGCGGCCGCTACACCATCGTGGGGGTCGACCTGACCATCTGGGAGGACACCACCACCGCCAGCGTCTACGCGGTCGACCGGGTCACGGAGCAGGTCGAGACCCAGGGCGACATCGACGCGCTGGGCCGGGAGGGAGGCGAGATCCCGGTCGTCGAGTTCCGCCTCCCCAGCCAGGCCGTCGAGGACTTCCTCGACGACGCGTTCAAGCGGATCTCGGTGCGCCTGGTGGCCCGGGGGGTCCGGGAGCACCGGCTCGTCGTCGTGCCGCAGACGAGCTGAGCGACCCGCCAGGAGCCGGGCAGGCCGCTCAGGCCGGCGTGGCGACGACGACGGTCGCCTCCCGCTCCTCGTCCCGCACCACCCGGGGGGTCAGGCCCTGTCCGGCGGCGAACGCCGTCAGCGGTCCGGTCTGCTGCTCGCTGCACTCGACCAGCAGCCGGCCGCCGGGCGCCAGCCAGGGGCGGGCGCCCGCGACGACCCGCCGCAGCACCGCCAGCCCGTCGCTCCCCCCGTCCAGGGCCATCGGGGCCTCGTGCTCCCGCGCCTCCGGCGGCATCAGGGCGATCGCCGCCGTCGGGACGTAGGGGGCGTTGGCCACCAGCACGTCCACGCGGCCGGCGAGGTCGGCGGGCAGGGCGTCGTACAGGTCGCCGGCGTGCACGACGGCGCGGCCGGCCAGGTTGGCCCGGGCGCACGCGACAGCCACCGGGTCCAGGTCCGCCGCGTGCAGCTCGACGCCGGGTCGCGCGGCCAGCACCACCAGGCCGACCGCCGCCACCCCGCAGCAGAGCTCGACCACGACGCCGGACCCCGGGGTGACCAGGACCGCCTGCTCGGCCAGCAGCTCGGTGCGGCGGCGCGGGACGAACACCCCCGGCCGCACGGGCACCCGCAGGCGTGCGAACGCGACCCAGCCCAGCACCTGCTCCAGCGGCTCCCCCGCCACCCGGCGCGTCACCAGCGCCTCCCGGAGCGGCCCGGCCGGCGCCGCGCCGGCCAGCAGCGCCGCCTCCTCCTCGGCGAACACGCAGCCCGCCGCCCGCAGCCGGGCGACGACGTCGGGGTCCACCGTCTCCCGCCCCAGCTCGTCCGCCACCGCGTCAGGGTACGGGTGGCCGAGCGGGTGCGCGGCTCGTGCCGCCCGGCGAGGCAGACTGGGCGCATGGCGGTCGGTCAGCTCCGGGTGCACCTGGGCGCCGCACCCGGGGTCGGGAAGACCTGCGCCATGCTCGACGAGGGCCGCCGCCGGCAGGAGCGCGGGACCGACGTCGTGGTCGCCGTCCTCGAGACGCACGGACGGGCCCGCACGGCCGCGGCCGCGGAGGGCCTGGAGGTCGTCCCCCGCCGCACGCTGCGCCACTGCGGCGTCGAGGTGACCGAGCTCGACGTCGACGCGGTGCTGGCCCGCCGCCCGCGGGTGGCCCTGGTCGACGAGCTGGCTCACACCGTCCCGGTGGACGAGGCCTGGCGCGCGGCCCACCCGGACGCGCACACCCGGCGCTGGCAGGACGTGCAGGCGCTGCTGGCCGCGGGCATCGACGTCGTCACCACCCTCGACGTGCAGCAGCTGGAGTCCCTCAACGACGTCGTCGAGGCGATCACCGGGGTCCGGCAGACCGAGACCGTGCCCGACCAGGTGGTGCGGGGCGCGGCCACCGTCGAGCTCGTCGACCTGAGCCCGCAGTCGCTGCGGAAGCGGATGGAGCACGGCAACATCTACCCCCCGGACCGGGTCGAGCACGCCCTGACCCACGACTTCCGGGAGGGGAACCTGGCCGCGCTGCGCGAGCTGGCCCTGCTCTGGCTGGCCGACCGGGTCGACGAGGGCCTGGACCGCTACCGCTCCGCGCACGGCATCGACGCCACCTGGGCCACCCGCGAGCGCGTCGTCGTGGCGGTGTCCGGGGCGGCCGAGTCAGCCTCCCTGCTGCGCCGGGCGGCCCGCATCGCCTCCCGCACCGCGGGCGGTGAGTGGATGGCGGTCTACGTCACCCGGCGGGACGGGCTGAGCGGCGTGTCGACGGCGGAGCTGGAGCGGCTGCGGGCCAGGACGGCCGAGCTGGGCGGCACCTTCCACGCCGTCGTCGCCGCCGACGCGGCCGAGGGGCTGCTCGACTTCGCGCGCGGCGTCAACGCCACCCAGGTGCTGGTCGGCGCCAGCCGCCGGAGCCGGCTGGCCACGCTGCTGCGGCCCGGCGTCGGCGAGCGGGTGATCGCCGAGTCCGGGGACATCGACGTGCACGTCGTCACCCACCCCTACGCCCGGGATCGGGGCGGGGCCGGTCGGCAGCGGGCCCGGGTCAGCCGTCGCCGGCTGCTCGGCGGCTACCTGATGGCGCTGCCCGCCACCGTCCTGCTGGCCGGGCTGCTGCGGCTGACCCCCGACCTGCACGGCCTGCCCAGCGAGTCGATGCTGTTCATGGCCCTGGTGGTGGGCACGGCCCTGGTCGGCGGCCTGTGGCCCGCCGTCGTCGGCGCCCTGGTCAGCGGGCTGCTGCTCAACTTCTTCTTCGTCGCGCCCACCGGCACCTTCACCATCGCCGACCCCGAGAACGCCTTCGCGGTCGCGGTCTTCCTGCTGACCGGGGTGGCCGTCGCCTCCGTCGTCGACCGGGCCGCGCGGCGGACCGAGCAGGCGACCCGCGCCCGGGCCGAGGCGAACGCGCTCGCCGTCCTCTCCCACGCGCTGCTGCACACCGGCGACGACCAGGAGCAGCTGCTCGGCCGGGTGGCGGAGGTGTTCGGCATGAGCGGGGCGGCCGTCCTGCGCCGCACGGCCGACGGCTGCGTCGTCGAGGCCTCGTCCGGTGACGCCCCGACCGGGCCGGACGGCGCCGACGCCGACATCGTCGTCACGCCCGAGGTCTCCGTCGTCTTCCGGGGGCACCCGCTGGACGCGGCCGACCGCCGGCTGCTCTCGGCGTTCGCCGCCCACTTCGCCGTCGTGCGCGAGCGGCGGGAGGCCCTGGCCGCGGCGCGGCGCGCCGCCGAGCTCGCCGAGGGCAACCGGACCCGGACGGCGCTGCTCGCCGCCGTGTCGCACGACCTCCGCACCCCGCTGGCGGTGATCAAGGCCGCGGCCAGCAGCCTGCGGGACCCGAGCATCCGCTGGTCGGCGGCCGACGAGGCCGAGCTGCTGGCCACCGTCGAGGACGGCGCCGACCGGCTGGAGAACCTGGTCGGCAACCTGCTGGACCTCAGCCGGCTGCAGACGGGCTCGGTCAACCCGTTGCTCGCCGAGGTCGACCTGGCCAGCGCCGTCGCCTGGGCCCTCGACCCGCTGCCCGACGCCGACCGTGTCGAGGTCCGGCTCGCCGGCCTCGACCGCCCGGCCCTCGCCGACGCGGGGCTGCTGGACCGGGTGATCGCCAACCTCGTCGAGAACGCGCTGCGGCACACCCCGGAGGGCACCCCGGTCGAGGTCACGGCCGGGCTGGTGCCCGACCCGGACCGGCCGGGCGTCGAGCTGCGGGTGGTCGACCACGGACCCGGCGTCCCGCCGGGATCGCGGGAGGCGCTCTTCGCCCCGTTCCAGCGGCTCGGTGACGTCCCCGCCGGCGACGGGCTGGGGCTCGGCCTCGCCGTCGCCCGCGGCCTCACCGAGGCGATGCACGGCCGGCTGACCGCCGTCGACACCCCCGGCGGCGGGCTGACGCTGGTGGTCGAGCTCCCGCTGGCCCCGGCGGTGGTGACCGCGTGACCTTCGTGCTCGCCGTCGACGACGACCCCGCCCTGCTGCGCACGCTCAGCATCAACCTGCGCGCCCGCGGCTACGAGGTGGGGACGGCCGCGGACGGCCGCTCGGCCCTGCAGGTGGTGGCCGAGCGGATGCCCGACCTGGTGCTGCTGGACCTCGGGCTCCCCGACGTGGACGGTGTCAGCGTGCTGCGCCAGCTGCGCTCGTCCGCCGAGGTCCCGGTGCTGGTGCTGTCCGCCCGGCACGCCTCCGACGACAAGGTGGAGGCGCTCGACCTCGGCGCCGACGACTACGTCACCAAGCCCTTCGGGATGGACGAGCTGCTCGCCCGCATCCGGACCGCCCTGCGGCACGGCCCGCTGGCGGTCGGCACGCCGCCCCGGGTGGTCGCGGCGGGCGAGCTGCGCCTGGACCTCACCGACCAGCGCGCCACCCGCGCCGGCGCCGCCGTGCACCTGACGCCGACGGAGTGGCGGCTGGTGGAGGTGCTCACCCGCACCCCGGGTCAGCTGGTCCGCCAGACCGACCTGCTCCGGGAGGTCTGGGGCCCCGGCTACCACCGCGAGACCAACTACCTCCGCGTCTACCTGGCCAACCTGCGCCGCAAGCTGGAGGCCGAGCCCGGCCGTCCCCGGCACTTCCTCACCGAGCCGGGCGTCGGCTACCGCTTCGTCCCCTGAGCCCCTCGCCTCCCGCGGCCCGACCCTCGCGCGGCCCGACCCTCGCGCGGCCTGAGCCTGTCGAAGGCCCTTCGACAGGCTCAGGAGCGGGGCCCTCAGGGGGCGCCGCTCCTCAGGGAGAGGGGACCCGGCGGGCGACGACGGCGTAGAGGGGGTCGCCGCGGTAGCCGCGGGTGGAGGGCGTCCGGAGGCTGACCTCCGGCTCGCCGAAGCCACCGGCGCGGCGGAGGTAGTCGGCGACGAGGGCGCACCTCCCGGCGTCGTCGGTCGCGAGCCAGCCGTGCACCGCCTTGGTGGGGAAGCAGCGGTTGGAGAACGTCAGCACCACCGGTGCGCCGGGCCGCAGCACCCGGGCGGCCTCGGCCAGCACCTCGACCGGGCGCACCAGGTAGTCGACCGACACGCAGCACAGCACGGCGTCGAAGGACGCGTCGTCGAAGGGCAGCTCCGGCTCGACGTTGAGGTCCTGCACCACCCGTTCCGTCGCGGCCCGGTTCGCGGCCAGCTCCGCGGCGTTCATCCCGAGCACCACCAGCTCCGCGGGCGGGGTGGTCAGGTGCGAGACCCAGGACGACATGAGGTCCAGCACCCGCCGCGGCTCCCCCGCCGAGCCGTCCACCCCCAGCTCGGCGTAGAGGTCCCCGACGGCGGCCACCGCCCCGTCGTCGATGTGGGTGACCAGCCGCGTCGGCCGGTAGAACCGGTCGTCGGGGCTCGGGTCGTCCCGGTCGAAGAACCAGGCCGGGAAGGGTGCGCCGGGGGTGGTCACGCCCGGGCGACCCGGAAGCGCTCGACCAGGGCGTCCATCGTGGCGTCCATCGCCGCGTCGACCTGCTGGCGGGCCGGGTCGGCGTCCAACCACGCCATGATCTCGCGGGCGCCCTGGACGAAGGGCACCTTCGCGACGTAGTCGGGGACCAGCCCCTTCACCTTGGTGTTGTCGAAGATCATCGTGTGCGCCTTGTCGCCGATCAGGCCGTCTCCCCACTCCGGGTCGGCCTCGTTGATGACGTCGGAGGGCACGTGCACCAGCTCCGGGTCCAGCCCGGCGACCCGGGCCACGGTCAGGAAGATCTCGTTCCACGACAGCCACTCGTCGGAGGTGATGTGGAAGCTGTCGCCGATCGCCGCCGGGTGGCCCAGGAGGCCGACGAAGGCGTGGGCGAAGTCGGTGTGGTGGGTGAGCGTCCACAGCGAGGTGCCGTCGCCGGGGACGACGACGGGGACGCCGCGGCGCATCCGGTCGACGACCGTCCAGCCGCCGTCGAAGGGCAGCAGCGTGTGGTCGTAGGTGTGCGACGGGCGCACGATCGTCATCGGCAGCCCCCGCTCCCGGTAGGCCGCGGTGAGCAGCTCCTCGCAGGCGATCTTGTCGCGGGAGTACTGCCAGAACGGGTTGTGCAGCGGCGTCGACTCCCGGACCGGCATCCGGCCGGGCGGGGTCTGGTAGGCCGAGGCCGAGCTGATGAAGACGTACTGCCCCGTCCGGCCCTCGAGCACGTCGAGCCGGCTCTGCACGTCGGCCGTGGTGAAGGCCCGGAAGTCGGCGACGACGTCGAACTCCCGGTCACCCACCCCGGCGCGGAACGAGTCGGGGTCGCCCAGGTCGCCGACCAGCGTCTGCACGCCCTCGGGGACGGGCCGCGTCGTCGACGTGCCGCGGTTGAGCACGAACACCTCGAAGCCCTGGGCGAGGGCGCGGGCGGTGCAGGCCGAGCTGATGATGCCCGTGCCGCCGAGGAACAGGACCGAGGGAGACGTCATGACCGCGATCCTAGGGACCGGCCGTCCCGGTCGCCCCGGGGGCGTCCGGGTCGACGACGCCGGAGGGTCCAGCGGGTGGTGATCACGTCGACGACCGTCTTCACGACGAGCAGCAGGGCCACCGCGGCGACGCCCTCGGTGCGCCAGCCGAGCGGGAGCAGGTCGGCCGGCGCCTCGACCCACGACGGCGGCCCCGCCGGGTCGACGCCGCGGACCACCAGGGCGAAGGCCCCCAGCACGGCCAGGTGCAGGACCACGACGCGCGGGTACGGCTGCACCATCGCGCGGGCCGAGGAGAGCGTCCGGCGCTGGCCGCCCGTGCCGAACCAGCTGGTGGCGGTCTCGACGGCGTAGCGGAGCACGAGCAGCACGACGGGCAGGCCCAGCAGCCAGAAGCTGGGCTCCAGGCCGACCCGCCAGGCGACGACGCCGGTGAAGCCCAGGTGCACCAGGCAGAACAGGCCGTAGTGGAAGCAGAAGAACAGCGCGAACAGGCCCGGCGTGCCCTCGCGGGGCCGGCCGTTGATGGTGATCTCGGCGTCCGAGACGCCCTGCGCGGTGAGCACCTTCACCAGCGTCACCACCCCCAGCACGGCGTTCTCCACCCAGAACAGCACCAGCACGTTGCCGGCCGGCCAGCCGAACCGCAGCACCCCGAGCAGGGCCACAAGGTTCCAGCCGACGGTGAGCGCGAGCGCCAGGACCACACCCGAGGGACGGACGTCGGGCTCCGGCTCCGATGGCCGGTCCCCAGGGACCCGACCAGCGGGTGGCCGGGCCGGGGCGCCCTCGCCGTAGGCCGGGACGGCCGGCTACGCGGGCCGGGGTGGCGTCGGCCCGGTCGGTGGGGGTCCGCTCACGGGAGGCCTCGCTCTCGTCGGTGGGCGCGGGTCTCCCCCCGCGCTCCGCCGGCTGGGACGGCGGGCGCTCCGACCAGGTTCCGGACGAGCCGGGTCAGACCCACGCGACCTCGAGGCCGGCGAGGCCCTCGGCCATCGTGTAGCCCAGCCGGAGGGCGCGGGAGCCGGCGGGCCGCACGGGCAGCGGCAGCACCTTCGGCCCGTTGAGCGACGCGAACTCCCCGCACACCCGGCCGTCGGGCATCTCCAGCTCGCCGGTCACCCGCAGGCCGTTGACCCGGGGGTCCGGGTCGTCCACGGCGACGACGACGTCGACGCGCGGCTCGACGGGTTCGCCGGCGAAGGCCCCCGTCCAGACGGGGGTGACCGGACCGGCGGGCGACCACGGCCAGTGGCCCCAGACCTCCGGCTGGCCCTCGTAGAAGGACCAGTCGTGACGCAGGGCGACGACCTCGAAGCCGTCGTAGGCGTTCTCGGTGACGACGGGCTGCACCGCCGTCGTGTAGCCGGCGGGCAGCGAGCGCGTGGCGGGCCCGACGGTGCCCAGCCCGAGCAGCGCGTTGTAGGCCGAGACCAGCGCCTCGTCGACCAACGCCGTCTCGACCAGCTCCATCAGCGCGACGTCCACGGTGGGCGCGGTGAAGGTGTGGACGTCGGCCTCGACCACCTCGATGACGCCGGCGTAGCCGTTGCGCTCGACGGTGCTGCGCAGGTGGCGGCACAGCACCGGGTCGTTCTCCACCGCGAACACCCGGCTCGCCCCCGCGCGGGCGGCGTAGAGGGCGAGGATCCCGGTCCCGGCGCCGGCGTCGAGGACGACGTCGCCCGGCCGGACGGTCGCGGTGACCACCTCGGCCAGCGTCGCGGTGCGGTGGCGGTCGCGCAGGCAGGTGTAGGGGAAGTCCGTCGAGGACCAGAACCCGGGCTCGTCGGACACCCGTCGATCATGGCACCCCGGGGCCGTCCGGGCCGGGAACCGGGCCGCAGGTGCGGCGGGGAGCTCGGCCGAGCACCGCCCGGCCCGGTGCGGGCTCCCTAGACTGGGCCCGTGACCCGCCCCGCCGACCCGCACCACGCGGGTCGGCCGACCACGACGGGAGCAGCGCCCCGGCACCCCGCGCACGGGGTCCGGCGGCTCGTCCGGGTCGCCGCGCTCGGCGGGTCGTCGCTGGTCCTGGCGGGCACCGCGCACCTCCTCGGCGGCGGGCGGCTGCCGTCGCCGGGCGTGCTCGTCGTGCTCACCCTGCTCGTCGGCCTGGTCGCCGTGACCGCGACCGCCCGGCGGGTGCGGCTCCCCCTGCTGGTCGCCCTGCTCGGGGCGGAGCAGCTGGCTCTGCACGTGGTCCTCGGCGCCACCGCCGTGCCGGCCACCGCGGCCGGCTGCCTGGCCGGTCCGCACGCCCACCACGCGGCGGTGACGGGCTGCCTCCCGCCGGGCGCCGTGCCGTCCCCGGGCGCGCCCGCCGCCGACACCGCGATGTGGGCCGGGCACGCCGTCGCCGTGCTCGCCACCGCCTGGCTGCTGGCGCGGGGCGAGGCCACGTTGTGGCGCGCCGTCGACCGGGTCGCCCGCGCGGTACCGGTCCTGACGGTCCGCGCCGGGACCCGGCGGGTCCCGCTGCCGGCCCCCGCCCCCGCGACCGCGGCGCTGCGCCGCCCGCACACCCCGGCCGCTCCGCGCGGCCCGCCGCTGCTGGCCTGACCGCCCCCCCGACCTCGCCGCCCCTGCTCCTCGAGCCGGGCCGGTCGCCGTCGTCCCCCACCCGTCCGGCCACGCCCTGCTGCGCTGCGCCCGGCGGGCCCACCGTCATCCCAGGAGACCCATGTCCAGCAGCTCCCGCCGTGCCCCCGGGGCCGGCTCCGCCACCCGTCGCCAGCAGGCCCGTGACCGGGCCCGGCTGGCGGCCGCCGCCGCCCGCCGGCGCCGCGTCCTCGTCCAGGTCGGGGTGGTCACCGCCGTCGCCGTCCTCGTCCTCGTCATCGTCGCCACCGCCGTGGTGGTCGGCCGGCGGTCCGCGCCCGACGCCGCGGCCGGCGCGCCCGTCGTCGACACCACCGTCACCGTCGGCGGCGCCCGGGTGCCGCTGGCCGTCGACGGCTCCGCCGTCCGGCTGGGCCGCGCCGACGCCCCGGCCCAGGTCGACCTGTGGGTCGACTACTCCTGCCCGCACTGCCAGGAGTACGAGGCCGCCAACGCGGCCGTGCTGGACCAGCTGGTCGCCGGCGGCGACGTCGCCGTCCGCTACCACAACATCCAGATCGTCACGGGCTACGGCTCGGCCGCCGGCAGCGCCGCGGCCTGCGTCGCCGCCGAGGACCCGCAGCGCTGGCCGGCCGTCAACGCCGCCCTCTACGCCCAGCACAGCGCCACCACCGACGGCTGGTCCGCCGACCAGTTCCGCCGCTTCGCGGCGAGCCGGGGCGTCACCGGGACGGCCCTGGACTGCATCGGGGAGGCGCGCTACACCGGCTGGATCACGGCGAACACCGCCGACGCGGCCGCCCGCGGCGTCCGGTCCACGCCGACCCTGCAGCTGAACGGCCAGACGGTGCCCACGCTCGGTGGCCAGCAGCTGCTCGACCGGGTCGGCGAGCTGGCCCGTGGCTGACCCGCTCGGCGAGGGCGCCGGGCCGGACGTCGACGACCGCGACGCGGCGACCGCCGCCGACGGGGGCGGCCGACCGCCCGGCGCCCCCTGGCTCGGGGTGGTGCTGGGCGTGGCCGGGGCGCTCGGCCTGCTGGCGGCGCTGGCGCTGACCGTCGACCGCTTCCGGCTGCTGGCCGACCCCGACGCCACGCTGGCCTGCGACCTCAGCCCCTTCGTCGCCTGCGGGCCCGTGATGACGTCGCGGGCCGGCGCCCTGCTCGGCTTCCCCAACCCGCTGCTGGGGCTCGCCGGCTTCCCGGTGCTCCTGGTCACCGGGGCGCTGCTGCTGGGGCGGACGGCGCTGCCGCGCTGGTACTGGCGCGGCCTGCAGGCCGGGGTGCTGCTCGCGGCGGCCCTGATCACCTGGCTGCAGACGCAGAGCCTCTACGTCATCGGCGCCCTGTGCCTGTGGTGCCTCCTGGTCTGGACGGTCACGATCCCTGCCGTCGTCGGCGTGACGCTGCACAACGCGGCCGCCGGCCACCTGGGGGTCCGGCTCACCGGGCCGGGACGGCGGCTGCAGGCGTACGCGGTCACCGTCGTCGCCGTCTGGTACCTCGTGGTGCTCGGCGCGATCGCGCTGCGCTTCCACCGCGACCTCGCCCTCGTCTGGTTCGGCGTCGCCCTCTAGCGCCGGCTCCCCGGCCTCTCCTCGTCCGAGCGGCGTCAGCAGGGGCCGCGGCGACGGGGAGGCGCCGCGGAGTGGGCGGCGACGGGCCGGCCGAGGTCCCGGTCCGGCCCGGGGTGCATCCCGGGCGACCCCGACCCCGGAATGCTCCACAGGCCGCCGGAGCCGGCCGCCGAGGTGGGGTCCAGGCCCCGCCGACCGCTCGTCGGCGCGCTGCTGCGCGCCGGCCCGTCCCCGGGAGGTAGCCGTGCACGCTGATCTGTCGACCAGCCCGATGACCGCGCCCCTCACGGCCGAGCAGTCCGAGGTCTACGCCCGGTTGGCCCGGCACCGCGCCGCGGCCGAGGAGCTGGAGCAGCAGACCCGCCGGTCCGTGGGCGCCGCGCTCGAGGCCGGGCTCAGCTGGCCCGTCATCGCCGCCGGGCTGGGCGTCGAGGTGCGCACGCTGATGGCGCGCTACGGCGCCCGCCCCGCCGTCCGCGGCGGGAGCGCCCCCGCGTTGACCGGGGAGGAGCAGAAGATCCTGACCCTCGTCCTCGAGGGCTGGACGAACCAGGCGATCGCGGCGTCGCTGTACGTGTCGAAGCGGTCGTTGGAGGCCCAGCTGACGGCGCTGTACAAGACACTGGGCGTGGCCAGCAAGGCCGAGCTCCGGAGCCTGCGGGACGACCGCCCCCGCTGGACGCCCTGAGCGCCGCTCCACAGGGAGGACGGTGACCACCGTGACGACGCCCACCCCGGAGGTGACCTTCGTCCGGCTGACGGAGGTCCCGCTCGACGACCTCGTCGCCCTCCTCGACGAACCGCGCAACGCCCGGCACCTGCCGCTGGCGGGCGGCCCGACGACCCGGGAGTCGACCGCGGCCTGGGTGCGGTCGAAGGACCAGCAGTGGGAGACGGCCGGCTACGGCCCCTGGGCGGTGCTGCTCGACGGCGTCTTCGCCGGCTGGGGCGGGTTCCAGCGCGAGGAGCACGGCCCCGACCTCGCCCTGGTGCTGCGGCCGGCCTGCTGGGGCGCCGGCGAGCTCGTCACCCGGGCCGCCCTGCAGCGCGGCTTCGACGAGCTGGGCTTCGACGCCGTCACCATCGCCCTCCCCCGCAGCCGCAACCCCGAGCGGGTCGTGGGCCGGCTCGGCTTCGTCCCGGCCGGTGAGGTGGTGCACGACGGGGTGCCGTTCCGCCTCTTCCGGCTCACCCGCGAGGTCTGGCGGCGCTGACCGCCGCGGGTCCGGGCGCCCCCGACCCGCGCCGACCGGGCAAGATGACCTGCGTGAGCGACATGACGACGGATGCACGGGCGGCCATCGAGGACGGGCGGACGGCCCTGGGGATCGAGCTGGGGTCGACCCGGATCAAGGCCGTGCTGATCGGGCCGGACCACGCCCCGCTGGCCGCGGGCGGCTCGGACTGGGAGAACCAGTTCGTCGACCGGCGCTGGACCTACTCGATGGAGTCGGTGTGGGCGAGCCTGCAGGCGGCCTACGCCGAGCTGGCCGCGGACGTGCAGCGCCAGCACGGCGTCGCGCTGACCACGGTCGGCGCCCTCGGCGTCTCGGCGATGATGCACGGCTACCTCGCGCTGGACGCCGACGGTGAGCTCCTGACGCCCTTCCGGACCTGGCGCAACACCAACACCGGCCCGGCCGCGGAGCAGCTGAGCGCGCTGCTGGGGTACAACATCCCGCACCGCTGGAGCGTCGCCCACCTCGTCCAGGCCGTCCTCGACGGCGAGGAGCACGTGGCGGCGGTCGCCCACCTGACGACGCTGGCCGGTTACGTGCACGGGCGGCTGAGCGGCGAGCAGGTGCTGGGCGTCGGGGACGCCAGCGGGATGTTCCCGATCGACGTCGCCACGGGCGGCTACGACGCCGCGATGATCGCGCAGGTCGAGGAGCTGCTCGCCGGGCACGGCCACGAGCTGCGGCTCACCGAGCTGCTGCCCACGGTGCGCGCGGCCGGGGACCCGGCCGGCGAGCTGACCCCCGACGGCGCCCGCCTGCTCGACCCGTCGGGCGCCCTGGTGGCCGGGGCGCCGATGTGCCCGCCCGAGGGTGACGCGGGCACCGGCATGGTGGCCACCAACTCGGTCGCCCCGCGCACCGGCAACGTCAGCGCGGGGACGAGCATCTTCGCCATGGTGGTGCTGGAGCAGCCGCTGAGCCGGGTGCACCGCGAGCTGGACCTGGTGACGACGCCGGCGGGCGACCTGGTGGCGATGGTGCACTGCAACAACGGGGCCAGTGAGCTGGACTCCTGGGTCCGGCTATTCGGGGAGTTCGCCGGCGCCCTGGGCGTCGAGGTCGACTCGTCCCGGCTGTTCGGGACCCTGCTGACCTCGGCGCTCCGGGGAGCGCCGGACGGTGGCGGTCTGATGGCCTTCAACTACCTGTCCGGCGAGCCGATCACCGAGCTCGAGGAGGGCCGGCCGCTGTTCCTGCGCTCCCCCGACAGCACGTTCACCCTGGCCAACTTCATGCGGGTGCAGCTCTACTCGGCCCTGGCGACGCTGCGGATCGGGATGGACGTGCTGCAGCGTGACGAGGGGGCCCGGCTGGAGCGGATGTTCGCCCACGGCGGCCTGTTCAAGACCAAGGGCGTCGGCCAGGCGCTGCTCGCCGCCGCCATCGACACCCCGGTCACCGTGGGTGCGGCGGCCGCCGAGGGGGGTGCCTGGGGGATGGCCACGCTGGCCGCCTTCCGCGCGTCCCGGACCGACGGGCAGGACCTGACGGGCTACCTGGCCGAGCGGGTCTTCGCCGACGCCGCGCTGGAGACGGTCGACCCGGACCCGGCCGACGTCGCCGGCTTCGAGCAGTTCATCGAGCGCTACGTGGCGGCGCTGCCGGTGGAGCGGGCGGCCGCGGCCCTGGGCTGAGGCCCGGCGGCCGGGGCCGGCGGGCGGGTCAGCCCGGGACGGCCAGCTCCTCCCGGGCGGCCGCCGCCTCGCGCAGCAGCACCGCGCTCGCCTGCTGGTAGAGGGCCATCGCCTCCTCCGCGCTGTCGGCCACGGCCGTCATCCCCAGCCGGCCGTGCTCGGTCAGCGCGCTGATCATGTGGAAGACGATCCCGGTCTGCCGGCCCAGGTCGAAGTGCAGGTGGTGCCGGGCGACGACGTCGAAGAGGTCCCGCACCGCGAGGGCGCGCAGGTCGTCGCCCTCCAGGTGGTCGGTGGCCACCAGGTGCTTGGGGACGCCCGTCTCGGACAGGAAGCGTCCGGAGGCGGCGTCGTAGCTCCCGCCGGTGAGGTACTGCAGGGTGAGGAACGGGTGCGTCGTGCCGCCCTTGCGCAGGTTCAGCTCGATGGCGTAGCTGTGCCAGGCCCCGTCCGCGTCCTGGGTGACCACGAAGTCCACGGCGAACCGGCCCAGCACGCCCTCGCGGGCCAGCCGCTCGGCCAGCACGGTGGCGGGGCCGCTGATCAGGGCGGCGTAGGCCGGGTCGGCCGGGAAGACGCACCCCAGGTAGCTCTGCCCGCTCGGCCCGCCGAGCAGCTGGTCGTGGGTGGACAGCAGCTCGACGGAGCCGTCGGGCATGACCCGCAGCTGCACGCTCGGGCTCTCCAGCCGCTCGCCGACGATGCGCTCCTCGACGATGCCCCCGCCGGCCGCGAACGCGTCCAGGTAGGTCCGGGCCGCGAGCCCGGCCTCCGGGCACAAGCCCTCGACCCGCCGACGGACCTCCCGACGGCGGGCCTCCGCCGGCAGCGTGCCGACCCCCCGGAGGTCGATCAGCGCGTTGCCGATGCCGGACACGCCCTCGTCGGTCTTGATCACGGCCTCCTCGAAGCCCCGCTGGTCCAGCAGCTCCAGCAGTGCCTCGACCACCTCGTCGACCGTGTGCAGGCCCTCCCGCCCGAGCGGGTGCACGATGCCCTCCTCGCCGAACAGCCGGCGGCAGCCCGACTTGGTGCCGAGCGGGGCGAAACCCGGGTCGGCTCCGTAGACGGGAATGTCGAGGAGGAGGGCGACGTCGCGCTCCAGGGCCGAGGTGTTGTAGGGGATGAGGTGGCACCGCTCCCGGTTCGGGATGGCGGCCCGGACCCGCTCCAGCAGCCGCGGCCGGTCCAGCAGCTTCGCGCTCAGCGGCCGGGCCGACCCGTCGTCCGCCGAGATCTGGGTGAGCCGGGCCAGCGCGTGGCTGGGGATCACCCCCGGCAGCAGGGCCAGGTAGTACTCGATCACGGCGGGCGCGATCGGCAGCGAGCTGATGTAGACCATCCGCAGGTCGGGCTGGCGCAGGAGCAGCAGCAGGAACAGCAGCCGCTCCTCGAACGCCTGGGCGAGGCTGCCGCTCCGCCCGCTCGCCTGGTCGGTCGAGGTCGACGGCAGCACGACGACCGACTCGTCGCGGTGGCCCTGCCGCACGGAGCTCCAGACGGTCGGCATGCGTTCCTGCAGCACCCGGAAGCGCCGCTCCCGCTCGGCCTCGTCCAGCATCGACAGCCGCACCACGTCGGCCCCTGGTCCCGTCAGCATCTGCCAGCCTCCTCAGGTCTGCGCGTCCCGCAGCTCGGCTCCCCGGCCGTCCTCCAGGTCCTCGACCGCGGTCGCCGCCACCGGCCGGCTGAACCCGCGCAGCGTCAGCGGCCCCACCGGCTCGCCGACGACGTCGTACCCGAGGTCGGCGAGCACGCGGGGGGCCACCAGCACCTGCCACGGTCCGGCCACCGAGCACAGCCGGGCGGACAGGTTCGTGACGCTGCCGATCGCGGCGTAGTCGGAGCGACCCTCGAACCCGATCCGCCCGAGGGTGGCGTAGCCCGACGCGACCCCGATGCCCAGCGCCAGGTCGTGGCCCCGGCGGCTCCACCGCTCCGACAGCGCCCGGACCCGGGCGCGGATCTCCAGCGCCATCCGCAGGGCCCGGCCGCCCGGGTCCTCGCACGGCACCGGGTCGTTGAAGAAGATCATCACCCCGTCGCCGGTGAAGCGCTCGAGCGTGCCCTCGAAGGCGAAGACCAGCTCGCCGAGGACGGCGTGGTAGCTCGCGAGGACCTCCATCACCTCCTCCGGCTCGGTCGCCTCGGCGAAGCTGGTGAAGCCGCGGAGGTCGCAGAACACGACGACGACGTCACGGCGGTGGCTGTCCAGGACGGCGCCGCCGGAGTCGACGACGAGGTCGGCGACCTGCGGCGCGAGGAACCTCCGGAGCCGGCTGATCCGCTCCAGCTCGTCGACCTGGGCCTGCACCCGCTGCTCGAGCTCCGCGTTCCACGCCGCCAGCTCGGCCGCCTGCCGGGCGATGGTGTCGTGGTACCGCTTCACCCGGGCGAGCGAGCGCACCCGGGTGATCAGCTCGGTCTGGTTGAAGGGCTTGGTCACGAAGTCGTCGGCGCCCGCCTGCAGCGCGGGGAGCTTCTGCTGCTGCCCGCTGGCGGTGATCATCACCACCGGCAGGAAGGCGGTGGCGGGGTCGGAGCGGATCCGGCGGCAGACCTCGTAGCCGTCGAGCCCCGGCAGCACCAGGTCGAGCAGCACCAGGTCGACGTCCGCGGTGCGCAGCAGCTCCAGCGCCTCCTCACCGCTCCGCGCCGTCAGGACCCGCTCGCCCTGCGGGCTGAGGACGGCGTCGATCAGCCGGAGGTTCACCGGCTCGTCGTCCACGGCCAGCACCGTCACCGGCTCAGCCACCGGACGCCCGCCCGCCGAGGAAGCCCGCCAGCTGCCCGGGGAGGGCGCGGATGCTCAGCGGCTTGCCGATGAACCCGTCGAAACCGGCCTCCTGCACCCGGCTGCGGTCACCCTGCATCGCCGACGCGGAGACCGCGACCACCGGCACCGCGCCGAGCCCGCCCGCCGCCCGCAGCCGCCGCAGCGTCTCGGTCCCGTCGATGCCCGGCAGCTGGAGATCCATCAGGACCAGGTCCGGCGGCTGCCGGCGGGCCGCCACCAGCGCCTCCTCCCCCGTCCGCGCCTCGACGACCTCGTAGCCGGCGACCGCCAGCACGTCCCGCACCAGCTTCATGTTGAGCGGGTGGTCCTCCACCACCAGGATCCGGGCGCCGCTCATCCCGCTGCCCCTGCCCGCAGCCGGGCCGCCGGGCGCGGCACGTCAGCCGCGCTCCGCGGCAGGGCCCCGATCCGGACGAGCGTCCCGACCAGCTCGTCCCGGCGCACCGGTTTCACCAGGTAGTCCGCGGCGCCCAGCGCCAGCCCCCGGGCCCGCTCGTCCAGGATGGACACCACGACCACGGGCACCCCGGCCGTCGCCGGGTCGGACCGGAGCTGCTCCAGGACCTCCCAGCCGTCCACCCCCGGCAGCTGGATGTCCAGGACGACGGCGCTGGGGACGAGCCGGCGGACCAGGTCGAGCGCCTCGCGGCCGTCGCGGGCCCGGACCAGCCGCACGCCTGGCCGGTCGAGGTAGACGGCCAGCAGGTCGAGCGAGGCCCGGTCGTCCTCGACCAGCAGCAGGGCCGACTCGCCGTCGCCGGCCGCCCCCGGAGCCGGGTCGCCCCCCACCGGGAGCGTGAAGCCGAAGATGCTGCCGACGCCGAGCTCGGAGTCCAGCCACATCCGGCCGCCGAGCAGGGCGACGATGCGCCGGCAGAGCGTGAGCCCCAGACCGGTGCCCTCCTCGCGGACGCCGCGGTGGCCCTGCTGGAACGACTCGAAGATCCGCTCCCGGTCCTCGGCGCGGATGCCGGGACCGCTGTCGGTGACCCGCACCTCGAGGTCGTCGCCGACGTGCTCCACGTCCACCCGGACCCGCCCGCCGTCGCCGGTGAACTTCACCGCGTTGCTGAGCAGGTTCAGCAGGACCTGCTTGAACCGCAGCACGTCGGCCACCACCAGGTCGACGTCGTCGCCGACGACCAGCTCCAGGGTGATGCCGTGCTGCCCGGCGCGCTCACGGACCATCGACAGCCCGTCCTCCAGCACGGTCCGGACGGCGAACGTCGACGGCTCCAGCTCCATCCGGCCGGCCTCGACCTTGGACAGGTCGAGGATCTCGTTGAGCAGCTCGAGCAGGTGCCGCCCCGAGGAGAGGATGTCGCGCAGGTACTCGTCCTGCCGCTCGTTCAGCTCCCCGAACAGCCGGTCCAGCAGGACCTCGGAGAAGCCGATCACCGCGTTCAGCGGGGTCCGCAGCTCGTGGGACATGCTGGCCAGGAAGTCCGACTTGTGCTGGCTGGCGACCTGCAGCTCGGCGGTCCGGCGCTCCAGCTCCCGGAACAGCTTCGCGTTGTAGACGGCGAGCGCCGACTGGCCCGCGAAGGTCTCGACGAACTCCAGCATCTCGGGGGTGAAGTCGCCGGGGATCCGGCGGCGCACCACCAGGGCGCCGAGGATCGCCCCGCCCCGCAGCATGGGCACGGCCACCATCGAGCGCCAGCCACCGTCGCGCAGCACCTCCAGGTGGGGGTCGGCCTCGACCGCCGCGAGGTCGGGGACCGCGATCGGCCGGCCCTCCCGGGCGGCGCGCCCGACGAGGGTGGAGTGCAGGCCGATGGAGGCCGAGCGCAGCCGTTCGAGCAGGGCGGGGTCGGTCGCGTGCGCGGCCCGGACGACGAACTTCCCCTCCTCCTCGAGGTACTCCATGATCGAGCCGCCGTCGCAGCCCGAGAGCCGGACGGCGTTCGCGATCACCGTCGCCAGCACCTCGTCCAGGACCAGGCTGGAGCTGACGGTCTGGCTCACCTCGCTGAGCGACTCCAGCTGCTGCACCCGCCGGCTCAGCTCGGCCTGTCGGCCCTCCAGGGCGCGCACGAGGTCGACGGTGCGCACCACCACGGCGGCCTGGGCGGCGAGCGCCTCCAGCAGCGCGATGGCCCGCTCGTCGAACGGGTCCACCTGGGTGCGGAAGAGGGACAGGGTCCCCACCACCACGCCCTCCACCAGCATGGGTGCCGAGATGGAGGTCCGCAGCCCGCTGAGCTGCTGGACGTCGGGCCGGCCGTACTTCGGGTCGGACAGCACGTCGGGCACCTGCACGACCGTCCGGTCGAGCGTGGCCCGGCCCACCAGGTTGGCCCGGTCCCGGCGCAGCGGGTGCCGGGTGAGGTGCTCGATGAACTCCGGTGTCAGCCCGACGGAGGCGGCCAGCACGAAGTGGTCGCCGTCGGCGAGGTAGACCTGGGCCGCGTCGGCCCGGCACAGCCGGCGGCCGCTGCTGACGATGGTGTCCAGGACGGCGTCGGGGTCGGCGGAGCGGCCCAGCGCGGTGAGGATCTCGTTGGTGGCGGTCAGCTGCTCGGCGGCGTCGGCGCGCTCGCGCAGCAGACGTCGAAGATCGTCGACGCCCGCGCCCGCGTCCGGGTCGGCCATGGCGGCACCCCCCGAGGTCACCGTTGCCCTGCTGGCTGCCAGTCTCGACCCGTGCGCGGTCGGGCGCAACGGTCAGGACGGCCCGTGCGGCGGGGCCCGCGGACGCCGCAGGGCCGCCGGCACCGGTGGTGTCGACGGCCCTGCGGTGGGTGCCTCCCGGTCTCCCCCGACGGGACCCGGACCGGCACCGGGTCAGCTGTTCTGGGCCTCCCAGGTGAGTCCGGCGGCGGCGGTGCCGCCCTGCGTGGTGTCCGGCGCACCAGCCTTGACCGTGTAGGTGATCTGGTAGGTGCGGGACTCCTCGGCCTTGCCGCCGGCCGTCGCCCACTCGCCGACCCCGGTGGCGTAGCCCGTCGCGGTCCGCCCGAAGGTGTCGAGCGTGCCGGTGTAGACGTCGGCGCCGGAGGCGAGCGGGGTGTAGCCGGTGCAGGAGCCGAAGCTGCCGCCGGTGCCCTGGCTGACCTTCAGGTCGATGTTCGCGGCCAGGTCCTTGGTCGTGGTGGCGTTCGTGGCGTACAGCCTCACCTTCGAGGCCAGGCTGCCCTTCGAGGTGACGACGACGCACTGGGTGCCGGTCGACCCGGGCTTGAGGTTGGTGGCGGTGAAGGCGGCGGTGTTGTTGTCGTCGTCAGCGAGGACGACGGTGCCGGTGGCCCAGTTGCTGGTCGGGTTCACCGTGGTGGCGGAGTAGGCGGAGTAGGAGGCCTGCGAGACGACCAGGCCCGAGACCGCGATCGCGGCGGGCACGGCCAGCAGGGTGGCGATCCTGGCGGCCCGGTGCGACGGGCGGGCGGTCTTGGCGGTGGCGGTCATGGCGGGCTCCTCGGGGCGGGTCGGGCGGGTGTCGAGCTGCCCCCCGGCCGGCTCCCCGGCCCGTGTCCCGGGCCGGTGAGAAGAACTCTGGCCCGCCGACCTCCACCCGGGCTCAGGCTCCGAGGGCACCTCCGCTCAGCACTTCCCCAGCACGGGAGCACGCTCCGCACCGCCTCAGGAGAACCTCAGCGGCGGCCGCAGATCGCCCTCGCGGTGGAGGTCGGCCCGGGTCCGCTCCCGGTCGTCTCGTGGTGAGCTCGGTGTCGTGCTCGACCCCGAGGCCACCAGGAGCGCTCAACCGGCGGGCCGGGACCGACCGTGGTCGAGGTGGTCGAGGCCGACCTGGACCCAGAAGGCGAGCTGCGCGTCGTCGGCGAGGCCGTCGCGGCCGACCCTGACCCAGCCCGGTCCCATCGGCCGGTCGGCTCCCATCACCGCGGGCTCGGCCCCGACGACGTCGAGCAGCTCGGCGTGGCGCGCGGGGTCGGTGCGGACGAGGAGGTCGCCGTCGCGGCCGGCCGCGACGACCATGCTGCCGGCCACCATGAACGACAGGCCGCCGAACATCGACACCTCCCGCACCGGGCGGTCGGCAGGCAGGGCGGCCCGCACCCGGTCGGCCAGGGCTTCGCGTGCTGCGGTCATCTCGGGCTCCTCCGCCGGGCTGTCGGGGTCGCGGCCCGCCCGCGCCGCGGGGACGCGGCGGGCCGGGCCCCAGTACACCGCAGCACGCGGGGGCGGGACCAGGCCGGCGACGACCGGCGCACCCCTGGCCGGCCGGGCCCCGGACCGCGATGCTGGTGCCGTGACCGACCTCGACGCCGCCCGCACCTTCGTCCACAGCCACGCCCGGCTGGTCGACCGCCGTCGCTTCCAGCACCTGGTGGACGGCGCGCCCGCCGAGCTGGTGCTGACCGCGCTGGCCGCCTACCGCAACCCCGACGGCGGGATCGGCGGCCTCGACCCGGACACCCGCTCCCCCACCAGCCAGCCGATCCCCGTCCGCTACGCCCTCGAGGTGCTGGCCCTGCTCCCGGACTCGGCGCCGCGCCGGGAGCTGGCGCTCGGCACGCTGGACTGGCTGGCCACGGTGACCGGCGACGACGGCGGCGTGCCGTTCCTGCTGACCACCGCGGCGGGCCAGCCGGCCGCGGCGTGGATGCAGCCCTCGTCGGAGTCCTCGCTGCTGGCCACCGTCCAGGTCGCGGCCGCCGCGCTGCGCCTCCGGCTGGAGCACCCCTGGCTCGACGGCGCCCAGGAGTTCTGCTGGGCCCGCGTCCGCGGGGCGACCCCCGACCGGGACGCCTACGCGTTCAAGTACGCCGTCGACTTCCTCGACGCGACCCCCGACCGCGGGCGCGCCGAGGAGGTGCTCGACGCCTTCCGCGCGCTGGTGCCCGCCGACGGTCGGGTCGTCGTCGGCGGCGGCGTCGAGGGTGAGGACCTCGAGCCCCTGACGGTGGCGCCGTGGCCGGACCACGCGGGCGCCCGGCTCTACGACACCAAGACCCTCGACGCCGCCCTCGACGCCCTGGAGTCCGGGCAGGCCGCCGACGGCGGGTGGGACTTCAGCTGGGACCACTGGAACCCCGCCGTCGTCTGGGAGACCCGGGGGGCGGTGACCCTCGAGGCGCTGCAGACCCTGCGCGCCTACGGACGGCTCTGACAAGCGACTCGGCCGACGGCGAGGACCCCGGCACCGGGAGAGGCCCCTGCCCCGGCGCGTGACGCGCGGGCAGGCCGGCGGGGCCGGTCGTCAGCCCAGCGTGAGCGCGAGCAGGTCCTCCAGCCCGCGCCGGACGGCCTCGGGGGTGAGGTCGGGGCGGCGGTCGGCCATCCCGGCCAGGATGTGGGCGGGGTCGGGCAGGAACCCGAGGATGTCGCTGACCACCCAGAACCGGGCCGCGTCCGGGTCGGGGTCGAGGCGGCCGCCGTGCCGCCGGTACGCCGCCCGGAAGAGCTCGGCGTCGGCGGCCGTGTGCAGCATGGCGACGTCGCAGCACGCGTGGGCGACGTCGAGGTCGGCCGGCCCCCAGGAGGTCTCGGCCCAGTCGACCAGGCCACTGACGGCGTCGCCCTGCCACAGGGTGTTGCCGAGGTGGAAGTCCCGGTGCAGCAGCCCGGCCGGCGTCGCCGGGGCGCCGGCCGCCCAGACGTCGACGGCGCGCCGCCAGAGGGCGGGCCGCCGGGTCCAGCCAGGCACGGGCGGCACGAGCGGCGCGGGCGGCACGCGGGAGGAGGCGGGTGGTGGCCGGCGCTCCGGCGGCACGGCCTGCCGGTGGACGGCGGCGGCCAGACCGGCCCAGGCGTCGATCGCCGCCGGCCCGAGACGGTCGAGCCGCACGTGGCCCGGGCGCCAGCTGAGGAGGTTCGCCGGCCCGCCGGCGTGCACCCCGGCCGGGTCGCTGCCGAGGAGCCGCGGCGCCGGGAGCCCCGTGCCGGCCAGCAGCCGGCAGCCGAGCGCCTCCCGCCGGACGTGCTCGCGCCCGACCGCGCCCCAGACCCGGGGGTCGGACCAGCGCAGGACCACGGGGTCGCCGACGGCGAGGTGCAGGACCCACTTGGTGGCCGTGATGCCCCCGGCGACGGCGTCGACGCGAACGACCCGGGACGGGGCCAGCGCCGCCGCCCAGGTCAGCGCGGACCCCGGCAGGCCGTGCGGACCCCGGTGCGGGGCAGGCCGGGTCAGAGCGGACCCGCCCACCACTCGGACGCGACCGTCAGGCCACTGCTGCGCAGGGCAGCACGCTCCGGCTCGTCGAGGTGCGCGGTCACCACCACCAGCTGGGCGGCGCCGCGGTCGGCGGCCCAGGCCCGCACGGCGTCGAGCAGCAGCAGCTGCTCGACGTCCGCGGCGGTGGCTCGTCGGGCGCTCAGCACGCCGTCAGCCTCTCACCGTGCTCCGGCCGGATCCACGAGGCGGGTGGTGGCCGGGTCGCCGCCGTCGCGGCGGTGGTTCAGCCGGCGGCCGGCGGACCCGCCTGCTGGTCGACGACGACCCGGGCCACGTCGTGGACCCGGACGCCCTGCTGCTCGGCCAGCTCGGTCAACCGGGTGAAGGCCTGGTCGAGGGAGCAGCGCAGCTGCTCGGCCAGCGCGCCCTGGGCCTGCTTCACCAGGGCCCGCGACGTCAGGGCCTGCTGCAGCCGGGCGGCGCTGACGGCCGCCTCGGTGGGCCGGCGGGCGGCGAGCGCGTAGCCCGTGAAGGCGGCCAGCGTCTCCGCCGTCCGCACGGTGTCGGGGCCGAAGGGGCCGTGGCCCTCGCTGTACACGTTGAGGGCGGCGCCCGTGAAGCGGCCTCCGGCGGGGATGCTGACCGACAGGGAGTGGGTCACGCCGGCCCCGGCGGCGGCGCGCCGGAAGCCCGGGTAGGGGCCGTCCGGCTCGTCCATCGTCAGCTGGACGGTGCTCCCGGACGCGGCGGCGTCCAGGCAGGGGCCGCTGCTGTCCGCGTACTGCCGGAGGTCGAGCTCGAGCGCCAGCGGACCGCTGGAGGCGGCCGTGCGGGCGCGGTCCTCGACCAGCAGCGTCACCGACACCTGGGTGGCCTCGGGGAGCACGCGCCGGGCCACGCCCGTCATCTCCTCGAAGATCTGGTCCGCAGGCCGGTCCGCCAGGGCGACGTGGCTGAGCTCGGCGTAGGCCGTCGTCAGGTCCGGCGTGGTGGGGTCGTCGTCGTTCAGTGGTGGCTGCCTTCGCTGGCGCGCGAGCCCGAGGTCCTGACCGGGTCGCGCTGGTGGCCCCGCACCGGCGCTGACCACGCCAGGCACGAGCACTGCAGAAGGTTCTCGCGAGCCAACCCCATGCCGAGGAACAGGTCCGTCGGTTGTTCTGCCATCCGGGAGGGCAGCAACAGTCCGCCCAGTCTAGCCGACGGCCCTGCCGCCGGTCCGGTCCGGAGCGTCCGCGCCACCCCGGCCCGGACCGGCCCGCCCGGGCGGGCCGCCGAGCACCGGTGTGCTGCTCCGGACGGTCGCGGGCTACCGTGGGGCGCGCACCAGGGGACTGTTCGTCGTGCCTTCCTCGAACGCAGCGTGCTCCGGACGAACCGCTCGACCGGTCCATGACGGCGCAGGTCACGATCGGGTCGTGCGCCGAGGTGAAGGGCAGGCAGGAACTGTGGCGGAGCGCTCCCAGGAGGAGGACCGAGCCGCGCTCGCCGCGGTCTACTCCCGCGCCGACCTGCGGCTCTCCGAGCTCTGGTTGGCCTACTTCGCGCTCGGCGGCAACGCCGGTCAGTACGAGGTCGAGGCCTACCTCACCGGGATGACGGAGCTGGGCGACCACGAGCACAACGTGCTGGCGCACGCGCTGAACGAGGAGCTGGACGACCGCGGGTCGGCCGAGCGGGCGCCCTACCGCTAGCCCGCCTCCGCCGGACCGGGGTCCCGCAGCCCGGCCAGGGCGCGGCCGAGCCACTCGCCCAGCACGGCCCGCTCGGCATCGCTCAGCCCGGGGAGGTCGGGCAGCACCGTCGCGAAGGCGACCGTGACGGCGCTCGTCGTCGCCTCCGGTACCGCGGGCGTGCCCACCAGGAGGCGGCCGAGCACGGCGTCGAGCATGGCCCCGGGCAGCCCCGGGTCCCGGTCGGCCTCGGGGACCGCCAGCAGCGCGAGGACGGTGCCGTGCCCCGCGGCGTGGATCATCATCAGCGCCCGCTGCTCGTCGACGCGCAGCAGGCCGGCGCTCGCGAGCCGACGGACCCGGGCGCGGAGCACCTCGATGCCCGCGAGCGTCGCCGGCGACCGGGCCCCCCGTCCGCCCGCGCCGATGAGGGCGTACAGCTCGGGGTTCGCCAGACCGAACTCGACGTGGGTGCGCCACCCCGCGCGGAGGTCGGCCACCGGGTCCCCGCTGCCCGCCTCGGACGCCGCGGTCTTGGTGCTGACGTAGGCGGCCATCACGTGCTCGGCCACGGCGTCGACGAGCCCGTCCTTGTCGCCGAAGAGCCGGTAGATCGTCGGCGCCTGCACCCCCGCCGCCTGGGCGACGGCCCGCGTGGTCACCGCGTCCGCGCCGTCCTCGTCCAGCAGCTGCGCCGCCGCGGCGACGATCCGCGTCCGGACGTCCTCCCGGGGCCGGGCCCCCTCCACGTCCACCACGGACCAACGGTAACAGTTCGGTGTTAGCGCTTGCCGTTCCGGTGGTAGCGTCTTCTGCATATCGGCGCTAAATACCAGCGCTACCGGACAGGAGGACGGCATGGACGTCATCACCGGTGCCACGGGGCACCTCGGGAACCTGATCGTCGAGCAGCTGCTCGAGCGCCGGCCGGCCGCGGAGGTGGGCGTCAGCGTCCGCGACGTCACGAAGGCCGGGGCCCTCGCCGCACGCGGGGTGCGCGTCCGGGCCGGTGACTTCACCGACCCGGCCTCGCTCGAGCACGCCTTCGAGGGAGCGCGACGCGTCCTGGTGGTCTCCGCCGCCATCCGCGGGGAGGGCGCGGTCGCCGCGAACCTCGCCGCCCTCGACGCCGCCCGGGCCGCCGGAGCGGAGCGCATCCTCTACACCAGCCACCAGGCCGCGTCCCGGGACTCCCTCTTCGCCGCCCAGCCGACGCACGCCGCGACCGAGGACCACCTGGCCGGCCTCGGCGTCCCCTTCACCGCCCTGCGGAACGGGTTCTACGCCAGCACGCTCGAGTTCCTCACCGCCGGAGCGGTGCAGACGGGGCAGCTGGCGGCACCGGCCGACGGGCCCGTGTCGTGGACCGCGCACGCCGACCTGGCCGAGGCCGCAGCCGTCGCGCTCACCGAGGACGGCGTCCTGGACGGCGTCACCCCTCCCCTGACCGCGCCCGAGATGCTCGACCTCGAGCAGGTGGCCGCCGTGCTGTCCGAGCTCACCGGGCGCACCGTCACGCGGGTCGTCGTGCCCGACGACCCGTGGCGGCAGAGCGCCGTCGAGCGGGGCATGCCGCCGGCGGCCGCCGACTTCACGCTGGGGCTGTACCGGGCGGCCCGCCGCGGGGAGTTCGCCGTCACCGACCCCACGCTGGAGGCGGTCATCGGTCACCGCCCCACCTCGGCGCGCTCCGTGCTCGCGGCCCTCGTCCGCGGGTGAGGTGACGCTCGGGCCGGCCCGCCCACCCCCTCCGCCGGCCCCTCGCTAGCATCGCGCTGATGCGACGGCGGACGGTCAGGGAGCCCCGTGCCCGGGGATGACGCGGCGCTCGCCCGAGCCTACCGGCGGTTCGGCGCGGTCCCCGCCGCGGGCCGGTCGCCGCTGCACCAGCACGTCGCCCTCGCCCTGAGCACCTCGCCGGCGGTGCTGCGGGCCCTCGCTGCGGCGCCGGCCCGGCAGCGGGGCCCCGCCCGGGTCCTCGCCGCCGTCCAGGACCTCGCCCTCGCCGGGCGCGCCCCGGCGTTCGCCGCGGCCTGCGCCGCCCTCGACGCCGACGCCGCCGCCGAGGCCGCCGCCGAGGTCGTGCTGCGGAGGACCGACGCCGTGCTGGCCGTGGCCGGGCGCCGGCCGGTCCGGACCGACGAGACGGGGCGCGGCGCCGTGCTGCACCCGGCCATCGCCGAAGCGGCCCACCGGCTGGGCGCCGGGGCCGTCGGACTGGTCGACGTGGGTTGCTCGGCCGGGTTCGACCTGGACGTGGGCCGGGTCGGCGTCACCGCCAGCAACGGCCAGCGGTTCGGCGACCCGGCCTCCCCGGTCCAGCTGACCGTGTCCGTCGTCGGCGACCGGCCCCTCCCCGCACGGGACCTCCCGGAGGTCGTCGCCCGGGTCGGCGTCGACCGCGACCCGCTGGACGTCACCGACGCCGACGACGTCCGGTGGCTGCGCGCCTGCCTGGGACCGGACCAGCCCGGGCGGCGCGCCCGGCTCGACGCGGAGATGGCGCTGCTGGCCAGCGCTCCGCCGGTGCTGCTGCGCGGCGACGTCGTCGACCTGCTGCCCGCCGCGCTGGCCCGCGTCCCGGCCGGGGCCCTGCCGGTGGTGACCACCACGTGGGCCCTGTCGGCGGTCACGCCCGCCGGACGCCGCCGCTTCCTGCAGCACCTCGAGGAGGCGTCGGCGGGCCGGCCGGTGGCCTGGGTGTCGGCGGAAGGCGTCGGGGTGGCGCCCACCGTGCCGACCCTCGGCGACCGCCCCGCCTCCGGGCACAGCATCCTCGGCCTGGTGGTGCTCGACGGCTCGGCCCCGCAGGCGGAGGCGCTGGGCCGCTGCTGGTCGCGCGGCCGGCTGCTGGCCTGGCTGGGCGACGCCTGACCTCAGTGCTTGCCGAGGGCGGCGCGGGCGGGCGAGGTGGCCCACTCCTCGACGAGCATGGCGAAGACGAGCTCGTCGGACCACACGCCCTTGAACAGCTCGTTGCGCACGAAGTGGGCCTCCCGGCGCATCCCCAGCCGGGCGGCCAGCCGGGCGGAGGCGTGGTTGCGGCTGTCGAGCCGGGCGACGACCCGGTGCAGCCCGAAGTCGTCGAAGGCGAGCGCCAGCAGGGCCGCGCACGCCTCCGTCGCGTAGCCGCGGCCGCGGGCGTCGGGGTGGAAGACGTAGCCGATCTCCCCGCCGGCGTGCTCGCGGCTGCGGAAGAACAGCACCACGTCCCCCACGAGCCGGCCCGTGCCCCGGTCCTCGACGCCCAGCGTCACGGCCTGCCCCTCGTCGGTGATCCGGGTCCGCCCGAGGTCACCGGCCAGCCGGCTCAGCAGGACCTCGCGGGTCATCGGCTCGAACGGGAGGTAGCGGCAGACGTCGGCGTCGCCGCGGTAGGTCAGCAGCGCGTCGACGTCGCGAGGCGTCAGCGGACGCAGCCGCAGGCGCGCGGTGGTCACCGGGTCCGGGGGCGTCAGCTGCACGGCTGGATCCTGCCAGCACCGACGTCCCCGGAGCTCCTGCCCCAGCCACGCGAGCGGTCGGCGGTTCGGGCCGCCCCTACCCGCCGGTGCCGGCTCTCACCAGGCGTGCGCCGCCGGTGAGCGGCCCCGGCCGATCCGTCGACCCCGGTTGATGTCGAAGAGGTCGTCGAGCCGGCCCATCGCGGCGGCGTCGAGCTCGAGCGACGCCGCCCGGTCGAGGCCGTCCAGCTGGGCGACCGTGCGGACCCCGACGATCGCCGAGGTGACCGCGGGGTGCTGCAGGACCCACGCCGTCGCCACCACGTGCTCGGGCTCCCCCAGCTCCCGGCACAGCGCGGTGAAGTCGGCGAACTGCCGGTTCTCGGGTCCGAGGGAGATGCCGTACTCCGCCTCCACCTGCTGCGTGCGCGAGCCGTCGAAGGACGCCGTCTTGCCGGTGAGCAGCCCGCCGGCCAGCGGCATGTAGACGATGACCCCGATCCCGAACGCCTCGGCCGCCGGCAGCACCTCCATCTCGGGCACCCGGCTCAGCAGGTTGTACTGGGTCTGCTCGGAGACGAAGCCGACGAAGCCCCGCTGCCACGCCTGCATCTGGGCCCGGGCCAGCCCCCACCCGGAGTAGTTGCTCGAGCCCGCGTAGAGCACGCTGCCGTCGGCCACGACGCGCTCGTAGGTGCCCCACAGCTCCTCGGCCGAGACGCGCTCGTCGATGTGGTGGACCTGGTAGAGGTCGACGCGGTCGGTCTGCAGCCGGCGCAGCGAGTCGGCCAGGTGCTTGCGCACCTTGTACGCCGAGAACCCGGCCTCCTCCCGCGCGATCCCGAGGTCCCCCATCGCGTGGTAGACCTTCGTGGCCAGGACGACCTCGTCGCGCGCCCCCGGCCGGCTGGCGAACCACCGGCCGATGATCTCCTCCGACCGGCCCCGACCGGCCTCGCCGCCGTACACGTTGGCGGTGTCGACGAAGGTGATGCCCAGCTCGAGCGCCCGGTCGAGGATGGCGTGCGACTCCTCCTCGGTGGCCTTGGGTCCGAAGTGCATGGTGCCGAGACAGATCTTGCTGACGGTCATGTTCGAGCGACCGAGCTTCGCGTACTCCACCGCTGTCCTCTCCGGGCCGGCCCGACGGGCGCCCTGGTGGCCGGCGGAGCCCCCCCGCCGGTGCTGCGCCGCCGGCGACGACGGCGCTCTCGGACCGGAGTCCTCCGATCTCTGGCGTCAGTGTGGGCCCGGAGCGCCTGCCACCGCAAGGGGCTGCCGTCGCGCCCGCCCGGCCGCCGCGAGGCTGCCGCGAGGGGCTCGGTCCGGTCGCGCCGGGCGTCGACCACGACGTCCCGCCCGACCCTTGACAGCACGCGGCCACCGCCCGACGATCAGACCTACGAGGTCTGAGGTGTGACCCACCTCACTCCCCACCACCGGCGTGGCCGGCGGGACGACGACGTCTCTGCTCGAAGGAGTGCTGTGCGGAAATCTCGGTTCCTCAAGATCGCGACCGCGGCCACGGCCGCGGTGATGCTCGCCGGGTGCAGCGGAGGTGGTGAGCCCAGCTCCTCGGGCTCCGGCTCCGGCGACCAGCCGGTCGAGCTGACCTGGTTCATGTGGTCGGGCTCGGACGTCGAGAAGGACGCCTGGATCAAGGTCGGCGACATGGTCACGGCGAAGTACCCGAACATCACGATCAAGTTCGAGACGACGCCCTTCAACGACTTCTGGACCAAGCTCACCACAGAGGCGGCCAGCGGCCAGGCGGCCTGCATCGTCGGCCTGCAGGGCCAACGCGCACCCCAGTTCGGCAGCTTCCTGCTGCCGCTCGACGACTACATGGCCGAGAGCGGCGTCAAGGCCGCCGACTACGTGCCCAGCATCATGGACGGGCTGAAGTACGAGGGGCAGCAGGTCGCCATCCCCTACGACGTCGGCCCCTACGTGATGTTCTACAACAAGGACGCGTTCAAGGCGGCCGGGCTGGCGGAGCCGAAGATCGGCTGGACCACTGAGGACTTCACGACCGCGGCGAAGACCCTGACCAAGGCCCCGAAGTATGGCTACTTCGCGCGCAGCGACATCGGGGACCTGATGCCGTGGGTGCTCAGCCAGTCCGGCAAGGCGGCGGTGGACGACCAGGGCCAGCTCGCCGTCGACAACGCCGAGTGGAAGGCCACCGCCGAGTGGTACACCCGGTTGATCACCGAGGAGAAGGTGGCCGCCCAGGTGCCGAGCGCCAACTCCTCGTCCGCCGCCGCCAACCAGTTCCTGTCCGGCAACGCCTACATGGCCCCCGACGGGCCGTGGTCGCTGATCAACACCCGGGCGCTGGCCAAGTTCGACGTCGGCATCGCGCCCATGCCGGCGGGGGCGGCCGGCTCCAAGACCTGGTCCGACGGCTCGGGCTTCGGCATCACGCAGAGCTGCAAGAACCCGGACGAGGCCTTCAAGGCGATCAGCGTCATCACCGGAGCCGAGGCGGAGACCTACCTGGCCGAGCAGGGCCGGGCCTACCCGGCCCTGATCTCCACCCAGCAGGCCTGGTACGAGGGCAACAAGACCGAGGACGTCAAGCCGGTGATGGACTACGCCCTGCAGAACTCCGTGCCGTTCAAGACCACCCCGACCTGGCAGCAGGTGACGACGGTCTACTCCAAGCAGGCCGTGGCCACCTACAACGGCCAGGGGTCCGTGGACGAGCTGCTGAGCCAGACGCAGGCGGCGGGCGCCTCCTGAGCCTGGTGGGCCGGTCCCGCCGACGGCGCTGCCGCGGCGCCGACGGGACCGGCCCCCGCAGGTTCCCCGGCCGCACCCCGCGGCCCGCCCACCGACCCGGAGGACGTCCATGGCACTGCCCGTCAGCACGATCACCAGCACGGCCACCGTCAGCGCGGCCGAGCTCCGGCGTGGCCGACGAGGCGACGGGGCCGCGGCCACCGGGTTCCTCGCCCCCAGCCTGCTGGGCCTGCTCGCCTTCACCGCGTTCCCGATCGTGGCGTCGGTGGCGCTCAGCTTCTACAACTGGCCCGTCTTCGGCCGGCACACCTTCACCGGCCTCAAGAACTACGAGACGCTGCTGGCCAGCGAGGCCTTCCACACCGCGGTGCTCAACACGCTGCTGTTCGTCGTGCTCTACGTCCCGCTCAACATCGTGGTCTCGCTGGGGCTGGCGGTCTGGATCAGCCCCCGGATCAAGGGCCGGGGCGCCTACCGGACGATCTTCTTCATCCCGGCGGTCACCCCGGTGGTGGCGAACGCCGCCATCTTCTCCCTGATCCTGTCGCCCAACGGGCTGGTCGACTCCCTGTCGCAGACCTGGTTCGGGAAGCAGGCGCCGAACTTCCTCGGCTCCACCACCTGGGCCATGGCCGCCGTCGTCCTGCTCTCCATCTGGCAGGGCTTCGGGTACAACATGCTGGTCTTCTCGGCCGCGCTCGACGCGGTGCCGGCCACCCTCACCGAGCAGGCGGCGATCGACGGGGCCGGCACCTTCGCCCGCTTCTTCAAGATCGTCCTGCCGCTGCTCACCCCGTCGATCTTCTTCGCGGTGGTGCTGACCCTGATCTCGTCCTTCCAGGTGTTCACCCAGGCCTACGTGCTCACCGGCGGTGGCCCGGGCAACACGACGACGACGATGGTGCTCTACCTCTACGAGCAGGGTTTCCGCTTCTTCAAGCTCGGGCTGGCCTCGGCCGTCGCCTGGGTGCTGTTCCTGATCATCCTCGCGATCACCGTGTTCCAGTTCGTCGGCCAGAAGAAGTGGGTCAACTATGACCAGTGACCTCCGCGCGGCTCCCGCGTCCGCCGCCGGACCGGCCCACCCGGCCGGCTCCCCCGCCCCCACCCGACGACCGCGCCGGCGCGGCTCCCGGGTGACGGCGGTCGTCTCGCAGACCCTGCTGAGCGTCGTGGCCCTGGTCTTCCTGCTGCCGATCATCTGGATGGTGCTGTCGGCCCTGAAGAGCGGCGGGGAGGTGTTCACGGTGCCCCCGCGCCCGTTCGGGGAGCACCTGGTGTTCAGCAACTTCGTGGAGGCGTGGAACTTCCTGCCGTTCGGGCGCTTCATCCTCAACACGCTGCTGGTCGCCGGCCTCGGCACCGTGATCACGCTGGTCGCCTCGGCCATGTCGGCCTACGCCTTCGCCCGGCTGCACTTCCGGATGCGGGAGCAGCTGTTCGTGCTCTACCTCAGCACCCTCATCGTGCCGCAGGAGGTGATCGTGATACCGATGTTCCTGATCATGCAGCGGCTGGGGTGGGTGAACACCTTCCAGGGACTGATCCTGCCGTGGGCGTTCACGGCGTTCGGCACCTTCCTGCTGCGGCAGTTCTTCCTGACCATCCCGATCGAGCTGGAGGAGGCGGTCAAGATCGACGGCGCCGGCCACGTGCGGATCCTCACCCAGATCATCGCGCCGATCGCCGCGCCGGCGTTCGCCGTGCTGGCGGTCTTCACCTTCATCAGCTTCTGGAACAGCTTCCTGTGGCCGCTGATCATCGTCAACGACACGAGCATGATGACCGTCCCCCTCGGGCTCCAGCTCTTCCTCGGCCAGCAGGCGCAGCGCTGGGAGCTGCTGATGGCCGCCGCGACCATCTCCATGGTGCCGACCGTGCTGCTCGTGCTCGTGCTGCAGAAGTACCTGGTGCGCGGCATCGCGCTGTCCGGGCTGGGTGGCCGGTGAGCCTCGACCGACCGCCCACCCGCCGCGTGCCGCGGGGGACGCTCCTACCGGGACGGGAGAAGCGGACCCGCACCAGCGTCACCGACGACGCCATCACCCGGATCCGGCACATGATCCTCACCGGCGAGCTGGCCCCCGGCGACAAGCTGCCGCCGGAGTCCGAGCTGGCCGCCGAGCTGGGGCTCTCCCGGACCTCGCTCCGGGAGGCGGTGCGCGCGCTGACGCTGCTGGGGGTGATCGACACCCGGCAGGGCGACGCGAGCTACATCACCAGCCTGGGGCCCGAGCTGCTGCTCAACGCCCTGGGCCTCGCCATGGACCTGCAGCGCGAGGACACGATGGCCGACCTGGTGGGCGTCCGGCGGGTGCTGGAGCCCGCGGCCACCGCGCTGGCGGCCGCCCGCGTGACCGCCGACGACATCGCGCACCTGCGGGGCCTGATCCGACCCGGTCTCACCGAGGACCGCGCCCGTGAGGCCGTGGAGCTCGACTGGGAGTTCCACCACGAGATCGCGCTCTCCTCGGGCAACGAGCTGCTGGTCGCCCTGCTCGACGGGCTCACCGCCCCGACCGTGCGGATGCGCACCTGGCGGGGGCTGACCGTCCCCGGCGCGCTCGACCGGACGCTGGCCGAGCACGAGGCCATCGTCGACGCGCTGGAGGCGGGCGACCCCGAGCTGGCCCGGGCGGCCGCGACCGTCCACGTGGCCGGCGTCGAGGCCTGGGTCCGCGCCCTGCCGCCCGGTTGGAGCGCCCGTGCCGCCGAGGAGGTACGCCTCCAGTCCAGCCCCGTCCACCGCACCCCACCCGAACCCGGTCCCCCCACCCTGGAGCCCCGATGACGACCGAGACCCGGCCCACCGCCGACCGCACCGCCGACCCCGCCGGCACCAGCTCGATCTGGTCCGACCTCGCCCGTCCACTGCCGGCCTGGCTGCCCCGGGCCAAGCTCGGCATCTTCATCCACTGGGGCGCCTACTCCGTCCCCGCCTGGGCCGAGCCCAGCGGCGCCCTCGGGGCCGTGCCGGACGAGGAGTGGTTCACCCACAACGCCTACGCCGAGTGGTACGCCAACACCATCCGCATCCCCGGCAGCCCCGCCGCCGAGCACCACCACCAGACCTACGGCGACGCGCCCTACGACGACTTCCTCGACGCCTGGACCGCCGACCGCTTCGACCCGGCGGCCTGGGCGGCCCTGTTCGCCGAGGCCGGCGCCCAGTACGTCGTCCCCACCACCAAGCACCACGACGGGATCGCGCTGTGGGACGCGCCCGGCACCGGCACCCGCAACACGGTCCACCGGGGACCGCGCCGCGACCTGGTCGGCGACCTCGCCGCCGCCGTCCGGGCGGCCGGGATGCGGTTCGGCGTCTACTACTCCGGTGGGCTGGACTGGAGCACCACCAGCTTCCCGCCGCACACCTCCGGCGCCGAGGTCTCCAGCCTGCGGCCGAACGACGCCGCCTACAACTGCTACGCGCTGCTGCACGTCCGCGACCTGGTGCAGCGCTACGCCCCCGACGTGCTCTGGAACGACATCAACTGGCCGGACGCCGGCAAGCGGACCGGCGCCTGGTCGCTGCACGAGCTGTTCCGCGACTTCTACGCGGGCAACCCCGACGGGGTGGTCAACGACCGCTGGGGGGACACCCACTGGGACTACCGCACCAGCGAGTACGAGCACGGCACCGCGGTCGAGGTGGACACCGACTGGGAGCAGTGCCGCGGCCTCGGGTTCTCCTTCGGCTACAACCAGGTCGAGGACGAGTCGGTGGTCCTCTCGGGCCACCAGCTGGCCACCCTGCTCGCCGACGTGGTCTCCCGCGGCGGGCGGCTGCTGCTGAACGTCGGCCCGACCGCCGCCGGCGAGATCCCGGCCCTCCAGCAGCAGTCGCTGCGCGACCTCGGCCGCTGGACGGCCGACGTCGGGGAGACCCTCCGCTCCGCGACCCGGGTGGATCCGGCCGTCGCCCGCAACGGCGACGACCCGTGGACCCGCTGGCTGGACACCCCCGACGGGCTCGTCGCCCTGGTGGACCGGACCGGGACGACCCCCCTGGCCTTCGACCCCACGGCCGCGGACGGCGCCGCCGGTGCGGTGCTGACCGGCCGGGCCACGGTGAGCGCCACCGACGACGGCGCCGAGGTCGACGTCGCGGAGCCGGGGGCCGGCCCGGTGGCCGTCCGCTTCCCCTGGCGCCGGCGCTGACCAGCACGCCGCCACCGGGCCGACGAGGAGCAGCCATGGACGACCAGCAGGAGCTGGAGCGGGTCGCCGCGGTCATCGCCGCGGGACCCTTCGACGACACCTGGGAGTCGCTCGCCGGCTACGAACCACCCCGCTGGTTCGTCGACGGCAAGTTCGGGATCTTCATCCACTGGGGCGTCTACGCGGTCCCGGCCTTCGGCAACGAGTGGTACGCCCGCAACATGTACCGCCAGGGCACCCCCGAGTTCGAGCACCACCGGACCACCTACGGACCGCACGACGAGTTCGGCTACAAGGACTTCGTCGACGACCTCACCGCCGCCGACTTCGACCCCGCCGCGTGGGCGCAGCTGTTCCGCCAGGCCGGCGCCCAGTTCGTCGTCCCCGTCGCCGAGCACCACGACGGGTTCCAGATGTACGCGTCGGACCGCAGCCGCTGGACCGCCGTGCAGCGGGGGCCGAAGCGCGACGTCCTCGGCGAGCTGGCGGAGGCGACGCGGCGGCAGTCCCTGGTCTTCGGCGCCTCCAGCCACCGGGCGGAGCACTGGTGGTTCATGAACGGCGGGACCCACGTCCCGTCCGACGTGCTCGACCCCGAGACGGCCGACTTCTACGGGCCGGCCCAGCCGCAGACCATGCAGCCCAACGACCAGTTCCTGCTGGACTGGTTCCTGCGCACCATCGAGCTGGTCGACCGCTACCAGCCCCAGGTGCTCTGGTTCGACTGGTGGATCGAGCAGCCGTCCTTCGAACCGTGGCTGCGCAAGGTCGCCGCGTACTACTACAACAGCGCCGCCCGCTGGGGCCGCGGCGTGGTGATCCAGTACAAGTACGCGGCGTTCCGTCCGGGGACGGCGGTGTTCGACATCGAGCGCGGGGCCCTCGACGGGATCCACCCCCGGGTCTGGCAGAACGACACCTCCGTGTCGCGGAACTCCTGGTCCTGGATCGAGGACCACGACTACAAGGGCGCCCCCGAGCTGATCACGGAGCTGGTGGACGTCGTCGCCAAGAACGGCGTGCTGCTGCTGAACATCGGCCCGAAGCCGGACGGCACCATCGCCGAGACCGAGCAGGAGCTGCTGCGCAGCATCGGCGTCTGGCTCGGCGTGCACGGGGAGGCCGTCTACGGCACCCGGCCGTGGACGATCGCCGCCGAAGGGCCGAGCGAGCAGCGCAGCGGCTACTTCACCGACTCCTCCTCCCCCTCCTACACCGCCGCCGACCTCCGCTTCACCTCCCGCGACGGGGTCGAGGGTGAGTTCGTCTACGCGACCGCGCTGGCCTGGCCGGACGACGACCGGCTGCTGGTCCGCAGCTGGGGCCGGGACGCCGGGCTCCTCACCTGCGAGGTGGCCGCGGTCACGGTGCTCGGGCACGACGGCGACGTGGTGTGGTCCCGCGACCCGGACGGCCTCCGCGTGCGGCTGCCCGACCGCCGGCCGAGCGCCGTCGGGGCGACGGTCCGGGCCGAGCTGGCCCCGCGCGTCCCGACCCCGCGGCAGACCGGTTTCCACCTCTGACCGCGGGTCGCCATGCGGCACCTCGCCCTGGACTCCCAGGCCGGCGACCCCCGGGTCCCGGCCGGCTCAGAGGCCGCGGACGTGGAGCAGCCGGTTCGGCGAGCCGTGCAGGTTGCCGCGCAGCGCCCCGCGGGTGGCGTGGCCGACCAGCCAGCGCTCCACCTGGGCGGGCGAGGCCTCCGGGTGGGCGGACAGGTAGAGGGCCGCCGCACCGCTCACGTACGGCGCCGCCCAGGAGGTGGCGGCCCCCTCGCTGGTCACGACCCGGTCGGGGTCCAGGCCCTCGTTCACGACCGAGTCGACATCCTCGCCGGGGGCGAACAGGTCGACGCAGCGGCCGTGGTTCAGCCCGGCGTCGCGGTCCTGCCGGGTGGAGGCGGCCACGGTCACGACCGAGGGCAGACCGGCCGGCGGGAAGCGGCAGGCGTCCTCGCCGCGGTTGCCCGCCGAGGCGACGACCGTGAGCCCGGCGTCGACCACCGCCTGCACGGCGGCGGCAACGGTCGGGGCCGGCGCGTCCACGTTCAGGGAGAGGTTGACGACGCCGGGACGGCGCCCGTTCTTCGCGACCCAGGTGAGCGCCCGCACGACGCGGGCCCGCTGTTGGGCCTCGGTCTCGTCGCCGGAGCCGCCCTCGCAACCGTTGAGCGCCCCGACCGCCACGAGGCGCGCGCGCTGGGCGACGCCGGTCCGGCGGCCGCCGATGATGCCGGCGACGAACAGCCCGTGGTCGGTGCCGTCCTCCAGCGCGCAGCCGCGCCCGCTCTTCAGCCCGACCGACGCCCGGCCGCCCAGCTCGGGGTTCTTCACGTCGAAGAGGCCGTCCACCACGTACACCGTCACACCCTGGCCCTGGTGGGTGACGGTGTAGCGGGCGTCGAGGGTCCGCGTGCGCTGGTCGATGCGGTCCAGCGCCCACCCGGGCTTGCGCCGGGTCACCGGGGCCGGGGCGGGGGACGCGCTCCCGGCGGCGGTGGGCGTCGGGGTGGCGGTGGGCGTCGGGGTGGCGGTGGGCGTCGGCGTGACGGTCGGCGCCGGGCGGGGTGACGCCGACTGCTCCCCGTCCGCCGGCGTGGGGACTGCCGTCGGCGCCGTGGGGCTGCTCGCGGCGGGCGGCGCCGAGGTGCCGGACGAGGGCGCCGGGGACGAGGCGGGGGTGGTCCCGCAGGCGGCGAGCGCGAGCAGGACCGCGGACGTCGCCCCCGCCCGGAGCGCCCGGGGTCGGTGGGCGGGCGAGCGGAGCGGCATGCCGGGATCGTAGGCTTCCGGACCCTCGTCGTGACCGACCCGAGCGCGGCCGGGCGCGCCTCGTCCGCGGGTGCGGCGGTCAGGCCGGGTCGGCGCTGCCGTGCGACCAGCGGTCGAAGAGCTCGTCGAGCACCGTCAGCGGGTCACGACCGACCGGGGAGGCGTGGAGGGTGTGCAGGTAGGGCACCTTCGCCGCCCGGTAGAGGTCGTCGAGCTGCTCGTTGATGGCGTTCGCGAGGACGTCCTGCTGGACCGGGGCCAGCGGCATCACCCCGTGCAGGAAGGCGTCGAGGCTGAACAGGTCGACGGTGCCGCCGAGGCCCAGGTACTCGACCCACAGCTGGCTCAACGGGCACGCAGTGCGCTGCCACGCCGCCTCGAACAGGGTGTACCGCTCGGGCGACGGCGCGGGCGCGCCGGCGGGCTCAGCCATCCGGGACACCCCCGTCGGACGGGGACGGCGGGGGCGGGGCGTCGAGGCGGGGAGCGGCGGCCGAGGCCACCAGCTGGGCGGCGACCTCGTGCACCTTCAGGTCGGAACGCTGCGACGCCTCCACGAGCAGGGCGAACGCCGTCTCGCGGTCGCCGGCCCCGCGGCCGATCAGGACGCCCGTGGCCTGGCCGATGAGGTCACGGCGCTGGAGCGCACCGCTGAGCTGCGCGCTGAGCTGCCGGGCGTCCGACAGGGTCAACATGTTGGTGAGCAGCACCGCGGCCTGCTCGGCGAACAGCCCGAGCACGGCCTCGGCCCGTGCGTCATAGGCCCCGGCCTCGCGGGAGTAGACCTTGATCGCCCCGACGGAGACGTCGTCGGCCACCAGCGGCAGGCTGACCATCGACCTGATGCCCAGCTCGGCGGCGGCTGCGGTCCACCGGGGCCACCGCTCCTCGCTGTCCAGGCGGTCGATGCGGACCGTGACCCGCTCGCTCCACGCCGTCAGGCACGGGCCGGAGTCGAACGCGTACTGGAGGGCGTCGGCCTCCCCGACCAGCGGGTCCGAGGCCGCGGTGGTCCGGCGACCCCGGCTGTCGACCAGGGTGACCCCGGCCCCGGCGGTGCCGGGGATCGTCACCGCGGCCAGCCTGGTCACCAGCGCGACCGCCGTCTCCAGGGTCTCGGCCGACAGCACCACGCCGCCGAGCTGCAGCAGCAGGCCTGCCAAGCCCTCCACCGCAGGGGTGGTCGTCGGCTGTCCGGGGTCGCTCACGGTCGTCCCCTCCGGTGCTGGGCAGGACCGTCGAGCGGCGCCGGCCGACGACCGGGCCCGGGTGGTTCCGGGGGAGGGCAGAGCTGCGGAGGGGACGTGGGCACGGTCACGGCGTCTTTCGGGGCGGGCACGCCTGGTGGAGTCCGGACGGCGGCAACAAGTGCGTGACCTGGAGGCGGCGGAGCGGCTTCCAGGCTTCCCGGGCCGGCTGTGCGGCTACAACACCTCCACTGTAGGGGACCGGACCCAGGCCGCCGCGGCGCCCGCGAGTCGGACCCCGATCGTGTCCGTCACGGGGGTGCGCGGATCCGCCGACAGGCGGAGGATGGGGTGCGGGGGTCGGCACGAGCACGAGCGCTGCGCAGCGGGGGCCGTCCCCGCCCTGCGGCCGGTGCCGAGCCCCGGATGGCGTACCGGGTCCACGCGTCGGGCACACTCAGCGTCCTGGTGGTTCCGCGGAAGGTGGGTGGTGGTGCATGACGACCGAGGGCAGCGGCGCGGAGCAGGAGCGTGCCGTCGAGGAACGCGGGGCTGAGGAGGAGGACCTGCGCGAGAGCCTGGCCGGGCTCTCGGGTCTGGCGTCGAACCGGTTGCCGCTCGTGGAGCTGTTGACCCGGGTGGCCGGCTTGGCGGTGCAGGCCATCCCGGGCGCGGACGGCGCAGGTCTGACGCTGCTCGAAGAAGGGCGCAGCGACACGATCGTGACCACCGCGGACTTCGTGGCCGAGATCGACGCGATCCAGTACGGGATCGGGCAGGGGCCGTGCATCATGGCCGCCGCCGAGGCGCGGACGGTGATCTCCGGGTCCCTGGGCGCGGACGTCCGGTGGCGGCGGTTCGGTGGCGGGGTCGCCCGGCTGGGCGTGCACAGCGTGGTGTCGCTGCCGCTGCTCACCCCGGACGGGGTGGTGGGGGCGATGAACGTCTACGCCCGCTCCAAGGACGTGTTCGACGAGCGAGCGGCGGCCCTGGGTGAGATGTTCGCCGCCCCGGCGGCCATCGCGGTGCAGAACGCCCAGGTCCTCGAGCAGACCCGTCGGCTGGCCGCTCAGCTGCAGGCCACCCTCGACACGCGGATGGTGATCGAGCGGGCCGTCGGCATCGTGATGAGCCGCAGCGGCGTGAGCGAGGACGAGGCGCTGAACCGGCTGCGGTCCCTCAGCCAGCACGAGCACGCCAAGCTGCTGACGATCGCGGAGAACCTCATCGACGGGGCGGTCCGCCGGGCCCGGTCCCAGCGCCGGCCCTGAGCGACGGTGGCGACCGCGTCCTGTCCAGGTGGTGGTCGCGCGCAGCCAGGTCCGTCGTGCCGACCCACGCTGGCCAGCACCGGGCTCACGCAGGCCTGATCCGGCGGCCGGATCCGCTCCCTCGGAGATAGCCCCTTGGACCACCGCGACCTCCTCAGCCAGCTCCACGAGCTGATCAGCTGCCTGGGCAGCGACCCCGGCCACCTCGTCCGAACCTCGCCGACCTCTCCGCCGCCCTCGACGGTGCGGTGCCGGGCCACGCGGGTCTGCGGCTCACGGTCGTCCACTCCGGTCATCCCGTCACGCTGACCGCGGTCACGGCCGAGCGGGCCGAGGCGACCCGGACGTCGCTCGGCCTCCCGCTCCCCCTGCTGTCCCCGGCCTACGAGCCGGGAGGGAAGGCCGCCTTCTACAGCACCGTGCCGGGGGCCTTCGTCGACCTCGCCGCCGACCTGACCTACGTCCTCGACCGCAGCCGGACCCGGGCCGTCACCATCGAGCTGGACGGCGACCTGCCGCTGGTGACCAGCGGGGTGCTCGTCACCGGGCTCGAGGACCTCGCGGCGCTGAACCGTGCGGCCGGCATCCTGATCGCCCGGGGCCAGGACCCCGGCACCGCCCCCCAGGCCCTCCGCACCCGAGCCGGCGTCGCCGGCCTGACGCCCCTGGCCTACGCCCACCGGCTCCTCGGCCGCGAGGACCGTATCGCCGGCCGGAGGCCCGCCCCCTTGCTCTCCCGGGCGTCATGGGCCATGATGAAGGAGCTGAGACCCAGCCAATCGGAACTTGTGAGACCGCCTGCGCCGCCTCCACAAGCCGCCCGCCCCTACCGCGAGTGACGGCCGAGAGGCCCGGCAGATGGATCTGTCGCAGATCGATCCCTCACCACCAGCGCAGCAGGCCGTGACCTCGGCGGGCCGGAGGTCCACCAGCCCCGAGGTCAGCAGCACCAGCCACCACGCGCCGAGCAGCACGTCCGAGCTGCGGGTGGCCGCGGCCCTCCTCGACGCCGCCACCCGCATGCACGACAGCACCGACCCCGGGGCCGTCCTCGACGTCATCGCCTGCGAGGCCCTGCGTCTCCTCACCGCCGACGGGGTGCTGGTCCTCGTCCACGCCCAGCGCGGACCGACGCCCGTCCTCCACCGGCTGCAGTCCGGCGCCGACGCCGACCCGGCCGTCACCGACCTGCTGTGCAAGCAGCTGGCCGACGAACACCTCGTGGAACGGTCACCGGTCACCGACCTCGAGCGACGCCGGATGCGGCGCCTGGAGACCTCCGGTGGCGACGGAACCCGGACCACCCCCTGGCCTTCCCTCCTGGTCGCCGACCTCGACAGCCCGCGCTCCAGCCGACCCACCCGGCTGGTCTGGTACGCCGCGGACGACAACGCCTTCACCAGCTCCCGCGAGCTGGCCGTGCTCTTCGCCCGGCACGCCGGGCTCGCCCTGCGGGCGGTCAGCGAACGGCACCACCTGCTGCGCGCCGTCGAGAGCCGCACCAGCACCGGTCAGGCGACCGGCATCTTGATGAACCGCTACCACCTGACCGCCGCGCGGGCGTTCGAGCTCCTGCGCACCTTCTCCCAGGACCGCAACATCAAGCTCCGTGACGTGGCGGAGGCCCTCAACCACACCGGCGAGCTCCCCAGCTGAGCGCTCACCCACCCCAGCCCCCCGAGAGGACAACCCATGCGTCCCCTGCTCACCCACCGCGACGAGCTCGCCGGCGACTGGCGCACCGGCGCCTCCTGTCAGAACGTGAACCCCGACCTGTTCTTCCCGCCCGGGACCGCCGGCGCACGCTGGGCGGCGCTGGAGGAGGTCCGACGCATCTGCCAGAGCTGCCCGGTCCAGCAGGAGTGCCTGCACTGGGCCCTCCGCGCCGGCGTGACCGACGGCGTGTGGGGCGGGCTCACCCCCGAGGAGCGCCGCGGGCCCGCCCGCGCCAGCCGACGACGCTGACCCCGAGACCGTTCCGGTCCGTCCCCTCGTCCCCTCGACGACTGGGTCGACGAGACCCTGCGCGCCCCGCCCCGGACTTCGAGGGCGGGGCACCAGCGTCCGGGCCGGTCGGGGGCCCGGCTGACCCCGCGCTCGACCGTGGGCGGGACCGCGTCTGCCCGGCGTCGGCTCGTCCGTCCGAGGGCGTCGCGGGACCCCTCGGTGGCCACCGACTCCGTTTCGCCGCCGGCCCCCTGGGTACCAGATGAGGTGGAGATCACGCCGCGGACACCGCGCGGCACCGACTGAGATGACCCCGTCCTCGCGGCGACCGCTCCCTTCGCCAGGGTGGTGACGGGTCACCCACCTGAAGCGGTGACACGGCACCGGCGGCCGGGCTGACGAGCGTCGGCTCAGCTCCGGGACCCGTAGCCGCTCCGCAGCCGACGGCTGCCATCCCGAGGGAGATGCACAGCAGTGTCGAGGACCGATCAGTGAACACGAGCCGAGTTCCCGGCGTCACCCGCAACAGCGGCTGGCGCTCCGTCAGCGAGACCATCGTCGAGGCCCGCGCCGTGCGCGACCCGCGCCACCAGCCGACCTTCGTCGGGTCTGGTCGCCCACGGTCCCGGGTCGTCACCGCCGGGTGGGACGCCGGCGCCGCCTGACGTCCCACCTGCGGCCGCGTCGCACCACCGGTCGACGCGGGGTCGTTGACCCTGACCCGTTCGTCCGGACGCACCGGCAGCGCTCGCGTCGACGTCAGGGGAGGCCCCGGAAGGCCGTCTCCGGCCAGCGCCGGACCGCCCCGAGGGCGACGACGCCGATGACGGCGACGTAGAGGCCGGGTGCCGTCTCGCCGGCGGTCGTCCGGACGAGGACCTGCGCGAGCCACGGCGCGGTCCCGCCGACCAGGGCGGTCGCGACGCCGGCGGTGACGGCGACGCCCGTGGATCGGACGGGGGCTGGGAAGGCCTCGCCCAGCATCGCGACCGCGAGGATCCCGACGACGGGCAGGCCGACCAGCAGCTGGGCCGCCATCACGCCCGGCAGCGAACCCCGGGTGGCGATGACGATGGCCGGGACGGCCAGCACCACCAGGGCGGCACAGCAGCCGAGGACGACGGGGCGGCGGCCCACCCGGTCGGACAGACCGCCGAGCGCCAGGGCGGCACCGGCCGCCACGGCCAGGGTCGCGGCGGTCCCGAGCAACGTCCGGGTGAGCGCGGCCCCGTGCTCGACGACCAGGTGGTTCGGCACGAAGATGAAGAAGGTGTTGAAGGCCGCTGATCCGGCGGCGACCAGGCAGAAGCCGCGCCGCATCGCGGGTCGGTGACGCCGCCAGAGCTCGCGAATCGGGTGGTCGAGCCGCCGTGACGTCGCCTGCAGCCGTGCGAAGGGGTCGGTCTCGGGCACCCGGCGGCGCAGGTAGAGACCGGTGAGCCCGAGGGGCAGCGCCAGCAGGAAGGCGATGCGCCACCAGGAGGGCCAGCTCCCGGCGTCACCGACGAGGCCCGAGAGCAGACCGGCCGCTCCCATCCCCGTCCCGATCCCCAGCGCCATGGTCGCGGTGTGCCACGACGCGGTCCGCCCCCGCCGGGAGCTGGGCGCGCTCTCGAGGATGAAGACGACGGCGGCCCCGACCTCGCCGCCGACCGCCACCCCCTGGGCGGCCCGGAGCAGCACGAGCAGGACCGGCGCCGCCAGACCGATGCTGGCGTACCCCGGCAGGAGGCCGACCCCTGCGGTCGCGCCGGTCATCAGCAGGATGACGACGACCAGCACGGAGCGCCGGCCGCGCGTGTCGCCCAGCCTGCCGAAGACCACCGCCCCGACCGGCCGGAGGACCAGAGCGGTCCCGTAGACGGCGAACGCGGCCGAGAGAGCGGTCGCCGCGTCCGCCGCCGGGAAGAACACCGCGCCGATGACGGTCGCCAACGCCCCGTAGACGGCGTAGTCGTACCACTCGGCCGCGTTGCCGATGCACGCAGCCGCGACGGCCCGGCGCACCGTGCTCCGCGCCTCGACGGGCTCCCGGACGATCGCCATCCACCTGCTCCTGATCGGTGCACCAGAGGATCGGCCCCTGCCGCCCAGGAGCCGGGCACCATGGCGCCCCGGCGTCGAGTCCGGGCGGCGAACGCGGTGTCGGTCCAGGAGCCGTGGAACCGTGACCCGTGAGCCACCCTAGGGGGGCGACGTCGGCTCGGCAGCCGGTACGCGAGACGGCGTCGCGGGAGCGGCCGCTCCTGGTCCTCCCCCCGGGGTCAGCCCTCGGCCGCGAGCTCGTCGAGGTCGCGCACGGCGTAGCGGTGGTGCTCGGCCTCCTCCTTGAGCACCACCCGCAGGCAGCGGCGCACCACGTACTCCTGGTCCGGGTACGGGTCCGCCGGCTTGCGACCGCAGACCCGGTCGAGCTCGGCCTCGGTGAGGCCGGTGACGACCCGCCTCATCACCGCCATCCGGGCGAGCCGCGGCCCGAGGACCTCCTCCAGCGTCGGTGCAGCGGCGAGGTCCAGCCCCAGGGCCGCGCTCGCGTCGGCGGGCATGCCGCCCGCGGGCAGGCCCCACGGGTGGTAGGGCCCCTCCTCCTCCAGCACCGCGTTGCCGAGCCAGGCGTCACCGGCGAACAGCAGGTGCCGTTGCGTCTCGACGAACGACCACTCCCCGTCCACCTGCTCGTGCAGCCGGGGCTCGGGGAGGCGCCTGGCGCGGTCGAGGGTCGTCCGCCACGTCGTCTCGACCGCCTCCCACGCCGCCCGGTACCCGGCGACGGTCGTGGCCTCACGCGCCAGCACCCGCGCCGGGTGGCGCCGGTCCAGCTCGGCCTCGACGTACGCCGTGACCTCGACGTCGTTGACCACGACGCGCCCGAAGTCGCCCCCCAGCTGCACGTCGCTCCCGTAGCAGTCGACGATCCTCAGACCGCCGACCTCGCAGTCGCGGATCTCGAGGCCGGTGAGATCGCTCAGGTGGATGCGGGCGCCACGGAACCGGTCGCTCTGCTCGTGCTCAGCAGCCATGCGCCCAGTCTCCTGCACCGGCGTGGGCCCCGGCTGGTGCGGCGCACCGGGCCGGTCGACCCGGACTTCCCTCGACAAGGTGGCCAGCAGCCCACATCATGCATCTGAGGCCCTTGATGCACAAGTCCGACGACGAGCAAGGCGGAGCCGGTCAGGACAACCCGACCATCGGCGCGGTCAGCCGCGCCCTGGGTGTGCCGGCGCCCACCATCCGCGCGTGGGAGTGGCGCTACCAGCTCCCGACCGGACGGCACCGCCCCGGCGGGCAGCGCCGCTACAGCGCGGTGGACGTCGCGGCCCTGACGCGGATGCGGGACGAGATCGCCGCCGGGCGTGGAGCGGCTGAGGCCGCGGCCCTCGTGACGGCCGCTCTCGCCGCTCCGCCGGCCACGGTCGTCGACCGGCTGGTGGCCGCGACGCACCGGCTCCACACCCAGGGGGTCGTCGACGCACTGGAGGAGTCCTGCCACCACCACGGCCTGCCGGTGACTCTGGAGCAGGTGGTCCTCCCGGCGTTGCAGGAGATCGGGCGGCGGTGGGCCGACGGCCGCAGCGACGTGGCTCACGAGCACCTCCTGGCCGGCGCCCTGCAGGGCTGGCTGGCGGCTCAGCAGCTGAAGGCCGGCCCGCCCCGCCGCGCCAGCACGGTGGTGCTGGCCTGCGGCCCGGACGACCAGCACACCCTCGCCCTGGAGGCCTTCGCCGTGCTGCTGACCGACCAGGGGTTCGACTGCCGCTACCTCGGCGCCCAGACACCGATCTCGTCGCTGGTCCTGGCCGCTCGGCAGCCCCCCGCTCACGTCGTCGTCGTCGCCTCGCACCTCCCGCGTTACCGGACCCCGGCCGTCAGGGCCCTGCAGGCCGTGGCCGCCCTGCCCGTCGCCGTGTTCTACGCCGGTGCGGCCTTCGACGACCCCGGGGCACGCCGCGACGTCCCCGGTACCTACCTCGACGGCACGCTCTCCGCCGCCACGCGCGCCGTCGCCCAGGCCGCCCACACGATCGCCACCACGCAGGTGCCGGTCGAGCAGGGCCCGGGCGACTGACCGCCGCGCGGGGTGAGGGAGCCGGCCTGGCCGAGGTGCGCGTCGGAGCAGCAGAGCGCTCGGACCAGCTCAGCTGGCCGTGGCGGGAGCCAGGGCGGCGGCGAGGGCGGTCAGAGCGCCGTCGACGAGGCGGTAGTAGGCCCACCGGCCGCGCTGCTCGCGGGTGATCAGACCGGCGTCGACGAGCTGGCGCATGTGGTGGGAGACGGTGGGCTGGGACAGCCGGACCGGCTCGACGAGGTCGCAGACGCAGGCGCCGTCGTCCCCGGCGGCCGCGATGAGGGAGAGCAGCCTCACGCGGGTCGGGTCGCCGAGCGCCTTGAACACGCGCGCGAGCCGCTCCGCGGCCACGTCGTCCAGCACGCCGGCGGTCAGCGGTGAGCAGCAGCCGGCGACGTCGTCGTCGGCGAGCAGCGGCAGCGTGGTGGGCACGCTCCGAGTATGCCACTCGTATTGACATCGATCGATGTGTGGCTAGAGTCGTCGCATCGACTTCTTTCGATAGGTGGAGGTGGGACGGGTGGACGAGCTCCCTGTCGTGGTCATCGGTGCCGGACCGCAGGGTCTGGCGGCCGCGGCCCACCTGGTGGGGCGGGGCGCGCAGGCCTTGGTCCTCGAGGCAGGGGCGGGCCCGGGCGCAGCGGTGCTGGAGTGGGCGCACGTGCGGCTGTTCTCGCCGTGGCCCGAGCTGGTCGACCCGGCCGCGGCCCGGCTGCTCGAGCCGACCGGCTGGACCGCCCCGACCGAGGGCTACCCGACCGGCGCGGCGTGGGTGTCCCGGTATCTCGCGCCGCTCGCGGAGGCGTTGGGTGACCGCGTCCGCTACGGCGCCCGGGTGACGGGCCTGTCGCGGCGGGGGCGGGACCGGTTGGTCACCGCCGGTCGCGAGGACCAGCCCTTCACGGTGCACCTGGTCGACCCCGACGGCGTGGAGTCGCGGCTGGAGGCCCGGGCCGTCATCGACGCCTCGGGCACCTGGGGGCAGCCGAGCCCGGCCGGAGCCGACGGGGTGGCGGCGCTCGGGGAGCGCGCGGCGGCCGCTGCAGGTCGGCTGACCTACCGCCCGCCGGCCCCGGCGCAGGTCGCGTCGTGGGCGGGCCGGCACGTCGTCGTGGTCGGCAGCGGGCACTCCGCCCTGACGGCGGTCAACGACCTCGCCGCGGCCCCCGCGGCCGGCACCCGGGTGACCTGGGTCCTGCGCCGCGGGCTGGTCGGCGACACCTTCGGCGGAGGGACGGCCGACCAGCTGCCGCAGCGCGGTGCGCTCGGCGCTCGCGCCCGCCAGGCGGTCGAGGACGGCCGGGTGAGGATGGTCACCGGCTTCCGGACCGGAGCGCTCGAGCAGACCGGCGCCGGGGTGGTGCTGGTCAGCGAGGACGGCCGCCGCCTGGAGCCGGCCGATCAGGTGGTCGTGCTCACCGGCTTCCGACCGGACCTGTCGTTCCTGTCGGAGATCCGGCTGGACCTCGACCCGGTGCTGCAGGCACCGCGTCAGCTGGCCGCCGGGATCGACCCGAACCTGCACTCCTGCGGCAGCGTCCGCCCGCACGGCGCGGCGGAGCTCGCCCACCCCGAGTCAGGCCTGTACCTGGTGGGGATGAAGGCGTACGGGCGGGCGCCGACGTTCCTGGCCCTGACCGGCTACGAGCAGGTCCGCAGCGTGGTCGCGGAGCTCACGGGCGACCACGCGGGCGCAGCGCGGGTCGAGCTGACCCTGCCCGACACCGGGGTCTGCGGCGGCGCGGGGCTGTTCGACGACCCCGAGGGCGCCGCGTCCGGCGGCTGCTGCGGACCGGCCCCGGTCAGCCAGACGTCGGGACCTCAGCTGGTGAGCACCGGGACCCTGCTCAGCGCACCCTGACCGGCGCAGCGCATGGTCTCCGCCCCGACCACGGAGCCCGTCACGCCGCAGCGTGGCGGGCTCCACCGGGTCCTGGTCACCTTGTGCGTCACCGAGACCACCAGCTGGGGCATCCTCTACTACGCCTTCCCGGTCCTCGCGGGACGGATCAGCGCTGACACCGGCTGGTCGCTGACCCGGCTGACCGCCGCGTTCTCCCTCGGGCTGGTCGTCTCCGCCGTCCTCGGGATCGGCGTCGGACGCTGGCTGGACCGGCACGGCCCGCGGTGGCTGATGACCCTCGGCTCTGCGCTGGCCGCCGTCTCCGTCGTCGGGGTGGCGCTGGCGCCGTCGTTCGGCTGGTTCGTCACCGCGTGGGCGGTGTCGGGGGTGGCGATGAGCGCGGTGCTCTACCCGCCGGCCTTCGCCGCCCTCACCCGCTGGTACGGCGACCGGCGCGTCCACGCCCTCACGATCTTGACGCTGGCGGCCGGGCTGGCCAGCACGATCTTCGCCCCCGTCACCGCCGGGCTCGCCTCGCGGCTGGACTGGCGGAGCACCTACCTGGCGCTGGCCGGCCTGCTGGCGGTGGTCACCGTGCCGGCGCACGGGTGGGGACTCCGGCTCGCGTGGCCGCCGCGACCACCCGCGGCGGTGTCGGCGACCGCGCACGCGCACGCGCCCCGGCGGGTGCTCCGCAGCCGGGCCTTCCTCACGCTGGTGGTGTCGTTCGGCCTGACGTCGCTGACCTCCTACGTGGTGGTCGTGAACCTGGTGCCGCTGCTCGGTGAGCGTGGGATCGGGCCGGGGACCGCGGCCGTCGTCCTGGGGGTCGGTGGCGTCGGACAGGTGCTGGGCCGGCTCAGCCACGCCCCCCTCGCTCGCCGCCTCGGTGTCCGCGCCCGCACGCTCGTGGTGCTCGGGACGGTCGCCCTGACGACCGGGCTGCTCGGGGTGCTCAGCTGGCTGCCGTCGCTGATCGCGTCCGCGGTCGCGGCCGGCATGGTCCGGGGCATCGTCACCCTGCTGCAGGCGACCGCGGTCACCGACCGGTGGGGAGCGCGCGACTACGGCACGCTGAGCGGCGTCCTCGCCGCTCCGCTCACCCTCACCACCGCCGTCGCCCCGTTCCTCGGCGCCGCGCTGGCCGTCCTGCTGGGCAGCTACGCCGCCATGCTCCTCGCCATGGCCGGGGTCGGGCTGGCCGCTGCGGCGCTGAGTCTCGGGTCCGTCCCCCCAGCCCGACCGACGCGACCACCACACCCCTGAACGCTCCTCTCGACGGCGTCACCGCCGGGGGCGGACGGCGGGCGGGGCCGCGGTCAGCCCGCCGTGGCCGGGAGGAGCTCGGCGACGAGGGACTCGACCCGGCGGCGGATCTCGTCCCGGATGGGCCGGACGGCGTCGACACCCCGGCCGGCCGGGTCGTCGAGCACCCAGTCCTCGTACCGCTTGCCCGGGTAGAACGGGCAGGTGTCGCCGCAGCCCATGGTGATCACGACGTCCGAGGCGATGACGGCCTGGTCGGTCAGGACCTTCGGCTTCTCGGCCGTGATGTCGATGCCCAGCTCGGCCATCGCGGCGACAGCGGCCGGGTTGACCTGGTCGGCCGGCTCGGAGCCGGCCGACCGCACGTCCACGCGGCCTCCGGAGAGGTGGGCGAGGAACGCGGCGGCCATCTGGGACCGGCCGGCGTTGTGGACGCACACGAACAGGACGCTGGGACGCTCACTCATCGGCGTGCTCCTCCAGTCGGTGCCGCCCGCTCGTCCGGGGCGGCGGGTTCAGGGAACAGGTGCTGACGCGCCCACAGGCTGGCGTAGACCAGGGCGACCAGGGCGGGGACCTCGACCAGCGGGCCGACGACGCCGGCCAGGGCCTGGCCGGAGGTGACCCCGAAGGTGGCGATGGCCACGGCGATGGCGAGCTCGAAGTTGTTGCCGGCGGCGGTGAAGGCCAGCGTGGTGGCGCGCGGGTAGCCCATCCTCAGCGCCCGGCCGATCAGCAGGCTGGCGGTGAAGACGACGGCGAAGTAGACCAGCAGGGGCAGCGCGATCCGGGCCACGTCGAGCGGCTCGGAGGCGATCGAGTCGCCCTGCAGAGCGAACAGGATCACGATCGTGAACAGCAGGCCGTACAGCGCCCAGGGCCCGATCCGGGGCAGCACCCGGGCCTCGTACCCGTCCCGGCCCAGCCGCCGCTCCCCCAGCGTCCGGGTGAGGAACCCGGCGACCAGCGGGAGGCCGAGGAAGATCAGCACGCTCACGGTGATCGACCACACCGAGAACTCCGCCGACGTGGTGGGCAGGCCCAGCCAGGACGGCAGCAGCTGCAGGTAGAACCAGCCCAGCGCACCGAAGGCCACGACCTGGAACACCGAGTTGATCGCCACCAGCACCGCGGCAGCCTCCCGGTCGCCGCAGGCGAGGTCGTTCCAGATCAGCACCATGGCGATGCAGCGGGCCAGGCCCACGATGATCAGCCCGGTGCGGTACTCGGGCAGGTCGGCCAGGAACACCCACGCCAGCACGAACATGAAGGCCGGCGCCAGCACCCAGTTGATGACCAGCGAGGTGACCAGCAGGCGACGGTCGGCGAGCACCCGGTGGGTCTCGTCGTAGCGGACCTTCGCCAGCACCGGGTACATCATCACCAGCAGCCCCACCGCGATCGGCAGGGACACCGATCCGACCTTCACGGCCTCCAACGCCTGGTCGAGGCCGGGGACGAAACGGCCCAGCAGCAGCCCGAGGGCCATCGCGGCGATGATCCAGACGGGCAGGAACCGGTCCGTCGTGGAGAGCCGGGCGGGGGTCTCCTGCGCGCCGGTGGCCAGCTCGGAGGTGGGGGCGCTCATCAGCAGCTCCTCGACGTGGCTGACCCGGCGGCCGGGGTGATCAGGGCGGCCAGGTCGGTCAGGGCAGCGGGCCGGGCGCGGTAGTACACCCACGTCGCGCGCTTCTCGCGGTCCAGCAACCCGGCGTCGTGCAGCACCTTGAGGTGGTGGCTGATCGTCGGCTGCGACAGCGCGAAGCAGTCGGTCAGGTCGCACACGCAGGCCTCACCACCCTCGTGGGAGGCCACGATCGACAGCAACCGCAGGCGCACCGGGTCCGCGAGCGCCTTCAGCAGCGGCGCGATCTGCTCGGCCCGGGACTGGCTGATCGGCTCCCGCGACAACGGCGAACAGCACGCCACCGCCTCGACCGGGCTGAGGACGGCAGAGTTGGACACTCGTCAATATTGACACACCTCGATGGAGGCCCGGGGCAGCCCGGGCGTGCACGCGTGCCCGACGGCGCCCTGATCATCAGCCGCGCCGGCGTCGGTCCGTGGTGCGGCCTCGTCGGGCCGCCGCGACGAGCTCCCCCGAGCGGCGCGCCCTCCCACCACCTCAGCCGTCCCGGACGGCTCACCGCCCGCCGTCAGAGGTTGTAGCGCGCGCGGGCGCGGGCGCGGGCAGCCGCTTCGTCGACGACGCTGTCGGCGACGTCGGCGAGCTTGCGGTGCTCCATCTGGCTGAGTCGGCGCAGGCGGGCGAGGGCCTCGTCCGGGCCGACGCCGGCGCGGCTGATGATGATGCCGACCGCGCGGTCGATGGCGCCGCGGTTCTGGACGGCGTGCTCGAGCTGGGCGGCCAGCCGCCGGGTCCGGTCGAGGACCTGCGCGTTCTGGACCGCGATCGCCGCCGGGACGGCGAACAGCTCGCCGAGGGTGGCCGCGCGGACGTCGAAGGCGTTCTTGGCCAGGGCGTAGACATTGATGGCTCCGACCACCCCGTCGGGAGTGATCAGCGGCAGGGAGAGAGCGCTGTGGACCCCGAGCCTGGCGACGCTGCCACCGAACCGGCGCCAGCGCGGGTCGGCGCCGAGGGAGCCGGACAGCACGGTCTCGCCCTCCTGGGCGGCGGTGATGCAGGGCCCCTGACCCAGGCTGTACTGGATCTCGTCCACCTGCCGGACGAGGTCGGTGGTGGTGACGACGGTGTCGGAGCGGTCGTCCTGCAGCAGGGTGAGCCCCGCCCCGTCGGCGCCGGGGATGGCGTGGACGGCGAAGGTCGCGACCTCCCGCAGCAGCTCCTCCAGCCCCAGCCGACCGGCGGCCAGCCGCGACAGCGCCGCCACACTGGCCTCAAGGTCCACGGCCTCCCCGTCCTGCTCCGCCCGCCCGGACCAGGGCAGGGGTGCGGGCTGCGGGCCGGGGTCGACGGTGGGAGCGTCGGCACCATCGGTGCGGGTCATGGCGGGTTGACCTCGAATCTCGCTCGGGGCTGTCAGCGCGAGGCCCAGCCGGCGTCCGGCGCGCACACCGACGAGCTGCGCTGCGTGCCCGTGGCGGCATCGACCCGTGCCCGGCGCCAGGGGGACCCGCAGCTCCAGCTCGACGCCCGTCCCGCCGGCTATGTCACCTAGGGTACAGAAGGAGGGCGCTCCACCGCACGCATCCGGAGCAAGGGCCGACGGCCGACGGCCGGCGTCCCGAGGTGCGGGTGCATCGCCGACGTTCGGACGCCGCCCGGTCGGCCGTCAGGAGGCGGGGGTGGATCCGGCGGCGAGGGCACGGTCGGTGGCGTCGCGGACGGCCTGGTAGCAGGAGCAGGCGTGGGTCCGCAGCTGGGCGCGATCGAGGATGGTCAGGGTGCCGCGGGTGTAGCGGATGCAGCCCTGGGCGGCGAAGGTGCTGGCGATCCTGCTCACCGAGGCCCGGCGGACGGCGAGCATCTGGGCCAGGAAGTGCTGGGTGAGGCCGAAGGTCGGGGTGTCCATCCGGTCGGCGGTGGCGAGCAGCCATCGGGCGGCGCGCTGCTCGACGGTGTGGACCCGGTTGCAGGCGGTGTTCCGGGCCAGCTGGGTGAACAGGATCTGGGTGTAGCGGCGCATGATCGCGTACAGGGGGCCGTCGACGGACGCGGCGCCGCGGTCGAACGCGTCGGCGCCGATGGCGATGGCGCGGCCGCCGACCTGGACGTTGGCGCGCTCGGTGGGCGCCTGGGCCCCCAGGAACACCGAGATCCCCGACATGCCCTCGTTCCCGACGGTGGCGGCCTCCACCACCAGGTCCCCGAGATCGGTGACCAGGGAGATGACCCCGGTCAGCGGGAAGTGGACCGCGGTGACCGGCCGGCCGGGCTCGTACAGCACCGTGCCCAGGTCGAGCGTGGGCGCGGTCGCCTCCCGCAGCAGCTCGGTGAGGTCGGCGTCGGAGAGCTCGTTCAACAAGCGGTTGCGCCGAGCCAGGTCCAGGCTGGGCGCACCGGCGGTCGTCCTCGCCGCTGCGACAGCGGCGGCTTCCTCGAGGTCAGGCATCCGGACCCATCCTCGAGGGCGCCGCTGCGGCGAGGCGGGCGACGGCGGCAGGCGGGGCGGGGCGGTGAGGGTCAACGGGCACGAGAACGTCGTCTCTAGCTCCGGAGGGAGCGGTCGGTGTTCACCTCGGACGGAGAGGTCCTGGTTGACCCGACACGACGAGCCTGCGGCACCTCGCAGTCTAAGCGCGGTGGCGTACCCGCGCCCCCTGGCCGGGACGAGTGCTGAGTTCCCGTCGCCACCGCGTCGACCGGACGACGGGAACTCAGCACGCGCGGCTGCGCCCGCGGGTGGGTCGAGAGTCGGCCAGCAGCCGGTGCAGCTAGCGCGGCTGGTCGTCGAGCGTGAGCTGGCGTCGGTGGTGCTCGAAGTGCTGGGTGCCGAAGTGGTAGACGTCGAGCAGGCTCATCGTGTCGCGGAAGTAGGGGTCCCAGGAGACGGGGAACGCCATGCGCCGTGCCAGGTCCTGCTCCGTCTCCGTCGCCAGGCCGTGCCGCAGGACGGCGATCGCCCGGTCGAGCAGGGCAGCGGACTGGGACGGGCTCAGGAGGGTGCCGCCGACGCACGAGCCCAGGTAGTTGACCAGGTGGTACGGCCGGCGCACTGCGTGCAGAGCGGCGGAGAAGCGGCGGCTCCAGGTGATCGGGAGCCGGCCGAAGCCGCGCACGAAGGGTCGCAGGGTGCGGACGACCAGGTAGCCGAACACCATGTGGAACAGCAGCTGACGGTTCGTCCAGCGGGTGCCGGCGGTGCGGAGCCGGAGGTCGGTCGCAGTCGCGTGCCGGACGAGTGCGTGGAAGGTGACGCGCGCTTCTTCCATCTCCTGGCTGACTGCGGCGACGTCCATCGAGCCCTCCTTCGAACGCTCTCCAGTGGCCTCGACGAGGTCGAGACCACGCGTCAGATCCTGCCGCACCGCGACGATCCCGACCTGGCCCGCCTTGGTCGTGTCGCCCGGGCCCGTCCCGCGCAACCGGAGGAGGGCTCACCGCCGAGCGGTGAGCCCTCTCGAGCGATCGCCTCGGACCACAGGAGGGGGTCCGTGGTCCAGGAGGCGCGCTCCGATGAGACGACCACCGCGGTGCTGGAGGGGGCCAGCCACCGCGGGTGGCTCTCAGCTTCAAGTGTCAGCGCCGTGGCGCCGTCAGCAGCACCCTCATCCGGGGGGTTGATCTGCGGGCCACGGGGTGGTCCGGGCCTGGGCCCACCACGGGAGTGAGATCGCTGTGCCCAGCGGTGTTGATGGTGGAGCTTAGGGGATTCGAACCCCTGACCTCTTCCATGCCATCGCAGCCCGTCTCGCTCGGGCCGAAGGGAGCCACGCTCGCCCACGTGCGTGCGCGTGCCCTCCTGAGCGCCCGTTGCGGTGGCGATTGGCTGTCAGCCTGGCTGTCGGTCGATGGCTCCAACTCGCTGATTTCGACCCGACTAGTACAGGTACTGCCGCGCCCGGCCGGCTGAGCCTCAACGTTTGCCGCTGTCGGCTGCCCTCAGCGACGCATCCTGACCGGAAGGTATCCGTTGGCAGCAGTGGTGAGGACTGGTGGCTGCCGTCGCGTGGTCGCTTCTGTGTCAGCCCGTAGCTCTGGCCGCGGCCCTCGACAAACTCGATCTCGTCCGTGCGAGTTCCCCCGGTGATGCCCGTTTGCATGACGATTGGCTGTCAGTCTGGCCGTCATGGCCATCTTGTGCCGTTGCAACCCTGCGGGTCGGGGCGACGCGGCGCTGCCACGCAGAACGGGGAGCAAGAGAGCACCCTGGGTCCGGAGGACAAGCGCCGGAGGCAGAGGGATCGAACATTCGCGGCCGCAGCCTCTGGGATCTCCCACCCTTCAGTGAGGGCCGGTCCGTCGTAACGCGACCGGTCTGCTGTCGCGGCTGCTGTCACCAGCCGCAGGCGGGGTGCCGACCGCCTCGGCGCGGCTTAGGCTACCCATATCGGATGGAGGCGAGAGGAGCCCGACCATGGCGCTTGTTGATTCGGTGACGGAGTGGGTTCAGATAGTTCTGAACGCTGGGGCGATCGTCACTGGCGGAATTGTTTGGAAGATGTACTTCGAGAACTTGAAGGCGACGATAGGAACTAAAGATGCGGAGCGGGCCCTGGCCAGCAAGCAAGTCGACTACTGGCGAGAGAAAGCCGTCGAACTGGAGAAGCGCAGCCCCGAGGCCGTCGAGCGTGTCTTAGCAGACCGCATTTCCATTCGCGAGGACGAGATTGCAAGATTGACGAACGATAAAAACATGGGCTCCGAGGAGTTGCAGAGGGTCACGGAGGAGGTGAAGCTGCTGCAACGAGATCTCGATCAGACTAAAGGCTTCCGCGCAGTGCTGGCAATGGAGCAACCCGACCCCGACGACCCCGAGTATGAGGAGTACCTGGAATACCTAGCGGATAGGGAGGATGGCGTCGTCGAGATGGAAGTGGTGTTCCTAGGGACAGTTGGCGTCGACAGTGGCCAGCTCATGATCACGGACCCCTTCTACGTCGATGATCAGTGGCAGTCCGAGCCCTATCTAAGCCGACGGTCGTACCGCGACACTCAGACGGGCGCGATTTTGACGGAAGGAGAAGACTTCGCCGCTTTCGATCAGCCGCTCGAAATCCTGGGCGGCGCGGCGCCGAAGGATCTCATTGTGTCGGGTCGCCTGGCCCAACTTCCCGATCCGGAGCCACCGGAGACTTTCAAGTACTCTTACAACGGCGCCTGCCAGGCCACCCTGTCGCGGGGTTACGGCGAACTCTTGTATCGCGACACGGGCGAAGTCGGTGCCGGGGTCGCGTTTCAGAGCGGGTGGGGCGACGGCTTCTACGGAGTCTTTGGCGAGAAACACGACGGGCGGATAGTGCGGGTGTATGTGAATTGCGGTGCTGACCCCGTTGCTCTCGCTAAGTCTGAGCCCGAAGACAGCACGCCAGCGCCCACGGCTTGACGACAGTCGACCAGAGCCCGCAAGCGGCCTTGGGTCCCGAGATACCTTGCGCTGGCTTGCACTGGCTACTACACTTTCGCTCCGTCGTGAGGCCCTCATGCCCTCGACCAACCAGCGCACAAGGTCGGCCTGCTGCGCTTGGTTGACTCTGCGGAACCTGAGGGGAGTCGCCGTGGGGGGGCGGTCAACTAGTAGCTAGACAGCGAAGGCTGATCCGCACACCAGACAGAACAGCGGTCCGGTGTGTTCCTCAGGAACCTTCACCGGCTCGTAGCCGTGACACGGTGATGCGACGATGACCATGTCATCGGGTTCTGTCAACGGCACAGGCGCTTCGAAGGTCTCGCCAGTACTTCGCTTGTAGGTCATGCCCTTGACTCCGCGGAACATTGCCTCCAGATCATCCTGAATGACTGCCATGGCTTGAGGCATTGCAATCTGTTGGATGAGTTTTACCTGTTGAGTGGTATGCCAAGAGTCCAGTGCGGCCGGTTGTCCACACAATGGGCAGCTGTAAGCTACCGGAGAGGTTTGGTGCTCAGCCTCTTCATTAGCCGGTCCGTCGTGCCACTTAAACTGCTGCATGCAGTGCGGACACTCTCGGCGTATGAAACCGTCTGAATCCTGCGGGATCGATATCGAGACCTTGATCTCATGGTTGTCATTCACCGACAAACTCCTCCTGCCGCACTTCGACGCCGTCGGCCGTTCTGCCGGTCAGCAAGACCGTAAAATATGGTGGCGTGCTGGATGCAAGAGTGAGGTATCTAGCGGCACTCACTGATTTTCCGGCCGGCAGCTTCGGCACGGGAAAGCCTTCTTCCCGCCACTCGCGCGTCCCCTCCCTATCGTCGACCAGCTCAAAGTCCAAGTCGTAGACGTCGCCCGGTCCATGATTCGTGAGGGTCATCCGCTGGGTGCTTTTGTTGGTTTTGCTCAATGTCACGCTTAGACGAGGTTGACCTGAGGTCTGCGAGGAAGGAAGTTTTCGGCCAAGCGGGAGACCGCCTCCTGGGGTCGCCGGAGGAGTGAGATCGCCCTCGGTGTGCCAGTCCGTGCCGTCGAGATTCACTAGGCACCCTGCTGTGCGTAGCCGGGTTCCGAGGTCTTGCCGCCGCTCGACCGAGTTGTTGAGGCGCACGACGTGACGCCCGTGGATGTCGCTGAAGCTCCGAATCTGGCCGAGTTCAACGATAATGGTGCGGTCTTCATCGCGCGCTAGCGCCATCCCGGCCTCGAAAAGCACATTGGGACGAGGCTGCATCTGGGGACTCGTATCGGCATCGCCGGGAAAGGTGAGGGACTCGTGAAGGTGAGCGACGTCGTCAGGTGTCTGTAGAACCACGACGGCCTGTGCCTGCCCGAACGCGACATTGAGCACGTCACCGATATAAGGTGAGCCCTTACCGGTCATGGCGATTGCGCGAGACCACTCGATCGGTTCCAGGCCGAGCGAGCGGAGAAAGGCGAACACTCCTCGCCGGGCAGCCTCGTTTCTCCCGTGAATCACGAAAACCTTGCGCTGGTCCGCTTCGGTTCGTGCCTGTGTCACGCTCGCCCCTCCTGAGGGTTGGTTGTCCTAGATTCTAGATCGGGAGCTAGGCGCCAAAATGCCCGTCGAACGATAGTCCGGTCGCCGCTTCCACAGTCGCTCGAGATCGGACCACCCGTAGCTGGCGCCCATGGCCGAATCGATGACGGTTGAGCCATCGCCTCCTCGGCTCGGTTCACGCAGTCTCGCGATGATGCTGGTGCCGGCGCGGCCCGCAGCGGAGCGAGGACACGCGTTGGCAGGCCGAGCGCAGCGAGGCCCTTGATCTAGTAGAGCCAGATTCGGCAAGGCGAGCCCGTCGAAGTGCCGCGGCGGGCGTCCCGCTCTGCTTCCGCTGATCGCCACTGAGTCGCGCTCGGGCCCTGCAGGACGCGGTCGCTCGCATCGGAGCGGCAGATGTCAGCACCGGTCGACCGGTTCGTCTGAGCCGAACTGTGAGGTTGGCCTGTTGCTGCTTGCGGCGGGCCCGGTCGATTCGGCTGAGTCGGATGCTGACGGTATTGCGGCGTAGCCCGAGCATGGAAGCGATCTGACGGTGACTAGCTCCCCAGCTGCGAAGCTGAAGCAGCTGTGAGTTGGTGACCCTTGGCCGGCCTGTTGGCTCGGTCTCCATCAGGCCCGCCTGCGTCCTTTCACCGAGTCTTGGCGGCGTGGCCTCTGCGTCGTTGGAGCCGTCGCTGTAGCGCCTGACCCCGAGAGCGCCGCAGCTAGTCGGCCGTCGACCTGGACGGCCTGGTCGGGTGGCAGTTGGTCGACGTTCATTGCGAGGGCATGCTCGGCGGCCTGTTTGAGGAGGGTGGCGGCCTGGTCAGCATGGTGAGCGGTGCGTTGGCGTTCCCGCTCTGCGCCTGCTGGATCACTGGCGGCGGCGGTTCGGCCGCGCGCGGCCTCTTGCAACCGGTGCCCGTCGACCTCGACATTGGGCCGAGCGGCAACCATGAACACGCCGCCGCCCGCTCGTTGTCCCGGATGCACCCGCACTAGGTGTACTGACAGGCGGCCATCCGCGGCCATGCGAGAGGCAGTGCGGCGCGCCGCATTCAGCTCGACTCGAGTGGCCCGGCGTCCTAGATGACGATCCAGAGCGGCCGCCACGCCGACCAGTCGGCCTGGGCAAGGGCCGTCGAGCAGCACGCGTTGCCACCGACCCTGATTCGATACCCTCGCAACCTTGCCCACATCGGCGGCCTGTGCCACGGGTGGCGCCGAACCGGCCTGCTCCCCTCCGCTCGGCGGTCGGGGCAATCTATCTCTCCATCGAACACACGTTCCAATAGGCGGGTTGGGCAGCGGCGGAAGGACCGGCGGTACGCGATCACGGGCACGACCCGTCACGTCTGGGTGCGGCCCCGACGAGCCTGGGGGTGGCACCGGTCTAGGGGTACGTCTTGGAGTGGCGCAGCCACTCCTACCGTTGGACTGCTCTCGTACTGGTCTCGGCGATGGATGTGGAGGACCGGCCGACCGCAACCCAGCATTCAGCAAATGTCGTCGGTCCACGCGCCTCCTCAACGATCGCCAGCTTGCCTACTTGGATGAGGCCTCGAGTCCGGCGATGATCGTCCGCGCGGCCTTCTCGTCCTCAGCGATGACCAGCCAGGCAGCCTTCTTGCTGGTCCATCCAACGGCATGTCCGGTGAAGTCGTCGTCGCCCTCGGCACCATCGATGCGGCAGGAGAACCAGTTCGTCTTCGACGACCGTGCCGGCGAGTCATACCCTGGGCCTTGACCGCCCTCAAGTGGCTTGATGGTGCCGCGGTAGGAGCGCTTGGCGCAGGCGAAGACGAGCCCGAAGCTGGCTGCAAGGAGCTGCTCGGCGGTGAAGAGCTCCGGCTCGCCGGACTCGGTGTCCGTCGTGGTGTACTCGTCGGTGACGCTGATCGAGTTGTCGTCGCCGTACTGGGCCGAGGCGCTGGCTCCGTACTCCTCCTCCTCCTCGGTCGGAGAAGAGAAGACCTCCAGCGGTTCGCCACGGAAGGTCTGAGGCAGGGCGTTCAGGAGCTTGAGGGCCCCCTGGGTGGTGGCCGGCCAAGACACCTTGTCCACGCCGAACGATGCACCGCTCGTGTCCCGAGCGGCAGGGTCGCTGGTCGTCGACCTCGGGCGCACGGCTGGGGGTTGTGCCTCTGGTGCGGCCTCGGAGACGGCGGCGCTTGGTGCTGCGGGGGTAGCGGTCTCGCTGGCACTGCATGCACCGAGCAGCATCACCAGAGCGCTCGTCAGCGACGTCATCCCGATCCGCGCGACCCGGTCAGTTCTCATCCCCGGATCGTCGCACCAGCAGGGGGCGGGAGCCAGAGGCAACGCGGCCGCAGCCTCCAAGAACCGAAGGGCGCCCCGTAAGACGGTCGGCCACGAGGTGCGTTCCGCACAACCAGTCGGCTTGCGTGCGTTTCGCACAACCGGTTGGCTTGCGGCGCGCCGGCTGCGTTGACGGCCGCTGGCGGACAAGCCGGGAAGGCTGCGCTGCTGAACCCCTCGACCTAGGTTTCGCGCTCTTCGCGCGAACCCACCCCCCATCTACCCGCACGTCGCCGGTTCACCTGGTCGGTCGCCCCCAAGCGATCTGGGCGCTCGGCGGTCGGGTCCCCGTCTGCCGAGACCACCCGTCCATGGGCCTGCGAACCACCCGGGTCAGGAAGCCTGGGACGTCTCGTCGGGTAACTGCCCGAACTGGCCGGTGCGGGCGAGCTCGGCGGCCACGTTGCGGAGCTTGGTGTTGGTGTGTTGACTGACCCGGACCAGTAAGGCGAACGCCTCGACTGAGCCGATCTTGTACCGCTCCATCAAGATTCCCTTGGCCTGCCCGACGAGGTCACGGGAAGCCAGGCTCTCCATTAGGTGGTCGCGGTCTCTGGCGGCGGCCATGGCTACGGCGGCATGGCTGGCGAACAGCAGCCCAACCTGCTCCGACTCCTCGCCGAAGGCGTGCGGCCGGCAGGCGTAGAGGTTGAGCGTGCCAAGAACTTCACCCTCCACCGCCAGCTGGAACGCCATCACGCTGCCCACCCCAACCTCGGCAGCCCGGCCAGCAAACTGCGGCCACCGAGTTTCCTGGGCAACGTCGGGCACCCACGCCATCCGCTCCTCGTGCAGGGCGTCCAGGCAGGGCCCCTCCCCCACCTCGACCTGCACGGCGTCGACCAGCGCCGCCAGCTCACTCGACGGATGCTCAGACACCACCAGTCGACGGGCCTGGACCACGCTGATCGACGCCTCGTCCACACCCGGGATGTGGGTCGCCGCAGCCGCGACCAGACCGTCGAGCATCCCCGCCGTGTCTGACGCGGCCTGCAACGACTGCGCCAACCCGCTCAACGTCTGCGCCAGGTCGTAGCTAGCCGCCACACGCCGCTCGTCGTCCATCGCCAGCCCTCCCTCGTGACAGGCCCTCCGGCCGCACCTCTAACTACGCGCCTGCCACAGACTCCGGATTCGGGACACAGTCAGCGGGTCTGCTCGGCCAGATTATCGGCGGCCGGAGTAGGTATCTAGGTTCAGGTGAGAACCCGCGAGGGACCGTCCTCTATTGAGGCTTGGTGGCGGAGGCCTCCAACAGTTGACGGGCGTACTCAGGAAGCTGCGCCCCGGCGGAAGCAGCTTGCTGCCGCAGTTGCCGGGGAGCCCGGTCGGGGGTGATGCCCAGGCCGATCAGGACACCTTCGGCTCGGTTGACGGCTGAGAGCTCGTCCGACCCGGCCAGTCGCGGCGTCAGCACTGCGGGTAGGGGATCTCGGTCGAGGTATACGGCGGCCGGAACGAGGGCGCGATCACCTGAGCTTGGTGCTCGACTGAGATAGCTGAGGTCAGCATCGAGGTCGACCAGCGCGCCCGGCTGGTGCGCGTAGACGGTTACGCACAGCTGTGAGCAGGAGCCGAGCATCGAGAACCGAAGCGACGTGGCCGGCGGCTGCTGAGCAGCGGGGTCGACGATGGTCAAGGTCAGCTTGCCGACCACGCCGACCATGGTGACGGTCAAGCCGAGAAACGACGGAACGACCTGAGAGAGCCAGTCATCAGCGCACGCACCGAAGCGCTCACGTCGTCGAGAGCTGCCGTGTCGGGGCTGAGGCTGCTCAGATGCTGGATCATGATTCGGCGTCCTAGTCGTGGTCCCAGAGAGCGACAATATCGCGCGTCGCGCTCAGGCCGGCGTCGACCTCGGCTGCGCTGATGGCCACCACAGCAGTCCCGTCCTCGTGGCGCCCCCTGGACTGAAGGCGACTTGGCGGCCGCCGCCCACCACGTCGCTGACCTGAAAGTCTGGGCGGCAGACCGTCAGGCTGCCGCGGTGTGGAGGGCAGGTTGTTCGCAATGCCGGTGAGCATCCCAGTTCCGGGGGCAGAGCTCGCAGGCCTGGTAGTAGATTGCGCCCCCACCACCCAGACTCGAATAATTAGCGCCCGAATAAGTGGCGCGCGACGGACAACCCAGTGGGGTCGCGCCTCGGGGCGAACGGAAACAATTACACGGGCGCTGTGCGTGCAGCGATTGATTTCCACCCGGCATATTCCTACTGTGCCCAGACAACTGATTCCGTAGGTAGGGTCGGACACCGAAGCGCAGGGGGCGCCGCTTCGCGATCGGCTCACGCCAGCGCGTTCCCTCCCCTCGCGCTGATGAATTGGGCCGGAGACGGCCGGCAGCCCGACGTCAGGCGGGCTGCCGGCCTGAACCTCGCAGCGGATCCCTCCCCAGGTGTCGCGCGAGGCCTTCGCAGACCCTAGGGCTGGTGCGCACGCCATAAGATCGCGGACGACAGAACTTAGGACTTTAGTCCCATCTGGTGAGGCTACCTCCAGGCCTGCTCGCGGTTTGGGCTCAGGGTGAGCAACCAACGGTGCGCCGTCGCGCTCCAACTGAGCCTGAGCAAGCCCGGGCGCCTCACAGGGTGGACGCGCCCGGGCTCTCGGGTTCTCAAAGCGGGGAACCCTGAGTCCTCGTGCGCTAGACGGTACGGGCGGGACACGGGTCCCGGAAGACGGCGGTAGAAAGCACCAGCAAGGTTGTACGTTCAGGGAAAATGACCTCTGGAGGCACGCACGGGACTGAGCCTCAGAGCTCACGCCGACGGTGCGGCCGTGATTGGAGAGGCTCAGGGTTCGGCACGGGACGCGCGGAGCCAACCGCTGCACGCTCGGCCACTGCACGCGTCCCGCACGACGGTCGGCTTGCGTGCCTCCACGGCGAGGGTCGGCTCTCGCGCAGTCGGTCAGAGCCTGGTCGCTGTTGCCACATACAGCCTCTGCCCATCCGTCTTACTCTGCGCCCGGTGGCAGGTCAGACTGGCTAGAAGGTGCTCTTGGACGAGCTTTGCTGACTAGGAGGCAGGGCGCGGAAGGCCGTGCCGGCTGTGCTCTGCAGTTGCCGGGAGGAGCGCCGACGAGCTCACGCCTCTTGCGCCTACTGATAGCCAGAGGGGCAGTGTGGAACGCTTGACCCATGGTGAGCGCATCGATCGGTGAGCGGGTCGCTATTGCACGGCGACGGCGGGGCCTGAGCCAAGCTGTCCTCGCCAATTTGATTGGTCGATCGGAGTCCTGGCTCAGCCAGGTGGAGCGCGGGGTGCGCTCTGTTGATCGTCTGCCAGTCCTCATGGATCTGGCCGAGGTGCTTCATGTGGAAGTCGAGGCTCTGCTCGGCAGGCCTTGGAAGTTCGCTCCGAACGGCACGTCGTCGCCTGACGAGCTGTCGGAGGTCCGGCACTACCTGAACGGCTATGCCCATCTGTTCCCGTTCGCCGAAGCAGACGTGTCGTTGCCTGATCTGAAGGTTGCGATCACCGATGGGCACACCGACTACCAGGGCGCTCGGTACGCGCGTGCCGCCACCAACCTGACCGGCCTGTTGACTGCTGCTGATGTGCTTGATCGGCGCCCGCAGCCTCACGCTCTCGATGCGATCCAGATCTACGTATCCGGGTACCTCCTGGCGGCGAAGCTCCTTTGCAAGCTCGGTGCCGCGGAGTTGGCCATGCTGGCTGCAGATCGAGCTGCGTCTGCTGCGATGCATGGGGACTCAGAAGCCGATCGGCTCCTGACTGGGTACCAGGTGGTTGCCGGTCTGCTCAGGGCCGATCAGGTGGAGGATGCGGAGGCGCTGGCGCTGCGCTTGGTGGAGCCGATTGCTGCGCCGGGGATCGAGGACAACCCCGATCTGTTGTCGGCCGCCGGGTCACTCTGGTTGCTGACCGCGGTCATCGCCGCGCGCCGAACTGAGAAGTACGAGGCTCTGCGTCGACTCGACCAGGCGACCGTTCTCGCGGAACTGCTCGGCCGGGACGCGAACTACGGCTGGACTGCGTTTGGACCCACCAACGTGGCTATTCACCGGGTGTCGGTTGCGGCTGAGCTTGGCGACCCCGGCGAAGCTCTTGCAGCCGCCGCACTAGTGCATCTGGACCAGCTGCCGAATGGGTTGACCGGACGGCGGGCACAGTTGCACGTCGAGCTGGCTTGGGCGAACGCACAGGGCAAGCGCGACTCGGAGGCAACGTTGCACTTACTGGAAGCCGAGAAGATCGCCCCGCAACTGCTGCGGTACAACCCGCTGGTTCGGGAACACATTAGGGAGATGCTGGCTCGCTCCAAGAGCAGCACCACCATGCTTCATGACCTCGCCGTTCGCGCCGGCGTTCTCGATTAGTCGTGCAGGAGCGACGACTTGAGCTGGTGGTCTGTGCGGCACCCCTGGCACGTCGGGCCCACGATCTCGCCGCACACCTGACGGCATCTGGCTGGGACGTCACTGCCACCACCTCGGTGAATGCGATCAGTTGGGTAGACACAGGCGCGCTGGCAGCCGTGAGCAGGGCAGTAGCAGACCGCTCACCTGGTACACCGCGTCCCCGACCCGCATCAGCGGTCGTTCTCGCGCCTGGCACCTTCAACACGCTGAACAAGCTGCGAAGTGGAATCTCAGACACTCCGGCGCTCGGCGTGCTCAACGATGCGATCGGGCAGCAGCTCCCCCTCTTGGTCATTCCGATGATCAGCGAACGTCTGATTGACCATCCGGCGTGGGCGGAGACGACCACATGGCTAAGCCACCTCAATGTGACGTTCCTAGACCCGTCGACCGGCAGAACCGGTGCGATCGGACCCCTCCGCTCCGGCACTGGCGAAGAAGTCACCGCCCGGTTCAGCCCCGCTTGGGTAACTGGTTGGGCGAATGGTCTGCCGGCAGCAGCCCGCTAGCTAGGCGACGCCTCGACCCGCACTTTCGTGCGGGTAGTACCGGAGTGTGGGGTGTTGCTGTAGTCCTTGCCGAAGGTTGGTTCAGCGCAAACAGCGCGACCGATCAGGAGGCGTGGCATGGCGATGCAGGGTGGTTTCAGGGTGGCGTGTGCGGACTTGTTCCCGCACGGACTGGGTGTGGTGGGGGCGGTGACGTCCTCGGATGACTTCGAGGCGTCGACGAAGGAGCGCCGGGTGCAGGCCCGAGACAAGGTGTCGGGTCTGCCGCTGTGGCAGGTCGACGTCATGGACTTCGACCCGGAGGCGCGGGAGCGGACGTTCCGGGTGAAGATCGCCGCAGCGGTCCAGCCGGTGCCGCCGTCGGCGGTGGAAGGGGTGCCGGTCCGGCCTGTGGTGCTGGAGGGCTTGACGGTCATGCCGTGGCTGGACGACCGGGGGGCCCGGCCACGGATCGCCTACAGCTTGAAGGCGACCGGTCTTGCGGCGCCGAAGCGGCTCGCTGACACCGGCAAGGCGGCCTGAGGTGTCCTCGGAGGTGCTGGTGGGGCTGCGTCGTTGGTCGGCGGGTTCGGCGACGGATGCGGCGGCGGTTGAGCTGCTGGCCTTGGTGGCGGACGGCCGGCTAATCCAGCGGTCGTGTCCGTGGGTGCAGCCGTGTGGCCGGCTCGGTTGGTTCTGCCTGGACGCGGTGCCGCTGACGCAACTGCAGGGCCGGCTGCGCGGGGTCGACCGGCATTTGGTGGCCCTGGTGGTCGCCCTCCTCACCAACAAGCGGGTCAGCAGGGCCGGCCGCGCTGACGTGGAGGCTGCAGCGTGAGCGTCGTGGGGGCGGCGATCATCCTCGGGCTGATCGTGGCGGCGCTGGTGAAGATGAAGACCGCTCGACCGGTCGTGGTGGTTGTCTGCGTGCTGTTCGGATTGGTGCTCGGGGCGACGCCGATTGGTGACGGTCTGTACGCGGGTGTGGCGGCGGTCGGGGCGTGGCTGTCCGATGCAGTGACGGGCCTCTGATGGCCGGCCTGTCCTCGGCACGGTCCGACCAACCGATCCAGGTGCGCACCCCAGCCGTCCGGGTCAGCGCTGGCCTGGTGGCGTCGGGCTGGCTGCTCCGCCGGCTGTGGCGCCTCGTGGTGGTCACGGCGGCGACCCCAGCAGCACTCGGCGGCCTGGTCCTCGTCGTGGTCGGGGTGCTGCTGTGGTCGGCGTCGCCGCTGCTCCTGCTGGGCGCAGTCGGTGTTCTCGCGCTACTGCTGCTGGTTGGTCGTCTCCTGTGGCCTCAGCGCTGGCTCATCTGGCTGCGACTGCCGGTTCGCAGCTGGTGGCGGGGCTGGTTCGTCTACCGGCACCGTTGGGCGGCGGCGATGGACACCGCCGGCCTGACCACGAGCTGGCGCGGCACGCTGTGGAACCCGACCGTCCTCACCGTCACGAGCACGCTGTCGGTCGACCGGGTGCGGGTGCGGATGCTGCCCGGCCAGACCGTCGAGGACTACGCCGCGGTCTCGGACCGGCTTGCTCAGACGTTCGGCGCGACCGCGGTCCGCGTCCACTCGGTGCCGCAGCGCCCGCATCACGTCGAGGTCTGCCTGCTCACCGCGGACCCGCTCACCCAGGTGGTCGAGCCACTCCCGATCGAGGACCAGGTCCTCACCGCGGGACTGCCGTTGGCGCTGGCCGAGGACGGCCGGACGTGGCGACTGCAGCTAGTCGGCTCCCACGTCCTCGTCGTCGGCGCCACCGGAGCCGGGAAGGGATCGGTGATCTGGTCCCTCCTGCTGCACCTGGCCCCGCTCATCCGGTCCGGCCTGGTCAACGTGTGGGCGGTCGACCCGAAGGGCGGAATGGAACTCGCAGGCGGCCGGAGCCTGTTCGCCCGCTTCGCCCACGGCGACTCCGATGCTGCCGCCGGGTACGAAGCCACGTTCGCCGAGGTGCTCGAGGACGCGGTTGCGCTGATGCGTCGTCGTCAGGACAGGCTCCGGGGCGTCACCCGCCTCCACCAGCCGTCTACCAGCGAGCCACTCGTAGTCCTGGTCGTCGACGAGCTCGCGGCGCTGACCGGCTGGGTGACCGACCGGACCGCGAAGAAGCGCATCGAAGCCGCCCTCGGACTGCTGCTCTCCCAGGGCCGGGCGGTGGGGGTCGTCGTGGTGGGGGCAGTGCAAGACCCTCGGAAGGACGTCCTTCCGATGCGGGATCTGTTCCCCACCCGGATCGCGCTGCGACTCAACGAAGCCGAACAGGTCAACCTCGTCCTCGGGCCCGGCGCCCGCAACCGCGGTGCCCAGGCCGACCTGATTCCCGACAGCCTTCCCGGCGTCGGCTACGTCACCGTCGACGGCTCCGCGGAACCCGTCCGGGTGCGATTCTCCAACGTCACCGACCAAGACATCGCGCAGCTGGCCGCGCCGGCCCTGCAGTTGCTGCCCGGCGGTGCAGCATGATGTCGGTGCTGGACGGCCCGGTGATCACCGCGGACATGGCTCGTGAGCTCGCCCTGTCGCAGAAGGTGTGCATCCGACCGCTGCTCCGCCGCGTCCACGACCGCCACGACGACACCGAGGACGTCGTCGCACTCCCCTGCGGGTCCACCCGGGAGGCGGTATGCCCGCCCTGCGCGTACAAGGCCCGGGTCCTTCGCATGCAGCAGTGCACCGCAGGCTGGCACCGCACCGACGAACCCGAGCATTGCCCCGCACCGCCGCGTGACGACCAGGACGAGGACCAGGCCGACGACGACCTCGATCGGCGGGTCAGGTCCACGCGGCGGCGGCAGGATGCCCCCGACCTCCCCCGTGTGCCACAGGAGAACCGGACCGTCGGCCGGGTCTTTGCAACCGCGGACGGCCGGGAGTACCGGCCCAGCATGTTCCTGACCCTGACCATGCCCTCTTACGGCGCGGTCACCTCGGCCGGGGTCCCCGCCGACCCACCGAACTACAACTACCGGCGGCAGGCGCTTGATGCGCTGCACTTCGCCCGGCTGGTCGACCGGTTCTGGCAGAACCTCCGACGCGCCGCCGGCTACAAGGTGCAGTACTTCGGCGCCGTCGAACCTCAACGCCGCCTCGTCCCGCACCTGCACGCAGCCCTCCGCGGCGCGATCCCGAGGGCGACGATCCGGGAGGTGGTCGCGGCGACCTATCTGCAGCTGTGGTGGCCTTCGTTCGACCGTCCCGTCTACGTCCACCGGACCCCGGTCTGGGACGGCGAATCCTATGTCGACGCAGACACCGGGGAGGTGCTGCCCACTTGGGATCAGGCTCTCGACCGGCTGGCCGCTGACCCGGAGGCGAAGCCGGTGCATGTGATGCGGTTCGGGCGGCAGGTCGACATGGCGGGCATCATCGCCCCGAGTGAAGACGCTGACCGGGCTGTGCGCTACTTGACCAAGTACCTGACCAAAGCTGTCGCCGATACGCACACGAGCGAGGGCGGCCCTGATCCGGCCGCCGAAGCCCACGCCGACCGGCTGCATGCCGAGCTGCGCTTCCTGCCCTGCTCAGAACGGTGCGCCAACTGGCTTCGCTACGGCATCCAGCCCGATGCCGCCGGGCCCGGTCTGCAGCCCGGACGGTGTGCATCGAAGGCGCACGACCGCGAGCACCTCGGCCTCGGCGGGCGGCGCGTCCTCGTCTCCCGCCAGTGGTCCGGCAAGCGCCTGGCTGAGCACAAGGCCGACCGAGCCACCGTGGTCCGCGAGGCGCTCCTGGCCGCCGGGCTGGTCGCCCCTGAGACCGAACGACTCGCCGCTGCCGTCACCCTGTCTGACGGATCGCCGCGCTTCGTCTGGACCGACACCCGTCCAGACGCACGCACCTACGCCCGCGTTCTTCTCGCCTCCATCGCCGAACGGCACAGATGGCGGGAACAGTACGAAGCCGCGAAAGCAGCTGGACCCCTTGTGGACAACCGTCCGGCAACCGCTCCCCCGACCGACCCCGGCTGAGCGACCACTTTGCTCGGGCTCCTCGATGGCCGCCGATCTTCTGGTCCCCGAATCGGTCGTCAAGGGTGAGCGCAGCGAATCCGCAGGATCCGAAGGGCCCTTGACGACCGATTCGGGGACCAGACCCTGACCTGTCGGGGAGACCGAGCACCACCTGATGACGAGAGGAACGACCACCATGACGCAGATGGCCCAGCCAGCGCGGGTGCTGTATGCCGTGACCGAGGCGATGGCGATGCTGAACCTGAGCCGGAGCCAGATCTACGAGCTGATCCGGTCCGACCGCTTGCTCACCGTCACCGTTGGCCGGCGTCGGTTGGTGCCGGCGGAGTCGATCACGGCGTATGTCGCTCGGCTGGTCGCGGAGGCAGGCCATGGTCACGCGGCGTAGCCGGGGTGAGGGCGCTCTCTACTGGAACGATTCGCGCCAGCGATGGATGGCCACGGTTGATCTGGGCTTCACGCCGCTGGGGAAGCGGCGCCGTGCCTACATCAGCGCGAAGACCAAGACTGAGGCGAAGGCGAAGTTGATGGCGCTGCGCCGCGACCAGTCGGACGGTCTTCCCATCGAGCAGCGCGGGTACACCGTCCGGGAGGCAGTCGAGTCGTGGCTGCAGTACGGGCTCGTCGGGCGGGAACCGAGCACGGTCGAGAACCGGCGGATCATGGCACAGAAGCACGTCATCCCGGCACTGGGCTCTCGGAGACTCCTCGAGCTGACTGCTGAGGAGGTTGACGCGTGGTTGGCCGAGAAGGCGCGGATTCTTTCGACGGACAGCGTCGTGCGGCTGCTGTCGATCTTGCGAAGTTCGATTCACCGTGCTCAGGCGCGCGAGCTGGTCCGGCGCAATGTGGCGCTGCTGTGCCAACCACCGCGAGGCACCGTCGGCCGTCCGTCGAAGTCGCTGACCCTCGATCAGGCGCGCGCCGTGCTCGCTGCGGCCGAAGGCACTGCGATGTACGCCTACGTGGTTGTCTCGCTGCTGACCGGGGCCCGGACAGAGGAACTGCGAGCGCTGAGGTGGGCGCGCCTTGACCTGGACGGGGACCCGCCGTCGATCGAGGTCTGGCGATCGGTGCGTCGGGGTGGAGAGACCAAGACACCGCGGTCGCGTCGCACCCTCGAGCTGCCCGATCGCGCCCGGGACGCCCTTCGCACGCACCGCCAGCTGCAGCGCGAGGCGAGACTGCAGGCAGGGCCGCGGTGGGTCGAACAGGGCCTGGTCTTCTGCACCTCGTGGGGCACTGAGCTGGACGCCGCGAACGTCCGCCGCTCGTTCCGTGCTGTCGCGAAAGCAGCGGGTCTGGACTCCGAGAAGTGGACCCCGCGCGAGCTCCGGCACAGCTTCGTCTCGTTGTTGTCGAACTCCGGCGTGCCGATCGAGGACATCGCGCACCTGGTGGGGCACGCGAACACGCGTACGACGGAGAAGGTCTACCGCAAGGAACTGCGCCCGGTTCTGACTAAGGGCGCCCGGACGATGGACTCGATCTTCAAGGACGATGTCGGATGACTTTGGCTGTCAGTGTGGCTGTCAAGGTCATCCGTTGGCCGCTCAGCGGAACCAGTTGTGAGGTCGAGATCGCTGTGGTCAGCGGTGTTGATGGTGGAGCTTAGGGGATTCGAACCCCTGACCTCTTCCATGCCATGGAAGCGCGCTACCAACTGCGCCAAAGCCCCTCGCGGGTGTCTTCGGGAGCCTCCGACCGTGCGGCCGGTGCCCCTGACGACCCCGAAATACTAGCCTGCCGCCACCCGCGTCGCGAAATCGAGCCGGTCCTCGAGCGGGTCGCTGGGCTCCAGCGCGGTCGCGTTGTACTGCTCGATCCGCCAGTAGCGGCCGGACCGGTGGCGGTCGACGCTCACCCAGGCGCAGTTGGTCAGCCCGCCGAGCAGCCGGCGGTGCTCGGGCGGCAGCCCCACGAGCTCGGCGACGCCCACCCGGCCGGCCAGTCCGTGGCTGGCCGCGACGACCGTGCTGCCGTCGGGCGCGGCGTCGGCGAGGTCCCGCAGCGCCTCCGCGACCCGGAGCCCGACCTCGGTCGGGCTCTCCCCCGTCGCCGAGCGCCGGACGTCCTCGCCGGCGCGGAGCCGGCGGGACGCCTCGGGGTCGACGCGCTCGACGTCCTCGCCGAGCAGTCCCTCCCAGGAGCCGACGTGGATCTCCCGCAGCCGGCGGTCCGTGGTCACGGGCAGCCCGGTGAGGTCGGCGAGCGCGCCGGCGGTGTCGCGGGCGCGGCTGAGGTCGCTGGCCCACAGCACGGCCGGCTCCAGGACGGCCAGCGCGGCGGCGGCACGGGCGGCCTGCTCGCGCCCGACGTCGTCGAGCCCGATGTCGGCCTGGCCCTGGAAGCGGTTCTCGACGTTCCAGGGGGTGCGGCCGTGCCGCCAGACGATGATGCGGGAGGCGGTCACCGGCGTTCGTCGAGCCCGAGCGGGATCACCGGGCAGTCGCTCCACAGCCGCTCGAGGGCGTAGAACTTGCGCTCGTCGCTGTGCTGGATGTGGACGACGAGGTCGAGGTAGTCGAGCAGCACCCAGCGCTGCTCGCGGTCGCCCTCGCGGCGGACGGGCTTGGCGTCCAGCGCCCGCAGGGCCTCCTCGACGCCGTCGACGACGGCGCCGACCTGGCGCTCGTTGCTGGCGGTGATGACGAGGAACACGTCGGTGATGGCCAGCTGGTCGGAGACGTCGTAGGCGATGAGGTCGGTGCCGAGCTTGTCCACGGCGGCCTCAGCGGCCTTCCGGGTGAGCTCGAGGGCACGGTCGGTAGCGGTCACGATCTTCTTCCTGTCGGTAGACCGGGTTCGGTCCTCACGGGCGGTAGAGCCCGCGCTTGGCGATGTACTGGACGATGCCGTCGGGCACCAGGTACCAGGTCGGTTCCTGGTCGTGCACCCGCTTGCGGCACGCCGTGGAGGAGATGGCCAGGGCCGGGATCTCCATCACCGTCACCCGGTCACGGGGCAGCTGGTCGATGACGGTGGTGTCGAGCTCGACCCCCGGCCGGGTGCAGCCGACGAAGTGGGCCAGGTCGAACAGCTGGTCGGAGTTCCGCCAGGTGAGGATCTGGGTCAGCGCGTCGGCACCGGTGATGAAGAAGAGGTCGACGTCCTCACCCCGCTCGGCACGTAGGTCCTCGAGGGTGTCGACGGTGTAGGTGGGACCGTCCCGCTCGACGTCGACCCGGCTCACGGTGAAGCGCGGGTTGGAGGCCGTCGCGATGACGGTCATCAGGTAGCGGTCCTCGGCCGAGGACACCTCGCGGTCGGCCTTCTGCCACGGCTGACCGGTCGGCACGAAGACGACCTCGTCGAGACGGAAACGGCTGGCGACCTCGCTGGCGGCGACGAGGTGGCCGTGGTGGATCGGGTCGAAGGTGCCACCCATCACCCCCAGGCGGTGCCGGTGGTCGGGGTCCTCCGCCCGGGTGCGGGCGAGACCGGTGGCGCGCGGCAGCGACGACTGCTGGGAACTCACCTAGCTGTGCGGGCGGCCCTTGCCGATCGCCACGGTGACGGCGAGCAGCAGGACGAGCAGGCCGAAGGCGATCAGGCCGAAGGCGAAGGGCGGGAGCGGCAGCTCGGTCTCCAGCGGGAGAAGTCCCAGGGTCATGGGTCGAGCCTACCGGTCGGCCGCAGCCGTCCGTTCCGCGCTCACGGCCGCGTCTGGCCCGAGCCGGTGAGCACGTACTTGGTGGAGGTCATCTCGGCCAGCCCCATCGGACCGCGCGCGTGCAGCTTCTGGGTGGAGATGCCGACCTCGGCGCCGAAGCCCAGCTCACCGCCGTCGACGAACCGGCTGGAGGCGTTCACCAGGACGGCGGCGGCGTCGACCTCGGCGGTGAAGCGAACGGCGGCGCTCTGCGACGCGGTGACCAGGGTCTCGCTGTGCCCGGTGCTCCAGCGACGGATGTGGGCCAGGGCGGCGTCGAGGTCGTCCACGACGGCGGCGGCGAGGTCCAGCGCGAGGTACTCGGTCTCCCAGTCCTCCGGGGTCGCCGGGACCACCTCGCCGAAGGCGGCGACGCGGCCGTCGCCGTGCACCGTCACCCCGGCTGCGGCCAGGGCCGGCAGCGCGAGCGGCAGGAACGTCGCCGCGGCGTCCGCGTGCACCAGCAGCGTCTCGACGGCGTTGCACACCGAGGGCCGCTGGACCTTGGCGTTGAGCAGGATCTCCAGGGCCATCGCCGGGTCGGCCGACGCGTCGACGACGAGGTGGCAGTTGCCCACCCCCGTCTCGATGACCGGGACCTGGCTGGAGCGGACGACGTGCTCGATCAGGCCGGCCCCGCCGCGCGGGATGAGGACGTCGACCTGCCCGCGGGCGGCCATCAGCTCGTCGGTCACCGAGCGCGGGCCGGGCACCAGCTGGACCGCGTCGGCCGGCAGACCGGCCTCGACCAGCCCGTCCCGCAGCGCCTCGACGACCGCGGCGTTGGACGCGGCCGCCGAGCTGGAGCCGCGCAGCAGGGCCGCGTTGCCGGACTTCAGGCAGATGCCCCCCGCGTCGGCGGTGACGTTGGGCCGGGCCTCGTAGATGATGCCGACGACGCCGAGGGGCACCCGGACCTGCCGCACCTGCACGCCGTTCGGGTTCGTCCACCCGCGGACGACGTCCCCGACCGGGTCGGGCAGCACGGCGAGGTCGCGCAGGCCCTCCACCATCCCGGCGACCCGGTCCGGGGTCAGCCGCAGCCGGTCGACGAGGGCGGCGGTGGTGCCGGCGGCCTCGGCACGGGCGACGTCGGCGGCGTTCGCCTCCAGCACGGCGGTCTCGGCCTTGCCCAGCGCGTCGGCCATCGCGTGCAGGCCCCGGTCCTTGACGGCCCGGGTGGCGCCGGCCAGCTCCAGGGCCGCCGCCCGGGCCCGCGTGGTCTGCTCGAGCACGGTCACGGACGCCAATCTAGCGCGCCACGCCGGAGCCACCGCGCCTGACGGCGGGCCGGTCCACCAGCCGGTCGCGGGCCCGGGAGGGGGTCCGGTCCGTCCGTCGCGGTCCTCTCCTGGGCCCGCCCGCTCCCCGCTGCCGTGAGCCGTGGATCACGGTTCATCCCCAGCCCGGACCCATCCGGGCCCGCGCCGGGGTCAGGGGATGAAAGGATGCACCTACCCGGGAGCGGGGGGTCCGTCGGCAGCGACGGAGTTTTTCGGGGACAGGAGCGGGACGTTGACACGGTTGGTTCTGCCGGAGCATCTGGCGGTGCTGATGTCGGGGCGGCAGTACATCGACGTCGTCGGCCCCGCCCACCCCTGGCCGATCCCCGCCGGCTGGTGGGACCACGCCCGCAGCCGGGTGCGGGAGCTGGTGGAGGACCCCCGCGCCGGCGCCACCCAGAACTGGACGAGCTGGCCCGAGCACACCCGTGACGTCGCCCCCTTCCTGCAGAACCTCGCCATGTCGCTGGGCGGCTACGTCGCCATCTTCGCCGGGGAGTTCGCGCAGTTCCCCGAGCAGCTCGTCGACGAGTACCTCTCCCCCACCCAGCGGCGGGAGCCGATGGTGGCCCGCAACTGGTACATGACCGACTGCGAGTGGCCGCTCTTCCTCTACAAGTACGCGGGCAACGACCCGACCGCCCGCCGCGGGGCGCTGGAGCTGTCGCAGGAGTGCGTCCGGCTGCTGAGCGAGATCGGGCCGCTGCGCCCCCGGGCGGAGGCCCTGCTGGGGATCTACGAGCGCGTGCTGCAGACCCGGGAGCTGCGCGAGTTCCACACCACCGCCCCGTTCCCCGAGGTCGCCCGGCTGTGGCGGCACTCGCTGATGACCGAGGCCGAGCAGGAGGTGCTGCCGGAGATCGGCGGCTGGGGCGCGGCCCTCTCCTGGTCCTACCAGGGCCTGCAGGCCGCGCACCAGCACCTCAGCCGGGTGACCAGCCGGCCGGAGACGCTGGCGGAGGTCGTCGCCTCGATGGCGCTCTGCGACAACGTCGACACGCTGCCCGCCGGGCTCGCCGTCGCCGTCGGCTCCGAGCAGTTCGAGGAGATCAGCCAGGCCTTCGAGGTGCGCCAGCACGGCTTCGACGCCGTGGAGTGGCTGCAGGCCAACCGCGGCTGGCTGGCCCGCACGCTGCTCGCCGGCGAGATCGACGCCTGCCGCGCCTGGCTGGCGATGGCCGCCCAGGTGTCGCGGGTCGTCGCCGGGCTGCCCGGGCCGCCCACGCCGTCGGCCGCCCCGGACACGATCGGCTTCGTCACCGACGTCGAGGAGCTGTTCACCTTCCGGCCCGCCGCCAACCCGATGGTCGGGTCCTTCGGCAGCGCCCCCGTCCCGGCCGGCCGGGTGGCCCCCGCCGTCCGGGTGCCCCGACCGCTGGGCTCCGAAGCCGAGGAGGACGAGCTCGACGACGACACCGGCGTCCCCGAGGTGGAGATCGGCGACCCGCAGGGCGAGCTGGCCGACCTCGTCGGGCTCGCCCCGATCAAGGAGCAGGTGCGTCGGCTGGTCGCCGAGGCCAGGGCCGACCAGCTGCGGACCACGGCCGGGATGCCCGACCGGCACCGCTCCCGGCACATGGTGTTCGTCGGCAACCCGGGGACGGCCAAGACCACCGTGGCCCGGCTGCTGGCCCGGATCTACGCCCAGCTGGGCACGCTGTCCAACGGTCACCTGGTGGAGGCCAGCCGGGTCGACCTGGTCGGCCAGTACATCGGCCAGACCTCGCCGAAGGTCCGCAAGATGTTCAACAAGGCCTCGGGCGGGGTGCTGTTCATCGACGAGGCGTACGCCCTGATCCCGCACGACTCGCACCGCGACTTCGGCGTCGAGGCCGTCTCCACGCTGCTCAAGCTGATGGAGGACCGGCGCGACGAGGTCGTCGTCATCGTCGCCGGCTACCCGCGCGAGATGCAGCGCTTCCTCTCGTCCAACCCGGGGCTGGCGTCGCGGTTCCCGAAGACGCTGACCTTCGACGACTACGACGACGACGAGCTGTTCGCCATCTTCCGGCTGGTCGCCGGGCAGGCCGGCTTCGAGGTCGGCCCCGGCGTCGAGGAGCGGGTCCGCGCCCTGATCCCGGACCCGCACCCGCCCGGCTTCGGCAACGGCCGCTTCATCCGCAACGTCTTCGAGGAGGCGGTCTCCATCCAGGCCGAGCGCCTGGTGGCCCTCACCGACCCGACCGTCGAGGACATCCGCACCCTCGTCGCCGCCGACCTGCCCACCGAGCCCCCGCGGGACGACCCGAAGCTGCAGGGCTTCTACCTCTGACCCTGCCGTCGGGGGCAGGTCCGCGGTGGCCGCCGCGGCTGCGCGGTGACGGCCGCGGCTGCGCGGGCCCGGGCCTGAGCCCGGTCCCCCACTTCACACCCCTGCGGTGGACTTCACACCCCGTGCACGGGGTGTGAAGCCGGTCTACGGGGTGTGAAGTGGGGGACCAGCCGGGGGTGGGGGTCGGCGGCCGCGGAAGCCCGCCCGCGCCCGCCGCACTGCTGCCCGGCCGTGCCTGCCCGCTGTGCCCGGCCGTGCCCGCCGCACTGCTGCCCGGCGCCCGCAGCACTGCTGCCCGGGCGCGGGTCGCGGTGGGACCACCGCTCAGAGCAGGGTCGGCGGCAGGGCGCCCTCGTGCTCGAGGAGCCAGCGCTTGGTGGCGATCTCCTGGCCCGGCTCGCCCCCGGAGTACCCGCCCAGGCCGTCGCCGGCGACGACGCGGTGGCACGGGATCACCAGGGGGACGGGGTTGGCGCCCATGATCGAGCCGATCGCCCGGGCCGGCAGACCGGTGCCGCTGCGCGCCGCCAGCTCGCCGTAGGTGATGGTCGTCCCGCAGGGGATCGTCCGCAGGGCGTCGAGCACGGCGCGCGTCGCCGGCTCCAGCCGCGGCAGGTCCAGCGGGAGGTCGAACTCCCGGCGCTGGCCGGCGAAGTACTCCCGCAGCTGACCGACGACCTGCTGCACCGTCTCGTCGGGCTCGGTGGACGCGCCGCTGACGGCGAGCCCCCAGCCGAGGCCGCGCAGCCCGGCCGGCCCGCCGAGCACCCCCAGCACCCCGACCTGCGAGTCGTACTGGTCGAAGAACAGCACGGTCAGCCCCGGGCGCCGGCGACGGGCACCGGCACGTCGGGCTCCACCAGCAGGGTCGGGTCGGCGACGTGGACGGCGCCGCTGCGGATGTCCTCGGCCCAGTGGCAGGCCACCAGCCGGCCCTCCGTGCCCTCGACCGCACGCAGGGCGGGCACCTCGGTGTCGCAGCGGGTCGGCTGCCGGTAGGGGCAGCGGGTGTGGAACCGGCAGCCCGACGGCGGGTTGGCCGGGCTGGGCAGGTCGCCGCGCAGCAGGATCCGCTCCCGCCGGTCCTCGACGTCGGGGTCGGGGATCGGGATGGCCGACATCAGCGCGATCGTGTACGGGTGCAGCGGCTCGGCGTAGAGGTCGTCGCTGTCGGCCTGCTCGACGATGGTGCCCAGGTACATCACGCCGATGACGTCGCTGATGTGCCGGACGACGGCGAGGTCGTGGGCGATCACCAGGTAGGTCAGCCCGAGCAGGTCCTGCAGGCCCTCGAGGAGGTTGATCACCTGCGCCTGGACCGAGACGTCGAGGGCGCTGACGGGCTCGTCGGCGATCACCAGGTCGGGGTTGAGGATCATCGCCCGGGCGATGCCGATCCGCTGCCGCTGACCGCCGGAGAACTCGTGCGGGTACTTCGCCAGCGCCGAGCCCGGCAGCCCGACGACGTCGAGCATCGACGACGCCTTGGCGGCATGGCTCCTCGCGGAGTCGCGGCCGAACTCCTGGCGGTCGGCCTCGGCCAGCCCGTGCACGGTCAGGGGCTCGGTGAGCAGGCTCTCCACCGACGCCCGCGGGTCGAGGCTGGAGAGCGGGTCCTGGAACACCATCTGCATCCGCCGTCGCATCTTGCGCAGCGGCTCCGGCCCGAGGTCGCGCAGGTCCTCGCCGTCGAAGCGGACCTGGCCGTCGGTCGGCTCCTCCAGCCGGAGGATGGCGCGGCCCAGCGTCGACTTGCCGCAGCCCGACTCCCCCACCAGCCCGAAGGTCTGCCCGCGCCGGACCTGCAGGTCGACGCCGTCGACGGCGCGCACGTGGCCCACCGTCCGGTCGAACACCAGCCCGCGCTTGATCGGGAAGTGGACCTTGAGCCCCGAGACCTCCAGCAGCGGCTCGCTCATCGACGCTCCCCCTCGTCCAGGCCCGACTTGTCAGCGTTGGTGGTCGTCCCGGCGACCACCGCCGCTGACAGGTCGGACGACGTGTGCGCAGGACCGGCCGCCTCCGCCGCCGGGTGCACGCAGCGCACCTCGTGGGCCAGCCGGCCCAACGGCTCGAGCGGCAGGTCGGCGACGATGCAGTCGTCGGCGGCGTGCCGGCACCGGGGCGCGAAGGCGCAGCCCTGCGACCAGCCGAGGACGTCGCGGGGCGTGCCCGGGATCGGCCGCAGCGGCTCGCCGCGGGGGGCGTCCAGCCGCGGGATCGAGGCGAGCAGGCCCTCGGTGTAGCGGTGCCGCGGGTGCCCGAACAGCTCCCGGCGGGGCGCCGCCTCCACCACCCGGCCGGCGTACATCACGTTGACGAAGTCGCACAGCCCGGCGACGACGCCGAGGTCGTGGGTGATCATCACCATGGCGGTCCCGAGGTCGTTGACGAGCTCCTTGAGCAGCTCGAGGACCTGGGCCTGGATGGTGACGTCGAGGGCCGTCGTCGGCTCGTCGCAGATCAGCAGCGCCGGCTTGCAGGCCAGGGCGATGGCGATCAGCGCGCGCTGCCGCATGCCGCCGGACAGCTGGTGGGGGTACTCCTTGAGCCGACGGCCCGGGTCGGGGATGCCGCAGCGGCGCAGCAGGTCCTCGGCCTCGTCGCGCGCGGCGGAACGGCTGATGTCCTGGTGCCGCAGCAGCACCTCCGTCACCTGCGTGCCGACGGGGACGACCGGGTTGAGCGAGCTCATCGGGTCCTGGAAGACCATCGCCAGCTCGCGCCCCCGCAGGTCCGACAGCTGGCCGGCCGGCAGGGTGAGCAGGTCCTGCCCGCGGTAGAGGGCCTGCCCGCTGACCTGGACGCCGCGGCTGGGCAGCAGCCCCATCACCGCCATCGAGGTGACGGACTTGCCGCTGCCGGACTCCCCGACGATGCCCACGACCTCCCCGGGCTTGACGGCGAAGGAGACCCCGTCGACGGCGCGGGTGGGGTGGCCGCCACGCCGCTGGAAGGTGACCCGGAGGTCCTTGACCTCCAGCAGCACCTCGTTGCGGTTGACCGGCCCGCGGGCCGAGCGGCGGACGAGGGTGCGGTCCTGGACCCCGGTGGTCGACGTGCTCATGTCATCTCCTTGACTTCGGGTCCAGCGCCTCGCGCAGCGCCTCGCCGAAGAGCGTGAAGCCCAGGGCGGTGACGGCGATGCAGAGGCCGGGGAGCAGGGCCAGGTGCGGGTCGCTCTGCAGCCGGTCCTGGGCCTTGACCAGCATCCGGCCCCACTCGGCCGTGGCGGGGTCGGGCGCCCCGAGACCCAGGTAGGACAGCGCCGCGACCTCGATGATCGCCGTCGCCAGGCTGAGCGTCGCCTGCACGATGACCGGTCCGAGCGAGTTCGGCAGCACGTGGCTCATCACGATGGTGCGGCGGCGCAGGCCCAGCGAGACCGAGGCGAGCACGTAGTCCTGGTTGCGCTGCGCCAGCATCGAGCCGCGCAGCAGCCGGGCGAAGATCGGCACCTGGGCGGCGCCGATGGCGATCATGATCGCGCTGGGCCGCTGCCCGAGGACGGCGGCGATCGACACGGCCAGCAGCAGGGACGGGATCGACAACAAGATGTCCACCACCCGCATCACCGCCGTGTCGACCCAGCCGCCGAGCCCACCGGCGAGGGTCCCGAGCACCGCCCCGCCGAGCAGGCCGAGGGCGGTGGAGACGACGCCGATGATCAGCGAGGCCCGGGCGCCGTAGAGCAGCTGGGTGAGCAGGTCGGAGCCGAAGGAGTCCAGGCCCAGCGGGTGGTCCGCGGAGCGGCCGGGCACGCTGCTGGGCGTCACCTCCTCGATCCACTCGGTGCTGGCCGGCCGGTACGGGGTGAGCAGCGGCGCGAAGACGGCGACCAGCACGAACAGGGCCACGATGACGGCGCCGATGATGGCGCTCGGGTTGCGGCGCAGCCGCTGGAAGGCCCCGCGCCAGAGGCTGGTGCCGCGGTCGTCCGCCGCACCGTCGCCCATCAGCTCGGCCAGCGCCTGCGGCCGGTCGGGCGCCACCGTGTCGAGCGCGGTCACGTCGTCCCCCTCACGCGGCACGCAGCCGCGGGTCGATGACGCCGTAGAGCAGGTCCACGGCCAGGTTGATCAACGCGTAGATGACCGCGATGAAGAGGATGAAGCCCTGCAGCACGGCGAAGTCGAGCCCGCTGATGGCGTCGAACAGGTAGGACCCGATCCCGTTGAACGCGAACACCGACTCGGTCAGCACCGCCCCGGCCAGCAGCGCACCGGTCTGCAGGCCGATGGTCGTGGTGACGGGCAGCATGGCGTTGCGCAGCACGTGCCGCCGGGTGATCAGCCCGCGGGCCAGGCCCTTCGAGCGCGCGGTGCGGACGTAGTCCTCGTTGAGCACGTCGATCACCGACGCCCGGGTCATCCGCACGATGATCGCCAGCGGGATGCAGCCGAGGGCGATGCCGGGCAGCACCAGGTGCACGAGGGCGTCCCACGACGCGTCCCACTCCCGGGTCAGCAGCCCGTCGAGGACGTAGAAGTTGGTGATGTGGGTCGCGTCGATCCGCGCGTCCTGCCGCCCGGACGTCGGCAGCACGGCCAGCGCCCCCAGCGGGCCGGGCAGCCCCACGGCGAAGACGATCTTGAGCAGGTAGGCCAGCACGAAGACGGGGACGACGACCCCGAGCAGCGAGCCGGCCACGAAGATGCGGTCCAGCCACCCCCCGGCCCGGGTCGCGGCCAGGAACCCGACGGGGATGCCGACCACGACGGCGAACAGCAGCGCCGCGAGGCTCAGCTCGACGGTGGCCGGGAACCGCTCGAGGAAGGTGCCCAGCACCGGTAGACCGGTCCGCGGTGAGGTGCCGAAGTCGCCCTGCAGCAGCCGGGCGGTGTAGGTCAGGTACTGGGTGAGCAGCGGCTTGTCGAAGCCGTACTGCGCGTTGACGGCGGCGATGGACTCGGGGGTGGCCTTCTCGCCCAGCAGCGCCCGGGCGGGGTCGCCGGGCAGCGCCCGCACCCAGGCGAACAGCAGCAGGCTGAGCCCGAACAGCACCGGGACCAGCAGCAGCAGCCGACGGATCGTGAACCTCAGCACGGGCCGGACCCCCCGGTCACCGTGCCGGCCCGCCCCGACCCGCGCGGGGTCGGGGCGGGCCGCCGGTCACTTGCTGACGGTGACGTTGTTCCACACCTCGTCCTGGACGGGGCTGGCCACGAAGCCCTGGACGCCGGGCGCGAAGGCCAGCGACGGGGCCGGGTGGGCCAGCGGGACGCCCGGGGCGTAGTCGGCGATCTCGGCGCCGATCTTCTCGTACGCCGGGACCTGCTCCTCGCGGGTCGGCAGCTCACGGGCCGCCGCCAGGTCGGCGAACAGCTTCTTGTTGTCGAAGCCCCACTCGCTCGACTTGCGGCCGAAGAAGACGCCCAGGAAGTTGTCCGGGTCGTCGTAGTCGCCGGTCCAGCCGAGCAGGTGGATGTCGTGCTTGTCGACGCCCGCGTCGCCCTGGATCATGTCGAGGTAGTCCGGGCTCCACTTGGCGGCGACCGGGGTGACCTTGATGCCGGCCTTCTCGAGCTGGCTCTTGATCACCGCGAAGGTGTCCTCCGGGGCCGGCATGTAGGGCCGCGAGACCCCCGTCGGGTAGGCGAACTTGAGCTCCAGGTCGGACTGCCCCGCGTCGGCGAGCAACTGCTTGGCCTTGTCCAGGTCGTAGGGGTAGGCCTCGACCTGGTCGTTGTAGCCCGCGACCGTCGGCGGGATGAACTCGATGGCCGGCTCGGAGCCCTCGGGCAGCGAGGACTTGACGACGGCCGCGCGGTCGATGGCGTAGGTGATCGCCTGGCGGACCCGGACGTCCTGCAGCGCCTTGTTCTTCTGGTTCATGCCCAGGTAGAGGATGTTGAAGGCGGGCCGGTTGACGATCTGGAAGCCGTCGTCCTTCAGGGGCTGGATGTCGGCCGGGCCGACCAGGTCGTAGCCGTCGATGTTGCCGGCCTGCAGCTCCTGGGTGCGGGCCTTGGCGTCGCTGATCGTCCGCACGATGACGGTGGCCGTCTTGGCCTTCTCGCCCCAGTAGTCGGGGTTCGCCTTGAGCGTGACCTGCTGGCCGCGGTCCCAGGTGTCGAACAGGTAGGGCCCGGTGCCGGTCGGGTGGGCCGTGGCGTACTCGGAGAACCGCGGGTCGTCCTCCGTGCCCTCGGTCTTGTCCGCGTTGTACTGGGTCAGCGCGCCCGGGCTCTGCATCGAGAACGCCGGCAGGGTCATCGCCTGCACGAAGCCGGCGAACGGCTTGGCCAGCTTGACGACCGCCTGGTTGGCGCTCGGCGCCTCGCAGCTGTCGTAGACGCCGCCGGTCTTGCCGGTCTTGAAGCCCTTGAACAGGCTGTTGTAGTAGTAGCTGATGTTCTCGGACTGGTTGACGCCGGTCCAGTTGTACCAGCGGTCGAAGTTGGCGCAGACGGCCTCGCCGTTGAAGTCGGTGCCGTCGGAGAACTTGACGCCCTCCCGCAGGTCGAAGGTGTAGCTCTTGCCGTCCGCGGACGGCGTCCACTTGGTGGCGAGCAGCGGCTCGACGTCGGTGGTGCCCGGCTTGGCGCCGACGAGGCCCTCGAAGATCTGCCGGGAGATCCGGAAGGTCTCGCCGTCGCTCGCCATGGCCGGGTCGAGCATGACCGGGTCGGAGGACGCCGCGAAGACGAACGTGGCGTTGCTGCCGGCGTCGGCGCTGGTGTCGGAGCCCGCGTCGCGCTCGCTCTGCGCGCAGGAGGCGAGCGCGGTGACGGTGGCCAGGGAGGCGAGCACCGCCAGCGTCTTCTGGAAGGTTCTGGGGATGGTCAACGTCCACCTCGTGGGTGCGGCCACCCCCCCGGGAGACCAGCGTCGGCTGAACCGGGGAGGGGCGTCGGACTGGAAAGTGCTCCGACCCTATACCGGCGGGAGCGGTCCGGGCTCCACCGACGAGCGCGCAACCTGGCGGTGGTGCGACCTCTGGGCGACCGGTTGTTGCGTCCGGCAGGCCTCTGGCGTCAGATCGTGGGCGTCCGGGCCGGCACCTCGTCGAAGACGACGAGGGCGTCGCGGTGCACGACGGTGCGGTCGTAGCCGGCGCCCAGCTCGGCCGCCAGCTCGCGGGTGCTGCGGCCCAGCAGGGCCGGCAGCTCGTCCGCGTCGTAGTTCACGAGGCCGCGGGCGACGACGGCACCGTCGGGTCCGACGAGGTCCACCGGCTCCCCCGCGCTGAACGCACCGTCGACGCTGGTCACGCCGGCCGGCAGCAGCGAGGCGTGCCGCTCGACCAGCGCACGGACGGCGCCTGCGTCCAGCCGGAGCGAGCCGCGGGCGTCGCTGGCGTGCCGCAGCCACAGCAGCCGGGTGGGCCGGCGCTTGCCGGTCGGGTGGAACCAGGTGCCGACGGGCTCGCCCCGGAGCGCCGCGGCGACCTGGGCGGCGCTGGTCAGCACGACGTCGATGCCGGCGGTGGTGGCGATCCGGGCCGCCTCCACCTTCGTGACCATGCCGCCGGTGCCGACGGCCGAGCCCCTGGCGGAGACGTCGAGCCCGGCCAGGTCCTCCTCGCCGTGCACCTCGACGACCCGCCGGGCGCCGGGCTCGCTCGGCCTGGCGGTGTAGAGGGAGTCCACGTCGCTGAGCAGCACGAGCGCGTCCGCGTGCACCAGGTGGGCGACCAGCGCGGCGAGCCGGTCGTTGTCGCCGAAGCGGATCTCGTGGGTGGCGACCGTGTCGTTCTCGTTGACGATGGGCACGACCCCCAGCTCGAGCAGCCGGCCGAAGGTGCGGAACGCGTTGCGGTAGTGGCCGTGCCGGGTCACGTCGTCGACCGTCAGCAGCACCTGGCCGACGCCGAGGTCGTGCGCGGCGAACAGGTGGGTGTAGTAGCCCATCAGCAGGCCCTGGCCGACCGACGCGGCCGCCTGCTGGGTGGCGAGGTCGCGGGGCCGGCTGCGCAGGGCCAGCGGGGCGAGCCCGGCGGCGATCGCCCCGGAGGAGACCAGCACCACCTCGCGGCCCGCCGCGCGGGCGGCGGCCAGCGCGTCCACGAGCGCCTCGATCCGGGCCGGGTCGATACCGCCCTCGGGCGTGGTCAGGGAGGAGGACCCCACCTTGACCACCACGCGGGCCGCGCCGGCGACGGCGGCGCGCCGGTCACCCGTGCCCATCAGCGCTCGCGCACCCCGTCGTCGCCGTGGTCGAGCGCGGGGGCGTCGTCGGCGAGGTCGCCGAGGCTGGTGAAGGTGTACTCGCCCTCCACCTCGTCGTCGGCGGCGTGGTAGGCGGCGTCCTTGTCCCGGCGGCGGCGGATGGCCGGCCGCTCCTCGGTGAAGCGCTGGTCCTCCCCGCGCCGGCTGAGGATCTCGGCGCCGACGTCGACCTGCGGGGCGAAGTCGAAGACGACGGCGTCGTCCCCGCCGATGGCGACGGTGTCCCCGGCGCGCGCGCCGAGCTCCAGCAGCCGGGTCTCGATGCCGATCCGGTTGAGCCGGTCGGCGAGGTAGCCGACGGCCTCGGTGTTGTTGAAGTCGGTCTGCCGCACCCAGCGCTCGGGCTTCTCGCCCCGGACCCGCCAGAGCTCGCCCTCGGCCTTGATGGTGAACTCGGCGCCCTTGCCGCCGACCGACGGCGGGCGCAGCACGATCCGCTTCGGGGCCGGCGCGGGCATCGCGGCCCGCCGCGCGGCGACCAGCTGGGCCATCGCGAAGGTCAGCGCCTGCAGGCCCTGCCCGCTCTTGGTGGAGATCTCGAAGACCTGCAGCCCGCGGGCCTGCAGGTCGGCGATCACCAGCTGGGCGAGCTCGGCGGCGTCGGGGATGTCGAGCTTGTTGAGCGCGACCAGCCGAGGCCGGTCCTCCAGCCCGCCGTGCGCGGTGAGCTCGGCCTCGATGACGTCGAGGTCGCTCAGCGGGTCCCGGCCGGGCTCGAAGGTGGCGCAGTCGAGCACGTGCACCAGGGCGGCGCACCGCTCGATGTGGCGGAGGAAGTCGTGGCCGAGGCCGCGGCCCTCGCTGGCGCCCTCGATCAGCCCGGGCACGTCCGCGACGGTGTAGGTGGTCTCCCCCGCGACGACGACGCCGAGGTTCGGCACCAGGGTGGTGAACGGGTAGTCGGCGATCTTCGGCCGGGCCCGGGAGATGGCCGCGACGAGGGAGGACTTGCCGGCGCTCGGGAAGCCGACCAGGCCGACGTCGGCGACGACCTTGAGCTCGAGGACGACGGTCCGGGTCTCGCCCTCCTCGCCCAGCAGGGCGAAGCCGGGAGCCTTGCGGCTGGCGGACGCCAGCGCGGCGTTGCCGAGCCCGCCGCGGCCGCCGCGGGCCACCGTCAGCTCGGCGCCCTCCCCCGTCAGGTCGGCCAGCTGCTCGCCGGTGTCGGCGTCGCTGATCACGGTGCCGTCGGGGACGCCGAGGAGGATGTCCTCGCCGTTGGCGCCGTTGTTGTGGTCGCCGCGGCCGGGCTGGCCGTTGGTCGCGCGCCGGTGGGACTGGCGGTGGTAGTCGACGAGGGTGGTCAGGCCGGGCTCGACCCGCAGGATGACCGAGCCGCCGTCCCCGCCGTTGCCGCCGTCGGGGCCGCCGAGCGGCTTGAACTTCTCGCGGTGGACCGATGCCACCCCGTGCCCGCCGTTGCCGCCGTAGACGTGCAGCGTGACCTGGTCGACGAAGCTGGGGATCGCCATGCCGCGCTCCTCTCGTGCGTACGGTTCCGCGTACGGGTGGGGGTGGTCCCGGAACGGCTGTTCGCGAGTCCTGCTGGTGGAACCACGGAAGGGTGGCCCGATCGGGCCACCCTTCCGGTCGTACGGGTCGAGCTGTGCGGTGCTGGCTACGCGGAGACCGCGACCTCCGCGGGGGCCGGGACGTCCAGCGGGAGGATGTTCACGACGCGACGGCCACGCCGGGTGCCGAACTCGACGTGCCCCGGGCGGAGCGCGAAGAGGGTGTCGTCGCCGCCGCGGCCCATGCCGTCACCGGGGTGGAAGTGGGTCCCGCGCTGACGGACGATGATCTCGCCCGCGTTGACCAGCTGGCCGCCGAAGCGCTTCACGCCGAGGCGCTGGGCGTTCGAGTCGCGACCGTTGCGGGTGGAGGATGCGCCCTTTTTGTGTGCCATGTCTGCCTCAGCTCTCGATACCGGTGACGCGGACCTGGACGTAGTGCTGACGGTGTCCCTGGCGCTTGCGGTAGCCGGTCTTGTTCTTGTACTTGAGGATGTGGATCTTCGGACCCTTGGTGGCGCCGAGCACCTCGGCGGTCACGGTGACCGAGCTCAGGGCCGAGGCCGTCGAGAGGACGGACTCGCCGTCGACGAGCATCAACGGCTGCAGGTTGAGGCTCTCGCCCACCGCGCTGTCGGTCTTGTCGATCTCGAGAACGTCGCCCACGCTGACCTTGTGCTGGCGGCCGCCACTACGCACGACTGCGTACACGCCTGACCTACTCTCTTCGATGTCTTCCGGAAGTCTATCGGCGGCGTGACCACGCCTCCGACCCCGAGGGCCGGATCCGATCACACCGGTGAGGCGTGCACGCGATCACGACGAGCGCACACCGAGGGTCAAGGCTACGTGGCCGCCCCACGAGGGTCAAACGAGGCGTGCCGCGTGCTGCCGGCGCCCGCCACTACTGTGTCACCCGTGCTCCCCCGGATCGCCGCCACGGCCTACCTCACCCCGCTCCGGGAGGGCGGGTCGCTGCCGGCGCTGATGGAGGCCGACGACCTCGGCACCTACGTGGTGAAGTTCACCGGCGCCGGCCAGGGTCCCAAGGCGCTGGTCGCCGAGATCGTCGTCGGCGAGCTGGCCCGGGCGCTGGAGATCCCCGTCCCCGAGCTCGCCCTCGTCGACGTCGACGCCGAGATCGGCCGCCGCGAACCCGACGAGGAGGTGCAGGAGCTGGTCAGCCGGAGCGCCGGGCTGAACCTCGCCGTCGACTTCCTGCCCGGCTCGGTCGGCTACGACACCACCTTCGCCGTCGACCCGCTGACCGCGTCGCGGGTGGTCTGGCTGGACGCCTTCGTCGCCAACGTCGACCGCAGCCGGCGCAACACCAACCTGCTGATCTGGCACAAGGCGCTGTGGGCGATCGACCACGGCGCCTGCCTGCGCTTCCACCACGCCTGGGGCGACGTCGCCGCCTTCGCCGCCTCGACCTACAACTACGCCGACCACGTGCTCGTGGGCGTCGGGGACCCGCGCAGCGTGCACGACGACCTGCGCGCCCGGGTGGACGCCGCCCTGCTGGCCGAGGTGCTCGCGCTGGTGCCCGACCCGTGGCTGCAGCCCGACCCGACGCGACCCGACCCGCGGGCCCCGCACGACGCGCCGACCGCCCGCGAGGTCTACCGGGAGTACCTGCTGGCCCGGCTGGACGCGGCCGAGCGGTGGCTGCCGTGAGCCGGCACGCGTTCCAGTACGCCGTGCTGCGGGCGGTGCCGCGGATCGACCGCGGCGAGTTCGTCAACGTCGGCGTCATCCTCTACTGCCAGGGCCTGGACTACCTGCACGCCTCGGTGGTCGTCGACGACGTGCGGCTGCGCGCGCTCGCCGAGGAGGTCGACCTGGACGCGGTCCGCACCTCGGCCGAGGCCGTCGTCACCGCGTGCCGGCACCCCGAGGGCACCGCCCGCGAGGGGACCGGGCTCGCCCACACCTTCGGCCGGCTCACCGCGCCGCGCAGCACGGTGGTGCAGCCCTCCCCGGTGCACGCCGGTGTCACCGAGGACCCCGCGCACACCCTCGGCGCCCTGCTCGGCAAGCTCGTCGCCCCTCCGGCGCCCCGGTGAGCTCGACGCCCTCGGCCGCGCCGGAGCCCGTGGCCTGGCGGCTGGGCGGGCCGCCGCTGCTGCTGCGGCTGGCCCCGCTGGCGGCCGTCGTCTGGATCGCGGTCGGCGGCCTGCGCCGGCTGTCCGACCCGGCCCGGGCCCGGGACGGCTCCGACGCCCTGCTGGTCATCGGCTACCTGGTGCTCCTGCTGGCCGTGGTGGCCGCCGGCGTGGTCACCGCCCGGACCCGGGTGCGGGTCGACGACGAGGGCGTGGAGGTGCGCGAGATCGGCACGCACCGCTACCCCTGGGCGCAGATCACCGGGGTCCGGGTCGACACCGCGCAGCCCCCGCGCTGGGCCGCGCTGGAGCTGGCGGACGGCCGGCGGCGAGCGCTGCCGGCCCCCGGCGGGGCGCTGCGGCGGCGCGGTGACACCACGGTCACCGACGCCGCAGACCTGCTGCGCCGGCGGCGGGAGCGGTACCGGCCCCCGTCAGGCTGAGCTCCCTGTCAGGCTGAGCTCCGTCAGGCTGAGCTCCCCGTCAGGCTGGGTCGTCGCCGGGATGCCGGGCGGCCGCCAGCAGCTCGACGCGGTGGGCCAGCGTCGTGCGCAGCCGGCCGTGGCTGGTGCCCAGCGCCACCTCGGCGGCGTCGATCCGGTGCCAGGCCGGCAGGTCCAGGGCGTGCAGGCCCCGTCCGACGAGCAGCCGGTCGAGCGCGCCCGAGCGGCCCCGCGGCACCACCCGGCCGGCGTCGACGTCGGTCAGCAGCGAGGCCACGGTCTCGACGGCGTCGGACTTGTTGGTGCCGATCACCCCGGTCGGTCCGCGCTTGATCCAGCCGGTCACGTACTCGTCCGGTGAGAAGCCGTCGTCCCGGATGACCCGGCCCTCGGCGTGCGGCACCCGGCCGGTGCTGGCGTCGTAGGGGACCCCGGGCAGCGCGACGCCCCGGTAGCCGACCGAGCGGACCACCAGGTCGGCCTCGACGGTGCTGAGCTCGCCGGTGCCGTCGACGTAGCCGTCGGAGCCGATCACCGTCCGCTCGAGCTCGACGCCGGTGACGTGGTCCTCACCGAGGACGCGGGTGGGCCGGGTCCAGAAGTGCAGGACGATCCGCCGCGACGCCCCGGTGGGCGGCCGCGCCGCCCACTCCCGCATCACGGCCACGTTCCGGGCCGCCACCTTGTCCTGGCCGACGACGGCGAGGCTGGACGCGTCGAACTCCAGGTCCTCGGCGCTGACCACCAGGTCCAGGTCCGGCAGCTGGCCGAGCTCGCGCAGCTCCTTGGTGGTGAAGGCGGTGTAGGCGGGGCCGCGCCGGCCGAGGACGTGCACGGTGTCGACCCGCTTGCCGGCCAGCGAGGCCAGCACCTCCTCCGCCATGTCGGTGTCGGCCAGCTCGTCGGCGGACTTCACCAGGACCCGCGCGACGTCCAGCGCCACGTTCCCGACGCCGACGACGACGGCCGTCCGGGACTCCCGGACCAGGCGGGCGATCTGCGCGCCGGGGTCGGCGTCGGCGGTCCCGCCGGGGTCGGCCTCGGTGTGGGCGTCCGGGTGCACGTCGGGGTGGCCGCAGTACCAGTTGACGAACTCGGGGGCGCCGAGGCTGCCGGGGAGGTCCTCACCGGGGATGCCCAGCCGGCGGTCGGACCCGGCGCCGTAGGCGTACAGGACCACGTCGACCGCGCCGCGGAGCTCCTCGACGGTGACGTCGCGGCCGATGGTGACGTCCCCGTAGAACGCGACGCCCGGCCGCTCCAGCGTCCGCTCGAGGGTGTTCCGGATGGAGCGGATGCTGTGGTGGTCCGGGGCGACGCCGTAGCGCACCAGCCCGAAGGGCACCGGGAGCCGGTCGAGCACCACCACCTCGACGGGCACCGCGGACTGCGCCGTCAGCGCCTCGGCGGCGTAGATGCCGGACGGGCCGGCTCCGATGACGGCGACGACGAGCGGGGTCCGGGCCGGGGAGTCCACGCTCATGGCGGCCAGTATGTCCTCCTGCCGGGAACGCGCAGGACGCCGCACCCGGGTGGGTGCGGCGTCCTGGGCGTGCCTCAGCTGGACGGGACGGGCTCGCCCTGCGGGTCGGCGGCCGGGGCCGCCTGCGGGTCGGCCACGGTGGCCGCCGGCGCCGGGGTGGCGGAGACGCTCGGCGCGCCCTGCTCGCGCACCGCGCGACGGCGGGTGCCCCCGCGCCGGCCGCGCGGCCGCTCCTCGGGCTCGGCCGCGGGGGCCGGCTCGCTGGTCGGCTCCGGAGCCGCCGTCGCCGGGGCGTCGGTCGTCGCGGTGCCGGTCGTCGCCGTGTCGCTGGTCGCGGTGTCGGTCGTCGCGGCGTCGGGCACGAAGGCCTCGACCGGGGCCTCGGCCGCCGGGGCTGACGTCACCTCGGCGACCTCGTCGGCCGAGACCGCGGCCACCGGCGCCGGCACGGACGGAGCGCTCGGTCGCGGCTGGCGCTGGCCACCGTCGCCGCGGCCGCCGTTCTCACCGCGCCCGCCGCCGTCACCGCGGCCGCTGCTCTCGCCGCGCCCGCCGTTCCCGCCGCCCGAGCCGCCACCCTGGTTGCCGCCGCCGCGGCGGCCGCCGCGACCGGAGTCACCGCGGTTGGCGTCACCCCGGCCGGAGTCGCGGGTACCGCCGTCGGCCTGGCGCTGGGACTCGACCGGCAGGTCGTGGATCTCGACGCCTCGGCCGTGGCAGTGCGGGCACTCGCTCGTGAAGGCCTCGGCCAGGCCGGTGCCGATCTTCTTGCGGGTCATCTGCACGAGGCCGAGGCTGGTGACCTCGGCGACCTGGTGCCGGGTGCGGTCGCGGCCCAGGCACTCCACCAGCCGGCGGAGCAGCAGCTCGCGGTTGGCGGGCAGCACCATGTCGATGAAGTCGATGACGATGATGCCGCCGATGTCGCGCAGCCGGAGCTGGCGGACGATCTCCTCGGCCGCCTCCAGGTTGTTGCTGGTGACGGTGGCCTCGAGGTTGCCGCCGCTGCCGGTGAACTTGCCGGTGTTGACGTCGATGACGGTCATCGCCTCGGTGCGGTCGATGACCAGCGAGCCGCCCGAGGGCAGGAACACCTTGCGCTCCAGGCCCTTGGCGATCTGCTCGTCCAGCCGGAACGCGGCGAACAGGTCGCCCTGGGTCTCGGGGTCCCAGGTGCTGATCCGCTCCTGGAGGTGCGGGGCCACGTGCGTCACGTAGGACTCGACCGCCACGGAGGCGTCGTTCGGCCCGCCGTTGCCCTGGATGATCAGCTCGGAGAAGTCCTCGGTGAACAGGTCGCGGACGATCCGGACGGTGAGGTCGGGCTCGCCGTAGAGCTGCTGCGGCGACTGCCCGGAGCTGACCTTCTTCTCGATGTCCGCCCACTGCGCCTTGAGCCGGTTGACGTCGCGGACCAGCTCCTCCTCGCTCGCCCCCTCGGCGGCCGTGCGCACGATGACGCTCGCCTCGCCGATGAGGTCGGCCAGGATCTCCTTGAGCCGGCGCCGCTCGGTGTCGGGCAGCTTGCGGGAGATGCCGGAGAGGTGACCGCTGGGCGCGTAGACGATGTAGCGGCCGGGGATGGAGACGTGGTTGGTGAGCCGCGCGCCCTTCGCCCCGACGGGGTCCTTGGTGACCTGCACCAGGATCGTCTGGCCCGACTTGAGCACCCGCTCGACCTTGCGGCCCTGGCCCTCGGCGCCGAAGGAGTCCCAGTCGACCTCGCCGGCGTAGAGCACGGCGTTGCGGCCGCGCCCGATGTCGATGAAGGCGGCCTCCATCGACGGCAGCACGTTCTGCACGCGGCCGAGGTAGACGTTCCCGATCAGCGACGCCGCGGAGTCCCGGTCGACGTAGTGCTCGACGAGGATGTCGTCCTCGATCACCGCGATCTGGGAGAGGTCGTCGGCCTGCCGGACGATCATCTTCCGGCTGACCGACTCGCGCCGGGCCAGGAACTCGGCCTCGGACAGGATCGGCGCGCGGCGACGGCCGGCGTCGCGACCGTCCCGGCGGCGCTGGCGCTTGGCCTCCATCCGGGTCGAGCCCTCGATGCCCGTGACCTCCGAGCTCGCGGACCTGGTGTTCTTGCGCGGCTCCCGCACGCGGACGACGACCTCACCCGGGTCGTCGGCGGAGCTGCCGGTGTCCTCGCCGCGACGACGCCGACGCCGACGGCGGCGGCGCGAGCCGTCGCTCTCCTCGGCGTCACTGCTGTCCTCGTCGTCGGACTCGCCGTCGGCGGATGCCTCGGACGTGCCCTCGGCGGCCGGGACGGTCTCGTCGACAGCGGTGGTCGGCGCCTCGGGGGCGTCGTCCTCGCCCTCGGCGCTGTCCTCGTCGCCACCGGTGCGACGCCGGCGGCGGCCACCGCGGCGGCGGCGACGACGACGGGAGCCGTCACCGTCACGGCTCTCGTCCTCGTCGCCGTCCTCGTCGTCCTCGGCCGTCTCCGGGTCCGCCTGCTCGGCGTCGGACGGCGGGACGTGCTGGTCGGGGTCGGCCGGGGCGGTGTCGTCGGCCTGCACCTGGGTGTCGTCGACGGTGTCCTCGAGGACGTCGAGCGGGGACTCCTCCAGCGCGGCCAGGTCGGGCGCCGGGGTCTCCTCGAGCGCCTGCTCGGGGGCGTCGGCCGGCTGGCCGTCACGGGCGATCGCCTCGGCCAGCTGCTGGAGGGCGGCGGGCACCTCGGACGCGGCCTCCTCGCCGGCCCAGGCGCCGGTGGTGGGCTCCTCGACCGGCTCGGGCGGCAGCGCGGGCGCGGGCTCCTCGTCGACCAGAGGCGTCTCGGCAGCGGGGGCCTCGACGACGGCGGGGGCCTCGGGGACCGCCGCCTCGGCGACCAGGTCGTCGGCGGAGGACTCGGCGGCGGGCGCCGTGGCCTTCTTGGTGGCGCGCTTGCGCGGGGCGCGCTTGCGGGCGACGGGCGCCTCGGGCGTGGCCTCGACCGGCGACTCGGACGGCAGGTCCGCGGCGGTCGGGGTCTCGGCGACCGGCAGCTCGGCGACCGTCTCGGCCACCGGCTCGGCGGTGGGGGCGTCGTCCGTCGCGGCCGGCTTGGCCGCCGCCTTCTTGGCGGGGCGCTTGGCGGCGGCCTTCCGCGGGGTCTTCTTGGCCGGCAGCGGCGCGTCGGTCCCCGCGGGGACCTCGGTGGACGACTCGGCCGTGACCGGGGTGGCCTCGGGGGCCGGTGCGGCCTCGGGGACCGGGGTCTCGCTGACCGGGGTGGTCTCGCTGACGACGGCCGGGGCGGCGGCGCCGGCCGGCGGTCCGGCCGGTCGGCTGGCGGCCCGGCGGCGGCGCGGCCGGGCAGCGGCGGGCTGCTCGGTGGTCGGGGTGGTGCCCTCGGTGGGCTCGTGCGTGTCGGGCTCGTGGTCGAGCATCCGGACTCCTCTGGTGCGCGGGGGGCGCACTTCTCGTTCGCCGCTCCGGCCGGAGGCCGGGCTGCGGAAGCTGACGGGGACCGACGTGGTGAGCCGGGACTCCCGCGGTCAGGCACGGCCGTCGTCACACGCTCGGACCGGCTTGTCGCGGTGGAGACCTGAGGTCCTCACCAGCGTGGTGGCCTGTCACCCCACCACGGACTCGTCGAGGCCGGGACCCTCGCTGGGTCAGCTCGGAGTGCCCGGTCGTGACCGAGTATCCCACACCTCACCGCACCTCCCGGCGAGCCGACGCGACCGGTGCGCCCCTCAGGGCTCGACGACCAGCCCGGTCCCACGGTCGAGCACGCCCTGCCGCAGCCGGGTCAGCACCGCGGGAGCGGTCGGTGCGGCCTCGGGCGCGAGAGCTACCAGGGCGGCCAGCACGTCGTCGGGACGCACGGCAGGGACGGTGTGCTCGAGGGTCACGAGCAGTCGACGGCTGCCGACGGCGGGCGGGCCGACGGGCTCCTCCCCCGCCGCCGGGACCAGCGTGACGACGGCGGCGCGGGCGTCGAAGTGCCGCAGCCCGTTCTTCGTCATCCGCTGGACCTGCACCTCGTCCGCGGCGAGGAACCGCGCGACGGCCGCGTCGAGCACCGGCTCCGGAACACCCGCCAGGTCGAGGGCCCAGAGCGAGCCCGTCAGCAGGTCCGCCAGCGCGCCGGGCGTGGCGGGCACCACCTCGACGACGTCCAGGCCCGGCGGCAGGGCGGCGTCGAGCGCGTCGCGGACCTTCGCGGGGTCGCAGGTGGCGGAGAGCCCGATCTCCAGGTACTCGGCCTCGCTGGCCGCGCCGGTCGGCGAGGCGTTGGCGTAGGCGATCCGCGGGTGCGGGCTGAAGCCCGAGGAGTAGGCCATCGGCACGCCGGCGCGGCGGAGCGCCCGCTCGAAGGCCCGGCCGAAGTCGCGGTGGCTCGTGAAGCGGGCCCGGCCGCGCTTGGCGTAGCGGACGCGCAGCCGCTGCACCGGCGGTGCCTGCTGCTCCGGCTGGGTCCGTGTCGCCATGGCCGACCACCCTACTGGCCCGGGTCCGGCCGACCGGGTGGAGCCGACGGTCGAACCGGCGGCCCCGCGACGTCGTCTCCCGGGGTGGAGCCACGGCGTCGTCGGCCTGCACCGGTCCTCTAGGGCGGTCGTGACGGACGGGCCCACCCATCCACGAGGACCGGCGCCGTCGGGTGACCGGTCGACCAGGAGGTCGTCATGCCCACCACCACCCACCGCCGTCTCGCCATCGGCGCCGCCGCCCTGATCCTGGTGGCGGGCGCGGCGCCTGCCGTCGCCGACGACGGGCACCACTACCGGCAGACCCACGCCCGGGGCACCCTGCTCTCGGCCCAGCTCATCGGCAGCCTCACCACCGACGCCGACCTGGCGGGCGTCGCGCCGGGCGGGGCCGACTGGTCGGTCAGCCGCAGCAGCGTCAAGGTCAAGGCCAACGGCCGGGTCGAGGTCCGCGTCCGGGACCTGGTGCTGACCAGCACCGGCGCCAACCCGGTCACGACGATCTCGGCCAGCCTGGTCTGCAACGGGAAGGTCGTCGACACCGTCGGGCCGGTCGCCTACGACACCGACGGCGACGCCCGGATCCGCGACCGGTTCGCCGTCCCGGAGCGCTGCCTGGCCCCGGCCGTGCTGCTCAACCCCGCTGACCGGGTGGGGACCTACATCGCCGCCAGCGGTCAGGCGGGCTGAGGGCCGCCCGGGTCGGCCCGGTCCGGGTGCGCGACGGCGGCCTCCGCCTCGCCGCCCGGACCGTCCGGGCCTGCTCGGCGCTGCCGTCGCGGCGCTGGGCTCAGCGGTAGAGCTTCTCCGCGTACGCGGGCCCGTAGTAGGCGGTCAGGGCCTCCAACGTCTCCTCCCGCGCCTCCAGGGCCTGGGCGATGACCGGCCGCGGCGGGACCGGGTCGTCCCAGCTCTGCGGGTCCCACAGCCGGGAGCGCAGGAAGGCCTTGGAGCAGTGGTGGAAGACCTCCTCCACCTCCACGACCAGCGCGACCAGGGGCCGGTGGCCCTTCACCACCAGCGTGTCGAAGAACGGCGCGTCGGACACCAGGCGGGCCCGCCCGTTCACCCGGAGCGTGTCCCCGCGACCGGGGATGAGGAAGATCAGCCCGACGTGCGGGTTGGCGAGCACGTTCCGGAAGCCGTCGACCCGCCGGTTGCCCGGCCGCTCGGCGATGGCCAGCGTGTGGTCGTCGAGGACGTGGACGAGGCCGCCCGCCGGGTCGCCCTTGGGCGAGACGTCGCAGCGCCCCTCGGCGTCGGCCGTGGCCAGCAGGCAGAACGGCGACGCGGCCAGCCACTGCCGGTCCAGCTCGTGCAGGGCGGTCCGGCCCTTGTCCCGCGCCCGCGCGGTCGGCTCGCCCAGCAGGCCGGTGAGCTCGTCGACGGTGGTGATCTCCGACCAGGTCATGCCGCCACCCTAGGCACGCGGGCGGCCCGGCCGCACCGTCATTCCCGGCCAACGGCGGGACGACGCATCTGCGGGGTGGCGACAGCCCCGGCCGGGCGACCTGGCTGCCGTCCGCCCGCAGCCACCGGCTGCGTCAGCTCAGGCGGGAGGTCACCGCGGCGATCGGCAGCAGGGTCTTGCCGGTGGGGCCGACCTGGATCGAGGTGTCCATCTGCGGGCAGACCCCGCAGTCGAAGCAGGGGGTCCAGCGGCAGTCCTCCACCTCCACCTCGTCGAGGGCGTCCTGCCAGTCCTCCCAGAGCCAGTCGCGGTCCAGGCCCGAGTCGAGGTGGTCCCAGGGCAGCACCTCGGCGTAGTCCCGCTCGCGGGTGGTGTACCAGTCGACGTCGACGCCGTAGGGCGCGAGCGCCTCCGCGGCGCAGCGCATCCAGCGCTCGTAGGAGAAGTGCTCGCTCCAGCCGTCGAAGCGGCCGCCGTCGCGCCAGACGGCCTCGATGACCCGGCCGACGCGGCGGTCGCCCCGGCTCAGCAGGCCCTCGACGATGCCCGGCTTGCCGTCGTGGTAGCGGAAACCGATGGCCTTGGCGTACTGCTTGTCCCGCTGGACGGCCTGGCGCAGCTTGGTGAGGCGGGCGTCGACGACGTCGGCGTCGCACTGCGCGGCCCACTGGAACGGGGTGTGCGGCTTGGGCACGAACCCGCCGATGGAGACGGTGCAGCGGATGTCGCGCCGGCCGCTGACCCGCCGGCCGGTGTCGATCACCCGCTTGGTGAGGTCGGCGATGGCCAGCACGTCCTCGTCGGTCTCGGTCGGCAGGCCGCACATGAAGTAGAGCTTCACCTGCCGCCAGCCGTTGGCGTACGCGGCCGCGACGGTGCGGATCAGGTCGTCGTCGGTGACCATCTTGTTGATCACCTGCCGCAGCCGCTGGGAGCCGCCCTCGGGCGCGAAGGTGAGCCCCGAGCGCCGGCCGTTGCGGGAGAGCTCGTTCGCCAGGTCGATGTTGAACGCGTCGACGCGGGTGCTGGGCAGCGACAGCGACACGTTGGTGCCCTCGTAGCGGTCGGCGAGCTGCTTGGTGACCTCGGCGATCTCGGAGTGGTCGGCGCTGGACAGGCTGAGCAGGCCGACCTCCTCCAGCCCGGTCGCCTCGATCCCGCCCTGCACCATGGCGCCGATGGTGTCGATGCTGCGCTCCCGGACCGGGCGGGTGATCATCCCGGCCTGGCAGAAGCGGCAGCCGCGGGTGCAGCCGCGGAAGATCTCGACCGAGTACCGCTCGTGGACGGTCTCCGCCAGCGGCACCAGCGGCTTCTTGGGGTACGGCCAGGCGTCCAGGTCCATCACCGTGTGCTTGGTGATCCGGAAGGGGACGCCGCTGCGGTTGGGCGCGACCCGCTGGATCCGGCCGTCGGGGAGGAAGTCGACGTCGTAGAACTTGGGCACGTAGACCGCGCCGCCGGCGGCGAGCCGCATCAGCAGCCCGTCGCGGCCCCCCGGCCGCCCCTCGACCTTCCACTCCCGCACCACCTCGGAGATCTTGAGGGCGATCTCCTCGCCGTCGCCGAGGACGGCGGCGTCGATGAAGTCGGCGATCGGCTCGGGGTTGAAGGCGGCGTGCCCGCCGGCCAGCACGACCGGGTCGTGCTCGCGCCGGTCGCGGGCGTGCAACGGGATGCCCGCCAGGTCCAGCGCGGTCAGCATGTTGGTGTAGCCCAGCTCGGTGGCGAAGCTGAGCCCGAAGACGTCGAAGGCGCCGACCGGGCGGTGGCTGTCCAGCGTGAACTGCGGCACCCCGTGCTCGCGCATCAGCTGCTCCAGGTCTGCCCACACCGCGTAGGTGCGCTCGGCGAGGATCCAGTCGCGCTCGTTCAGCACCTCGTAGAGGATCGCGACGCCCTGGTTGGGCAGGCCGACCTCGTAGGCGTCGGGGTAGCTGAGGCACCAGCGGACCTCGGTGGCGTCCCAGTCCTTGGTGACGCTGTTCAGCTCGCCGCCCACGTACTGGATCGGCTTGCTCACCCGGGCCAGCAGCGGCTCCAGCCGGGGGAACAGGGATTCCGGGGCCGAGGTGTCCGGTGCGGGCGTCTCCGGTGCTGGGGCAGTCATGGTGCGTCCAGGCTAACGGCCGTCGGCGGGGCCGTCGCGTCCCTCCTCGGGCGCGGGACCCAGCGTGAAGCCGGCCCGGGCCAGGTCCTCGGCGAGGTCGTCGCGGTCCAGCAGGTCCCGGCGGACCTGGTTGCTGCGGTAGACGGTGCGGCTCACCAGGTGCGCGGCCACCGGGGCGGTGGTCAGCTGCAGCGCGGCGATCAGCACGACGGTGCCGAACGCCGCCCAGCTGCGCAGGGACAGCTCGACTCCGGTCGCGACGAGGATCAGCCCCAGCGTCTGCGGCTTGGTGGCCGCGTGCATCCGGCTCAGCACGTCGGGGAACCGGGCCAGGCCCACGGCCGCGGTGAGGCAGAGGAACGCGCCGAGCAGCACGCAGCCGGCGCCGACGACGTCGAGGACCGCGGCGGTCACCGCCCCTCCTCCGCGCCGGTCCCCGGGTCCGCGGGCGGCTGCTGGCTCTCCACGTCCCAGCGCGTCGCCTTGTCCCGGTCGGCGACGAAGCGGGCGATGCTCACCGAGCCGGCGAAGCCGAGCAGGGAGAGCACCAGCATCACCGGGAGGGTCGTGCTGTGGTCGTTGAGGACCGCCTCCAGCGCCAGCGCGGCGATGACCACGGCGATCAGCACGTCCGCGGCCACCACCCGGTCGAGGCTGCTCGGACCGCGGGACATCCGGGCCACCGTCAGCACCGCGGCCACCGCCAGCATCAGCGCCCCGGCCGCGACCATGACCACCACCACCTGGTCGACCATCAGGACCCCTCTCCCGCACGCGTGGGCAGGCCCGGCTGCGGCCGGCCCTCCTCGAGGGCGGCGACCTCCTCGGCGGAGCCGAAGGTCCGCAGCACCCGGGCCTCGGCGTCCAGGACGGCCCGGACGGCCGTCTCGATCGCCGCGTCGTCGGTGGCGCCCAGCACGTGCAGGTAGAGGGTGCTGCTGGCCCGGTGGACCTCCAGGACGAGGGTGCCCGGCACCAGCGAGACCAGCTCGGCGGTCTGGGTCAGGTAGAGGTCGGAGCGGCTGCGCAGCTGCACACGGACGATCGAGCTGCGGGGCACGGTGCCGGAGCGGAAGGCCAGGGCGACGACGTCGACGCTGGCCCGGAACGCGTCGACCAGCAGCCGGACCAGCAGCCGGAGACCCCGCGCGGGGCGGAAGCGGCCGTGCAGGTCGATCGGCGGCAGCGGGAAGACCAGGCCGACCAGCACGGCCACCAGCACCCCGGTGAGGACGAGGAACAGGGAGACCTCGTCCCACAGCAGCACCCACACCACCGTCAGCACGGCGACGTTGACCGGGTTCACGCGTCGCCGGGGGCGTGCCGTCGGCGGCGTCCGGCCCGCCGCCTCCGCCTGCTCGGTGCTCACCGGACCCCCTCCGGCAGCACCGCGCGCACGTAGGTGAGGCCGTCGACGATGTCGGTGGCCGAGCGCTCCGCGTACCCGTAGAGCGGGCCGGCGACGACGGTGAGGCCGACCCCGAGCAGCACCACGACGACCGCCGTGGCCACCATCGGCCGCGGCAGTCGCGTCCGGGTCCGCTCGCCGGCGGCGGCCAGCCGCGCGCCCGTGCCGGGGGCGACGACCCCGCCGCCGTCCGCCTCGCCGGCCACCAGCTCGAGGGCGTCCGGCTCGGCCGTGCGGGGCCGCCAGAAGGCGCGGTTCCACACCTTGGCCATGGCGTAGAGGGTCAGCAGGCTGGTCAGCACCGAGCCGCCCACCAGCAGCAGCGGCAGGAAGCCGCCGGCCTGCACCCCGGCCTCCAGCAGCCCCACCTTCCCGACGAAGCCGGACAGCGGCGGGATGCCGGCGAGGTTCATGGCCGGGACGAAGAACAGGACACCCAGCACGGGCGAGGCCGCGGCCAGCCCGCCCAGCCGGTTGAGCGACGTGCTGCCGCCGCGGGTCTCGATCAGCCCGGTGACGAGGAACAGCGTCGTCTGGATGGTGATGTGGTGGGCGGTGTAGAAGATGGCCCCCGCGTAGCCGGAGACGCTGGCCAGGCCGATCCCGAAGACCATGTAGCCGATGTGGCTGACCAGGGTGAACGAGAGCATCCGCTTGATCTCGGACTGGGCGATGGCGCCGAGGATGCCGACGACCATGGTGGCCAGGGCCGCCCACAGCAGCAGGCCGGTCAGGTGGCTGTCGGGGAACAGCACGGTCTGGGTGCGGATGATGGCGTAGACGCCGACCTTGGTGAGCAGGCCCGCGAAGACGGCGGTGACGGGCGCCGGGGCCGTGGGGTAGGAGTCCGGCAGCCAGGCCGACATCGGGAAGACGGCCGCCTTGATCGCGAAGACGGTGAGCAGCAGCAGCTGCAGGACCAGCTGGACGCCGTCCGGCAGCGCCGGCAGCCGGAGCGCGAGCTGCGCGATGTTGACGGTGCCGGTGGCGGCGTAGACGGCCGCCAGCGCGACGAGGAACAGCGTCGAGGACAGCAGGCTCACCACGACGTAGGTGCTGCCGGCGCGGACCCGCTCCCCCGTGCCGCCGAGGGTCAGCAGCACGTAGGAGGCGAACAGCAGCATCTCGAAGCCGACGAACAGGTTGAACAGGTCGCCGGCCAGGAAGGCGTTGGAGACGCCGGCGGACAGCACGAGCAGCGTCGGGTGGAAGATCGAGACCGGTGTCTCGCGCTTGCGCTCCTCCTCGTCGGCGCCCATCGAAAACAGCAGCACCAGGAGCGTGACCACCGAGCTGACCACGAGCATCAGGGCGGACAGCCGGTCGGCGACGAGGGCGATGCCCAGGGGCTGCGGCCAGGCGCCCACCCAGAGCACGATCGGCCCGAGCCGGTCGGTGAGGTGCATCAGCGTGCCGGACACCGCGACCACCGCCACCATGACGACGGTCGAGACCAGGCGCTGGGCGCGCGGACGCCGGTTGAGGGCCAGCGCGAGGCCGGCGCCGAGGATCGGCAGCAGCACCGGCAGGGGCACGAGGTTGTTCATCGGGCCTCCCCCGCAGGTCGGCTGAGGTCGGCGGCGGCGTCGGGCTCGCCGCGGGCGACCGCCCCGGCCTCGTCGCCGCGCTCCACCTCCGGGGCGTCCTCGGCCTCGGGGTCGGGCGCGGGGACCCGCTCGCCCTCCTCGTCGCCCGTGCCCTGGCCGACCTCGTCCGGGTGGCCGTCGTCGTCCTCGTCGTAGGAGTCCGACGCCAGGTCGGCCTCGGCCAGCCGGCGGATCGCGGCGTCCTCGACGTCGTCGGCGACCTCGTCGTGGCCGTTCAGCTGGAAGCTGCGGTACGCCAGCGCCAGCAGGTAGGCGGTGACGCCGAGGGTGATGACGATGGCCGTCAGCACCATGGCCTGCGGCAGCGGGTCGCTCATCTGCGCCGGGTCGGTGACGCCGATGATCGGGGCGCCGCCGGCGGCCCCGCTGGCCACGAGGAACATCGCGTTGACGCCGTTGGACGCCAGCAGGACGCCGATGAGGATGCGGGTCAGGGAGCGCTCCAGCAGCAGGTAGACCCCGGCGGCCACGAGGACGCCGGAGATCAGCACGAGGGTGAGGTTGGGGCTCATCGGACGATCTCCCGCCCGGCCGCGGCGGGCACCGGGCGCGCCGACGTCGCCGCCCGCGCGTGCAGCCCCGCCTGCGGCACCGGGGCGCGGTCCTCGGCCTCGTGCTGGTCGATGCCGGAGCCGAGGCTGCGGGCCAGGTCCAGCATCACGCCGATGACGACGAGGTAGACGCCGACGTCGAAGAACACCGAGGTGACCAGGTGCGGCGAGCCGAGCAGCGGCAACGGTCCGAGCGGCGTGACCACCTCGGCCAGCCGGCCGAAGTCGACGCCGATGTCGTAGCTCTGCAGGATCCGGCCACCGAAGGGCAGCGGGGCCAGGGCGCTCAGCCCGGCCAGCACCAGGCCGGCTCCCAGCACCCGGCCCGCGTCGACGGGGGCGGCCTCGTCCAGCTCGCGGCTGCCGGCGGCGAGGTAGCGGATGACGAGGGCCATGCCCGCCACCAGCCCGCCGGCGAACCCGCCGCCCGGGGCGTTGTGGCCGGCGATCAGGAGGTAGACCGAGACCACGACCATCACCGGGAACAGCACCCGCGTGACCACCTCGAAGATGATGGAACGGCGCAGCGGCGACAGGGTCTCCCCGCCGCGCAGCCAGGTGGTCCGGCCCGCGCCGCCGGTCCCCGCCCGCGGCCGGGGGCCGGCGTCGGGTCGGGTGGGCAGCGCCGCGTAGCGGCTGCGGAGGAAGATCAGACTGGCCACGCCCGTCGCGGCCACGACCAGCACGGCGATCTCGCCGAGGGTGTCCCAGGCGCGGATGTCGACGAGGGTGATGTTGACGATGTTGTCGCCGTACCCGAACGTGGACGCGGCCTCGGGGAAGTCCGCCGAGACCGGCGTCGCGACCCGCGCCCCGGCGGCCACCAGCCCGATGAGCGACACCACGGCACCCGCGGTGACGGCGACCACGAGCCGCCACCAGCGGCTGGCCTGCAGCGGCCGGCTGGTGAAGTACTTGGGCAGCTTGCGCAGCACGAGCGCGAAGACGACCAGGGTGACCGTCTCGACCAGGGTCTGGGTGAGCGCGAGGTCCGGCGCCCCGTGCAGCAGGAACAGCACCGCGACCCCGTAGCCGGTGACGCTGGCGAGCAGCACCGCGCGCAGCCGGCCACGGGAGGTCGCGGCCAGGAAGGCGGCGACCACCATGATGACGCCGACCAGCACCTGCGCGGGGGTGTCGAAGGCCCGCACGCCGGCGGGCCAGTCGCGGAGCACCAGCAGCGCGCCGCCGGGGAGGGCGATCACCACCAGCAGGATGGCCCCGAGGTAGATCGGCAGCGAGCCGCGCTGGGTGACGGCGGTGACCTCGACGGCCAGCCGGTCCACGCCCCGCATCGTCTTCTGGTAGGCCTCCTCGGCCTCGAGCACGGCCGGGAACGTCGACTGCGCGCGGGCGATCAGGTGCCGCTGCCAGAACAGCAGCACGCCGCCCGCCAGCGCCAGCGCCGAGAGCAGCAGCGGCACGCTGAACCCGTGCCACAGCGCGAGGCCGTGGCTCTCCTCCCCCACCGCGAACTGCGCGACGTAGCCGCCGAAGGCCTCCGTCAGCCGGGGCCCGACGAAGCCGCCGGCGAGGCCGAGCGCGGCCAGCAGGACGGGCGCGGCGGCGAACCCCCGCGGCACCGGGTGGTGCGGCCGGACGTCCTCCTCCGCGCCGTCGGCGTCGACGTAGGCCTGCTTCGCGGTGCTGGTGAAGGTGCCCCACCAGAAGCGGAGCGTGTAGGCGGTGGTCAGGGCGGAGCCGGCCGTCAGCGCGGCGGTCAGCAGCACCGCCGGCAGCACCGGCCAGCCGGTGCCGTCGCCGTCACCGTGGGCGACCAGGTAGGTCAGGGACTCGAACCCCGCCTCCTTGGCCACGAAGCCGAGGGTGGGCGGGACGGCCGCCATCGAGGCGCCGGCCACGGCGGCCGCGACGGCGACGACGGGCATGGCCCGGCCGACGCCGGCCAGCTTGCGCAGGTCGCGGGTGCCCGCGCTGTGGTCGACGATGCCGACGACCAGGAACAGGGTGGCCTTGAACAGGGCGTGGGAGACGAGCAGCGCCAGCCCGCCGAGAGCGGCCGCCCGGGTGCCGATCCCCATCAGCACGACGAGGAAGCCGAGCTGGCTCACGGTGCCGTAGGCCAGCAGCACCTTGACGTCGTACTGGCGCAGCGCCCGCCAGCCGCCGAGCAGCATGGTGGCCGCACCCAGGGTGAGCAGCACGGGGCGCCAGCCGGGGGTGCCCCCGAACACCGGCGCCAGCACGGCGACCAGGTAGACGCCCGCCTTGACCATCGCCGCGGCGTGCAGGTACGCGCTGACCGGGGTCGGGGCGGCCATCGCCCCGGGCAGCCAGAAGTGGAACGGCACGAGCGCCGACTTCGAGAGCGCCCCGACCAGCACCAGCAGGACCGCCACCACGACCAGGGGCGAGTCGACGCCCGAGGCCGCCGCGCCCTCGAGCACCCGGGAGAGGCTGTAGCTGTCGTAGCGCACGGCCAGCAGCACGATCCCCACCAGCATGGCCAGGCCGCCGGTGGTGGTGACGACCAGCGCGGTGAGCGCGGCCCGCCGGTTGGCCGCGAACGTCGGGTTGTGGCCCACCAGCAGGTAGGAGAAGACCGTCGTCAGCTCCCAGAAGACGTACAGCCCGATCAGGTCGTCGGAGGTGACCAGGCCCGTCATGGCCCCGGCGAAGGCGACGAGCACCGCCCCGGTGCGGGTCGGCGGGTCCTCGTCGCCGAAGTACCAGCGGCAGTAGAAGAGGACCAGCGCACCGATCCCGCTGACCACCAGCACCAGCACCCACTGCAGCAGCCCCACCCGGAACGAGACGTCGACGCCCAGCGCCGGGATCCACCGGAACCCCTCCGTCAGCACCTCCCCGGCCAGCACGGCGGGGCCCTGGGCCAGGGTCCAGACGAAGGCGGCGAGCGGGGCGAGGGCGAGCAGGAAGAAGGCCCGTCCCCGCAGCCGGCGGAGCAGCAGCGGGGCGAGCAGGCCCACGCCGAAGTGCACGGCGATGAGGAGGGTCACGGAGGGCCTTCCGTCCTCGGGGCGGGGCGTGGTGGGCTCGAAGCCTACCGGCTCGGGGCGGCGCTGCCCTCGGCGTCAGCGCTCGGCGAGACCCGCCAGGACGGCCGTCGCGGCCCGCCGCCCGGACACCAGCGCCCCCTGGATCGACGCCGTGTCGCGGTGGTCACCGGCCAGGTGCACGCCGCCCGGGGTGGTCACCGGTCGCCGGACGGCGAGCGGCGGCGGCTGCTCCGGGAGCGCGCCTGGCACCACCGAGGTGCTCACCAGCTCCCAGCGGGCGGCGTCGACCCCGTAGATCAACGCGGCGTGCCGGCGGGCGTCCCGCTCGGCCGCGGCCGAGCCGTCGTCGCCCAGCACGGTGGTGGCCACCAGGGGGCGGCCCGGCGGTCCGTAGGCGGGCGCGACGTTCGTCATCACCGCGGTGTTGAGCACCGGGCCGCGACGCTCGGCGTCCAGGTGCAGCAGCCGGGCGCCGGTCGGCGGCTCGGGGGCGGTGTGCCAGAAGGTGGTCAGCGCCTTCATCGCCGGGGCACGGACGCCGGTCAGCCGCTCGGCCGTCGGCGGGTCCGTGGCCACGACGACCGCGCGGGCGCCGAGCGTGCCGGCGTCGGTGTGCACCGCACGGGCGTCGACCTGCCGGACCGCCTCGCCCAGCCGGACGGTGCCGGCCGGCAGCCGGTCGGCGACGGCGGCGGGCAGCCGGCCCATCCCGAGGGCCGGCACGGCCGGGGAGCCCAGGACGAAGGAGCGGAGCAGCAGGGCGACGAAGTTCGCCGAGGTCCTGCCGTCGCGCTCGGCCAGCACCCCGGCCAGGAACGGCTCGACGACGCCCGAGCGGAGCGGGCCGTGGACGCGGGCGCGGTCGAGCGACTCCGACAGGGTCAGGTCCGGCCGGCGCACCAGCCGCCGGACGGGCAGCAGGGACGTCGCCGCCCAGCGGGCGAACAGCACCTTGTCGAGGAGGCTGCCCAGCGGCGCGGTGAGCGTCGCCCAGGCGAGCCCCGGCTCCCGCCGCGGGTCGGCCAGCACGGCGGGGCCGTGCGTCGTCGCCGCCACCACGCCGGCCCGGAAGGTGCGGAGGTCCAGCGCGGCGACGTCGAGCACCCGCGGCAGCACCGGGTAGGCCGGGTTCAGCAGCTGGAAGCCGCGGTCGCAGCGGAAGCCGTCGACGACGTCGGTGCGGACCCGCCCGCCGACCCCGTCGGAGGCCTCGAGGACCAGCACGTCCACACCGGCCTCGACCAGCCGCTGCGCGCAGGCCAGCCCGGCCAGCCCGGCGCCGACCACGACGACCGGGTCGGAGGCCCTCACCGCGCGCTCACCCGTCGTGCCGGGTCAGCCGAGCTCGGGGAACCAGAGCGCGATCTCGCGCGCCGCCGACTCCGGGGAGTCCGAGCCGTGCACGAGGTTCTCGCGGTTGGACAGCGAGAGGTCGCCACGGATGGTGCCGGGGGCGGCCTTGCGGCCGTCGGTGGCGCCGTTGAGGCTGCGGACGACCTCGATCGCCTCGTCGCCCTCGAGGACCAGGGCCACCGACGGCCCGGACGTGATGAAGCGGCGCAGCGGCGGGTAGAACGGCCGGTCGAGGTGCTCGGCGTAGTGCTCGTCGGCCAGCTCCTCGGTGACCTGGCGCATCGAGAGGGCGACGACGGACAGCCCCTTCGCCTCGAAGCGGCTGAGCACGGCCCCGACCAGCCCGCGGCGGACCGCGTCGGGCTTGATCAGGACGAAGGAGCGCTGGGTGGGGACCTCGGCGACGGCAGTCATGGGCTGCACCCTAGCGGGACGGGCCGCGGGTCGACTCCGTGCCCGGATCCCGTCGAACGGTCAGGCCGCGCGCGCCCGGCCCTGCTCGTCGAGGCGCCGGCCCAGCACGAAGGTGATCACCCACAGGGCGAGGAACAGCCCGCCGACGACGAACATCGCCGGGGTCAGCAGCCCCAGCGCGAGGCCGACGACCTGGGTCAGCCAGCCCAGCGGGTAGCCGGCCGGGCGGCGCACCAGCCCGGCGGAGACCAGGGCCAGCAGGGCGGCCCCGCCGGCGCACAGGCCGGCGGTCAGCGGCCGCACGTCGGAGATGAGGATCATCACCGGGACCGCCAGCCCGAACAAGATGAACTCGAAGACGAGGACGGACAGCAGCACCACGCCCATCGGGTTCTTCGGGCTGAGCCTCACCGCGAGCCCGCCCCGGGGAGGAAGCCGTCGTACGGGTCCACGCCCTCGTCGTCCTCGTCGTCCTCGGCCGTGTCGTCCCAGTCGTCGTCGAGGTCGGACGCCGGCGTCGGCACCGTCGGTGGTGCATCGGTGACCAGCAGCGCGCGCGCCTCGCCCACCAGCACCACCGAGCCGGTGACGACGACGCCGGGCGTCCCGGCACCCTCGCCCTCGGCGCGCCCCAGGGCCACCTCGAGGGCGTCGTCGAGCCGTGGCGCGACGGTGACCCGCTCGGCCCCGAACACCTCGGCGGCGACCTCGCCCAGCTCGTCGGCCGGCATCCCGCGGCTGGTCGAGGCGACCGTGGTGACGACGACCTCGTTCATGACCTCCTCGAAGACCTCGAGCAGGCCGCGGACGTCCTTGTCGGCCATCACGGCGATCACGCCGACGAGCGGGTTGAAGCCGAACGCCTCGGTGAGGGCGGCAGCGGTGGCGCGGGCGCCGTGCGGGTTGTGGGCCGCGTCCAGCACGACGGCGGGACCACGGCGCACGACCTCGAGCCGGCCGGGGACGACGACCTGCGCGAAGCCCTCGCGGACGACGTCGGGGTTCACGGCCTTGAGGCCGAGGAAGGCCTCGACGGCGGCGAGGGCCTGCGCGGCGTTGGCCGCCTGGTGGGCGCCGTGCAGCGGGAGGAAGACGTCGTCGACGGGTCCCTCGGCGCCGTTCAGCCGCACCACCTGCCCGCCGACGGCGAGCTGGCGGCCGAGCACCCCGAAGTCGAGCCCCTCGCGCTGGGCGAGGGCGCCCACCTCGGCGCAGCGGGCCAGCAGGACCGCGGCCGCGTCGGGCGACTGCCCGGCCAGGATCGCCTGGGCCCCGGGCTTGATGATGCCGGCCTTCTCGGTCGCGATCTCGGTCACCGTCTCGCCCAGCAGGCGGGTGTGGTCGAGGTCGATCGGGGTGATCACCGCGACGTCGCCGTCGGCGACGTTGGTGGCGTCCCAGGTGCCGCCGAGGCCCACCTCGATGACGGCGACGTCGACGGGGGCGTCGGCGAACGCGGCGAAGGCCATGCAGGTGATGATCTCGAAGAAGGTCATGGGGACGCCGTCGAGGAGCTGCTCGTCGACCAGGGCGACGAGCGGCTCGATCTCGCGCCAGACGGCGTCGAACCGCTCGTCGGAGATGGCCTCGCCGTCGATGGCGATCCGCTCGTTGACGGCCGTGACGTGCGGGCTGGTGAAGCGGCCCGTGCGCAGCCCGGTGGCGCGGAGCAGCGACTCGATCATCGCCGTGGTGCTGCCCTTGCCGTTGGTGCCGGTGACGTGGATGACCCGGAAGGCGTGCTGCGGGTCCCCGAGCAGGCCGGTGAGCGCCTGCACCCGGCCGAGGCTGGGCGCGACCCGGTGCTCGGGCCAGCGGCGGGTGAGGGCCGCGACGATCTCGGCGTGGGTCTGCGGCGCGGCGTTCTGGGGCATCGACATGGCCCCACGAGTCTAGGGCCCGCCACCGCGGGGACCTGTGGCGCTCCGGCCACCGCGGCGGCGCAGGGGGCGACGGCCCGGGCCGCACCGGCCCGCGCCCGAAAGGCGTGCGGGCGGTACCGCCGGGTTCTCCTAGGATCAGCACCATGACCCAGACCGCTGACCCCCGTACCGACGCGAGCCCCCGCGGCAGCGCCCGGGTACCGGAGAAGCCGGCCCTGGAGGGCCTGGAGGACCGCTGGGTGGAGCAGTGGCGGACTGACAGCACCTACGCCTTCGTCCGTCCCACGTCGCGCGCCGAGGTGTTCAGCATCGACACCCCGCCCCCCACGGTGTCCGGCTCGCTGCACGTCGGCCACGTGTTCTCCTACACCCACACCGACCTGGTGGCCCGCTACCAGCGGATGACCGGCAAGCACGTGTTCTACCCCATCGGCTGGGACGACAACGGGCTGCCGACCGAGCGCCGGGTGCAGAACTACTTCGGCGTGCGCTGCGACCCCTCGGTCCCCTACGACCCGGACTTCAGCCCGCCCGAGAAGCCAGACGCCAAGCGCCAGGTGCCGGTGAGCCGGCGCAACTTCGTCGAGCTGTGCCACGAGCTCACCCACGTCGACGAGCGCAGCTTCGAGGACCTGTGGCGTCGCGTGGGGCTGAGCGTCGACTGGTCCTCGCTCTACACGACCATCTCCGACGACTCGGTGGCCGTGGCGCAGAAGGCGTTCCTGCGCAACGTCGCCCGCGACGAGGCCTACATGTCCGAGGCCCCGACGCTGTGGGACGTGACCTTCCAGACCGCGGTCGCCCAGGCCGAGCTGGAGGCCCGCGACTACCCGGGCGCCTACCACCGGGTCGCCTTCCACGCCGGGGGCGGGCCCGTCCACGTCGAGACCACGCGGCCGGAGCTGATCCCGGCCTGCGTGGCCCTGATCGCCCACCCGGACGACGAGCGCTACGCGCACCTGTTCGGCCAGACCGTCACCTCGCCGGTCTACGGCGTCGAGCTGCCGGTGCTGGCGCACCCCGCCGCCGAGATCGACAAGGGCTCGGGCCTGGTCATGTGCTGCACGTTCGGCGACCTGACCGACGTCACCTGGTGGCGGGAGCTGCAGCTGCCGGCCCGGGTGATCATCGGCCGCGACGGCCGGATCCTGCGGGACAAGCCCGCGTGGCTGCCCGAGACGGTGGACTGGGAGGAGCTGGCCGGCAAGACGACCTTCTCGGCCCGCGAGGCCGTCGTGGCCGCCCTGCGCGCCGCCGGCGACCTGGTCGGGGAGCCGAAGCCGACGCAGCGGAAGGCGAGCTTCTACGAGAAGGGCGACAAGCCGCTGGAGATCGTGTCGACCCGGCAGTGGTACATCCGCAACGGCGGGCGCGACGCCGAGCTCAAGGCGACGATGCTGGAGCGCGGCGACGAGCTGGCCTGGGTCCCGCAGCACATGAAGTACCGCTACGACAACTGGGTCGGCGGGCTGAACGGCGACTGGCTCATCTCGCGGCAGCGCTTCTTCGGGGTGCCGTTCCCGGTCTGGTACGCCCTCGACGCGGACGGCGAGCCCGACTACGCGCACCCGCTGGTGCCCGAGGAGGCCCAGCTCCCGGTCGACCCCAGCTCCGACGTGCCGGCCGGCTACACCGCCGAGCAGCGGGGGGTCGCCGGCGGGTTCATGGCCGACCCCGACGTCATGGACACCTGGGCGACGTCCTCGCTCAGCCCGCAGATCGTCTGCGGCTGGGAGCGGGACGCGGAGCTGTTCGAGCTCACCTTCCCGATGGACCTCAACACCCACGCGCACGAGATCATCCGGACCTGGCTGTTCTCGCGCGTGGTCCGCGCCCACTTCGAGAACCACTCGCTGCCCTGGCGGCGGTCGATGATCTCGGGCTTCGTCATGGACCCGGACCGCAAGAAGATGAGCAAGTCCCAGGGCAACGTGGTGGTGCCGACCGACATCCTGCAGCGCTACGGCTCCGACGCCGTGCGCTGGCGGGCCGCCAAGGCCCGGCCGGGCCTGGACTCCCCGTTCGACGAGCGGGAGATGAAGGTGGGGCGCCGGCTCGCGACCAAGGTGCTCAACGCGTCGAGGTTCGTGCTGGGGATCAGCAGCGACCCCGACCTGGCCGCCGTCACCGAGCCGGTCGACCGGGCGGTGCTGGCCGCGCTGGCCGACGTGGTGGGGGCGGCGACCCGGGCCTTCGACGCCTTCGACTACACCGGCGCGCTGGAGGTCAGCGAGCAGTTCTTCTGGCAGTTCTGCGACGACTACCTCGAGCTGGTGAAGGAGCGGGCCTACGGCGACCCCACCGACCCCGCCGTCCGCTCGGCGCAGGCCGCGCTGGCCCTGGCGCTCGACGTCATGCTCCGGCTGCTGGCGCCGATCATGCCGTTCGCGACCGAGGAGGTGTGGTCGTGGTGGAAGGACGGCTCCATCCACACGGCCAGCTGGCCCACCCGGTCCGAGCTGGCGGTGGACGGCGACCCGGCCGTGCTGACGGCGGTCTCGAGCGCGCTCGTGGAGATCCGGGGTGCCAAGTCGCAGGCGAAGGTGTCCATGCGCACCGACGTCGCGGCGGCCGAGTTCTCGGGACCGTCGGACGCCCTGGCACGGCTGCAGGCGGTCGAGGCGGACCTGCGGGCCGTCGGCCGGATCAGCGGTCCGGTCCGCTGGGTGGAGGGGGCCGGCGCGCTGGCCGTCCGGGTGACGCTGGCGGAGGACGACCGGCCGGCGGAATAACGCCCGCCGTCTGCCGGTTGGCGGTCAGTATAAGTTTCAACTGACCGAGGAGCCCGCCCATGCCCACCACCGCCGTCACCGGAGCCACCGGCCACCTCGGCCGCCTCGTCGTCGCGTCCCTGCGCGCCCAGGGCGCCGACGTCGTCGCCCTGGTCCGCGACCCCGCCAAGGCGGCCGAGGTGCTGGGTCGAGACGTCGAGACCCGGGTGGCGTCCTACGACGACCGGGCGGCGCTGGAGGCCGCTCTGGCGGGCGTCGACGTCCTGGTGCTGGTCTCGGGCAGCGAGGTGGGCCAGCGCGTGCGCCAGCACACCACCGTCGTCGAGGCGGCCCGCGCCGCCGGCGTCGCGCGGGTGGTCTACACCAGCGCCCCGCACGCCGACACCACGCCGCTGGTCCTCGCCCCGGAGCACAAGGCGACCGAGGAGGTCATCGTCGGCTCCGGGCTGGCCTTCACCATCCTGCGGAACAACTGGTACCACGAGAACTACGCGGATCAGGTCAGCCAGGCGGCGGAGTCGGGGGTGCTGCTGGGCAGTGCGCACGGCGGCCGGACCGCCAGCGCCGCCCGGCAGGACTACGCCGAGGCGGCTGCCGCCGTCGCCCTGGGCGCCGGGCACGACGACCGGGTGTACGAGCTGGCCGGGGACGTCGCCTGGACGAGGCCGGAGCTCGCCGCGGCGATCACCGAGGTGACCGGGAGCCCGGTCGAGTACCGCGACCTCAGCACCGACGAGCACGTCGCCGCCCTCACCGCGGCCGGGCTGGACGAGGCCACCGCGGGCTTCGTCGCCGCCCTCGACGCGAACACCGCCGAGGGGACGCTGGCCGACACCAGCACCGGCGACCTGCGCCGGCTCATCGGCCGGCCGACGACCCCGCTGGTCGACGGGCTCCGGGCCGCGACCGCCGCCTGAGCCCTCTCCGCACCACGGGCTCCTGAGCCGGCCGGAGGGCCGGGGACGGGCTCACGGGGACGACCGCCGGTCGCGCTGACCGTCAGCCCTCCGCCCAGACCGCCTCGGCGATCGGCCGGTTCATCCGCTCGACCGCCGCGGCCACCTCCGCCGCTGAGCGCAGGCCCACCACCACCGCGGCGGTGGCGGGGTGCCGCAGCGGGAACTGCAGGGCCAGGTCGGGCAGCGCGACGCCGTGCTGCTCGGCGCGGTCCGCCCAGCGGCGGGCGTCGGCCAGCACCTCCGCCGGCGCCGGGCCGTAGTCGAAGGTCGCGTCGTCGGCGGGCCGGGCCGAGGCCAGCAGCCCGGAGTTGTAGGCCGCCGCCGCCAGCACGGACACGCCGCGCTCCGCCGCCGCGGTCATCAGGGGCTCGGCGCTGCGGTCGACGAGGGTCCAGCGGCCGGCGACCATGACGACGTCGACCGCGCTCTCGAGGACGAAGCGGCGCAGCGCCTGCCACTGGTTCATGCCGACGCCGACCGCCCCGATGACGCCCTGGTCGCGCAGCGCGGCCAGGGCGGGGACGGCCTCGCCGAGGGCCTGGTCGAGGGCGTCGTCGGGGTCGTGCACCAGGACGACGTCGGCCCGGTCCAGCCCGAGCCGTTCCAGGCTGGCCTCCAGGCTCCGCCGGACGCCGTCGGCGGAGTAGTCCCGCACCCGCGCCAGGGTGTCCGGGACGGCGAACTGGTGCTCCCGGTCCGACCCGGTGGGGTGCGGGTTGGGCACGAGCAGGCGGCCCACCTTGGTGGAGACGACGAACTGGTCCCGCGGCCGGCCGGCCAGCGCCGCCCCGAGGCGTCGCTCGGACAGCCCGAGCCCGTAGTGCGGGGCGGTGTCGAAGTAGCGGATCCCCGCGCCCCAGGCGGCGTCGACCGCGGCGCGGGCGTCCTCGTCGGTGACGGGCGCGTAGAGGTTGCCGAGGGCCGCGGCGCCGAATCCCAGCGGGGTCACCCGCACGCCCGTCCGCCCCAACCGCTCCCGCCCCTGGTGATCGACCACGGACGGCAGCGTAGGGGCAGCGGCGCCGGAGATCAGCCCGCGACGTCGATGAGCACCTTGCCGACCGTGTCGGCCTCGACGGCGGCGTGGGCCTCCGCCGTCTGCTCCAGCGGGAACCGGGTGAGCGGCAGCCCGAACTCCTCGCCGACGGGCAGGGCGCCGTCGCGCAGGGCGGCGGTGATGTCCTCCGCGGCCACGGCCAGGGCGTCCTCGCCGACGGTGTAGAGCAGCAGGCCCTGGTAGCGGATGTTCTTCGCGAAGTGCGGGACGACGTCCAGGGTGACCCCGTCGCCGTTGTTGTTGGCGTAGTAGGCCACCGTCCCGTGGTTGGCCAGGACGGCGAGGTTGAGTGCCGCGTTGGGCCCGGGCGCCACCTCGACGACGATGTCCACCCCGTCGGGGGCCACCGCCTGGATCTCGGCGACGGCGTCCCCGGTCCGGTAGTTGACGACGTGGTGGGCACCGGCCGCGGTGGCCAGCGCCGCCTTGGCGTCGCTGCTGATGGTGGTGACGACGGTGGCGCCGGCCCAGCGGGCCAGCTGGATCGCGGCGTGCCCGACGGCGCCCGCTCCCCCGGCGACCAGGACGACCTTGCCGTCGAGCGCCCCAGGAGCGAGCCGCGACGGACCCTGCTCGGAGACGGTCAGCGCCCGGTGGGCGGTCATCGCCGGGACGCCGAGCGAGGCGCCGACGTCGAGCGAGACGCCCTCCGGCAGCGCGACGACGTGCTCGACCGGCAGGACGACGTACTCCTGGGCGGTGCCGGTCGCGCGCTGGTGCTGGGACAGGAACGTCCAGACCGGGTCACCGACCTCGAGCAGCGGGGCCAGGTCGGCGGCCTCCGCGCCGATGGCGTCGACGGTGCCGGCCCCGTCCTGGTTCGGGGTGACCTCGGGGAACGGCAGCTCCTGGCCGGGACCGCCGCCGACCCGGGACTTCCAGTCGGTCGGGTTGACGCCGGACACGGCGATCTTGACCCGGACCTCGGAGGGCCCGGGCTCGGGCAGCTCCCGGTCGACGAGGTCGAGGACGGACGGGGTACCTGTGGTGGTGTAGACGATGGCCTTCATGTCGGGTGCAACCCCGGCGGGGGTCGGTCCTCTTCCCGACCGTCCAGCAGGTGGATGGGTCGTGCACGACAGGCCCCGGTGCACCGGCGTCCCCGGGCACGGGCCAGACTGGCCGGTATGACGACGACGCAGACGGCCACGCGCACCATCAACGCCCCGGCGGCGCAGATCTTCGAGCTGCTCAGCAACCCCGGGCGGCACACGGAGTTCGACGGCTCCGGCTTCATCCGCTCGGCGGTGAAGCCGCAGCGGATCAGCGCCGTGGGCGACACCTTCCGGATGAACATGGAGGGCGACCACATGGGCGGGGAGTACCAGGTGGACAACCACGTCACCGGCTTCCAGCCCAACACGCTGATCGCCTGGAAGACCGCCCCGGCGGGCACCGAGCCCCCCGGGTGGGAGTGGCTCTACGAGCTCAAGGCCGACGGCTCGGACCAGACCGAGGTGTCGCTGACCTACGACTGGACCCACGTCACGGACAAGGACCTGCTGAAGAAGATCGGCTTCCCGCTGGTGAGCGCCGACGCGATGGAGTCCTCCCTCGCCTCGCTCGCCTCGGCCGTCAACGGCTGACGCCAGCGGAACTGCGGGAGGACGACGGCCGACGGCCCGTCCTCGGCTGTCGTCCTCCTGCACCCCGCGGACCTCGACCGTGGCCGCACCTGACCCGATGAGCACCGCCCCCGACCGCTCCCTGCTGCGCCCGGGGCTCCGGGTGCTGGTCGCGGGCACCACCGGCCGCGGCCGCCGTCCCGCCCGGTACTACGCGGGACCGGGCAACCAGTTCTGGGCCCTCGCCCACGACAGCGGTCTGGTCACCGAGCGTCTCTCCCCGGACCGGGCCGAGCGCCTGCTGGACCACGGGGTCGGCCTGACCGACCTGGTGATCGAGCGGGTGGAGATCGCCGGTCGCGAGCCGGAGATGGCGGTCCACCGCGCACCCTTCGACGCCGCCGTCCGGGCCGCCGGCCCCCGGGTGGTCGCGTTCGTCAGCAAGACGGCGGCCACCTGGTACGCCCGCGGCGCGGACGAGCGGCTCCCCCGGGGCTACGGCGAGCTGGGCTGGGCCGTAGCCGGCGTGCCCGCCTTCGTGCTCCCCGGACCCTCGGGCGCCAACAACGCCATGGCGGCCTCGCGGACCGCCCTGTGGGCCGACCTCGTCGACTTCCTCGAGCACCTCGAGGGCGGGACCTGAACCAGCACCGGCCCCGCCCGGCGCGCCGCCGCGGGTGCGGGGACGTGCCGGCCGGGGCCGGTGACCGACCAGGTCGTCAGGGCAGCTGCGCTCAGGCGGACTTCTCGCGGCGCTCGCGCTTGGCGAGCTTCTCCCGCGGGACCAGCGTCGGCAGGGCGGCGTCCTTGACGACCTCGGCGGTGATGATCACCTGGGCGACGTCGTCACTGCTCGGGACGTCGTACATGACGTTGAGCAGGACCTCCTCGAGGATGGCCCGGAGGCCGCGGGCGCCGGTCCCGCGCAGCAGCGCGAGGTCGGCGATCGCCTCGATGGCGTCCTCGCTGAACTCCAGCTCGACGCCGTCCAGCTCGAAGAGCTTCTTGAACTGCTTGACCAGCGCGTTCTTCGGCTCGACGAGGATCCGGACCAGCGCGTCGTGGTCCAGCGGGCTGACCGACGCGATCATCGGCAGCCGGCCGATGAACTCCGGGATCAGGCCGAACTTGACCAGGTCCTCGGGCCGGACGTCCTCGAAGGGGTCCTCGGACTCGGGCCGGCGGGTGGCCGAGTCGTTGTTGAACCCCAGCGGCCGCTTGCCGACCCGGCTGGAGATGATGTGGTCCAGCCCCGAGAACGCACCGCCGACGATGAACAGCACGTTGGTCGTGTCGATCTGGATGAAGTCCTGGTGCGGGTGCTTGCGGCCCCCCTGCGGCGGCACGCTGGCCGAGGTGCCCTCGAGGATCTTGAGCAGCGCCTGCTGGACGCCCTCGCCCGAGACGTCCCGGGTGATCGACGGGTTCTCGCTCTTGCGGGCGATCTTGTCGACCTCGTCGATGTAGATGATGCCGGTCTCGGCCTTCTTCACGTCGAAGTCCGCCGCCTGGATCAGCTTGAGCAGGATGTTCTCGACGTCCTCGCCGACGTAGCCGGCCTCGGTCAGCGCCGTCGCGTCGGCGATGGCGAAGGGCACGTTGAGCATCTTGGCCAGGGTCTGCGCCAGGTAGGTCTTGCCGCAGCCCGTCGGGCCGATCAGCAGGATGTTGGACTTGCCGAGCTCGACGCCGTCGTCCTCGACGCGACGGGCGGGGTTGGCCGCCTGCGCCTGGACGCGCTTGTAGTGGTTGTAGACAGCCACGGCGAGCGCCTTCTTCGCGCCGCCCTGGCCGATCACGTAGCCGTCGAGGAAGGCCCGGATCGCGTGCGGCTTCGGCAGCTCCTCCAGCAGGCCCACCTCGGTGCCCTCGGAGAACTCCTCCTCGATGATCTCGTTGCAGAGATCGATGCACTCGTCGCAGATGTAGACACCTGGACCGGCGATGAGCTTCTTGACCTGCTTCTGGCTCTTCCCGCAGAAGGAGCACTTGAGCAGGTCACCGCTCTCTCCGATGCGCGCCACGGTGCTTCCTTTCCTCGGTGCTGCCCGGCAACCCGCGGGTCGGCCGGAGGAGTCAGGTTAACCCGACCCGACGACGTTGTGGAGGACCTCGTCGCCGGGCGCGGGACCCGGCCTGGGCTCAGGCGTCGACGGCCTTGAGGGACGTCAGGATCTCGTCGATGATGCCGTACTCGAGGGCCTGCTCGGCCGTCAGGTACTTGTCCCGCTCGATGTCCTTGCTGACCTCGGCGGTGCTCTTGCCGGTGTCGGTGGCCAGCATGTCCTCCATGAGGGACCGGATGCGCAGGATCTCTCGCGCCTGGATCTCGATGTCGGAGGACTGGCCGTAGCCACCCTCGGTGGCCGGCTGGTGGATCAGGATCCGGCTGTTCGGCAGGGCGAGCCGCTTGCCCTTGGTGCCGGCGGCCAGGATCACCGCGGCGGCCGAGGCGGCCTGCCCGAGGCAGACGGTGCGCACGTCGGGCTTGATGTAGCGCATCGTGTCGTAGATCGCCGTCAGTGCGGTGAACGAGCCGCCCGGGGAGTTGATGTAGATCTCGATGTCGCGGTCGGCGTCCATCTGCTGCAGGCACAGCAGCTGGGCCATCACCGCGTTCGCGATCTCGTCCGAGATCGGGGTGCCGAGGAAGATGATGCGGTCCTCGAACAGCTTGGTGTAGGGGTCGATGCGCCGCATCCCGTAGGACGTGCGCTCCTCCCACTGCGGGATGTAGTAGTCCATGGTCGGCGCGAACGGCTGACCCTCGGCACGGGGCGCGCCGAATGATGCGTTGCTCATCGCACGCTCCTTACTGGTTGGGGGCTTGGGAGGACGGGATCTGCGCGGCCGAGGCGTAGACGTGGTCGATCTGGCCGTACTTCAGCGCGTCCTCGGCGGTGAACCAGCGGTCGCGGTCGGAGTCGGCCTCGATCTGCTCCAGCGTCTGGCCGGTGTGCTCGGCGATCAGCTTCTGCATGACCGTCTTGATGTGCAGCGACTGCTCGGCCTGGATCCGGATGTCGCTCGCCGTACCGCCGAGGCCGCCGGAGGGCTGGTGCATCATGATCCGGCTGTGCGGCAGGGCGTAGCGCTTGCCCTTGGTCCCGGCGCACAGCAGGAACTGACCCATCGACGCCGCCAGACCCATGGCCACGGTCGCGACGTCGTTCGAGATCCAGTTCATGGTGTCGTAGATCGCCATGCCCGAGTCGACCGAACCACCCGGGGAGTTGATGTAGAGGTAGATGTCGCGGTGCGGGTCCTCGGCGTTCAGCAGCAGCATCTGCGCGCAGATCGCGTTGGCGTTCTCGTCGCGGACCTCGGAGCCGAGGAAGATGATGCGGTTCTGCAGCAGCGCCTGGTACACGTTGTCGTCGAGGCCGATGCCGTTGCGGCTGGCTGCTCGGGGCTGGATGACGCCCGCCTGCCCTGGGTACTCGGAGTGTGCGTTCACGTCGACGAACCTACCGCGCAGCACGGACAACCCGGGGTGCCCGCCGCTGTTGTTCGCTGTCGGCGCAGCGTGCCGCGGCCCGCGCGCAGGGCCGGGGAGGGCGGGCGTGGCTCTCCCCCTGATCGGAGCCACGGCCGCGCCGTCCGCCTCGACGTCGGTGCGGACGGGCCTCCCCCTGACCTGGTCCGTCCTGCACCTGCGCCGTTCCTCGGCCCTCGGTGGCGCTCCCCCTGATCTGCGCTCCTGCGGGCCTCTCGCCGGGGATCCCCCTCGTCCACCGGCAAGAAGAACGATGCCGGTCCGACCTCGGCGGGGGCTGTGGCCGACGTCGGCCCCGGCTCAGGATCTGCGCAGGCTTGTGCGGCCACCCTCAGGTCACCCCGACACCGCGTGCACGGACCGGGTCAAGGCCCGATCCGCGTCCGAGCGGAGCCAGGACAGGAAGCACAGACGGCCGGGGCACACGGATCGGGCGCCGCTGCCGAGAGGAGGAGGGTGTGGACACGCTTTTCGTTCACGTCCGACGACGTCGACAGGGGTCACAGCCCGATCCGCCCCCGAGCGGAGCCAGGACAGGAAGCACAGACGGCCGGGGCACACGGATCGGGCGCCGCTGTCGAGAGGAGGAGGGTGTGGACACGCTTTTCGTTCACGTCCGACGACGTCGACAGGGGTCACAGCCCGATCCGCCCCCGAGCGGAGCCAGGACAGGAAGCACAGACGGCCGGGGCACACGGATCGGGCGCCGCTGCCGAGAGGAGGAGGGTGTGAACACGCTTTTCGTTCACGTCCGACGACGTCGACAGGGGTCACAGCCCGGTCCGCCCCCGAGCGGAGCCAGGACAGGAAGCACAGACGGCCGGGGCACACGGAGCGGGCGCCGCTGTCGAGAGGAGGAGGGTGTGGACACGCTTTTCGTTCACGTCCGACGACGTCGACAGGGGTCACAGCCCGATCCGCCCCCGAGCGGAGCCAGGACAGGAAGCACAGACGGCCGGGGCACACGGAGCGGGCGCCGCTGTCGAGAGGAGGAGCGCGTGAACACGCTTTTCGTTCACGCACGACGACGTCGACAGCGGTTACAGCCCGATCCGCGTCCGAGCGGAGCGAGGACAGAAAGCACAGCGGAGCGAGGACAGAAAGCACAGCGGAGCGAGGACCAACAGCACAGCGGAGCGAGGACCAACAGCACAGAGCCCCCGTCCGTTGCCGGACGGGGGCTCTGCGGTGCTGCGCGTGGAGCGGGGGGTCAGGCCTGGGCCTGCTCCTCCTCGGCGACGGGGGCGTCCTCGACGTCGGTGCTGCCGGCCGTCCCGTCGAGCACCTCGCCCTCGACGACCTCGGTCTCCTCGCCGGGCTCGGCGATGGTGCCGTCCTCCCGGAGGTTGGCCAGCTCGACGGGGGCGCCGTTGCTGTCGGTGACCGTGGCCGACTCGACGATCAGCGCGAGCGCCTTGCCGCGACGGATCTCCGTCATGTACTCGTCGATGTGGTGCGGGTGCTCCTGCAGGTGGTCGGCGACCTGCTGCGGCGGCACGTTGTCCTGCTGCGCCTTGCGGATGATGTGCTGCGTCAGGTCGTTCTGGTCCACGCTGACCGCGCGCTCCTCGGCGACCTTGTCCAGGATCATCTGCGCCTTGAGCGCCTGCGTGGAGCGGGTGTCGACGTCGGCCCAGAACTCGTCCTCCGTCTGCCCCTCCTCCGCCTCGCTCAGGTACTGCTCGAGGCTGAGCTGCGCCTGCGCGAGCTGGGCGGTGATCTGCTGCTTCCGCGCGTCGGTCTCCGAGGCCAGGATGTTCTCCGGCACGTCGATCTCCAGCTGGGAGATGAGCTCCTCGAGGACGGCGTCGCGAGCGCGGCCGGCCTGGTCGAGGCGGGCCATCGCCGTCAGCCGGTCGGCGATGCTGGCGCGCAGCTCGCCGATGGTGTCGAACTCCGAGGCCTGCTGGGCCAGCTCGTCGTCCGCCTCCGGCAGCTCCTGGGCCTGCACCTTGGTGACCGTCACCTCGATGTCGGCCTGCTCGTCCTTGAGGGGACCGCCGACGAGGGTGGAGGTGAAGGTCGTCGACTCCCCGGCGGACAGGCCGGTGACGGCCTCGTCCAGGCCGTCGAGCATCTGGCCGGAGCCGACGGTGTACTCGAGGTCCTCGGCGGTGGCGTCGGGCAGCGCCTCGCCGTTCTGGGTGGCGACCAGGTTGATGGTGAGGATGTCGCCGTCGGCGGCCGCGCGCTCGACGGTCTCGCGCGAGCCGAAGCGGCCGCGGAGCACGTCGATCTGCTCGTCGACCTGGGCGTCGGGCACCTCGAGGGCGTCGACGGTCGCGGTCAGCGTGGCGAAGTCGGGGAGGTCGAACTCGGGCCGCACGTCCACCTCGGCGGTGAACTCGATCAGGTCACCGTCCTCGAGCTTGGTGACCTCGACCTCGGGCTGGGTCAGCGGGGCGAGCTGGTTCTCCGCCACCGCCGCGCCGTAGAAGCGCATCCAGGAGTCGTTGAACGCCTCCTGGATCACCGCGCCGCGCCCGAAGCGCTGGTCGATGACCATCGGGGGCACCTTGCCGCGGCGGAAGCCGGGGATGCTGATGGTCTTGGCGATCTCGGCGTACGCCTTGTCCATGCTGGGCTTGAGATCGGTGAACGGCACCTCGACGGTGATCTTGACCCGCGTGGGGCTCAGCTGCTCGACAGTGCTGGGCACTCTTGTCACTCCTGGATTGGGGTTTCGTCCCAGGGCGTCGTCAGACAGCGCCCCGAGTCACGGCTCGTCTAGAGCAACGGTCATCCTACTTCCGGGCGGCCGGACCGGCCAAAACCAGGATTGGTCGACCCCCGCGGGTGCCCTACACTCAGGCCTCGACGCCGTCTCCCCGACGGTCGTCACCGGGGCGTAGCGTAGTGGCTAGCGCGTCTGCTTTGGGAGCAGAAGATCGCAGGTTCGAGTCCTGTCGCCCCGACCAGGACCGTGCGGCCCCGGCCTCCGCGGATGTGCTCGGGGGCGGGCCGGTGTGGTTGGATGACCGGGTTCGTCAGCCCCGCGGGTGTAGCTCAATGGTAGAGCCCCAGTCTTCCAAACTGGCTACGCGAGTTCGATTCTCGTCACCCGCTCTCCGCCGGTCTCAGCCGGCCAGCACCGCCGCCCGCGCCACCCGCCGGGTGTGCAGGGTCAGGGCGGCCCAGGCCGCCAGGGCGAGCACCAGCAGCCCGCAGCAGACCAGCCCGACGCGCGCCATCCCGCCGGCCGCGTAGGCCGCCGGGCCGAGGAACGCCCCGGTCGAGCCACCGAGGAAGACGAAGAACATGAAGACGGTGTTGGCCTGGGCCGCCCGCCCCGGGTCCACCGCCAGCACCCGGTTCTGGTGCGCCGACTGGTGCAGCTGGCTGGCCGCCGTCGCGGCGAACATGCTGAGGGCGAAGGGCACCAGCCGGTCCGCGTCGACGACGACCGCGGCCATGGCGACCAGCATCACCGCCAGCGCCCCGCCGGCGACGGGCAGTGTGCCGAAGCGGTCCACCAGGCGGCCCGCCAACGGCGTGGTGAGCCCGGCCGCGAGGCCGACCAGGCCGAAGAGCCCGGCGGTCCGGACGCTCCAGCCGTACGGTTCCGCGGTCAGGTGCAGCACCATGACCGTCCAGGCCGAGTTGAAGGTCGCGAAGACGAAGAACTGCAGCAGCGCGGACTGGCTCAGCTCCGGGCTGCGGCGGACCAGCGCGAGCGTGTCGAGCAGCAGCCGCGGGTAGGGGGTGCCGGCCTCGGCCGGGACGGGCGCGTCCCGCAGCGCCCGCCGGGTGAAGGGCACGGTGGCGAGCACCAGCAGGGCGAAGCCGACCGTGACCCAGCGCCAGCCGAAGGCCTCGACGACCAGGCTGGCGGCGATCCGGCCGCCGAAGATCCCGACCGACAACGAGCCGACGATGGTGGCCGTGGTGGTGCCGCGACGCGCGACGGGGGCCAGCCGGCCCGCGGCCGGGATGATCACCTGCGCGATGTTGGCCACCAGGCCGACGACGGCGAAACCGGCGGCGACCGCGGCGACCGTGGGCAGCACGGCCGAGAGCGCCAGGGCGGCCGCCAGCAGCAGCGACTGCACCGTGACCTGACGGCGGGGGTGCACCCGGTCGGCCAGCGGCACCAGCAGCAGGATGCCCAGCGCGTAGCCCGCCTGGACGGCCGTGGCGACCAGGCCGGCGGCCCCCGGGCTGACGCCGAGGTCGCCCGCCACGTCGGTCAGCAGCGACTGCGGGATGTAGATGACGCTGACGGCCACCGCGGCCGCGACGGCGAGGGCGGCCAGCCGCGGCGTCCAGGAGGGCTCCGCCGTCGTCGCGCCGGCGGTCTGCTCGGCTGCTCGCTGGGTCACGTCCCCCTCAAGTCGGACGGGCGCCGGCAGATTCCCGCACCGGCGCGGCGGCCTCGGCGCGCGGCCGGGTCCAGGCGACCACCAGCCCGGCCACCAGCGCCCCGAGCGAGCCGAGGCTCAGGTCCCCGAGGGTGTCGGTGTAGGCGGTCTGCAGCTCCGGGGAGGTGCGCAGGAAGGTGGCGTACTCCCCCAGCTCCCAGAGCAGCGCGGCCGCCATCCCGAAGGCCAGCCCGGCCAGCACCACCAGCCCGCGGGGGACCCCGCGCGGCGCCCAGGCCAGCAGGACACCGCCGGTCAGCAGCGCCCAGTTGAGGAAGTGCATGCCGTCGTCCCACCAGCTCACGGAGTCGAACAGGTCGAGCCGGTTGCCGAGGGTGTCCAGCAGCCAGGGCAGGCTGACGAGGAGGTCAGCGGACCAGGGGAAGCCGGGCCGGCCGGTGCGCGCCGCCCGGCGACGTCCCCACGCCCACCACCACAGCGGGACGGCGAGCAGCCCCAGCGGGTACACGACCAGCCGTGCGGTGCCCGCCTTCTCCTTGACCCCGGACAGGTCGGGGACGAGCAGGGCCGAGACCAGCAGGAGCACGAGCGCGACCTTCACCAGGAGGTCGAGGATCGGGAGCCGGCGCACGTCCCCATCGTGGCAGGGCCGGCTCGCGGGCGCCCCCGGCGCGCCCCGGCCGCCCGCTCGGTCGACGCCGCCCGGTCGACGCCGACCGGTAGCGTCGCTCCGGACATGGAACCGACCCGCACCCTCCCCACCCACCCCGCCGAGGTGCTGTCGGCGCGGAACGCCACCTACATCGCCTTCATCGGGAGCGGCTTCGGGTTCGCCAGCTGGGCGTCCCGGATCCCCCAGGTCCGCGACGCGCTGGCGGCGTCCCCCTCCACCCTCGGGCTCGTGCTGCTGGCCGTGGCCCTCGGCTCGCTGGTCGCGCTGCCGCTCGCCGGCGTCGTGGTCACCCGGCTGGGCACGGCGCGGACGGTCACCGCGATGGCCTGCTGCGTCGCGGCGGGCCTGGTGGTCGTCGGGCTGGGCTACCGGGCGGGGGTGCTGCCGGTGGTCCTCGGGCTGTTCCTCATCGGGTTCGGCAACGGCACCTGGGACGTGGCGATGAACGTGGAGGGCGCCGCCGTCGAGCAGCGCCTCGGGCAGGCGATCATGCCGCGCTTCCACGCCGGCTTCAGCGTCGGCACGGTGGTCGGCGCGCTCGGCGGGGCCGCGATGGTCGCCCTCGACGTCCCCGTGACCGTGCACCTGGTCGCCGCGGCGCTCGTCGTCGGCCTCACCGTCCCGCTGGGCACCCGGCGCTTCCTGCCGGTCGAGACCCGGACCCCCGACGCCGACCGCGACGGCGCCGACCGGGCGCGCCACCCGCTGGCGGCGTGGACGGAGCCCCGCACCCTGCTGGTCGGCGTCTTCGTGCTCTGCATGGCCTTCACCGAGGGGACGGGCAACGACTGGCTGGCGGTCGCCGTCCTCGACGGGTACGGCGCGCCGCCGGTCGCGGGACCCCTCGTCTTCGCCGCGTTCCTGGCCGCGATGACGGCGGGACGCTGGTTCGGACCGGGGCTCATCGACCGGTTCGGCCGGGTCGCGACGGTCCGCACGTCGGCCCTGGTCGCCCTGGTGGGCCTGCTGCTGGTGGTCTTCGGCGGGGTCCTGCCACTGGCCGCCGTGGGGGCGGTGCTGTGGGGGCTCGGGACGGCGCTGGGCTTCCCCGTGGGGATGAGCGCGGCGGCGGACGACCCGCGGCGGGCGGCCGGCCGGGTGAGCGTCGTGGCCTCGATCGGCTACACGGCGTTCCTCGCCGGGCCCCCGCTGATCGGCTTCCTGGGCGACCACGTCGGGGTCCTCCGCGCCCTCACCGTGACGGCCGCGCTGCTCGGGCTGGCCGCGCTGCTCGCCGGCACGGTCCGCCCGCTGGCCCCGGACGACGCACGACCCCCGTCGCCCGCGGGCGACGAGGGTCGGGACCACCTGCGCTGAGCGGGGCTCAGGCCGGCACGTAGTCCATGGTGTCGGGGTGCCCACCCGTGCGACCCTCGTCGCCGCGGTCGAGCAGCGAGATCGTGGTCACGTCCTGGGCGGTCAGCTCGAAGTCGAAGATCTCGAAGTTCTCCCGGATCCGCGACGGCGTGGTCGACTTCGGGAAGATGATGTCGCCGCGCTGCACGTGCCAGCGCAGCACCACCTGAGCCGCCGTCCTGCCGACCCGCTCCGCGATGGTGACGATCGCCGGGTCCTGCAGCACCCCGCCCTGCGCGATCGGCGACCAGGCCTCGGTCGCGATGTGGTGCTCGGCGCCGTAGGCCCGCACCTCGTCGTTCAGCAGGTAGGGGTGCACCTCGATCTGGTTGACCGCCGGCACCACGTCGGCCTCCTGGGCGAGCCGGCGCAGGTGGTTGACCTGGAAGTTGGAGACGCCGATGGAGCGGGCCCGGCCGTCGTGGTAGAACTCCTCGAGCGTCTTCCAGGTGGAGACGAAGTCGCCGTCGTAGAGGGTGGGCAGCGGCCAGTGGATGAGGAAGAGGTCCACGTGGTCGGTGCCGAGCTCGACCAGGGTCTGGTCGAACGCGCGGCGGGCGTCGTCGGGCGCGTGGAAGCCGTTGTTGAGCTTGCTGGTGATGAACACCTCGTCGCGGTCCAGGCCGGCGTCGCGGACGCCCTGGCCGACGCCCTTCTCGTTGCCGTACATCTCGGCCGTGTCGATGTGCCGGTAGCCGATCTCCAGCGCCTGGCGGACCGCGTCGGCGGTCTCGGCCGGGTCGATCTGGTAGACCCCGAAGCCGAGCTGCGGGATGGTCTGGCCGTTGTTCAGGTCGATCGTGGGAACGGTCCCCATGGTGGTTCCTCCTCGTCGTCGGAGGCGGCGCCGGTTCCGGCGCGCTCGCCCCGCACGGTCGTCCAGCCTAGCCAGCAGGGTGCGGCCCGCGACGCTCACCCCCGCCGCGCACCGAGCTCGACGACGAGCGGGCGGTGGTCGGACAGCTCCATCTCCGGGTTGTCGACGAGGCGGACCGGACCCAGCTCGCCGCGCAGCAGGATGTGGTCGATCTGGTGGTCCGGCCGGCCCGCCGGCATGGTGGGACGACGTCCCAGCGGCCGGTAGCCGGTCAGCCGCTCGGGCTGGCGGCCCCGCAGGTTGAGGTCGCCGAGGAGCACCACCGGTCCGTCCACCGCGGCCAGCGCCCGGCGGAGCGCCAGCAGCTGCAGCTGCCCCCAGCCGGGCACGAACGACAGGTGCGTCGACACCGCGGTGAGCGGGCCCTCCGGGGTCGCGAACCGGCCCGCCACGGCGACCCGCGGCTCCTCCGGGGCCAGCCGCTGCGGCCAGCGGTGCGGCCCCGTCCGCGGGACCCGGAACGGGATGCGCGGGAGCCGGAGCACCCGCCAGGCCGTCGCCGGGTGGCGGGACAGCAGCGACACCCCGTACCCGGCGGTGCCCGGGTCGTCGGGGTCGGCCGCCGGCACCCAGGCCGCGCCGGGGGTGCCGGCCAGGGCGGGCACGAAGCGCTGGTCGACCGCCCCCATCGCCGCCGCCGCGACGTCGGTCAGGTCGGCGTGGTGCGACCGCTCCTGGGCGCGGTCCACCTCCTGCAGGGCCAGGATGTCGGGGTCGAGGCGACGGATCGCCTCCGCCAGTCGGCCGGTGTCCACCTGCCCGTCCCGGAGGCTGCGTCCGTGCAGGATGTTGAAGGTCACCAGGCGCATGACCCGACGCTACGAGGCGCGGGCCGCCGGCCGCGAGGGCGGCACCCGGGAACTGCGGCCGGGCGTCGAGTTCAGTCCCGGCTCTGCCAGGTGCAGAGGCAGACCCGGTTGCCCTGGGGGTCGGCCAGCACCCAGAAGGCGGGGGCCTCCGCGTCGTCGACCAGGGTGCCGCCGGCCGCGACCGCCGCCGCGATCCGCGGTCGCACCTCGGCCGGGTCCACCCACAGGTCGGGGTGCCAGCGCTGCCGCGGCTCCTCGCTGCCGGACCGCTGGAACCAGACGGTCGGCAGCGCCGCCGCGGGGTCCACCAGCTCGTCGCCGCGGCCCGCCTGGTCGGCCAGCCCGAGGACGGCACCCCAGAACGGCAGCACGGCGGCCGCGTCGGGACTGTCCAGCCCCAGCTCCAGCCGGGTGGCCCCGGCCGCGGCCGTGCGCAGCCCGGCCGCGGCGGCCAGCTCCGTGATCCGCCGGGCCAGCCGGAGGTCGCGGTCGGTGATGCCGCCGACGTCGTGGCTGGTCAGCCGGACGTCGACGTGGGCGTAGCGCAGGCCGAGGTCGGGGTGGTGGTCCATCTCCTCCGCCGCCGCGCCGATGGCGTCCACCAGGGCCAGCCCAGCGGCGAAGTCCGGCGTGACGACCCGGGTCTGCAGCCCGCCGAGCAGGTTGGCCCAGCCCTCCAGACCGGCGTCGGCGACCTGCTGCCCGCTCAAGGTGCTCATCCGGCCATGCTCGCGCAGCCGGACGCCGACCGGAAGAGCCGGGCCCGGCGAGCGACGGTCCGGGGGTCGCGACCTGCGATCATGAGCCGGTGAGTGCGATCGAGATCTGGAGCGACGGAGCCTGCAAGGGCAACCCCGGGGTCGGTGGCTGGGGGGCCTGGCTGCGGTCGGGCGACCTCGAGCGCGAGCTGTACGGGGGCGAGCAGGTGACCACCAACAACCGGATGGAGCTGACCGCCGTCATCGAGGCCCTCCGGGCCCTCACCCGGCCCTCCGACGTCACCCTGCACGTCGACTCCACCTACGTGATGAACGGCCTCAACGACTGGCTGCCCGGCTGGAAGCGCAACGGCTGGCGCACCTCGGCCAAGAAGCCGGTCAAGAACGAGGACCTGTGGCGTGCCCTCGACGCCGAGGTCGCCCGGCACACCATCACCTGGGTGTGGGTCAAGGGCCACTCCGGCGACCCGGGCAACGAGCGCGCCGACCAGCTGGCCAACCGCGGCGTCGACGAGGTCCGCCTCCGCGGGGCCGACGTCCCGGTCGTCGCCTCCGCCTGAGCCCCGACCGGCCGGAGCGGGGCGGGGCCAGGCCCCGCTGGCGTCTGACACGTCGGCGTCGGCCGTCTCGTAGGCTGCCCGCGTGATGGCCGAGGCACGACGGACGGGAGTGGCGTGATGGCGACGGTGCTGGTGACGGGTTCGAGCGACGGCATCGGGCGGCAGACCGCCCTCGACCTGGTGACGGGCGGGCACCGGGTGGTGCTGCACGCGCGCAGCGACCAGCGGGCCGAGCAGGCCCGGGCCGCCGTGCCCGGGGCGGCGGACGTCGTCGTCGGCGACCTGGCCTCGCTCGCCTCGACCCGCGCGCTGGGCGAGGCCGTGGCGGCGCTCGGCCCGCTGGACGCCGTCGTGCACAACGCCGGGGTCGGCGGTCAGGACGAGCGCCGGCTGACCGAGGACGGCCACGAGCTGATCTTCCAGGTCAACGTGCTGGCGCCCTACCTGCTGACCGCGCTGGCGCCGCCCCCCGCCCGGCTGGTCTACCTCACCTCCGGCCTCCAGGCCCAGGGCGAGCCGCACCTCGACGACCTCGACTTCGCGAGCCGGCCCTGGAACGGCATGCAGGCCTACTCCGACTCGAAGCTCTGGGACGTCGTGCTGGCCCTCGCCGTGGCCCGGCACTGGCCGGGCACCCTGAGCAACGCCGTCGACCCGGGGTGGATCAAGACCCGGATGGGCGGTTCCGGCGCGACCGACGAGCTGCCCGCCGGCGCGGAGACCTCGGTGTGGCTGGCCACCAGCGACGACGCCGAGGCCCGGGTCACCGGCCGCTACCTCCACCGCCGCCGGCTGCGCGAGCCCCACCCGGCCGCCACCGACGTCGACCTCCAGGAGCAGTTCCTCGCGACCGTGGCCCGGTTGACCGGCGTCGGCCTGCCCACCGCCTGACCCGCGCGACCTCCTGGGGAGAGGGCCCGCGGCGACCCCCTCACGCCTCCACGACGGGACCGGCGGCGGCCGGTGAGCCGTCCGACGCGGGATCGTCACCGCCGTCACGGGGGCTTGTTCCGGCTGTAACCACCCGGACATCGGTGCGGGCCGACGATGGACGTACGGCCCGGGGCCTCGCCCGGACCGCTCCTCTCCCCCGGGCCGACGGACGGCCGGGCGCCCGCCGCCCGCGCCGCTCCGGCGTGCCCGCCCAGCCGCTCCGCGCTCTCCCGCACCTGCCTCAGGAGGCCCCGCCATGCCCCAGTTCGACGACACCGTCACCGCGAACATCGCCACGTCCCTCGCCGAGATCCCCCACCCGTCGCTGCCGAAGGGCAGCAGCATCTACGGCGGCACCAAGGTCTTCCCGGACTACCAGGCGTCGGAGGGCCAGTCCTACTTCACCCTGGTGCACGGCATCGCCCACGAGTCCTCGGTCAGCTTCGTCGCCGTCCTGCAGGCCACCCGCGCGCTGCGCAAGGGCTTCGAGTCCGTCCTCTACTTCTACGGTCCCGGCTCGATCAACTGCCTGGCCACCCGCGGCTTCCCCACCACCGGTGACTCCGCCTTCCCGGGCGAGCAGAACCTCAACAACTCCATCGAGACCTTCATCGGCGAGGGCGGCACCGTCTTCTGCTGCCGCTTCGGCCTGGCCCTGCACGGCGGCCGCGAGGAGGACCTGATCGAGGGCGTCATCCCCTGCCACCCGCTGGACGTGCAGGACGCCGTCATCCACTACGCCAACAAGGGCGCCATCATCAACTCCACCTACATGGTCTGAGCGCCGGCCTCCGCAGGAGAGCCGAGCAGCCATGAGCACCAGCACCCGCGTCGACCTGGCGGTCCTGGGCGTCCGCGGCCGAACCCCGGTCAGCCGGGTCGCCGGCGCCGGCCCCAGCGACGACGGCCACGTGCTGATCGACGGTCTGAGCGCCGCGCTGCCGATCAACGACACCAGCCCCTACTTCCTGGACGAGCGCGGCCGGATCACCCTCGACGGCGCCGACATCGGCCTGGACGTCGACCTCGTCGAACGCCCCCGGTTCTACGACCTGGCCACCGCCGACGGCGTCCCCTACGAGCAGATCGCCCGGCTGCACGGCCGGGACGTGCTGGCCACCACCGTCGTGCAGACCTGCGTCCGCTACGCCGAGGACCAGCGCTGCCGGTTCTGCGCCATCGAGGCGTCCCTGGCCGCGGGCAGCACGGTGGCGGTCAAGAAGCCGGCCGACCTGGCCGAGGTCGCGGCCGCCGCGGTCGCCCACGACGGCGTCCGGCAGATGGTGATGACGACCGGCACCTCCGCCGGCCGCGACCGCGGCGCCACCCACCTCGCCCGCTGCGTCCGGGCGGTCAAGGCCGCGGTGCCCTGGCTGCCGGTGCAGGTGCAGTGCGAGCCGCCCGGGGACCTCGCGACGATCACCGAGCTGCGCGAGGCCGGGGCCGACTCCATCGGCATCCACGTCGAGTCGCTCGACGACGAGGTCCGCCGCCGCTGGATGCCGGGCAAGGGCGGCGTCAGCCTCGACGAGTACCGGGCCGCCTGGGCCGAGGCGGTCCGCGTGTTCGGCCGCAACCAGGTCTCGACCTACCTGATCGTCGGCCTCGGGGAGGACCCGGACGCCCTGGTCGCCGGGGCCGCCGAGCTGGTGGCCCTGGGCGTGTACCCGTTCGTCGTGCCGTTCCGGCCGTTGGCCGGGACGCTCGCCACCACCGTGGACGGGGCGACCGCGCCGGACCCGGCCGTCGTCGCGGACGTCACCGACCGGGTGGCCCGGCTGCTGGTCGCGGCCGGGATGACGTCGGCGGGGCAGAAGGCCGGCTGCGCGGCCTGCGGGGCGTGCAGCACGCTCAAGAGCGCGGGGGCCTGATGACCTTCGACGTCGAGGTGCTCACCCGCGGGCTGGTCGGCGCCGCACCGGCCGCCCCGGCCGTCACCGTGGCCGAGGCCGGGACGGCGGCCGAGCTCGAGGCGGCCGCCCGGCTCCGGCACGCCACCTTCGTCGCCGAGCAGGGGCTCTTCGCCCGGCACGACCGGGACGACGTCGACGACGACCCCCGGGCGGTGACCCTGGTGGCCCGGGCGGACGACGGCAGCGTCCTCGGCACCGTCCGGCTGGCCCCCGCCACGGCCGTCGACGCGGGCTGGTGGACGGGCAGCCGGCTGGCCGTCCGGCCGGACGCGCGCGGCCACGCCCTGGGCGTCGGCTCGGCCCTGGTGCGGGCCGCCTGCGCCCACGCCGAGGCCCGGGGGGTGCTGCGCTTCGACGCCCACGTGCAGCCCCAGAACTCCCGCCTGTTCAGCCGGCTCGGCTGGCTGCGGCTGGACGACGCGCTGGTGCACGGGCACCCGCACGTGCTGATGACCTGGCCGGTGCGCCGGGTCGCGGACCTGGTCGCGCGGACGAAGGCCCCGCTGGGCGTGACCCTGGGCGCCCTCGCCCGGGGGGACGCCGCACTCGGCGGTCCCGGGTTCCGCGGTGACGACGGCGCCCCGGTGCCGGGCAGCGACCTGGTCGCGGTCACCGACGCGATCATCCCGTCGATGGTGGAGCGTGACCCGGAGTGGGCGGGCTGGTGCGCCGTCCTGGTCAACCTCAACGACCTGGGCGCCATGGGCGCGGAGCCGGTGGGGCTGCTGGACAGCCTCGGGGCCCGCGACCGCTCCTTCGCCACGAGGGTCGTGCACGGGCTCGCCGCCGCGGCCCGCGCCTGGGACGTCCCGGTGCTGGGCGGCCACACCCAGCTGGGCGTGCCCGCCGCGCTGTCCGTCACCGCACTGGGGCGGACGGCCACGCCCGTCCCCGGAGGCGGCGGCCGGCCCGGCCACGAGGTCCGGCTGACCGCCGACCTCGGCGGCCGCTGGAGGCACGGCTACACCGGGCTGCAGTGGGACTCCACCAGCGGGCGCTCCACCGCCGAGCTGCAGGCGATGGGCTCCTTCGTCGCCCGCACCGCTCCGGCCGCGGCCAAGGACGTCAGCATGGCCGGGGTCGTCGGCACCCTCGGCATGCTCGCCGAGGCCAGCGGCTGCGGGGCCACCCTCGACGTCGCCGACGTCCCCCGCCCCGAGGGCACCACGGCCGGGGACTGGCTGACCTGCTTCCCCGGCTCCGCGATGCTCACCGTCGACGTCCCCGGCACCGAGCCCGCCCCCGCGGGCCCGGCCACCTCCCGGGTCTGCGGCACCCTGCACGACTCCCCCGGGGTCACCCTGCGCTGGCCCGACGGCCGGCTCACCGAGGCCCTCTCCCCCCACGTCACCGGACTAGGACCCGCATGAGCACCACGACGAACCGGGCGCACGGCGCCACGCCCACATCCCCGGCGCGGGGCGCCACCGTCACATCCCCGGCGCGGGGCGCCACCGTCACATCCCCGGCGCGGGGCGCCACCGTCACAGCCCCGGCGCGGGGCGCCACCGTCATCACCGCCGTCTCGGCCGCCTTCGGCCGCGACCTGGACGAGGCCTACGCCGCCATCGCCACGATCGCCATCGAGGCGCGCGAGCGCGGCACCGACCTGCTCGTGCTGCCCGAGGCGTGCCTCGGCGGCTACCTGCCCAGCCTCGGCAACGCGGGCGACGACGCCGCCACCCGCGCCCGGCGGGCCCGCGACCTGCCCCCCGCCCTGGAGCTGGACGGCCCCGAGCTGCGCCGGGTGGCGAGCCTCGCCGGCGACATGCTGGTGCTCGTCGGCCTCCGCGAGGCCGCCGGCGCCGACACCTACAACACCGCCGTCGCGCTCACCGGGGACGGGGTGCTCGCCACCCACCGCAAGGTCCACCAGCCGCTCGGGGAGAACCTCTGCTACGCCGCGAGCGACGGCTTCGCCGCCTTCGACTCCCCCGTCGGCCGGATGGGCATGCTGATCTGCTACGACAAGGCGTTCCCGGAGGCCTCCCGCACGCTGGCCCTGGACGGCGCCGAGATCATCGCCGCCCTGTCGGCCTGGCCGGCGGCCCGCACGGCCACGGCGGCCGACCTCGAGGACGACCGCTGGAAGAAGCGCCACGACCTCTACGACCAGGCCCGGGCCCTGGACAACCAGGTCGTCTGGGTGGCCTCCAACCAGGCCGGCACCTTCGGCTCGCTGCGCTTCGTGGGCAACGCGAAGGTGGTCGGGCCGGGCGGTGAGGTGCTGGCCGCGACCGGCGTGGGCCCCGGCCTCGCCACGGCCACCGTCGACGTCCAGCGCGAGCTCGCCGCCACCCGCGGCGGGATGTACGCCCTCCGCGACCGCCGGCCCTCGGCCTACCGGCTCGACGCCGTCCTGGGCGACTACCAGCCCGCCGCGCGACCGGAGCCGTCCTATGCCTGAGATGACGTTCACCAGCCGCTGGCCCGACGGCCACGAGCTCGTCAGCTACTCCCCCTCCCTGGTCGTGCACGACCACCTGGAGGCGGGCGGCCGGTACCCGGTGGCGGAGTTCGTCGCCCGCTCGCGGACGGCCCTGGAGACGGCCAGCGAGCGGGTCCGGGCCCGCTACGGGGTGCCCTGCTCGCGGGCCGCCGCCTCGCTCGCCGCCATCGAGGCCCGCGCGGCCGGCCTGGACGGCGACGTCGAGGTGACGGCGCTGCGACCGGAGCGGGCGGCGTGAGCACCCTCGACGCGAGCCCGTCGCACGTCCCGGTCGTCGTCGTCGGCGCCGGCCAGGCCGGCCTGGCCGCCAGCTGGTACCTCAGCCGGCACGGGGTCGAGCACGTCGTGCTGGAGCGGGACACCGCCGCGCACGCCTGGCAGGACAGCCGCTGGGACCACTTCACCCTGGTCACCCCCAACTGGCAGTGCCGGCTGCCCGGCTTCCCCTACCCCGGTCCCGACCCCGACGGGTTCATGACGCGGGAGCAGGTGGTGGCCTACCTCGCGGACTACGTGCGGCTGGTCGACCCCCCGCTGCGGGAGCACGTCACGGTCACCTCGGTGCAGCAGGACGCGGACGGCGGCTTCCTGGTGGGCCTGCGCCCTTCGACAGGCTCAGGGCACGGCCCGACAGGCTCAGGGGCCGGTGAGGTCCTGCACACCGACCAGGTGGTCGTGGCCACGGGCGGCTACCACGACCCGCGGGTGCCGCGGCTGGCCGACCGGCTGCCCGCCGACCTGGTGCAGGTCCACTCGTCCGCCTACCGCAACGCGGACGCGCTGCCGCCCGGGGCCGTGCTGGTCGTCGGCACCGGCCAGTCGGGCGCGCAGATCGCCGAGGACCTGCACCTCGAGGGGCGCCGGGTCCACCTCGTCGTCGGCTCGGCGCCGCGGGTCGCCCGGTTCTACCGGGGCCGCGACTGCGTCGCCTGGCTCGAGGACATGGGCACCTACGACGTCCCCGTCCAGCAGCAGCCCGGGGGGCTGGCGGCCCGGGAGAAGACGAACCACTACGTGACCGGCCGCGACGGCGGCCGGGACATCGACCTGCGCGCCTTCGCCCTCGACGGGATGCGGCTCCACGGCCGGCTCGTCGGCTGCACCGGCGGCCGGCTGGAGATCGCGCCCACCCTGGAGGCGTCGCTGGACGCCGCGGACGCCGTCGCGGACTCGATCAAGGACGCCATCGACCGGCACATCGCCGCGCTGGGCCTGGCGGCGCCGACGGAGCCCCGCTACACCCCGGTCTGGCGTCCCGAGGTCGAGTCGACGGAGCTCGACCTGGCGGCGGAGGGGGTCACGTCGGTCGTCTGGGCGGTCGGGTTCACCAGCAACTACCGCTGGCTCCGGGTGCCCGTGTTCGACGGCGAGGGCCAGCCGTGCCACGAGCGCGGGGTGACGGCCGTCGAGGGGCTCTACTTCCTGGGTCTGCCGTGGCTGCACACCTGGGGCTCGGGCCGCTTCGCGGGCGTCGACCGGGACGCCGAGCACGTCGTCGCCCACCTCGCGGCTCGGGCGCGCACGCCGCAGGCCGCGCTGGGCTGAGCGTGGCGCTCACCCGCATCGGCGCGGTCGCCGGCCACTTCGGCCGCGACGTCGACCGCACCCTGGCCAAGCTGGCCGGCATCATCGCGTCCGCCCGGCGCGACGGGCTGGACCTGCTCGTCCTGCCCGGCGCGACCGTGGGCGGCTACATCCCCGACCTGCGCCACCCCGGCCTCGACGACCTGCCGCCGACGCTGACCCTGGACGGGCCGGAGCTGGCGACGCTGCGCCGGCTGGCCGGCCCGCTCACCGTCTGCGTCGGCTTCTGCGAGCTGGCCGACGGGCTGCGCTACAACGCCGCCGTCTGCCTGAGCGGCGACGGCGTCCTCGGTCACCACCGCAAGGTCCACCAGCCCGCCGGCGAGCACTTCGCCTACGCGGCCGGCGACGGCTTCGCCGCCTTCGACACCCCGGTCGGCCGGCTGGGCCTGCTCGTCGACTACGACAAGACGTTCCCCGAGTCCACGCGGACGCTCGCCCTCGACGGCGCCCGCGTCGTGGCCGCCCTCTCCGCCTGGCCGGCCAGCGTCACCGACCGTGCCGCCCGGATCACCGAGGACCGGCAGTCCCGGCTTTTCGACCTGTACGACGCGGCCCGCGCGGCGGAGAACCAGGTGGTGCTCGCCTCCGCCAACCAGACCGGGGTGCTCGGCGACCTCCGCTTCCTCGGCCAGGCCAAGGTCGTCGGGCCCGGCGGCGACGTGCTGGCCCGGACCTGGTCGAAGGGCGCGCTGGCCCGCGCCGACGTCGACGTCGACGCGGAGGTGGACCGGGCCCGGCGCGTGCTCTCCCACCTGGACGAGCGCCGGCCCTCCGCCTACCGGCTGGACGGCCCGGTGCCCGCGTGAGGGTCGCGCTGCTCACCTACTCGACCCGGCCCCGCGGCGGCGTCGTGCACACCCTGGCCCTGGCCGAGGCCCTCGCCGCCCTGGGCGTCGACGTCACCGTGTGGACCCTCGGCCGCGGCGGCGACGCCGCCTTCTTCCGGCCGGTCGACCCGGCCGTCCGGCTGCGGGTGGTCGACCTCCCGGCCCTCGAGGACGAGGAGGTCGGGGCGCGCATCGTCCGCTCCATCGCCACCCTGCGCGCCGCGTTCGACGAGCACCGGGCCGCCGGCGGGCGCTACGACGTCGTGCACGCCCAGGACTGCATCAGCGCCAACGCCGTCGACCGCTGCGTCCGCACCATCCACCACCTCGACCACTTCACCACCCCCGAGCTGGCCGCCTGCCACGAGCGCGCCGTCGTCCGGCCCTTCGCGCACGTCTGCGTCTCCGCCGCGGTGGCGCGGGAGGTCGAGCAGGGCTGGGGCCTGCGGCCGACCGTGATCGGGAACGGCGTCGAGGCGGAGCGGTTCGCCGCCGCCGCCCACGACGCCGCCGGCCGACGGCGCTGGCGGGAGCAGGTCGGCGGGCGCTACGTGCTGGCCGTCGGGGGCATCGAGCCGCGCAAGGGCAGCCTCGACCTGCTGGAGGCCGTCGCCCTGCTGCGGAGGGACGAGCCGGACCTGCAGCTGGTGGTGGCCGGCGGGGAGACCCTGTTCGACTACCGCGGCTACCGGGCCGCCTTCGACGAGCGCGCCGAGGCCCTCGGGGTCCGGCCCCAGGTCCTCGGCCCCGTCGACCACGACGCCCTGCCGTCCCTGGTCGCCGGCTGCGGTGCGCTGGGCTTCGTCTCCACCCAGGAGGGGTTCGGGCTGGCGGCGATGGAGGGACTGGCCGCCGGGGTGCCCGTGGTCGTCCGCGAGCTGCCCGTGCTGACCGAGGTGTTCGGGCCGCACGTCCGCTACGGCTCCGACCCCGGCACGATCGCGGCCGCGCTCCGCGAGGCCCTCGACGCGGGCCCGCTGCCCGGTGGGCAGGCCTTCGCCCGGGGCCACACCTGGGCGGCCGCGGCCCGCGCACACCTGGCCTTCTACGCCGGCCTGGAACCTTGACGCGATCTTGACGCCGACGACCCGTGCTGCGCGGGCCGCCCGGCCTAGCGTCGGAGAGCAGGCACCACCGACGCAGGAGAACCATGACGACCACGGCCCCACCGGCCGCGCGGACCACCACCGCCGCCACGCCCCCCACCCCCCGCGGACCCGTCCGCGCCTGGCTGCTGGAGGGTCTCGCCGACCGCCACCGCGGCCACCCCGGCCCGCACGCGCACCCGGCCGACACCGAGCGGAAGCACTCCTGGTGGCGGGTCATGTGCCTCACCGGTGTCGACTACTTCTCCACCCTCGGCTACCAGCCCGGCATCGCCGCGCTGGCCGCCGGCGCGGTGTCACCGCTGGCCACGCTGGTGCTCGTCGCCCTGACCCTGCTGGGCGCGCTGCCGGTCTACCGCCGGGTGGCCGAGGAGAGCCCGCACGGCGAGGGCTCGATCGCCATGCTGGAGCGGCTGCTGTCGTTCTGGGGCGGCAAGCTGTTCGTCCTCGTGCTGCTGGGCTTCGCGGCGACGGACTTCCTCATCACCATGACGCTGTCGGCGGCCGACGCCTCGGCCCACCTCGTCGAGAACCCGCACCTCTCCGCCCTGCTCGAGGGGCACGAGGTGCCCGTGACGCTGGTGCTGCTGGCCCTGCTGGGCGGCGTCTTCCTCAAGGGGTTCAAGGAGGCGATCGGCATCGCCGTCGGCCTCGTCGCGGTCTACCTGGCGCTCAACGTGGTGGTGATCGGCGTCGGCCTCTACCACGTCGTCACCCAGCCGTCCCTGGTCACCGACTGGCAGACCGCCCTCACGACGTCGCACGCCAGCCCGCTGGTGGTGGTCGCCGTCGCGCTGCTCGTCTTCCCCAAGCTCGCGCTCGGCCTCTCGGGCTTCGAGACCGGGGTCGCCGTCATGCCGCACATCCAGGGCGCCCCGGGCGACGACGAGGAGCACCCGCGCGGCCGGGTCGCCGGTGCGAAGCGGCTGCTCACCGCGGCCGCGCTGACCATGAGCGTGTTCCTGGTCTCCAGCAGCTTCGTGACCACCCTGCTGATCCCGGCGGCCGAGTTCCAGCCGGGCGGCGGGGCCAACGGCCGTGCGCTCGCCTACCTCGCGCACGACTACCTCGGCGGGGTGGTGGGCAGCGTCTACGACGCCTCCACGATCGCCATCCTCTGGTTCGCCGGTGCGTCGGCCATGGCCGGGCTGCTCAACCTCATCCCCCGCTACCTGCCGCGCTACGGGATGGCCCCGCACTGGGCCCGCGCGGTCCGGCCGCTGGTGCTGATCCTCACCGCCGCCGCCTTCGCCATCACCGTCATCTTCGACGCCGACGTGGACGCCCAGGGCGGTGCCTACGCCACCGGCGTGCTGGTGCTGATCACCTCCGCGGCCATCGCCGTCACCCTGGCCGCCCGCCGGGCCCGGCAGCGGAAGCGGACCGTCGCCTTCGCCGTGATCGCCCTCGTGTTCCTCTACACGACGGCCGCCAACGTCGTCGAGCGCCCCGACGGCGTCCGGATCGCCGCCGTGTTCATCGCGGCGATCGTCGCCGTCTCGCTGGTCTCCCGGCTCAGCCGCTCCTTCGAGCTGCGGGTGGACGCGGTGGTGCTGGACGCCCCGGCGCAGCGCTTCGTCCGCGACTGCGCCCGCCGCACCATCCGGCTGGTGCCCCACGAGCCGGACCGGCGCGACCGGGCCGAGTACAGCGAGAAGCTGCGCCAGGTCAGCCGCGACAACGACCTGGGCAGCGCGGACGACGTGGTCTTCGTCGAGATCACCGTGGCCGACGCGTCGGACTTCGAGAGCACCCTCGAGGTGCACGGGGAGGTCCGGCACGGCCGCTACCGGGTGCTCACCGCCACCAGCTCGACGGTCCCGAACGCGCTGGCCGCGCTGCTGCTGGAGATCCGGGACCAGACGGGCCGCTCCCCGCACGTCTACTTCGAGTGGACCGAGGGCAACCCGCTGGTCAACCTCGCGCGGTTCCTGCTGCTGGGCAACGGCGAGATCGCCCCCGTCACCCGTGAGGTGCTGCGGCAGGCCGAGCGGGACCGGAGCCGGCGCCCGCACGTGCACGTGGGCTGAGGGCTGGCGCGCCCGCGCACCGGGGAGGGGCTCTAGGGTCGCCCGCATGGACATGAAGCTGGAGCTCGTCCCCGTCCCGGTCGCCGACGTCGACCGGTCCAAGGCCTTCTACACCGAGCAGCTGGGGTTCGCCCTCGACGTCGACGTCCAGCCCGCGCCGGGCATGCGGGTCGTGCAGCTCACCCCGCCCGGCTCGGCCTGCTCGATCGTGGTGGGGACCGGCCTGGGCCCGATCACGGAGATGCCCCCGGGCACGGTCAAGGCCCTCCACCTGGTGGTGGCCGACATCGAGCGGGTGCGCGCGGAGCTGGTGGCCCGGGGCGTCGCGGTCGACGAGGTCGTCGACGTCGGCGGTGGCGTGCGGTACGCCTACTTCGGCGATCCCGACGGCAACACCTGGACGCTGCAGGAGATGGCCTGGCGGACCGGCGACGCCTTCTGACCCCGAGGCCGTCCGAGCCCGACGCCGTCAGACCCAGCAGGGCCCGGGCGGAGCGCCCGGGCCCTGCTGGTCTGCTCGTCGGTGCCCCGGTCCGACCGCGGTCGTCGGGCCCGGGCGCCTCCCCTAGGGCTGGGCCGGGGTCGGCTTGATGGCGTGCGGCGGGTTCTCCGACCGCTTGGCGACGCTGGAGGACGCCGCCGTCGCGCGGTCGGCGGCCGCCTGGCGCTCGGACTCAGGCACCACCTCGGTGGACAGCACCACCATCGAGTGCGGCGCGACGACGTGCTCGGTGCCCGCGTCCCACGGCGCGTCGACGATCGGTCCGACGAGGCCGTCGCCGGTGTCGAGCTGGACCACCCAGTGGTTGCCGAAGGGCTCCGGCGGCACGGTGAACGAGATGTCCTCGCCCGAGGCGTTGAACATCAGCAGGAAGTGGTCGTCCACCACCCGGCGGCCCATGGCGTCGGACTCCGGGATGGCGTCCCCGTTGAGGAACACCATGAGGCTCTGGGCGTAGCCGGAGTTCCAGTCGCCGTCGTCCATGGCGTTGCCGTCGTTGCGCAGCCACTCGATGTCGCCCAGCTCGCTCTGCCCGCCACGGGCGGCGTCGCCGCCGAAGAAGCGCCGGCGCCGCAGCACCGGGTGGGCCTTCCGCAGCGCGATGGCGGCCGAGGTGAAGTCGAGCAGGCCCTTCTGGTCGCCGTCGAGGTCCCAGTCGACCCAGGAGAGCTCGTTGTCCTGCGCGTACACGTTGTTGTTGCCGCCCTGGGTACGGCCCAGCTCGTCGCCGTGCGCGAGCATCGGCACGCCCTGGCTGACCATCATCGTGGTGATGAAGTTCCGCTGCTGCCGCAGCCGCAGAGCCTGGATCGCCGGGTCGTCGGTCTCGCCCTCGACCCCGCAGTTCCAGGAGCGGTTGTGGCTCTCGCCGTCGTTGCCGCCCTCGCCGTTGGCGTCGTTGTGCTTCTCGTTGTAGGACACGAGGTCGCGCAGCGTGAAGCCGTCGTGCGCCACGACGAAGTTGATCGACGCGGTCGGGCGGCGGTCGGAGTGGTTGTACAGGTCGCTGGACCCCGTGATCCGGGACGCGAACTCGGCCAGGGCGGCCGGCTCCCCGCGCCAGAAGTCGCGGACGGTGTCGCGGTACTTGCCGTTCCACTCGGTCCACAGCGGCGGGAAGTTGCCCACCTGGTAGCCGCCGTCGCCCAGGTCCCAGGGCTCCGCGATCAGCTTGACCTGGGAGATCACCGGGTCCTGCTGGATGATGTCGAAGAAGGCGCTCAGCTTGTCGACCTCGTGGAACTGCCGGGCCAGCGTGGCGGCGAGGTCGAAGCGGAAGCCGTCGACGTGCATCTCGGTGACCCAGTAGCGCAGCGAGTCCATGATCAGCTGCAGCACGTGCGGGCTGCGCATCAGCAGGCTGTTGCCGGTGCCGGTGGTGTCGTAGTAGTGGCTCTTGTCCTCGTCCACCAGCCGGTAGTAGTTGACGTTGTCGATCCCGCGGAACGCGATCGTCGGGCCCTTCTCGTTGCCCTCCGCGGTGTGGTTGTAGACCACGTCGAGGATGACCTCGATGTTGGCCGCGTGCAGCGCCTTGACCATCGCCTTGAACTCGGTGGTCTGCGCGCCCGTCGCCGGCGAGCTGACGTAGCCGTTGTGCGGGGCGAGGAAGCCGATCGTGTTGTAGCCCCAGTAGTTCGACAGGCCCTGGTCCACCAGGTGGGAGTCGTTGACGAACTGGTGCACGGGGAGCAGCTCCACCGCGGTGACGCCCAGGGACGTCAGGTGCTCGATGATCGCCGGGTGCCCGATGCCCGCGTAGGTGCCGCGGACGTCGTCGGGCACGTCGGGGTGGGTCATGCTCAGACCCTTGACGTGCATCTCGTAGATGACGCTCTCGTGGTACTCGTGGCGCGGCGGCCGGTCGTGGCCCCAGTCGAAGAACGGGTTCGTGACCACCGAGAGCATCGTGTGGCCGAGCGAGTCGTCGGCGTTGAACGCGTCCGGGTCGTCGAAGCGGTAGCTGAACAGCGACTCGTCGCCGTCGATCTGCCCGTCGATCGCCTTGGCGTAGGGGTCGAGCAGCAGCTTCGCCGGGTTGCTCCGGTGACCGTGGGCGGGGTCGTAGGGGCCGTGCACGCGGTAGCCGTAGCGGATGCCCGGCTGCACGTTCGGCACGTAGGCGTGCCAGACGTAGCCGTCGACCTCCACCAGCTCGTGGCGCGTCTCGGCGCCGGACTCGTCGATCAGGCAGAGCTCGACCTTGTCGGCGGCCTCGGAGAAGATCGCGAAGTTCACGCCGCTGCCGTCGTAGGTCGCACCCAGCGGGTAGGGCCTTCCAGGCCAGATATCCATGTCTCAAAACCTCTGCACTCGTGGTCGTTCGATGCGTCGCGGGCAGCGCCGCCCCCCGGGGAGTTACCCCGGCGCCGCGGGGTCAACCTACCGACCTGCGGCCCCCACCCCCGCCTCGCCGTCCCGGCGGGGTCCGTGGCCGGCCCTGCGGCACGCTGGCGTGCAGCGCGGGCAGCGGAGCGGGCGTGGTTCGGCGATACTGCCAGCACACCGTCGCCCGGGGGGCGCCTGCCGAGAGGAAACCATGCACCGTCCCGCCCCCGTCCGCCGTGCCCGCACGGCCGTGACCGCCCTGCTGCTGGGCCTGGCCGTGAGCCTGCCGACCGGTCCGGCGGGCGCCGCTCCCGCTGCACCGGCCCCGGCCGCCCCGGCACCGGTCAGCGCGGTCGCCGCCGCCTCCGCGGCCCCCCGCTACGGCCAGCGGAGCAGCGCCGTCCGGGCGCTGCAGAACCGGCTCATCGCCGCCGGCCTGCTGAAGGCCGAGCTGAACACCGGCTTCTTCGGCGACTCGACCCGCGCGGCCGTCCGCGCGCTGCAGCGCAAGGCCGGGCTGAGCGCGAGCGGCACCGTGACCGCGGCGACGGACCGGGCCCTCGACCGCGCCGTCGACGCCGCGACCGGTCCCCGCACCTGGTACCACCGCGAGACGATCGGCACGTCCGCCGAGGGCCGCGCGATCCGCGCGTACCGGGCCGGCCAGCCCGGGAAGCCCGTCGTCGTGGTGCTGGCCACGATGCACGGTGAGGAGAACTTCGGCCAGTACGTCGCCCGCGGGCTGCTGGAGGGCAGGAAGATCAAGGGCGTCGACCTGTGGGTGGTCCCGGTGCTGAACCCCGACGGGCTGGTGCGGGACCGGCGCTGGCTGCGGGGCGGCGTCGACCTCAACCGCAACTTCCCGCACCGCTGGATCGAGCGCGCGAACTCCGGGCCGAAGGCCGTCTCGGCCCAGGAGACCAAGGTCACCATGCGCTTCCTGGACCGGGTGGACCCGCGCTACGTCGTCTCCTGGCACCAGCCGCTGATCGGGGTGGACAGCTACGGGGTGAAGGACCGGCGGCTGATGAACCGGCTCTCGAAGGGCCTGGGCATCAAGACCCGCCGGCTCGACTGCCACGGCTCGTGCCACGGGACGATGACCGGCTGGTTCAACGCCCACCACGCGGGTGCGGCCATCACCATCGAGTACGGCAGCACCGCGCGGTCGATGGCCCGGATGAAGGGTCGGGACGCGAACGCCGTCCTCACCGCCGTCGGCGGTCGGCGCGGCTGAGCCGGGCCGCGGGCTCCGGCCGCGCCGGGAACAGGAAGGGGCTGGTGGGAGCGCCCCGACTCATCGCCCCCACCAACCCCTAGGCCGCACCGCCTCAGCGCACCCCGGCGGTGAACGGGCCGGGCGACGCCGACGAGGTCGGCAGCGCCCGCCCGGCCGTGCGCATGAGTTGAAGTATCGACCATGGACCTCAGGATTTGCTCCGGCCCGTCCTAATCGTGCGCGAGCGCGATCCGCAGCGTGTCGCTGGCCGTCTGCTTGAGGTAGCGCTTCGACTTCGGGGCGCTCTGGGCGAGCAGCTCGTAGGTCAGGTTGAGCGTCACCGAGCGCGCGGCCGCGTCCACCGCCGGGAGGGTCAGCACGTCGCTGTAGGAGCTGGGCTCGGTCACCAGGTACCCGGGGTCGACGTCGGCCTGGTCGGTGATCGACTCCGCGGCCGGCAACGGGCCGTCCGCCCCGGCGACGTCGACGCGCGCCTGGACCGAGCGCAGGTAGATGTCCTGCTCGCTGCCGTCGGGGAACGAGGCGGTGAGGGAGACCTTCAGCGGCTTGGTGGCCTCGGGGCTCCACTGGTCCAGGGGGACGTCGGAGTAGTAGTTGACCGCCACCTCCACCCCTCCGGCGTTCAGCGTCCGCTTGGCCGAGCCCTTGGCCAGGTCGTTGGCGAGCGACCGCGTGGGGCTGGGGCTCGGGCTGGCGGTGGGGGTGGCCGACGCGGACGGCGCCGGGGCGGCCTGCTCCTCGCCCTCGTCCCACGGCGGGGTGCCGCAGCCCGCCAGGGTGCCTCCGACCAGGGAGGTGACCAGGGCCAGCGCGGCCAGACGGGAGGTGGATCGAGGGGTCACCGGGGCTCCTTCAGGCGCGTGGCGCCAGTGTCGGTCCCCGAGGACGCCACGGTAGCAGTGGACGGCCGGCCGGACCGCGTACCAGCAGCGCACTGGTCGGCCCGCCCGGCGGCCCGAGCTCGCGAGCCTCAATAATTCGTTGACAACGATGTGTTGAAACGCGAGGCTGTCGGCATGACCGACCCCCGGACCGCCCCGACCGCCGAGGACCGCCGCCGCCGACGCGCCCCGGCCGCCCTCTTCCGGCTGGCCGAACGGCACGCCGCCACCGACGGCGCCCGCGCCCGGCAGGCCGGTTCGGCGACCCTGCTGCCCCAGGAGGCGGTCCGCCTGGTCGAGCTGCTGGCCGCCGGCACCGTCGGCCACCTCGAGGGCGAGACGCGGGTGGACGGCGAGGACCTGCTGGCCGCCCTGACCCTGCTGCCCCAGGTCCGGGCCGAGCTGGACGAGACCGAGCTCGGCCTGCTGGTGATGGCTCGCGGGCGGGGGCTCACCTGGGTGCAGATCGCCGAGGGCCTCGGGCTGGGCAGCGCGCAGGCCGCCCAGCAGCGGCACGACCGGCTCGCGGCCCGCCGGCCCGAGGGCGGCTGAGGGGGCCGGTCCGGCGGTCCGGGTCAGCGGCGCCACTGGTAGGGCGTCGTCGTCGACACCCGGACCAGACCGGCCCGCTCCAGGATCGGCCGCGAGGACGCGGTCGAGTCGCTGTGCAGCAGGGTCTGCCCCCGCCGGAGCGCGGACCGGGCCCGGGCGGCGGTGAGCGCCCGGTAGAGGCCCCGCCCACGCCAGCCGGCGAGCGTCGCCCCGCCCCACAGCCCGGCGAACTCCGAGCCCGGCACCGGCTCCAGCCGGCCGGCGCTCACGACCCGGCCCTCCACCTCCGCCACCCAGAGCTCCAGCTCGTCGTCGAGGTCCAGCCGGCGCAGCAGGTCCCCGGCCCGCTCGTCGGAGACCGGGTCCCCGAACGCCAGGTCCTGCACCGCGCTGGCCGCGCGGACGTCGGCCTCGGTGCTGACCCGGCGCAGCGTGGCGCCCACCGGCAGGGTCACGTCGACGGCGAGCAGCTCGGCCGCGCCCACCATGATCGACTCCGGCTCCTCCGGCCGGAACCCGTGCTCGAGCAGGGCGTCGTGCAGTCCCGGCGCCTGGTCATGACCGCGGGTCTTCCACTCCACCCGGGTGACGGCGGGGTCCCGGACGAGGTGGTCGAGCGCCTCCGCGACCAGCGCGCCGATCGTCGTGGGGCCCGCGCCGCCCAGGTCGCGGTAGGTCACGAAGCCGCGGCCGCCGGCGAAGGTGGCCAGGTGCAGCGGGCCGAGGACCCGCACAGCCAGCGCCCCCGTCGTCTCCGCGTCGGTGCGCAGCTGGTCGTCGTAGGCGGCGAGGAGGTGCGCGGTCTGGTCCATGTCGCGCCCATCCTCCCCGGCCGCGGCGCGACGTCGCCACCGGGGATCGGCGGGCCAGGCGCCCCGGGGACGGCAGAATGGCCCCGTGCGACCCGAGGCCTCCGTGCTGCACCTCGACCTCGACGCGTTCTTCGCCTCGGTCGAGCAGCGCGACAAGCCCTCGCTGCGGGGCAAGCCGGTGGTCGTCGGCGGGGTGGGGGCGCGCGGCGTGGTCGCCACCGCCTCCTACGAGGCCCGGGTGTTCGGGGTGAGGTCGGCGATGCCCGGTGGGGAGGCTCGCCGCCGCTGCCCGCACGCGGCCTTCCTCGGCGGCCGCTTCGACGCCTACCGGGAGGCGAGCGGCCGGGTGATGGACCGGCTGCGCGCGCTGTCCCCGCTGGTCGAGCCGCTGAGCCTGGACGAGGCCTTCGTCGACCTGCGGACCGCCGAGTCGGTGCCCGACTACGACACCGCCACCCTGCAGCGGCTGGTGGACGCGCTGCGGGCCTCGATCAGCGAGGCCACCGACGGGCTCACCGCCTCGGTGGGGGTGGGCACCTCGAAGTTCATGGCCAAGATCGCGAGCGAGCTGGCCAAGCCCGACGGCAGCTGGATCGTCGAGCCGGGCACCGAGGTCGCCCTGCTCGCGCCGATGGCCGTCGGCGTCATCCCCGGCGTCGGGCCCGTGACGGTGGACAAGCTCCAACGGGTCGGGCTGCACCGGGTGGGCGACCTGCAGGCCGTCGACGTCGACGAGCTGGCGCAGGTGCTGGGCCGCAACGCCGCCACCGCCCTGGTCGCGCTGGCGCACGCCCGCGACGACCGCCCGGTGGAGGCCGAGCGGGAGGCCAAGTCCATCTCCACCGAGGACACCTTCGAGCGCGACCTCACCGACGTCGCCGAGCTCACCGCGATCCTGCAGCGCGACGCCCGCCAGGTCGCCCGCCGGCTGACGGCCGCCGGCCTGTTCGCCCGCACGGTCACCCTCAAGCTGCGCCGGCACGACTTCTCGACGATCACCCGCTCCCGCACCGTGCTCAGCGCCACCGACCGCGCCGACGTGATCGCGTCGGTGGCGCAGTCGCTGCTGGCGGGCGTGGACGTGACCGACGGCGTCCGGCTGCTGGGGGTCGGCGTCGCCGGGCTGACCGACGTGCTGCAGGAGGACCTGTTCGCCGAGGCCGAGGTCGCGGCCGCCGGCGCCGCCGCCGACCCGGCCGGGCTCGCCGGAGCCGCTCCGGTCGAGCACCCCGAGCCGCCACGACGGTCGGGCTGGACCCCGGGCGCCGACGTCGAGCACGACGAGCACGGGCCGGGCTGGGTCTGGGGCTCCGGCCTGGGCCGCGTCACGGTCCGCTTCGAGACCCGCACCAGCGGACCGGGCCCCGTGCGCACCTTCGGCGTCGACGACCCGCACCTGCGGCTCCGGGGCGGCACACCGGTGGCGTGAGGAGGGGCCGCCGGCTCAGCGTCGGCGGGCCTCCGACGAGCTCGGGCGCAGGGTCAGCCCTCGCGGTGACGGAGAGCGGCCTGGGCCAGGCCGCGGAACAGGCCGTGGTCGTCGCCGTGCTCGGGGTGCCACTGGACGCCCAACCAGAAGGGCCGCTCCGGGTCCTCCAGCGCCTCGACGGTGCCGTCGGCGGCGTGCGCCGTGGCCACCAGGCCCGGGTGCGCCACGACGGACTGGTGGTGGTGGCAGTTGACCTGCAGCTCGGCCCCCACCAGGGCGCGGACCGTCGACCGCGCGGCCGTCACCACCGGGACCCAGCCGTAGGCGTCGCCGCCCGGCGAGTGCTGGTCGTGCCCGACGACGTCCGGCAGGTGCTGCTCCAACGTCCCGCCCGCGTGCACGGCCATCACCTGCAGCCCCCGGCAGATGCCGAGGACCGGCGTGCCGAGCGCGGCCGCGCGGTCCAGCAGGGCCAGCTCCCAGGCGTCCCGCTCCGGCCGCGCGGCCTGCGTCTGCGGGTGCCGGTCCGCGCCGTAGCGGGCCGGGTCGACGTCCGAGCCGCCGCTGATGATCAGCCCGTCCAGCCGCTCGACCACCCCCGCCGCGCGGTCCCCGTGCTGCGGGAGCAGCACCGCGACGGCGCCCGCGGCCTCGACGGAGCGGGCGTAGAGGGAGTTGAGCAGGTCGGCCTGGGCGTGCCAGACGCCCCAGTCGGCCTGGACCCGGTAGGAGCTCAGCCCGATCACCGGCGGGAGCCCGGCCTGGGCGGTGGTGCTCACAGCGGCGTCACGTAGGCGCCGCTGATCCCGCCGTCCACCAGGAAGGTGTTGGCGGTCATGAAGCTGGACTCGTCGGAGGCCAGGAACAGCACGGCGTTGGCGATCTCGACCGGCTCGGCGAACCGACCCAGCGGCACGTGCACCAGGCGGCGGGCCGCCCGCTCGGGGTCCGAGGCGAACAGCTCCTGCAGCAGCGGCGTGTTCACCGGTCCCGGGCACAGCGCGTTCACCCGGACGCCCTGCCGGGCGAACTGCACGCCCAGCTCGCGGCTCATCGACAGCACGCCGCCCTTGGAGGCGGAGTAGGAGATCTGCGAGGTGGCCGCCCCCATCACGGCGACGAAGGACGCCGTGTTGATGATCGAGCCGCGCCCCTGGGCCAGCATGTGCGGCAGGGCCGCCTTGCAGCACAGGTAGACGCTCGTGAGGTTGACCTCCTGGACCCGGCGCCACGCGTCGAGGTCTGTGTCGAGGATCGAGGCGTCCTCGGGCGGGGAGATGCCGGCGTTGTTGAAGGCGATGTCCACCGAGCCGTAGGTGTCCGCGGCGGCGGCGAACAGGGCGTCGACGTCCTCCGCGCTCGTCACGTCGGTGCGCAGGTAGAGGCCGTCGACGGACGCCGCGACGTCGGGCCCGCGGCGGTCGTCGAGGTCGCCGATCACCACCCGGGCTCCCTCGGCAGCCAAGCGCTGCACGCTGGCCAGGCCGATGCCCGAGCAACCGCCCGTCACCACCGCCACCCGGTCCTGGACCCGTCCGGTCATGCTCGTGCTCCTTCGTCGTGCGTCGTGGGGGTGCGCGGCCGACCATGATCGGTGATCATGGTCGGGCCCGCGTGATCATGGTCGTCGTCATCCGTCGCTGAGGAAGACGTTCTTCTCCTCGGTGAAGCCGTGCGGGGCGTCGGGCCCCAGCTCGCGGCCGAGGCCGGACTGCTTGAAGCCGCCGAACGGCGTCCAGTAGCGGACCGAGGAGTGGGAGTTGACGCTGAGGTTGCCGGCCTGGACGGCCCGGGACACCCGCAGGGCCCGGCCGAGGTCGGCGGTGTAGATCGAGCCGGAGAGCCCGTACTCGGAGTCGTTGGCCAGTGCGACGGCCTCCGCCTCGTCGGCGAACGGCAGCACGGCGACGACGGGGCCGAACACCTCCTCGCGCCAGATCCGCTGCCCGGGGCCGGTGGCCAGCACCACCGACGGCGGCACCCAGAAGCCGGGCCCCGACGGCGCGGAGCCGGCGAAGGCGACGTCCACCTCGTCGAGGTAGCCCTGCACGCGGTCCCGCTGCCGGGCCGAGACCAGCGGGCCCATCTCGGCCGCCTCGTCGGACGGGTCGGTGACGACGAAGGCCTCGACGGCGCTCTGCAGCCGGTCGAGGAACTCCGCGTGCACCGAGGCCTGGACCAGGATGCGGGACCGCGCGCAGCAGTCCTGGCCGGCGTTGTCGAACACCGCACCCGGGGCCGCGGCGGCGGCCTGGGCGAGGTCGGCGTCGGCGAAGACGATGTTGGCGCTCTTGCCGCCGAGCTCCAGCGTGCAGCGCTTGACCTGCTCGGCGCACCCCGCCAGCACCTGCTTGCCGACGGCGGTGGAGCCGGTGAAGCAGACCTTGCGGACCAGCGGGTGGCTGACGAAGCGCTGACCCACCACCGGACCCGCCCCCGGCAGGACGGTGAGGACGCCCTCGGGCAGCCCCGCCTCGAGGCCCAGCTCCGCGAGCCGGAGCGCGGTCAGCGGCGTGTACTCCGCCGGCTTGAGCACGACGGTGTTGCCCGCGGCCAGCGCGGGCGCGAACCCCCAGGCGGCGATGGGCATCGGGAAGTTCCAGGGCACGATGATGCCCACGACGCCGAGCGGCTCGTGGAACGTGAGGTCGATGCCGCCGGGTACCGGGATCTGCCGGCCGAACAGCCGCTCCGGGGTGGCGGAGTAGTAGTTGAGGACGTCGCGGACGTTGGCGGCCTCCCACCGCGCGTTCCCGATGGTGTGGCCGGCGTTGCGGACCTCCAGGCGGGCGAGCTCCTCGACGTGGTCGTCGACGACGGCCGCGAAGCGGCGCAGCAGCCGGGCCCGCTCCCCCGGCGCGACGGCGGCCCAGGCGGGAGCGGCGGCCGCCGCGGCCTCGATCACCGCGTCGGTCCGGGCCAGGTCGGCCATCGCGACCTCGGTGATGCGCTGCTCGGTGGCGGGGTCGACCAGCGTGAAGCTGCTCGCTGCCGCGCGTGGGGCGGCACTCGTCTCGACGATCGGGTTCACATCCTCTCGAAGCCGCGGCGCAGCTCCCAGTCGGTGACGGCGGCGTCGAAGGCGGCGAGCTCGACGTCGGCCATGTTCGTGTAGTGGTCGACGACCTCGTCGCCGAAGACCTGGCGGGCGACCGCGGAGCCGGCGAAGGCGTCCCGGGCCTGGAGCAGCGTACGCGGCACCGTCGGAAGACCCGACGTGTAGGCGTTGCCGGTCAGCTCCGGCGGCAGCTCCAGCCGGTGCTCGATGCCGTGCAGGCCGCCGGCGATCATGGCGGCCAGCGCCAGGTAGGGGTTGACGTCACCGCCGGGCACCCGGTTCTCCACCCGGGCGCCCTTCCCCGCGCCCACCACGCGCAGGGCGCAGGTCCGGTTGTCCTGGCCCCAGGCGATCGTCGTCGGGGCGAAGGAGCCGGCGGCGAACCGTTTGTAGGAGTTGACGTTCGGCGCGTACAGCAGGGTGAAGTCGGCCATGGTGGCCAGCAGGCCGGCGAGGAAGTGGTCGTACAGCTCGCTCCGCGCGCCGTCCTCCCAGAACACCGTCTCGCCGTCCGCACCGCGCAGCGACAGGTGGATGTGGCAGGAGTTGCCCTCCCGCTGGTCGTACTTGGCCATGAAGGTCAGCGACATCCCCTGCTGGGCGGCGATCTCCTTGGCGGCCGTCTTGTAGACCGCGTGGTTGTCGGCGGTGGTGAGGGCGTCGGCGTAGAGGAAGCCGATCTCGTGCTGGCCGAGGTTGCACTCCCCCTTGGCGGACTCGACGTCCATCCCGGCCGTGTACATGTGGTTGCGGATGGCCCGCAGCAGCGGCTCGGCCCGGGAGGTGCCCAGCACCGAGTAGTCGACGTTGTACTGGTTGAGCGGGACGAGGTCGCGGTAGCCGGAGCTCCAGGCCTCCTCGTACGGCGTCTTGAACGCGATGAACTCGAGCTCGGTCCCGGCCAGCGCGACGTAGCCGAGCTCGGCGGCCCGGGCCAGCTGGGTGGTCAGGATGGTCCGCGGGGACTGCGGCACCGGTCCGTGGTCGAGGGTCACCAGGTCGCACTGCACCATCGCCGTCCCGGGCAGGTGCGGCAGCAGCCGGATCGTGTCGAGGTCGAGGGCGAACTCCATGTCGCCGTAGCCGGACTCCCAGCTGGCCATGGCGTAGCCGTCGACGGTGTTCATGTCGATGTCCACGCTGAGCAGGTAGTTGCAGCCCTCGGTGCCGGCGCCGAGCACGTGGTCGACGAAGTAGGCGGCGTGCATCCGCTTGCCCTGCAGCCGGCCCTGCATGTCGGTGAACGCCACCAGCACCGTGTCCAGGTCGCCCTCCGCGATGCGTCGCCGGAGGTCGTGCACGCTCAGGTGCCGGTCGTTCCTCAGCTGGCTCATGTCCGCCGTCCCCTTCTCCATGTCCCCGCCCTCGTCCTCGTCCCGCGTCGCCGGTCAGTCCAGCAGTCCGCGCAGCAGCGCGGCCGTGTCGTCGCAGTGCCGTTCCATCTCCCGCCGCGCCCGCACGCCGTCACCCTCGAGCACCGCCGCCACGATGGCCGCGTGCTGGGCGCTCGAGTGCTCGATGTTGACCCGGAGCACCGGGATCGCGACGAGCATGTCGTGCAGCCCGGCCTGCACCGCGGTGACCGCCTCGACCAGCCGCGGCGAGCCGGCCACCGTGGCCAGGGCCAGGTGCAGCCGGGAGTCCGCCTGCCGGTGCTCGGCCGGGTCGCTCGCCCGGGCCACCTCGGCCAGCGAGCCGACGACCAGCGCCCGCTCCGATCCGCTCAGCGTCCGGCCGGCCGCCACCTGCACCGCCCCCGGCTCCACCACCCGGCGGAAGACCAGGTCGTCCAGCAGCTCGTCGCGGCGGCCCCGGAGCCGGGCGCGGCCCCCCGCCCCCGGCGTCGCCGGCTCGTGCAGCACGACGGTCCCGCCGCCGCGGCCGCGGGTGGTCGTGACCATCCCGGCGGCCCGCAGCCCGGCGATCGCCTCCCGCAGGGTGGCCCGGGAGACGCCCAGGGCGACGGCCAGCTCCCGCTCCGGCGGCAGCGCCGTCCCGTGCGGGTAGACGCCCAGCCGGATCGCCGTCGCCAGCCGCTCGACGCAGTCCTCGAACGCGTGCCGGCTCCGGACGGCACCGACGACGACGGCCGCCAGGCCGGCCCCGGCCCCCTGCTCCGCGCTCACGCTTCAGCTGTCCAGCACCTTCTCGGCCTCGGGGCTGGTCGGCGTGTCCTTGGCGTCGAGCATGAAGGTGTGCCGGCCGCCGACGAACCACGAGATCGTCGCGAAGGCCAGCACCACCAGCACGGCCACCGGCGCGTAGTTGAAGGTGCTGACGTCGACCGGCGCCACCGGCGGCAGCACGAAGAGGATGCAGATGACCACCACCCAGACCACGGCGACCCAGCCGACGAGCCCGCTGAAGCGGCCGAGGTTCCAGGGGCCGGGGGTGAAGTCGCGGTTGAGCCGGCGCAGCAGCACGGGGACCACGTAGGCGATGTAGAGGCCGATCACCGCGATCGAGGTGACGGCGAAGTAGGCCGTCGTGCTGACCAGGGCCGGGGAGGCCAGGATGACCGACAGCGCGACGCAGAGCCAGATCGAGTTGGTCGGGGTCCCCGTGCGGGGGTTGACCTTGGACCAGATCCGCGAGCCGGGCAGGGCGTGGTCGCGGGAGAACGCGTAGGACATCCGGGAGTTCGCCGTCACCGAGGCCATCCCGCAGAAGAACTGGGCGACGCAGACGATGAACAGCAGGAACTTCGCGACCGTCGGGTTGTCCAGCGAGTCGAGGAAGATCTGCGCGGGCGGCAGGCCGGTCGCGGACTCCGACAGCTTGGCCAGACCCTCCTCGCTGCGGTCCGTGATCGACGCGGTGATCGAGTAGAGCAGGATGAACCCGCCGATCACCGACACCAGCACGCTGGTCACGATGCCCCGGGGTGCGGCCACCGAGGCGTTCTTGGTCTCCTCCGCCACGTGGGCCGAGGCGTCGTAGCCGGTGTAGGTGTACTGGGCCATCAGCAGGCCCATCAGGAAGACGTAGGGCAGGAACGTCCAGCCGGTCTCGTTGTGGAAGCCGGTCAGCGTCCAGGACACCGACTGGTGGTTCTCGGGCAGGACCCAGAGCGCCGCGACGATCACCAGCACGCCGCCCACGTGCCACCAGGCCGACACGTTGGACAGCAGGCTGACCAGGTTGACGCCGAAGGTGTTGAGCAGGCCGTGCACGACGATGATGGCCACGAACAGGGCGAAGGTCCGGACCGGTGTCGCCTCGACGCCCCAGACCAGGTTCATGAACGCCATCCAGGTGGTGGCGCAGCCGAAGTCGATGGCCGCGGTCACCGCGACCTCCCCGAGGAAGTTGAACCAGCCGGTGAACCAGGCCCACTCGCGCTTGTTCTTCTTGGCCAGTCGGCCCGCCCAGAAGTAGAGGCCGCCGGCGGTCGGGTAGCGCGAGCAGACCTCGGCCATGGCGCCCGCGACGGCCAGCACGAGCACGCCGACGATCAACCAGCCCAGCACCAGCGTCGACGGCCCGCCGGAGCGCAGCGCGATGCCGTAGGAGGTGATGCAGCCGGCCAGGATCGAGATGATGGAGAACGAGACGGCGAAGTTCGAGAACGCGGACATGCCGCGGTGCAGCTCCTGGGTGTAGCCCAGCTCCGCGAGGTGCCGGGCGTCGTCGTCCAGGTCGGCGTGCTGAGGGTTGCTCTCGACGCTCATGCGGGCTCCGTTCGAAGGGGGCGGCGACGACGCGCTCAGTCTGGCGGCGGCCGTCCGGGCCGTCAATGGTCCGGACTCATACCAATGCCGCACCGGGGAGACCTGGCGTCAGGTCCGGAACCAGGGCGCCTCGGGGCGGGTGTCGGGCCGGAAGCCGTGCGCCCGCGCCCGCGCGGCCGCCGCGGCGAGCCCGGACCCCACCTTCTCGGGCTCGTGCGCGTCGCTGCCGAAGGTCACCCGCTCCCCGCCCTCGTCGACCCACCAGCCGAGGACGGTGTCGTGGAGCGGCAGCGTGGTGTTGATCTCCAGGGCCCGACCGCCCGCGGCGACCGCGCGGAGGGCCTGCCGGAGCTCGTCCTCGAAGTCGCGGGGGTCGAAGGGCGGGCCGTCCTGCGGCCAGGAGCGGACCGGGTAGTCGAGGTGCGCGAGCACCTCGAAGGCCTCCGAACCGGCCACCATCCGTGGGATCTCGGCCAGGTACTCCCGGAACACGTCACCGGCGAGGCGGTCCACCATCAGGGTGAACGGCTCGGCGGAGACGTCGCCGTCGGGCAGGCAGTGCAACGAGCCGAGGACGCGGTCGACGGCCCCCTCGGCCAGCAGCCCGGCGAGCTCGGCGGCGTGCCGGTGGGGCTGGCCGACCTCCATCCCGGTGCGGACCCGCAGGTCCGGGAACCGGTCCCGGCAGCGCTCGACCGAGGCGAGGTAGCCGGCGACGTCCAGCCGGGGCGCGGTCAGCACCCCGTCGGCCACCAGCGGGGCGAAGGACTCCGTCAGGGAGCCGGCCCGGAACGGGGTGAGGTCGACGTGCTCGGTGAAGGTGACCGCCGGCAGCCCCAGCTCCACCGCCCGCCGGCAGGTGCCCTCCATCGAGCCCTGCAGGGCGTCCCAGGACCACTCGCTGTGCACGTGCCCGTCGGCGGGGAGCTCCATCTGCCGGAGTCTGCCAGCCGGGGCCGGGGCCCGTCCCTCGCATCGTGTGGTGAGTTCGGGGTGGATGACGACCCCGAACTCACCACACCGTCACCGCGTGAGGGCGTGCCGGACTCCTCACAGCTGCGGGCGGGACAGGGCTTCGACCGGGGCCAGCGGCACGATGCCCTCGGCCCGGCGGCGCAGCGCGGGGTCGACGGTGACCAGCGCGTCCGCCTGCAGCCGGGCGACGGCGAGGTGCTCGGCCTCGACGAGGGTGTCCCAGCCCTGCTCGCGGGCGATCCGCCAGGCGGTCCGCCGCGAGACCCGGTCCCCGAGCAGCCGCAGCTTCAGCTCGGTGACCCGGTCGTGGCGCCGCAGGGCCGACTCCTCGTCGAGCTCGCCCCTCCGGACCGCGGTCAGCAGCAGGGCCAGGGCCTGGGAGCGCACCGCGTTCGGGGCGACCAGCTGGTGCGCCGCGTGCACCTCCACCCCGGCGGTGACGACGTGCAGGAGGGTCACCGCGTCGACCGCGTAGCGCGCCATGGAGGCACCGTAGGCCTCGTACGATCGGCGCGTGGCCATGTGGGTGGGATCGCTGGAGCTGGACCTGCTGCTCGGGGACGTGCACTCGCTCAAGGAGAAGCGGTCGCTGGTCCGGCCGCTGCTCTCGGAGCTGCGACGGCGCTTCGAGGTGGCCGTCGCCGAGGTCGACCACGTCGAGCTGCACCGTCGGGCGGTCGTCGGCGTCGTGGCGGTGGCGGGCGAGCAGGGCCACCTCGTCGACGTCCTCGACGCCGTCGAGCGCAGCGTCGCCGCCCGTCCCGAGATGGAGCTGCTGTCCGCGCGCCGCCGGCTGCGCGCCGGCGACGACTAGCGGCCCTTCGACAGGCTCCGGGAGCGGTCGCCCGTCGACCGGGCTCAGCGGGGTGGCCGGCCCACGTCGTCCCAGCCCTGCTGGGGGGTCGCGCAGGAGTCGCGGAAGACGTACTGGGAGATGAGCTTGCGCTGGTGGCTGGACCAGTCGATGGCGGGCCGGCGCTGCTCGGCAGGCAGGTAGCCGAGCCGGTAGACCGCCATCAGCTCCAGCTCGTCGGGGACGCCGAAGATCTTCTCGATCCGCGCCCACTGGCCCGGCACCTCCATCGGGAAGGAGATGAACTGGATGCCCATGCCCAGCTCGACCGTGGTCAGCCAGACGTTCTCCAGGGCCGCGCCCATGCTGAACACCGAGTAGAAGGAGGACAGCTCGCCCGGGCGGTACTCGGCGCGGTCGAGCATCACCCCCAGCAGCAGCGGCGAGCCGGCGACCAGCTTGCGGTTCTCCTCCCCCAGCGTCTGCGGCACCCGCAGGGTGTTCATCAGCCGCTGCCCGCGCGCGGTGAAGACCTGCTTGGTGAAGGGCCGCAGCGGCGCCGGCAGCTTGTCGAACAGCATCCCGTCGCGCCGGGACTCCATCTCCTCGGCCGAGAAGCGGAAGTAGCGCTTGTAGCGCTCGAAGAAGGTGCCGTTCGACATGGCCTCGGTCATGCTCTCGCCGCTGATCGACGCGACCTGCGCGACGACGGCGCGGTCCTCGGTGATCACGAACCGCCACGGCTGGCTGTTCAGCTGCGACGGCGCCCGGCCGGCCACCTCCATGAGCAGCTGCTGGTGCTCGGGGCGGACCGGGTCGGGCAGGAACGGCCCGTTCGTGGTCTTGCGTCGGCGGACGACGTCGAGGAACTCCATGCTCACTCACGGTCTGCGGCCAGTGCGGCCGCGTAGAAGGGTGCGGCCGACGCCGCGACGGCGACGTGCCGCCAGGAGCGGGTGCCCGCGTAGGGCACGACCGCCAGCGGGACGACGACGGGCAGCAACCACCAGCCGGCCCGGACCCGCTCCCGGCCGGTGGCGGCGAGGGCGGCCACCGTCAGGGTCGACGTGGCGACGTAGAGGGCGTGGTGCACCCAGCGGGCCCGGCCGGTGCGCAGCACGCCGGTCGCGACGCCGGTGCCCAGCGCGCAGCTCGCCAGGTAGCTCGCCCCGGCGGCGCGCAGCAGCGGGCGCGCCAGCTCAGCCACCCGCGCCCCAGGTGAGCAGCAGCCGGAACGGCAGCTGCGGCTGCACCACCCAGCCGTCGGGGACCACGGCGGCCAGCTCGGCCGGGGTGTAGCTGCGCCGGATGGAGCGCAGCCCGTCGGTGTGCAGGAACGAGTCGCGGGCCGCCGGCCGGGCGGCGACGGACCAGCCCAGGTAGGCCGCCCGGCTGCGCCGCAGGTCGCTGTGCACGACCAGCTCCCGCCCCAGCCGGCGGCTCTCGTCGAGCACCCTCGCCAGCACGTCCGGACCCAGGTGGTGCAGCAGGTGGTTGGAGGTGACGAGGTCGAACTGCTCCCCCTCCGCCACGAGCCCCGTCGTGTCCGCGGCGCGGTAGCGGACCCCGGCGGTCGGCGGCTGGTCGCGGACGAAGGCCAGCGCGCGCGGGTCGGGGTCCACGGCGTCGACGAGGAGCCGGAGACCGTCGGCGCGCGCCCAGCCCGCCAGCGCCCGCGCGAGGTCCCCGCCGCCGAACCCGACGTCCAGCAGCGTCGTGGTGCGGGTCGTGGAGAGCCGGGGGCGCAGCAGGGCGCGGTAGGTGCGCCGCCAACCGGCGACCAGCCGGTTGACGGTCCGGAAGCGGGCGTAGGTGCGGCGCAGCGCCTGCTCGTCGCAGGCTGGGTCGTCCATCAGCTCCAGCACGGCGGTGTCGCGCCGGCGCAGGTCCACGCTCACCGTCGGCCCCGCACCCGGCGGCCCGGGGGCGCTCATGCGGCGTCCCGCCGGGTCAGCAGCGCGCTCTCCACGCTCAGCCCGGGCCCGAAGGCCAGCGCGCAGACCCGGCCGGCCCCGGCCGGGGCCTCCTGGAGCAGCGCCCGCAGCACGAACAGCACGGTGGCGCTGGACATGTTGCCGTAGCGGCGCAGCACCTCCCGGGAGGGGGCGAGCTGCTCCGGCGCCAGCTCCAGCGCCGCCTCGACCCGGTCGAGGATGCTCCGCCCGCCGGGGTGCACCGCCCACCGGTCGACGCCGGGGTAGCCGTCGCCGCCCGGCCCCAGCAGCGGGGTGAGGGCGTCACGGACGTGGGCGCCGACCAGCCGGGGCACCTGGCCGCTGAGCACCATCTCGAAGCCCTCGTCGCCGATGGTCCAGGCCATGTCGTGCTCGCCCTCCACCACCAGGGCCGAGCCGAAGGCGTCGAGGTCCAGCAGCGGGGTGCCGGCCGGGGCGGGCCGCGCCGTCACCACCGCCGCCGCCCCGCCGTCGGCGAACAGGGAGCAGCTGAGGACGGTGTCCGCGTCCTCCGGGTTGCGCAGGTGCAGGGTGCAGAGCTCGACGGCGACGACCAGCACGACCGCCGCGGGGTCGGCGCGGCAGAAGTCCGCGGCCGCCCGCAGGGCCGGGAAGGCGCCGTAGCAGCCCATGAAGCCGAGGTGGTAGCGCTGCACGCCCGGGTCGAGGCCCAGCGCGCGGACCACCTCGATGTCGGGGCCGGGGGCGTAGAAGCCGGTGCAGGAGACGGTGACGACGTGCGTGACGTCGGCGGGCAGCAGCCCCGGGGCGGCGGCCAGGGCCTGCTTGGCCGCGGCCACGAACAGCTCGCCGGCGGCCTCCCGGTAGACGGCGTTGCGCCGGCCCGTGGGCAGCGGCCGGAGCGCGCCGGTGGCCGGGTCCAGGAATCCCGCACCGGCCGTCCCGTCGCCGGCCAGCTCGGTGAGCACCGTGTGCCGGGTCTCGATGGCCGCCGCGTCGAAGACCACGCCCACCATCCGCTGCCGCAGCCGGGACAGCCCGGGCTGGGCGGCGAAGAGGTCGCGGACGGAGGGCTGGGTGAGGACGGTGGCGGGCACCACGGTCTCGATCGATCGGATGCTGACGTCCACGGCCCCACTCTGCCTCGTCACGCAACCGCGCGCAGCCCTGGGCGGCGCTCGGCTCAGGCGGTGCGGTCCCGTCGGCCGGCGGACCAGGGCTCGCCGAGGTCGACGTCGAGGACGAGGCGGGCCGGGTCCAGCAGCGAGGCCTCGCGGTAGCAGACGTAGCGGCCCTCGCCGTCGGTCCCGGAGATGGTGTTGCCGTCCTCGATCACGTCGCCGGTGTCGAACAGGTAGACGGCGGTGGCGAAGAGGAGCTCGGCGATCTCGCCGGGCTCCCGGTCCCGGAAGTGGCACTGGACGTCGGGCAGGTCGAAGACGTGCAGGCCGAGCGTGTCCATGGCGAGCGCGTCCTCGTCCCGGGCGTCGCCGACCATCCGGACGTTGATCACCCCGTCCAGGTCGCCGGCCCCGAAGGTCGCCGGGTCGCTGACCCGTTGGCTGCGCGCCCAGTGCAGGGCCCGCGGCGCGGTGTGGGCGACCAGCACGGCCACGACCTCCCCGAGCGACGTCACCCGCTCGGCGGCAGTGCGGCCGGCGGCCAGCACCTCGGTCACCAGGACGCTGCTGCGGCAGGGGGCGACGGCCGCCTCCGCGTCGGCCCAGGCCCAGGTCTGGCTGACGTCCGGCAGCGTCTTGCCCTCCTGGCCGAGGGGTGAGCCGGGCAGCACGACGGTGACCAGCGGCGGCAGCTCGGGGTCCGCCAGCGGGTGCGGGACGCTCAACGAGCCCTCCTGCTGCTCGGTGCCCGGCCGGACCGCCCGCAGCGCGGCCAGCAGGGCGGGGTCGCCGAGGTCGGGCGCCTCGGGGTACCAGAGCTCGGCGACCAGCGCGAGGCCCGCGGAGGCCCCCGCACCGGTGCTCGGCGGGTTCGTCATCGCTCTCGTCCCTTCGGAGGCCGGCCGCGCCCCACGGCGGGCACCGCCGGGGCAGATCGTCTTGTCCGGTGCCGAGCATCCTCCCCCACGCCCCGACGGGGCTCAGTCGGCCCGGGTGCCGAGCAGCAGCCACGAGAGGGCCGGTCCCGCCTCGGGACCCCCGTCCCAGGCCACCCGCTCCAGGACCGACACCCGACCGCCCGCGGCCAGCACGTGCGCCGTGCAGCCCCAGCGGGTGCGGTGCACGGCGGCGGCCGGCTCCGGCAGCAGCGCGAGCACCGCGCAGAGGTGCGCCAGCTGGTCGACGGGCAGGGGCCGGACCGCCCGCCCGGTGAGGCCGGCGCCCAGCCAGCCGCCGAGGGCCGCCACCCGCTCCCGGACGCGGACGGAGCCCGCGGCGCCGTCGGCCGGCCCACGGCGGGCCGTGGTGACCACCTCCAGCTCCAGCAGCGACGCCTGGGCCACCAGCGGAGCGGCTGACGCCCGCCGGTCAGCGGCGGCCGCCAGCCCGGCGAGGTGCTGCAGCACCGGGGCCACCGGCCGGCCGGCCAGCAGCAGGGCCAGGCAGAGCTGCGTGGCGGCCAGGCCGAGCCCCGGCTCCGGTGACGCGGCCACCAGGACCGCCCGCTCGGCCCGCTCCAGCAGGGCCGGGTCGCCGGTCCGGGTGTGCTCACCGCACAGGTAGCCGACGGTGCGCGGGTCCAGGGCGTCCCCGTCCGGCAGCCTGGCCGTGTGCAGGTCCAGCGCCTCCTCGGCCAGCTCGGTGTCGGGCAGGACGGCCGCGGCGAGCGCGCGCTGGACCGCGAGCGCGGCGTCCCCGTCGGCCAGCCGGACGATCCCGGCCGCGGTGCGCGGCTGCTCCAGCGCCACCAGCGCCCGGTCCGCCAGCAGGGTCTCGAGCGGCGGCCCGACGCGCAGCTCGTAGGCGGTCGTCCCGCGGGCCGCCCGCAGCTCGACCGGGTAGCGGCCCGGCTGGACGCCGCTGAGCTCCACCTGACCGCGGGCGTGCTCGGCCTCCAGCCCGTCGGGCAGCACCAGCGCCTCGTCCTCGGTCGCCTCGACGACCACCACCTCGTCGACGGCGAGGTCGAGCCGGCGCGGCACCTGCGGGTGGCGGCCGCGGCTCAGGCCACGCGGTCCCGGGTGCAGGTCCCACTGCCACTGGACGACGTAGCGGGCGCCCGCGGCCAGCCGGACCGGCCCGAGGTGCAGCCCGGCCGGGTCGACGGCGGGCAGGGCACCGCTGCGCAGCACCCCGCCGAGCAGCGGGCCGGCGCCGTCGGCCGGCAGCACGGCGTAGCTGCCCGCGGCCCCGGCGGCCAGCGCCCAGGCGGGCCGGTCGTCGGGCGTCCGCCACGTGAGCAGCGGGTCCCTGAGGTCGATGGCCTGCTCCCCGCCGGCGCTCAGGGCCACCCGCAGCCCCCAGCCCACGGCGAAGGTGTGCCGGACGACCAGGGTGAGCGCCCCGGTCGACCAGGCCAGCTCGACCTCGTCCTCGTCGGCCCGGACCTCCGGCGGCCCGGGCAGCAGCGGGCGTCCGTCGGCGGCGTGCACCAGCAGGCCGCCGGTCACCAGCAGGGTCGGCGCCGCCCCCGGCAGCGTCGCGGTGACGGTGCCGTCGGGCCCCACGGCGACCTCGGCCGCGCCGCAGGGGAACGTGAGGGCGCTCACCGCTCCACCCCGGGCCCCGGTCCGGCGCGACGCGCGGCGTAACGAGTTGGTCTCGATCCCCGGGGGCTCCAGCACGCTCGCCTAGCGTGGGGGTCATGAGTGGTGCGGTGGCACCGGGGGCCAGGCCCTCGGGAGCGCACGGCGGGGGAGCCCATGGCGGACACCAGCACGAGTGGCGCGACGGTTGGCCGCGCGACTTCGGGCGGGACGGTGTCTCCGGCCTGGTGACCCTCGACCGTGCGCTGCGGGCTCGGGACGTGTCGCGTCCCGACGCGGGGGACGAGCAGCTGGCGCTGGAGGTGCTGGCCGACCTGATGGCCCGGGTCGACGGGCGGCGGCCCAGCCGCACCCCCGCCTGAGGACCGGTCCGACCGGGCGTCCACGGCCGGCTCAGGCCGTCCGGGTGCGCTCGTAGTCGGCGAGCAGGGCGATCCGGCGGGCGTGCCGCTCGTCCCCGCTGAACGGGGTGGCCAGGAACAGCCGGACCAGCTCCAGCGCCTCCTCCTCGGTGTGCATCCGCGCACCGATGGCGACGACGTTCGCGTCGTTGTGCTGGCGGGCCAGGCTGGCGGTGTCGCGGTCGTAGGCGAGCGCGGCGCGGGAGCCGACCACCTTGTTGGCGGCGATCTGCTCCCCGTTGCCGGAGCCGCCGATGACGATGCCCAGCGAGCCAGGCTCCGCGACGGCGCCCTCGGCGGCGGGGATGCAGTAGGTGGGGTAGTCGTCCTCGGCGTCGTAGGCGTCGGGACCGTGGTCGACCACGTCGTGGCCGTCGGCCACGAGGGCGCTGACCAGGTAGTTCTTGAGGTCGAAGCCGGCGTGGTCGGTGCCGATGTGTACGCGCATGCCCGCAGTCTGGCAGACGGGTGCCGGGCCCCGGTCGGCGCTGCGCCGCCCCCACCGGGTGCTCCTCGTGCCTAGGGTGGTCGCCGTGCCCGCTCCCCCGCTGCGCCTGGACCGGCGCCGACTGCTCGGCTGGGGCGGGGCGCTGGCCGCCGCCGGGCTGGTGGGCTGCACCGCCGGTCCCCCCGCCGAGCCGGCACCCTGGCAGCAGCGGCTGCGGACGGCGACGCCCGGCCGGCCCCGGCGGATCGCGGTGCTCGGGGACTCCGTGGCCTTCGGCTCCGGCAGCTCCTCGCCCAAACCGCTGCACAGCTTCGTCGGCGTGCTCCGGGCCGACCTGGACCGGACCTACGGCGCCGGCGGCACCGGCTGGCTGCTACTCAACCAGCAGCAGTGGCCGGTCACGCCGCAGAACCGGGGCTGGGACCCGCGGCTCGTGGTGCACGGTCCCGTCACCAAGGTGGCCGCCGGCCTCTTCCGGCGGACCTGCGCCGCCCTGCCCGACGGCGGCACGGACGGGGCGCGGGCGCACGTGGAGCTCACGGCCGAGGGCCGCACCCTCACCACGCTGGTGCTGGCGCAGCCGGGCGGCCGCAGCCAGCAGCTGGTCTCGGTCGACGGCGGCGAGCCGGTGGCGCTGCGCAACGTCGTCGGCGGCGGTCCGGCGCCCGACGTCCAGCCCCGGGGCGGGCGCGTCCCCGGCCACCTGGTGAGCGAGGTCGACCTCGGTTCCCCCGGCACCCACACCGTCCGGGTGTGGGCCCGCGGCGGCCCGGTCCACCTCGTCGCCCTCGGCACCACGACCGGGACGGCCCCGTACGTCGTCGACGGGCTGGCCGTGGCCGGGGAGTCGCTGGAGACGTTCCTCGGCCCGGACGACCCGGCGCGGGAGAGCTTCTTCGGCCTGCCCTTCGTCGACACCCTGGCCCCGGACCTGCTGCTGGTCGAGCTGGGGGCCAACGACTACAACGCGGGCCGCCCCCTGGACGCCGTCGAGGCCGACCTGCGCCGGCTGGTCGCCCGGCAGCAGGCCACCGGCGGGGACGTCGCCCTGTGCTTCCCGCCCGTCTCGAGCCCGACGCTGCACCGCGCCGGCACCCCGACGTACACCGACTACACCGACCGCTGGTCCGCCGTGGCCGCCGACGTCGACGTCGGCTTCTGCGACCTCAGCCGGGTCTGGGGCGACACCTTCGAGGAGGCGTCGGCCCAGCAGCCGCCCCGCTACGCCGACCTCCTGCACCCGAGCGACGCCGGCGCCGCCGACCTCGGCACGCGGGTGCGGGCCTTCCTCGGTCTCTGAGCGACGCGCTCACCCGCTCCGCGCTTGGGCCGCTCCCTACCCTGGCCCTGTGCCCGAGCCGCTGACCCGTCGCCGCCTGCTGGGCCTGGGTGCGGGGCTCGGCTCCGCCCTGGCGATCGGCGCGACGGCGGCCTGCGGCACGGTGCCCGACCCCGGGGCCGGCGTCCCCGAGCGCGGCGCGAGCGCCACCTGCGTGCCCCGGTCGGCGCTGGCGTCCCACCGCACGGTGGCCGGGCTGCCGCTGGTCTACGAGCCCGACCAGCGGCGCAGCGCCTTCCGCTTCGACACGGGCTTCTTCACCCGGCTCGAGGACTGGGCGGGCGGGCTGGCCGACGTGCTGCCGGCAGCGCCGGAGGAGCTCCGCACCTACGGCAGCTGGACCGACGGCGGCACCGCCTGCGACTCCTGGCACCACGCCGGCCGGGCCTTCGACCTGGCCCGGGTGCGGCTGGCCGACGGGTCCGAGGTCTCCTGCCGCCAGGACCGCTGGCGCTCGCTGGAGGGGGCACGGCTGGACGAGGCCCGCCGCCGGTACTGGGCGCTGGCGGCCGGCCTGCACGCCCGCTTCTCCTACGTGCTCACCTACCTCTACGACGCCCAGCACGCGAACCACGTGCACGTGGACAACGGGCGCTCCGGCGACGGCGACCCCACGTTCAGCCCCCGGTCCGGCGTCCAAGTCGACGTCGTGCAGGCGGTCTGCCGCTACCTGTGGGCGCAGCCGGTGGAGCTGACCGGGCGCTGGGACGCCGCCACCCGGCGCGGGGTGGCGGCGGTGCTGGACTCGCTCGGCCTCGACGACGACCTGGGGGCCGCGGGCAGCTGGACCGGACTGATGACCGCCGCCGCGGCCCGCGGCCGGGACTGAGCCGAGCCCGCCCGGGGCGGGCGGTGCCGTCGGTGGCGCGTGACAAGATCGCACGCATGTTCCCCGACAACCTGACGCGCGCCGAGGCGCAGGCCCGATCCCGCCTGCTGCGCACCTCCCGCTACGCGGTCGAGGTCGACCTCTCCGGGGCCGGCCTGCCCGACCCGGTGCGCGAGTTCGTCTCCACCACCACGATCGCCTTCACCGGTCTGGGCACCGGCTCGACCCACCTCGACCTGATCGCGTCGTCGGTCCGCAGCGCCACCCTCGACGGCGTCGCGCTGGACCCGGCCGGCTTCGCGGAGTCCCGGCTGCCGCTGGAGGTGACCCCCGGCGAGCACGAACTGACCGTGGTCGCCGTCTGCCGCTACAGCCGCAGCGGCCAGGGCCTGCACCGCTTCGTCGACCCGGTCGACGACCGCACCTACCTGTACACGCAGTTCGAGTCCTCCGACGCCCGCCGCGTCTACGGCTGCTTCGAGCAGCCCGACCTCAAGGCCCGCTTCACCATCAGCGTCGTCGCGCCCGCGCCCTGGGTGGTGGTGTCCAACGGGCACGCCCTGGAGCGGGAGCCGGCGGGTGAGGGGTTCGACCGGCACCGCTTCAGCGAGACCGCGCCGATCTCCACCTACCTGACGGCGCTGGTGGCGGGCGACTACGTCAGCGTGTCCTCCAGCTACGCCGCGGTGGCCGGTGAGCTGCCGATGTCGATCTACTGCCGCGCCTCCCTGCTCGAGCACCTCGACGCCGACGAGATCTTCCGGATCACCACCGACGGCTTCGACGTGTTCGAGGACCGCTTCGCGTTCCCCTACCCGTTCGGCAAGTACGACCAGGTCTTCGTGCCCGAGTACAACGCGGGCGCCATGGAGAACGTCGGCTGCGTGACCTTCCGCGACGAGTACATCTTCCGCAGCCGCGTCACCGCGGCATCCCGCTCGCGCCGCCAGGACACGATCCTGCACGAGCTCTCGCACATGTGGTTCGGCGACCTGGTGACGATGCGCTGGTGGGACGACCTGTGGCTCAAGGAGTCGTTCGCCACCTGGGCGTCGAACTTCGCGGTCAGCGAGCTGGCGCCGGACCAGACGGCCGTCTGGGCGCGCTTCCTGCACGGCTTCAAGACCAACGCCTACCGTGGCGACCAGCTGCCCTCGACCCACCCGGTCGCGGCGGACATCCCCGACCTCGAGGCCGTGGAGTCGAACTTCGACCAGATCACCTACGCCAAGGGCGGCTCGGTGCTGGTGCAGCTGGTGGGCTACGTCGGCCGCGAGACCTTCCTCGCGGGCCTGCGCACGTACTTCGCCGAGCACGCCTTCGGCAACACCTCGCTGGACGACCTGCTCCGCGCCCTGGAGGAGGCCTCGGGGCGCGACCTCGGCGCCTGGTCGGCGCAGTGGCTGGAGCAGCCCGGCGTCAACCTGCTGGCCCTCGAGCTGGGCACCGAGGACGGCCGGATCACCTCCGCCGCCCTCCGGCAGAGCGCCCACCCGTCCTGGCCGACGCTGCGCGACCACCGGGTGGTCGTGGGCCTCTACCGCCGCGACGGCGACACCCTGACCCGCTCCGACCGGGTCGAGGTCGAGGTGTCCGGCGAGCTCACCGAGGTCCCCGCGCTGGTCGGCCGCCCGCTGCCCGACCTGCTGCTCACCAACGACGAGGACCTGACCTACAGCAAGGTCCGGCTGGACGCCCACTCCACGCGCACCGCGCTCGCCGCGCTGCCCGGGCTGGCCGACCCGCTGTCCCGGGCCGTCGGCTGGCAGGCGCTGTGGGACGCGACCCGGGACGCCGAGCTGCCCGGCGCCGCCCACCTCGACCTCGTGCTCCGCGGGCTGGCGCACGAGTCCGACCTGACCGTGGTCAACAACCTGCTCGGCCAGGCGGCCGCCGTCGTCGGCAGCTACACCCCGCTGTCGACCCGCACGGCGACGGCGACGAGCTGGCAGCAGGGCCTCCGCGCCCTGCTGCAGGCCGCCGCGGCCGGCTCGGACCACCAGCTGGCGCTGGCCCGGGCCTACGTCGGGTCGGCGCGCGACCCGGAGTGCGCCGACGAGGTCGAGGGCTGGTTGCACGGACGCGGCGTCCCGGCCGGGCTGGAGGTCGACCAGGACCTGCGCTGGGCGGTCGTCAGCCGGCTGGCCGGTCTGGGCCGCGCCGACGCGGCGCTGATCGCCGCCGAGGAGCGCTCCGACGGGTCGGTGACGGGGCAGGAGCGGGCCGCGGGCGCGCGGGCTGCCCGGCCGACGGCCGAGGCCAAGGCCGAGGCCTGGCGGCTGGCCGTCGACGAGGACACGATCCCCAACGCGCAGCAGAGCGCGATCTGCCTCGGCTTCTGGCAGCGCCAGCAGGACGAGGTGCTGGCGCCCTACGTCGAGCGCTACCTGCAGCTCGCCGAGGACATCTCCGCGAGCCGCGGCGTCTGGGCCACGAAGGGCGTCGCGCTGCGCAAGAGCGCGCTGCGCAACCTGTTCCCGTGGCCGACGGACCAGCAGCCCTTCCTGCAGCGGCTCGACGGCTGGCTCGCCGACGCCGAGATCGCGCCGTCGGTCCGCCGGATCATCCTCGAGCGCCGCGACGAGACGGTGCGGGCGCTGGCCTGCCAGCAGGTCGAGGCCGCCTGAGCACCACGGCGGGTCCGGCGGCGGAGGACCCGCCGTCGGACCGGTACCGGGCGGTGGCCGTCGGGGTCCCCGCCCCCTTCGCCGGCGGCGCCCTGCTGGACTTCCTGCTCCGGCACGCGGTGGCCGGGGTGGAGGACGGCGGTGTCGCGCCCGACGGCTCCGTGCACTACGCCCGGACGCTCGGCCTGGCGCACGGTCCGGCGACCCTGGACCTCCGCTGGGCCGACGGCCGGCTGGCGCTGGCGGTCGACGCGGACCCCCGCGACCACGCCGAGGCGGTCCGTCGCGTCGAGCAGCTGGTCGACGCCGCGGCCGAGCCGGCCGTCGTCGACGCCCACCTGGCCCGCGACCCGGCGCTCGCCGGCCTGGTCGCGGCCACCCCGGGGCTGCGGGTGCCGGGCGTCCTCGACCCGGCGGAGATGCTGGTCCGCACGCTGATCGGGCAGCAGATCTCGCTGGCCGCGGCCCGGACGCACGGTGCGGCGCTGAGCGGACGCCTCGGGTCGGCCCTGCCGGCGGGGCGGCCGGGCCTGGACCGCCTCTTCCCCACCCCGGCGCAGTTCGCCGCGGTCGACCCGACGACGCTGCCGATGCCGCGGGCGCGCGGCCGGGCGCTGGTCGGGGTCGCCGAGCGGCTCCTCGACGGCCGGCTGGTGCTGGATCCCGCCCTCGACCCCGCCGAGGCCCGCGCCCAGCTGCTGGCCTGCCCGGGCATCGGCCCGTGGACCGCGGACTACGTGCTGATGCGGGTCTGGCACGCCCCCGACGTGCTGCTGGTCTCGGACCTCATCGTCGGCCGCGAGCTCGCCACCCTGGGCTCGGCCGACCCCGACGCCTGGTCGCCCTACCGCTCCTACGCGACCCTCCACCTCTGGCACGCCTTCCTGCAGCGCACGCCGGGCTGAGACCCCCGCGGCCCGGGCCGGTCGACGGCCCTGCGACGAGCTCAGGGAACGAGGAGCGGGTCGGAGCCCCCACGGCCGGCGCCCTGCACCCCGCGAGTGCGCGGGGACGCGACCACCGGGGCTCTCGCGGGTCGAGGGAACGCGCAGGCGACGTCGACCCTGCGGCCTGAGCCTGTCGAAGGCCGGCGGGCGGGCTCAGGAGAGGCGGGAGGTGTGCAGCGTCTCCGGGTGCCGGGCGGACTGGCCCAGCTGCTGGACGCCGTTGACCAGTCCGCCGACGACGTCGCCGGCCAGGAAGGACGTCTGCATCGACACCGCGGCCAACCGGCAGTCGAAGTCGTCCAGCACGCGCCGGGCGTCGCGGCCCGTGACGATCTCCAGGGCCCGGCCGGCCGGGTCGCAGAACACCAGGACCGCGTCGTCGGCGTCGCTCAGGGCGGCGTGCAACCGCTCTGCGTGCCGGCGCACCGGGATCTCGCCCGGCCCGACGTAGACGGAGAAGGTGAGGCCGGAGAGCTGTTCCGCGACCTCGACGGCGCGCTGCAGGCGGCGCTTCTCGACGTGGTCGAGGACCTCACCAGCGGGCACCGGCGCCACCCGTCGTCGCCTCGTCGTCCCGCTGCGCACGCCGGGCCTGGCCGAGCTGCTCGTCCTGGCCGTCGCGCTCGTCCTGCTCGCGCGCGTCCCGCTCGGCCCGGTCGGTGACGGCGCGGTGGCCGGCCTCGATCGAGTCGCGGGCGTCCTGGCTCTGGATGGACGGCTCGACCCGCTCGCCGTTGACCCAGATCGGCTGGTTGGCCACGCCGGGCGTGCCCACGTTGCCCTTGACGGCGTGGTGGACCCGTGAGAGGACGGCGATGACGGCGATGACCAGCAGCGGCGCCCCCACCAGCAGCCCCAGCACCTGGAGGACCGAGGGGCTGGGCGCCTCGGGCCAACCGGGCAGGGTGTCCAGAGGCACTAGCATGCTCAGGAGCTGATTCACCCTCCTACCGTAGCGGGAGGGCCAGCCCCGCCGAGCACACCTGCGGTCGTTGCGGGCGGGAAGACCCCGAGCACGGTGCCTGAGGAGGATCACGTCGGTGGCTGAGCCCGCTGCGACCGCGTCACGCCTGGTCCTGGACGCCGACCAGATCGCCCGGACCTGCGCCCGGATGGCCCACCAGGTGCTGGAGGCCAACCGTGGCGCCGAGGGCCTGCTCGTGCTCGGCATCCCCACCCGCGGCGTCCCGCTGGCCGAGCGGCTGGCCCGGGCGATGGCCGACGTCGAGGGCGTGGCCATCCCCGTCGGCGCCCTCGACATCACCCTCTACCGCGACGACCTGCGCCGTCACCCCACCCGCGCGGTCGGCCGCAGCCGGCTGCCGGTCAGCGTCGACGACGCCGTCGTCGTGCTGGTCGACGACGTGCTCTTCTCGGGCCGGACCGTCCGGGCCGCCCTCGACGCGCTGGGCGACCTCGGCCGCCCGCGGGCCGTCCGGCTCGCGGTGCTGGTGGACCGCGGCCACCGCGAGCTGCCGATCCGCGCCGACCACGTGGGCAAGAACCTGCCCACCCGGGCCGACGAGCGCGTCAGCGTCCGTCTCGAGGAGACCGACGGCGTCAACGAGGTCACCATCTCCCCCGGCACCGACGGCGGGGCCGACGGTGCCGGCGCCCACCTCAGCACGCCCGACGACGAGGGGACCCGCTGATGCGGCACCTGCTGTCCGCCGCCGACCTGAGCCTGGCCGAGACGACCGACGTGCTGGACCTGGCCGAGGAGATGGCCCAGGTGCAGGCCCGGCCGGTGAAGAAGCTGCCGGCGCTGCGCGGCCGGACCGTCGTCAACCTCTTCTTCGAGGACTCCACCCGTACCCGCTCCTCCTTCGAGCTGGCCGGCAAGTGGCTCTCCGCCGACGTGATCAACATCAGCGCCAAGGGGTCGTCCGCCTCCAAGGGCGAGTCGCTCCGCGACACCGTGCTCACCGTCGCCGCCCTGGGCGTCGACGCCCTGGTGATCCGGCACGGCGCGTCCGGGGCGCCGGGCCAGGCCGCTCAGTGGGTCGACGCGCACGTCGTCAACGCCGGTGACGGCACCCACGAGCACCCCACGCAGGCCCTGCTGGACGCGTTCACGCTGCGCCGGCACTTCCGCAGCACCGAGCCCGGGCTGGACACCTTCGCCGGCAAGCACGTCGTCATCGCGGGCGACGTCACCCACTCCCGGGTGGCGCGCAGCAACGTGCTGCTGCTGCAGACCCTCGGCGCGGACGTCACCCTGGTCGCGCCGCCGACGCTGATGCCGTCCGGCGTGGAGAGCTGGCCGGTCACCACCAGCACCGACTTCGACGCCGTCCTGCCCGAGGCGGACGCGGTGATGATGCTGCGCGTGCAGCGGGAGCGGATGTCGGGCGGCTACTTCCCCACCCCGCGCGAGTACACCGTCGGCTACGGCCTCACCCGGGCGCGGCTCGCCACCATGAGGCCGGGCTCGGCGATCTGCCACCCGGGGCCGATGAACCGCGGGCTGGAGATCTCCGCCGACGCGGCGGACGCGGCCAGCTCCCTGGTCCTGGACCAGGTGGCGGCCGGTGTCGCCGTCCGGATGAGCGTGCTGTACCAGCTGCTGGGCGGCGAGGACGCCCCGGCGACCCCTCGAGGAGACCTCTGATGCCCGACGTGCTGGTCACCGGCGCCGACCTGCTCGGTGCCGGCCGCGCCGACCTGCTGCTGCGTGACGGCCGGTTCGCCGACCCCGCCACCGCCGGCCCGGACGCCGAGCGGGTGGACGCCGACGGCCTGGTCGCGCTGCCGGGCCTCGTCGACCTGCACACGCACCTGCGCGAGCCGGGCCGCGAGGACGCGGAGACCGTCGCCACCGGCACCGACGCCGCGGCCCGCGGCGGCTTCACCGCGGTGCTGGCCATGGCGAACACCAACCCGGTCACCGACACCGCCGAGGCGGCCGAGCACGTCGCCGCCCTCGGCCGGCGCGAGGGGCACGCCCAGGTCGTGCCCGTCGGCGCCATCAGCAAGGGCCTCGCCGGGGCCGAGCTGGCCGAGCTGGGGCTGATGGCCCGCTCCGCCGCGGGCGTCCGGGTCTTCTCCGACGACGGCCACTGCGTCACCGACGCCCGGCTGATGCGGCGGGCGCTGGAGTACGTCCGCGCCTTCGACGGCGTCATCGCCCAGCACGCGCAGGACCCGCGGCTGGCCGGCCCGGACGCCTGCTGCCACGAGGGCGAGCTGTCCGGGCGGCTCGGTCTGCCCGGCTGGCCCGCCGTCGCCGAGTCCACCGTCGTCGCCCGCGACGTGCAGCTGGCCCAGCTGACCCGCTCGCGGCTGCACGTCTGCCACGTCTCGACGGCCGAGACCGTCGACGTGCTCCGCTGGGCCAAGGCCCGCGGGGTCGACGTCACGGCCGAGGTCGCCCCCCACCACCTGCTGCTGACCACCGACGAGCTGGCCGGCTACGACCCGACCTACAAGGTGAACCCGCCGCTGCGCCCCGACGAGCACGTGGTCGCGCTGCGCGACGCCCTGGCCGACGGGACCGTCGACGTCGTCGCCACCGACCACGCCCCGCACGCCCGGCACGACAAGGAGCACGCCTTCGCCGACGCGGCACCGGGCATGCTGGGGCTGGAGACGGCGCTCGCGGTGGTCCTCGAGACGATGGTGCTGCCCGGCCGGCTGGGCTGGGCGGAGGTCGCGGCGCGGATGTCGACCGTCCCGGCGCGGATCGCCCGGCTGAGCGGGCAGGGCCGGCCGCTGGCCCTCGGGGAGCCGGCCAACCTGACGCTGGTCGACCCGGCCGCCCGTGCCGTCGTCGACGGGGCCGCCTCGGCCTCGCTGTCCCGGAACAACCCGTGGCACGGGCGGGACCTGCCGGACCCCGTCGTGGCCACCTTCTGGGCCGGGCGCGCCACCTACCGCCGGACTTGAGCGCGCTGGCGCCGCCGGTGACGGCGACCGCCTAGGCTGAGAGCCCTCGGGATCGTCGCCAGTCCTGGAGGACCCCGATGACCGCGCTGCTCGGCACCGACGACCCGGCCACCTCGCTGGCCGTCCTGCAGCGGGTGCTGGACGAGGGCGCCGTGCGCTCGGTGTACCAGCCCCTCGTGGAGCTCACCACCGGCCGGCTCGTCGGCTACGAGGCGCTGGCCCGGGGGCCCGTCGGCCCGCTGGAGCGCCCCGACCACCTCTTCGCCGCCGCCCGCCGGCACGGCCTGCTGGCCGAGCTGGACGCCGCCTGCCGGCTGGCCGCGGTGCGCGGCGGCGTCGATCACGGGCTGGTCGCGCCGCTCACCCTGTTCGTCAACGTCGAGCCCGAGGTGCTGGAACGGGCCCCGCTGGCCGACCTCGTGGCGCTGGCGGAGCGGGCGCCCGGCGACCTGCGGTTGGTGCTCGAGATCACCGAGCGGGCCCTCACCGCCCGCCCCGCCGAGCTGCTGAAGACGGTGCAGCGCGTCCGCGAGCTGGGCTGGGGCGTCGCCCTGGACGACGTCGGGGCCGAGTCGGCGTCGCTGGCGTTCCTCGAGGTGGTCCGGCCCGACGTCGTCAAGCTGGACCTCCGGCTGGTGCAGCAGCGACCGGACCGGGCCGTCGCCGAGATCATGAACGCCGTGAACGCCTACGCGGAGCGGAGCGGCGCCCTGCTGCTCGCCGAGGGCATCGAGACCGAGCAGCACCGGCGGGCCGCGGAGGCGCTCGGGGCGACGCTCGGCCAGGGCTGGCTGTTCGGCCGGGGCACGGAGCGGCCCACCGGCCCGGGCGGGGTGGACGTCCGCCCGCTGGCGCTGCCCGCCGCGGCGCCGGTCGCCGCCGACGAGCCCGCCGTCACGCCCTTCGACCTGCTCCCGGCCGGCACCGTCCTGCGCCGCTCGACCAAGCGGCTGCTGGTGCAGCTGAGCATCCAGCTGGAGCGCGAGGCCCGCCGGCTGGGTGAGACGTGCGTGGTGGCGGCCACCTTCCAGCACCGCCGGCAGTTCACGCCCGACACCGCCCGGCGCTACGCCGCGCTGGCCCGCGAGACCGCCTTCGTCTGCGCCCTCGGCGACGGGCTGGCGACCGAGCCGGCCCCCGGCGTGCGGGGCGCCACGCTCGACCCCGGCGACCCGCTGCGCGACGAGTGGGACGTCACCGTGCTGAGCCCGCACTTCAGCGCCGCCCTGCTGGCCCGGGACCTGCACACCGACGGCCCGGACGACGAGCGGGAGTTCGAGTACGCCCTCACCTACCGCCGGGACACGGTCGTGGCCGCCACCTTGGCCCTGCTGGGCCGGGTCGCCCCCCAGGGCTGACCGGTCACCTGCTGAGCACGGCCGGTCCGACCGGTATCCCCGGCGGCGTCGACGTGCTCTGCTGGGGGGAGGCCACGGGGGTGGTCGGGCGGGAGCGGTCCGATGGCGGTCATGACGGGGACGGCGGCGCTGGCGGAGCTGCGCCGGCTGCTGGACGAGGGGCACCCGGACCAGCCGTTCGCCGAGGCCCCGCTGCCGCCCGGCCACGACCGGGAGCAGCCGCCGGGCTGGCTGTGGGCGACGGGGCCGGTGCGGCCCGGGCTGCGGGACCCGGCCGCCTACACGGCGACGCTGCACGCCGACCCGGTGCTCCGCCCCGTGCTGCACCTCTCCCCCGCGGAGGCCCTGGCCGCGGTCGGTCCCGGGTCGGGGAGCGCCACCCCCGCGCAGCAGGCCTACCTGCGCACGAGCATCGACGTGACGATGAAGGGCGGCACCACCAGTGGCGTGATCTACCCGCTGGCGCTCTGCGAGATCGCCCGCGACTTCCGGCTGCGCAACGTGGGCGGTGCCTCCGCCGGGGCGATCGCCGCCGCCTTCGCCGCCGCCGCGGAGGTGGGCCGCGCGACCGCCGACCTGCGCGACGAGCCCCCACCCCCGGCCCGGCCGGCCCCGTCGGCGGCCGCGGCCGGCCACGTCCGCCGTGGGTTCGCCGGGCTGGCGGACGTCATCGCCTGGCTGAGCCAGGTCGACGACCCGCCGGGCGCGCCCGACGAGCTGCGGACGGCCCAGCTCTTCAAGCCCAAGCGGGCGGCGCTGCCCCTGTTCCGGCTCGTCGCGGCGGTGATGCGCCGGCGGTCCTGGGCCCTGCCCCTGCTGGCCGCCACCAGCTTCGGCGCCGGCAACCGGGCGGTCTGCCTCGTCTTCCTGCTGGGACTGCCCGCCCTGCTCTCGGTCGGCACCTGGCTGGTGGAGGGCCCGCCGGCCCCCGACCCCGGCACCGCCTACCTGGTCGCCGCCGGCTGGCTGCTCGGGCTCACCCTCACCGTCTTCGGCCTGGCCGCGGCCCTGGTCTCCCGCACGCCGCCCCGTCGGGTGGCCGCGCCCGCCGCGCTGCGCGAGCCCCTGCCCCCTCCGCCGCGGCCCCCCGTGAACCGCAGCACCGCGCTGCTGCTGGGACTGGCCGCCGTCGGGCTGGTCGCGGTCGTCGGGCTCCCGCTGGCCTCGGACACCTGGCGGTGGCTGGGTCTGGCCCGCTCGGTGCTGGCCTGGCTGGCGGGCGCGCTGCTGGTGCTGGGCAGCGTCGCCGTCAGCGTGCTGGGCCTGCTGGGTCGGGCGAAGACCCACCGCTTCGGGCTCGTCGCCGGCAGCAGCACCCGCCCGGACGGGTCGGCCGACACCGGCTACCTGGACGGCCGTTTCGCGCGGCTGATGGGGATGCCTCGGGTGACGGTCCCGCTGAACCTCGTCGACTGGCTGGACCGCTGCCTGCGGGAGCTGGCCGGTACCTCGGAGGTGCTGCGCTTCGGCCACCTCTGGGACGCGCGCTACGCCGCGGCCGGCGAGCGGCCGGCCGCGCTGGCGGCGGCCCTCGACCGCGCCGGGGCGGAGCCGGACCACCGGATGGTCAACCTGGAGCTGATGGCCAGCGAGCTCGTCCACCGGGTGCCCTACCGCTTCCCGCTCCCGCCGGGCGGCGAGCAGCTCTACGTGTCGCGCGGCGAGCTCACCGGGGTGTTCCCGGCCGACGTCGTCGACGCCCTGACCGCCGGGCCGCCCCTGCGCGGTGGGCGGGACCTCGACTCCGGCGCCCTGCTGGGCGACCTGCACCCGCTGCCCGCCGCTGCCGACCTCCCGGTGGTCTTCGCCGTCCGGATCAGCCTGGCCTTCCCCGGCCTCTTCGAGGCCCTGCACCTCTACCGGGCGGCGGCGCCGGTGGCGGTGCGCGACGACTTCGGCGGGGCGCTGCGGCACACCGGCACCCGGCTCCGGTACCCCGCCGGGCCGGCCGACGGACCGGGCAGCACCTGGGTGCAGGAGCTGTGGTTCACCGACGGCGGGGTGACCTCGAACTTCCCCATCCACTTCTTCGACAGCGTGCTGCCGCGCTGGCCGACCGTCGGCATCAACCTCGGGGCCCACCCCCGCGGGTTCGGGCACCAGGACGTCTACCTGCCGAGCGACCAGCAGGCGTCCCACGGGGTGCCGGCCCCGATGGGAGCCGGCCTGCTCGGGTTCCTGGCGGCCGTGGTGGACACGGCCCGCACCTGGCGGGACACCGCCCAGACGTTCCTGCCCGCCTCGAAGGGCCGGGTGGCGTGGGTGCGGCAGCGACCCGACGAGGGTGGCTCCAACCTCTTCATGCCCCGCGACCGGATCGCGGCGCTGGCCCTGCGGGGCGCGGTGGCGGGGGCCCGGCTGCGCCGCCGCTTCGCCGCGGACGGCCAGTGGCAGCGGCACCAGTGGCTGCGGCTGCGGGCGGGTCTGGACAACCTCGCGCGGCTGCACGCCCGGGTGGAGGCGGCCCTCCGCGACCCGCAGTACGCGCAGTTCACCCGCGGCCGGGAGGCGGGTCGGGCGGCCGTCAGCCGGATGGTCGGGGCGCTCGCCGAGCAGGCGGACCCGACGCCCGCGGGTCCGGACCCGTACCGGCCGCCGGCCGACCCGCCGGCGTCCGCGGAGGTCGACGGGTCCGACCCGGCGCTCGCCTGGTACCTGCCGGCGGTCGACGACGGGTTCTGGCCCGCGGCCGGGCAGCTGCTCGGCTGCTACGGCGCGCCGCTGGGCGACGCGGGCACGCTCACCGCGCAGGCACCGGCGCCCGCGGCGTCCCTGCGCCAGGTGCCGCCCAACTAGGCCGGCCGCGGGCGGGCACGGGCGGGCTAGAGGAGGCCCTGCTCGGCGGTGCCGGCGGGGATCGGGGTCATCCGCAGGACCTGCGGCGGGGCGACGGTGAGGCCCGCTGTGAGCTCCTGCAGGCGGGCGACGGCCGGACCGTGGCCGTGGGCGTCCAGCAGGTCGACGCTGGTCCACTTCTCGAGCATGTAGATCTGGTCGTCGGGGGCGTCGTGGATCGCGTACAGCTCGCAGCCCGCCTCGGCGTGCACGCCGGGGATGGCCTCGACGAGGGCGGAGCGCAGGGCGTCCAGCTTCCCGGGGGCGGCGGTGAAGACGGCGACGACGACGACGGTCTCGGTGGCGGGGGTGGTGCTGGTCACGGCTGCGTTCCTTCGCTCGGTGGGTGCTCACCGTAGCCAGAGCGTGCCGGCCCCGGCACGGCCGCCCCGGTGGAGCGGGCACGCGGCCCCTTGGCCCGGCGAGGACAATGGCGCGGTGCCTGAAGGTGACAGCGTCTACCAGGTCGCCCGGAAGCTGGAGCCGGCCCTCGTCGGCCAGCCCCTGGTCCGCGGCGAGCTCCGGGTGCCGGCCCACGCCACCGACGACCTGGCCGGGCACACCGTCACCGGGATCGACACGCACGGCAAGCACCTGCTCACCCGGCTCGACTCGGGGCTGACGCTGCACACCCACCTGATGATGGACGGCTCCTGGACGGTCACCCGGCCGGGCCGGCGGCTGCCGCGGGACCTGCTGCCCGACGTCCGGGTGCTGCTCGAGACCCGCGCCGGTTCGACGGCCTACGGGATCTCCATGCCCGTCGTCGAGCTGGTCCGCACCACCGACGAGCACGGGGTGGTCGGCCACCTCGGACCGGACCCGCTCCGCGCCGACTGGGACCCCGCCGAGGCCGCGGCCCGGCTGGCCGCCGACCCGGCCCGCCCGCTGGCCGCCGCCCTGCTCGACCAGCGCAACGTCGCCGGCCTCGGCAACCTCTGGGTGAACGAGCTCTGCTTCCTGCGCGGGCACAGCCCCTGGACCCCGGTCGGCGAGGTCGACCTGCCCGCGCTGCTGCGGCTCGCCGCCCGCGCGCTCAAGCACTCCGCCCTCGTGCCCGGCGCCTACCAGGTGACCACCGGGCACAGCCGCCGCGGCGAGGACCACTGGGTCGCCGGGCGCAGCGGCCAGCCCTGCCGACGCTGCCGCACCCCGGTCGAGGTCGCCGCCGAGGTCACCGGCGACCCGGAGCGGCGCCGCACCTGGTGGTGCCCCCGCTGCCAGCCCGGACCCGGACCTGATCGCTGACCCACCCGTCCACGAGGAGGAGCACGATGCCGCACGCCACCCTGGGAGCACCCGCCGGGACCGACCTGGACGCCGAGCTGGACCGGCAGCGGCAGCTGCTGCTGGACAGCGGCGCCGCGGACGACGCCCGGCTGGACGCCGACGCGCTGGCGGCGGCGCTGGACCGTCTCCGTCCCGCTCTGCGCGCCCTGCACCTGCCGGCGGCGACGACGTCCGCCGTGCCGTTCGTGCTCGTGCCCTCCAGCGGCGACCTGGCCCACGACCTGGCGGCGGCGGAGCGCCAGGTGCTCGACCTGCGGCTGGCCGGACGGAGCGACGTCGGGGTGCTGGACCGCAACCACGGCGAGGAGGGGCTCGCCCGCTACCGCCCCATCGCGGAGGTCGGTCCGCCGCCCGCCCGGCTCTGCGCGCTGGTCGGCGTCGAGCGCGGGGAGGAGTTCTGCGGGGTGCGGCCCGAGGAGGCGCTGCCCGTCCTGCTCGGCCGCGGTCGGACGCCGTTGACCATCGGCGACGGGATCGCCCTGGTCCGCGCCTTCCCCGCCGTGCTGGAGAAGAACCGCTGCTTCATGCTGTCGGGCTCCCGGCGCGGCGACCGGCGGGTGCCGGCGCTCTGGATCTCCGGCCGCAGCCCCAAGCTGGGCTGGTGCTGGGACGGCAACCCGCACAGCTGGCTCGGCGTGGCCAGCGCCGCAGCCCGGCTGCCGGGTCGACGGGCCGACCAGCCGCCCGGGACGGCGTGAGGGGGCGCTGCCGGGACGCGCTCCCCGACGCCGAGCGCAAGTACCAGTTCCGGTCCGTTCCCCGGGCCCGGGGAGGCGACGATGCTCGTGCTCGGGGGTGGGGATGACCGGGCCGGCACGGCGCAGGGCCGTCGCTCTGGTGGCCGCGCTGGGCCTGGTCGCCTGCACGCCGGTGGCGTCGTCCGTGCCCGCGCCGTCGGCTGGTGGTCGCCGAGGACCGGCAACCGGCCATCGCGGTCACCTGCCTGCACGAGGAGCTGGCCCGGCCGGGGCCGCGGGCCCCCTGCAGGACCTCTGGTCCGGGCAGGCCCGGTAGCCCTCAGGCCGCGGTCCCGGGAACGGGAGGACGTGTCGGCCGCCGGGCCAGGGACACCCCGACCAGGGAGATCACGCCGCCCGCGACGGCGAGCAGGGCCGGCACCTCCTCCAGGAACAGCCAGCCGAGGGCGATGGCGATCGGCGGCACGACGTAGGTCGTCACGCCGAGCCGGCCCGCGCTGGTGCGGCTGAGGGCGTAGGCCCAGGTCGAGAAGGCGAGCGCGGTGGGGACCGCGCCGAGGTAGAGCACGCCGAGCAGGGCCGACGTCGGCGCCTGCCGCACCTCGGTCACCAGCGTGGGCCCGAAGGGCAGGGTGGCGACGGTGCCCACCAGGCAGGCCAGCCAGGTGACCTGGAGCCCGGGCACCCGGCGCAGCACCACCTTCTGGGCCACCATGGCGACCGCGTAGACGACGGCGCTGAGCAGCACGAGCAGCACGCCGACGAGGTCGGCGTCCCCGGTGCTGGTGGCGACGCCGATCAGGAGCGTGCCGGCGAACGCGACCAGGCCGCCGACCACGAGCGCCCGCGGGAAGCCCTCTCCCAGCAGCAACCCGGCCAGCACGCCGATGAGGATGGGCGCGACCTGGATCAGCATCGCGGCCGTGCCTGCGTCCACGTGCTGCTCACCGGCGTTGAGGGCGACGTTGTAGACCCCGAACCAGGCCACGCCGATCAGGGCGACGAGACCCCAGTCCCGCCGGCCCAGCCGGACCCTGCGCCGCCCGGCCACCACCACGCTCAGCACGGCGCTGCCCACCAGCAGCCGGCCCAGCGTCAGCGAGCCCGGGGAGAACACGGGCCCGACGAACCGGATGACGACGAAGGCCGAGGCCCAGGCGAGCACGGTCGTGGTGACGGCGAGCAGCAGGCGCCAGTCGGGTGGGCCGTCCTGCACCGGGGCACGACCGCCGGCGTCGGCCCGCGAGGACGAGGGTGCGGCGGGAGGGGGCACGGCCCCACTCTGGCCGACGGTGTGGTTGCTCACCACCGCATTGTCGGTGCCGCCGCTGACAGTTCCGCGACCCTAGGCTGGCCGCCATGCCCACCTGGTTCCCCGACACCGCGGCCGAGGTCGCCGCCTTCGTCCCGCTGCGGATCGCGTTCCTGCTCCTGGTGGCGGTGGTCGCGCGGGTGGTGGTGCACCGGCTGGTCGACCGCGCCGTCCGGCAGTCCGTGGGCCGGGCCCCCGTCACCCGGTTCAAGGCGGCCCAGGTGCTGTTCGAGGCGCCGGACGCGGTGCCCCAGCGCCGGGACGCGCGGATCGGCGCGCTGGGCAGCCTGGCCAAGAGCCTCGTGACCTTCGTGGTCATCCTCGTCACGGGGCTGACCGTGCTGACCGAGCTGGGCTACCAGATCACGACGCTGGTGGCCGGCGCGTCGGTGGCCGGCGTGGCCGTGGCGTTCGGGGTGCAGAACATCATCAAGGACCTGATCTCCGGCGTGTTCATGCTGATCGAGGACCAGCTGGGCGTCGGCGACTGGGTCGACCTGGAGAAGGCCTCGGGCACGGTCGAGGCGATCGGGCTGCGGGTGACCTCGCTCCGCGACGACGACGGCACCGTCTGGTACGTGCGCAACGGCGAGGTGCTCCGGGTGGGCAACTACTCCCAGGGCGGTGCCGGCCGGCCGCCGGTGGTCGAGGAGCCGGCCACCCCTGCGCCCTGAGCCCGGACCCGCGCCCTGAGCCGACCCGCGCCCTGAGCCCGTCCGCGCCCTGAGCCCGACCCGCGCCCTGAGCCTGTCGAAGGGCCTCCGACAGGCTCGGGCGGCGGGCACGGGCTCGGGCGCCGGCCGGGGCCCGGGGGCGGACGCGGACCCCGGTGACAGGAGGATCAGGCCTCGACGAGGCTGGCCTCGAGGGTGATGGTGGTGCCGGTGAGCGCCTGCGAGACCGGGCAGTTCTTCTTGGCGTCCTGGGCCGCCTCCTCGAACTGGAGCGGCGTGAGGCCGGGGACGACGCCCTTGACCGTCAGCTTGATCCCGGTGATCCCCTCGCCGGCCTGGAAGGTCACGTCGGCGGTGGTGTCGATGGAGGTCGGCGCGTTCCCGGCCTGCGCGAGGCCGTGCGAGAGGGCCATCGAGAAGCAGGTGGAGTGGGCGGCGGCGATGAGCTCCTCGGGGCTGGTGCGGCCGTCGGACTCGTTGGCGCGCGAGGCCCAGTTGACCTCGAAGCTGCCGACGCCGGAGGTGACGAGCTCGACCTCGCCCTGACCCTCCATCAGCGAGCCTTCCCAGTGGGCCTCTGCGGTGCGGACGGTAGCCATGGCATCTCCTCGTGTGTGTCGGACCCGACCGACTCAGGTCGGGTGGGCGCGACTCATCCTGCCAGCCCGCCCGCGGCCACGGGCCGGCCGGCCAGGAAGTCGGGGTGGTCCGGTGGGGGATGATGGGGGCGATGACCGAGTCAGCACCGCCCCTGCAGACCTTCTACGACGCCGTCGGCGGGCACGAGACGTTCGTGGCCCTCGTCAAGCGCTTCTACGAGGGCGTCGCCGGCGACCCACCGCTGCGGGCGCTGTACCCCGAGGACGACCTCGGCCCGGCCGAGACCCGCTTCCGGATGTTCCTGGAGCAGTACTGGGGCGGCCCGACCACCTACAGCGAGCAGCGCGGCCACCCCCGGCTGCGGATGCGGCACATGCCGTTCGAGGTCACCCTCGACATGCGCGACCGCTGGCTGCGGCACATGCGGGACGCGGTCGACTCCCTCGACCACCTCACGCCGGCCCAGTCCCAGGAGCTCTGGAGCTACCTGGAGCGGGCGGCGTACTCGATGGTCAACCGGATGGACGGCCCCGCCGGCGCGGCCCGCGGCCTGCAGCTGTAGGCAACCGGTCGTGTGGTGGGTTCGGGGTCGACATCGACCCCGAACTCGCCACACGAACCGCTCAGAAGCGGGCGGTCCCCGGGTAGACGACCGGCTTCAAGCTGTGCGGGTCGGTCCGGGACGCCGTCAGCGCCGCCTCCACCTGCTCCAGCCCGAACTTGCCGGTGACCAGCCCGTCGAGGTCGACGAGACCGCTGGCCGCGAGCCCGATGGCGGCCGGGTAGCAGTTGGCGTAGCGGAAGACGCCGGTCACCTCGAGCTCCTTGATCTGGATGGTGGCCACCGGCAGCTGCATGTCCGGCGCCCCCATCCCGATCAGCACGATCCGCGCGGCCGGGGCGGCGACGCCGAAGGCCGCCTGCACCGCCGGCGTCGCGCCGCTGCACTCGAGGATGACGTCGACCGGCTCGACCTGCTGGTCCAGCGGGGCGGAGGCGACGTTGGCCACCTGGTTCGCGCCGCGCTGCCGGGCGACCTCGAGCCGCGTGTCGTTGGTGTCGCTGACCCCCACCCAGGACGCACCCCGGGCCCGGGCCACGTCGGCGCAGAGCAGGCCGACCGGTCCGGCCCCGGTGACGAGCACCCGGTCCCCCGGCTCGATGCGGGCCTTGCGAGCCGCCCAGACGGCCACCGAGAGGGGCTCGATCAGCGCCGCGGCCTCGTCGCTGATCTCGTCCGGCACGGGGTGGGCGCGCGAGGAGTCGAGGACGACGTACTGGGCGAAGGCTCCGTGGACGGGCGGGGTCGCGAAGAACTGGACCTGCGGGCAGAGGTTGTAGCGGCCCGCCAGGCACTGGGTGCAGCGGCCGCAGGTCTCCTGCGGCTCCATGGCCACCCGCTGGCCGACCGTCCGGTCGGTGACCTCGGCCCCCAGCGCGCGGATCGTGCCGGACGCCTCGTGGCCCAGGACCAGCGGCGCCTCGACGACGAAGTCGGCGATCCGGCCGTGCTCGTAGTAGTGCACGTCGGAACCGCAGATGCCGACGGCGGCGACCTCGATCAGCACCTGGTGGGGCCCGGGCTCCGGCACGGGCGCCGGCTCCACGGCGACCTCGTGCTCACGCAGCAGCAGGGATCGGGTCTGGTCGCTCGGCGCCGAGGTGGTGGTCATGATCGCCACCCTAGTGGTGCGGTGCCACGCCGACGGCCGCCCAGCGGGCCAGCGCCGCCCGCTGCGCCGGGGTGAGCGGCCGCTCCCCCACCACGACCGTGCGGGCGGTCGCGTGCAGCCCGCCGTCGCGCGAGTTCCGGATCTCGACGGCCAGGGTGAACGAGCGGGTCCCCACGGCGCTCACCGAGGTGACGACGTCGTACGGCTCCGGCTGCAGGTCCATCGACCGGCGATACTCCAGGTCCTGCCGCGCCACCACCCAGACGTCCTCCGGCTGCCAGTCGAGGGTGGCGTGCATCAGGACGATCCGCGCCTCCTGGACGTAGTCGAAGTACTTGACGTTGTTGACGTGGCCGTAGGAGTCGAGGTCGGACCAGCGCACGAGCAGCGGGTAGTGCGACGCCGGCTCGACGACGGCCGAACGGGTCAGGGGGCGGAGCGGCACCGGCGGCTCCAGCACCGCCTGGAGGGCGGCGCGCTCCCCCGGGTCCAGCCGCCGCAGCCCGCCGCCGGCCAGGTCGAAGGGGGTGGCCGCGGTGCGGGCACGCGCGGCCAGCACCTCGCCGTCCCAGACGTCGTAGGCGATGGTGAAGCGGCTCGCGCCGACGGTGTCGGCCCAGAGCTCGACCAGCAGCGGCTCCTCGCCGTAGCCGACCGGCGCGAGGTACTCCACCTGGTGGCTGACGACCAGCACCCCGGCCTGCAGCAGGTGGGCCATCTCGGGCGGGCCGGCCAGCAGCCAGTCGACCCGCGCCTCCTGGAGGTGGTCGAGGAAGGCGGCGTTGTTGACGTGCCCCTGCGCGTCCAGGTCGCCCCAGCGGATCGGGCTGCGGTAGCGGTGCCGGGTCACCGGGCCATGCTGCCAGACCCGGCCGGGGCGGCCCGACCCCAGCACCGCCCGGGCCCGGCTGGCTCGCTCTTGCGCGACGCGCCGGCCACGAGGATGCTGAGGCGCGCCGCGCCCCGTGCTCCTCACCGCTGACGAACGGATCTGCTGTGCCGCTGCCCGCATCCCACCCCACCCGCCGCACCCGCCCGCTCCGGGCCGTCGTCGCGACCGTCGCCCTGGCCCTGGCCGGCTCGGCCGTGGTGGCCGCACCGGCCCAGGCCGCCCCACCGAGGGCCGTCGCCCTGGGGGACTCCTTCGCCTCGGGCGAGGGTCTGGCCCCCTACCGGGCCGGCACCGACACCGCCACCAACCGCTGCCACCGCTCGCCGCTGGCCTACCCAGAGCTGCTCGACGAGGGCCGGCGCCCCGCCGTCCGGAGGATCCGCTCGGTCGCCTGCTCGGGGGCGGTGACCGGCGACGTGGTCGCCGACCTGCGTCCGGGCGACGGCGTGCCGGCCCAGGTCACCGCGCTCAGCCGGCGCACCCGGACGGTGACCCTGACCGTCGGCGGCAACGACGTCGGCTTCGCCTCGGTGCTGGGGGCGTGCACCTACACCCCGGTCCCCGAGCTCCAGGCCGTGGTCCCGGGCCGTCCCGGGTGCCGTGAGCTGCTGGACGGCCGGGTCGCCGCGGCGACCGCCGGGCTGGCCGGCGCCGCCCCGACCGGGCCCGGCCGGCTGAGCCTGGCTCAGGTGCTCGTCGAGGTCCAGCGCAGGGCGCCGCGGGCGCAGGTGTACGTGACGGGCTACCCCCGGCTGTTCGGGCTCACCGGCTTCGACACCTACGGCTGCCGGGTGGGCTCGGTGCAGGCCGGGGCGGTGCAGGCCCCGCTGTACGTGAGCGGCGCGGACGTCCGCTGGATCCGGTCGAAGGCCGACGGCCTGAACGCCGCCCTGCGGACCGGGGTCGAGCAGGCCCGCCACCGCGGCGTGCGGGCCACCTTCGTCGACGTCGCCGACGCCTTCACCAGCCACAACGTCTGCGGCTCCGGCGCCCGCTGGCTCAACGGGGTGCTGCTCACGTCGACGACGCCGCTGCAGCCGGACCCGGCCACGTTCCACCCCAACGCCCGCGGCCAGCAGGCCTACGCCACCGCCGTGGCCGCGGCCATCAGGGGGCACCGGCCGCGCACCTGAGCACCGGCACCCGGGCGCGCTCAGGCGAAGGACTGCGAGCCGATCACCGAGAGCAGCTGCAGCTTGTCGTGGGTGGGCGTCCCGTTCGCGGCGGTGAGGACCAGCAGCACCTGGGCCTGGTTCTCGGTGAACAGCGCCTGGCAGTCGAGCTCGAGCTCCCCGAGCTCGGGGTGCACCAGCGTCTTGTGGTCGTCGAAGCGGACCGACACCTCGTGGCGCTCCCAGACCTCGGCGAACTCCGGGCTGGTCGCCAGCAGCCGGCGCACCAGCTCGGCGGCCCGCCGGTCCGGCCCCCCGCGGCTGAGGGCGGCCCGCAGCCCGGCCGCCTGGAGGCGGCTCTGGTGCGCGTGGTCGGCCTCGGGGTAGAGCCGCCGTTCGTCCGGGTCGGTGAACCAGCGGTGGTAGCCGCTCCGCGCCAGGCCGGTGTGGCGGCTGTGGTCGCCCAGCAGGGCCGCGGCCATCCGGTTCTGCACCAGGGTGTCCGCGAGGTCGGAGAGCACCAGGGCGGGGGTGTCCTCCAGCCGGTCGAGCACCCTCAGCAGCGCCGGGCTGACGTGCTCGCCGCGGCGCACCCGCGCGGGCGCGTTCTCCCCGGCGAGCCGGACGAGGTGGTCGCGCTCGTCGAGCGTGAGCCGCAGCGCCCGGGCCAGCGCCGCGAGCAGCTGACCCGACGGCTGCGGACCGCGGCGCTGCTCCAGGCGGGCGTAGTAGTCGGTCGACATCCCCGCCAGCCCGGCGACCTCCTCGCGCCGCAGCCCCGGCGCCCGCCGCCGCGCGCCCTCGGGGAGGCCCACGTCGCCGGGCCGCAACGTCTCGCGCCGACGTCGCAGGAAGTCCGCCAGCCCGTCCCGGTCCACGCCGCCAGTCTGGTGCCGATCCCGACGCCGGACCAGGGAGTGCCGGTCCCTGGATGAGCGCTCCCCTTGTCCCGCGTCGCGGGCCGCCGGAGAGTCGGTGCCGAGCAGCCGCTCACCGCCCCGACCCGAAGGACGACGCATGCGCACCACCGGCAACACCCTGTTCATCCCCGGCGCCACCTCCGGCATCGGCCTCGGCCTCGCCCGGCGCTTCGCCGACGCGGGCAACACCGTGGTCGTCGGGGGCCGGCGGCGCGCCCAGCTCGACGCCGTGGTGGCCGAGGACCCGCGGCTGGCCGCCGTCGAGATCGACGTCACCGACCCGGCGTCGGTGGCCAGCGCCGCCGCCGAGGTGACCAGGCGGTTCCCGGCGGTCGACGGCCTGGTCATCATGGCCGGGATCATGCAGACCGAGGACCTGACCTCACCCGACTTCCTGGCCACCGCCGAGCGGACCGTGGCCACCAACCTGCTCGGCCCGCTCCGGCTGCTCAGCCACTTCGTGCCCGTGCTCAGCCGGCAGCCGACGGCCACGGTGATGACCGTCTCCTCCGGCCTGGCCTTCGTGCCCCTGCCCGGGACGCCCACCTACAGCGCGACCAAGGCGGCCGTGCACTCCCTCACCGAGAGCCTGCGCGTCCAGCTGGCCGGGACCGGCGTCGCCGTCGTCGAGCTGGTGCCGCCCGCGGTGCAGACGGGCCTGATGGACCGGCTCGCCGAGGACCCGACCGCCATGCCGCTCGAGGCGTTCCTCGACGAGGTGATGGCGATCCTGGCCGACCAGCCGGACGTCGAGCAGGTGCTGGTCGAGCGCGTGAAGCCGTTGCGCTTCGCGGAGGTCGACGGCCACTACCCGGCGGTGCTCGCCCGGCTCAGCGGCCGCTGACCCGGCCGGCGTCGCGCTCCCCCGTCGCCGCGGCGGTTTGGGCCCGGGCGGAAGAGGTACCGCCCCCCTGGAGGGGCCGCCGGGCCCCAGCGCGGGAGGGGCTGGGCATGTCGACCTCAGGACCCGAGCCGTCCCGGCGCTGGTCGGGCGACTGGTCGCGTCCGGTCGTGCCGCAGCGCCCGGTCGTCGACGTGCTCGTGCCGACGTTCGACCGGCCGGCCGAGCTCGCCGTGACGCTCGCCGGCCTGGCGGCGCAGGACGACCCGCCCTTCCGGGTGACGATCAGCGACCAGTCCGACGACGGCTCCGCGCACCACGCCCCGGCCGTGGAGGCCATGGTCCGCGTGCTGCGCGCGCAGGGCCGCGAGGTGCGGGTGGTCCAGCACCTCCCCCGCCGGGGGCTGGCCGAGCACCGCCAGTTCCTGCTGGACTCCTCCGCCGCCGAGCAGGTGCTGTTCCTCGACGACGACGTGTGGCTGGAGCCCGGCACGCTGGCCCGGCTGTCCGACGCGCTGGAGCGGCTCGGCTGCGGCTTCGTCGGCACCGCGCCGATGGGCCTCAGCTTCCTCGACGACCGGCGACCGCACCAGCAGACCCCGTTCGAGCCCTGGGAGGGCCCCGTGCAGCCCGAGCGGCTGCGCGACGACAGCCCCGAGATCGCCCGGGCCTCGCTGCACGGCGCCGCCAACCTCGTGCACGTGGCCGAGCGCGTCCCGGTGCCCCGGGAGGGCTGGCTGCCCTACAAGATCGCCTGGATCGGGGCCTGCACGCTGTTCCGCCGCTCGGCCCTGGTGGAGTCGGGCGGCTTCGACTTCTGGCACCTCCTGCCCCCCGCGCACGCCGGGGAGGACGTCGCCGCGCAGTGGCGGGTGATGGAGCGCCGGGGCGCGGCCGGTCTGCTGCCCAGCGGGGCGGTGCACCTGGAAGCCCCGACGACGGTGCCCGACCGCACCGTCGAGGCGCGCTCGGTCATCTTCACCGAGGCGGGCGGGTCCTAGTCCGGCCCACCGCTCCCTGACCGGCCACCGCTCCCTGAGCCTGTCGAAGGGCTTGACAGGCTCAGGCCACGAGGACCGGCCCGGGCCAGGGGGTCCCGGGGCGGGCTCAGACCTTGTCGTACATGCTCTCCAGCAGGTCGTGGTACTTCCCCTCGACGGCCTTGCGCCGGATCTTCATGCTGGGCGTGACCTCGCCCCCGTCGACGCTGAGCTCGTCGGGCAGGATCTCGAACTTCTTGATCGTCTCCCACCGCTCGAGCCGCTTGTTCGCCGTCGCGACGTAGCCCTCGACCATCTCCCGCACCTGCGGGTGCTGCGCCAGGTCCTGGCCGTCGCCGTGCTCGACCCCGTGCTCGGACGCCCAGCCCTCGAGCGCCTCGGGGTCGAGCGTGATCAGCGCGGTGATGTACTTGCGGCCCTCGCCGTGCACCAGCACCTGGCTGAAGTAGGGGCAGGCCGCCTTGAGCGTGCCCTCCACCTTCTGCGGCGCGACGTACTTGCCGCCGGAGGTCTTGATCAGGTCCTTCTTGCGGTCGGTGATCCGCAGGTAGCCATGATCATCCAGCTCACCGATGTCGCCGGTGGCGAACCAGTCGCCGTGCAGCACCTCGGCGGTGGCCTCGTCGAGGTGGTGGTAGCCGCGCATCACCGCCGCGCCCTTGATCATGATCTCGCCGTCGTCCGCGATCTTGACCTCGGTGCCCGGCAGAGGCGGGCCGACGGTGCCGAAGCGCGTCGCGCGGGGGTTGTTGACGCAGGTGGCGGCCCCGGTCTCGGTGAGCCCGTAGCCCTCGAGGATCAGCAGGCCGGCGGCGTAGAACCACTCCTGCACCTCCCGGTTCAGCGATGCCGACCCGGAGACGAAGAACCTGATCTTGCCGCCCATCCGGGCCTTGATCTTGCTGAACACCAGCCGGTCGGCCAGCGCGTACTGGACCGCGAGCAGCCCGGTCGGCTTCTTCCCGGCCAGCCGGACCGGGGTGGTCCGCCGGCCGACCGCGAAGGCCCAGTCGAAGATCTTCGCCTTGGCGCCGGAGCTGGCCGAGGTCATCACCTTGGCCCGGACCTTCTCGAAGATGCGCGGGGCGCCGGCCATGAAGGTGGGCTGCACCACCCCGAGGTTCTCGACGATCCGCTCGATGTTGCCGTCGACCGCCGTGGCGAAGCCGAGCCGCAGCTGGGCGGCGATGAGCACCTTGCCGAAGACGTGGCTGAGCGGCAGCCACAGGTACTGCAGGTCGTCCGCCTCGATGATGTCGAACTCCTCGAGCGCAGCGCCGAGGTAGGTCCAGTTGTCTTGCACCAGCCGGACGCCCTTCGGCCGGCCGGTGGTGCCCGAGGTGTAGATGAGGGTGGCGAGGTGCTCCGGCCCGATCGGGGCGATGGCGTCGTCGACGGCGGAAGGGTGGTCGGCGAGGTGCGCGCGGCCGCGCTCGGCGAGGTCGTCCCAGCTGATCACCCGCTCGTGCGCCGGCGAGCCGTCGATCTGCACGATCGTCGTCAGCTCGGGCAGCTCGTCGAGGTGGTCGAGCACCTTCGACACCTGCAGCTCGTCCTCGGCGAAGACCACCTTCGACGCGGAGTCGGCCAGGATGTAGCTGACGTCCTCGTGCTGGGTGTTGGGGTAGACGGTGGTGGTCGCGCCACCCGCGCACATCACCGCGAGGTCGGCGAGGATCCACTCCACCCGGGTCCCGCTGTTGATCGCGACGCGGTCCTCGGGGCCGACGCCCAGGGCGAGCAGTCCGGCCGCCAGCGCGAACACCCGGTCCTGGGTCTGCTGCCAGGTCAGGGAGACCCACCGGTCACCGTCGAGGTACCGCAGGGCTTCCCGGCCGCCCTTGGCCCGGACCTGGTCGACCAGCATCGCTGCGACGCTGGGGTGACGGGAGGCCAGCAGCGCTGACTCGGTCATGGTGTTCCACCTCGCTGAGTTGGGCGCCCCCCGCGCACGCTCAGGATCGGGCCTGCCACGGTGAGGGCTTCCCCTGAGCGTATCGGGCCCGGCGGCGCACGCCGGCCCGCGCCGCCGACCACAGCCGATTCTCAGGCTGCGGCCGACGGCCGGAGCTCGGTCAGGACAGCCGCTCGAGGATGATCGCCATCCCCTGCCCGCCGCCGACGCACAGGGTCTCCAGCCCCAGCTGGGCGTCCCGGCGGACCATGGCGTTGAGCAGGGTGGTCATGATCCGCGCCCCGGTCGAGCCGAAGGGGTGGCCGAGCGCGATGGCGCCGCCGTGCACGTTGAGCCGGTCGGGGTCGATGCCGAGGTCGCGCTGGGAGGCGATCACCTGGACGGCGAACGCCTCGTTGATCTCGACGAGGTCGACGTCGGACATCGCCATGCCGGCCCGGGCGAGCGCGCGGCGGCTGGCGTCCACCGGCCCGAGGCCCATGATCTCCGGGCTGAGCGCGCTGACGCCCGTCGCGACGATCCGGGCCAGCGGGGTGAGGCCCAGCTCGGCGGCGCGGGTGCTGCTCATGACCACCACCGCCGCGGCCCCGTCGTTGAGCGGGCAGCAGTTCCCCGCGGTGACCGTGCCGTCGGGACGGAAGACCGGCTTGAGGCCCGCGACGCCTTCCAGGGTGACCCCGGCCCGCGGGCCGTCGTCGGTCCGCACGACGGTGCCGTCGGCCAGCGTCACCGGGACGATCTCGGTGTCGAAGACGCCGTCGGCGATCGCCTGCTCGGCCCGGTTCTGCGAGCGGACCCCGAACTCGTCCTGCTCGCGCCGGGTGATCCCGCGCAGGCCGGCCACGTTCTCCGCCGTCTGGCCCATCGCGATGTAGACGTCGGGGAGCTCGCCGTCCTGCCGCGGGTCGTGCCAGGGGCGGCCGTCGCGGGCGGAGTCGAGGGTCCGCTGCTCGGCCGTCGCGAAGGCCGGGTGGTGGGTCTCGGGCGCGTCGACGCCGGCCGAGCCGAAGCCGCGGTACCTGGACACGCACTCCACGCCGCCGGAGACGAAGGCGTCGCCCTCCCCCGCCTTGATCGCGTGGAAGGCCATCCGCGCGGTCTGCACGCTCGAGGCGCAGAACCGGTTGACGGTCGCGGCCGGGACGCCGTCCAGACCGAGCTGCACGGCGACCCGGCGGGCGAGGTTGCCGCCGTGCTCGTCGCGCGGCTCCGCGCAGCCGAGGTAGAGGTCGTCGAGGGTGCCGGGGTCCAGGGCGGGCACCTGGTCGAGCACGGCCCGCACCACCCCGGCGGCGAGGTCGTCGGGCCGGACGGAGGCGAGCGAGCCCTTGACGGCCCGGCCGATGGGCGTCCGGCCGGCGGCGACGATGACGGCGTCGGGCATCAGTGGGCCCGGGCCTTCACGGGCTGGCCGCCCAGCCCGAGGTCGCGACCGATCAGCTCCTTCATGATCTCGTTCGACCCGGCCCAGATCCGCGACACCCGGGCGTCGGCCCAGGCCCGGGTGACCCGGTACTCGTTCATGTAGCCGTAGCCGCCCCACAGCTGGACGCAGGCGTCGAGGATGTCGTTCTGCACCTGCGCCGTCCACCACTTCGCCTTGGCGGCGTCGACGGCGGTGAGCCGGCCGTGCACCTGCTCCATCACGCAGGCGTCGACGAAGGCCTGGGTGACGTCGGCCGTGGTGACCAGCTCGGCCAGGGTGAAACGGTTGGCCTGGAACGTGCCGATCGGCTGGCCGAACGCCTGCCGTTCCTGCACGTAGACCAGCGTCTCGTCGAGGATCTGCCGGGCGTGGGACAGGTTGTAGACCGCGGCCCCGATCCGCTCGGTGACCAGGCGCTCCATCATCGCGACGAACCCGCCGTCGACCTCTCCGAGCACCTGCTCAGGCCCCAGCCGCACGTCGGCGAAGAACAGCTCGGCGGTGTCGGACTCGGGCTGGCCCACCTTGTCCAGCTTGCGACCCCGCTCGAAGCCCGGCATGCCGGTCTCGACGGCGAACAGGGTGATGC